>NZ_JBEYEY010000023.1:0-130389 GCF_040703635.1 Streptomyces sp. NPDC007189
GGCTCGCCGATCCTCTACTACGGCGACGAGATCGGCATGGGCGACAACATCTGGCTCGGCGACCGCGACGCCGTACGCACCCCCATGCAGTGGACGCCCGACCGGAACGCGGGTTTCTCGTCCTGTGACCCGGGACGCCTGTTCCTGCCCACGATCATGGACCCGGTCTACGGCTACCAGGTCACCAACGTCGAGGCGTCGATGTCCTCGCCCTCGTCGCTGCTGCACTGGACCCGCCGCATGATCGAGATCCGCAAGCAGAACCCCGCCTTCGGACTGGGGTCCTACACCGAGCTGCAGTCCACCAACCCGGCGGTGCTCGCCTTCCTGCGCGAGTACGAGGACGACCTGGTGCTGTGCGTCCACAACTTCTCCCGGTTCGCGCAGCCCACGGAGCTGGACCTGAGCCGGTTCAACGGGCGGCACCCGGTCGAGCTGTTCGGCGGGGTCCGCTTCCCGGCGGTCGGCGAGCTGCCGTACCTGCTCACCCTCGCGGGGCACGGCTTCTACTGGTTCCGGCTGCGGCAGGAAGCCGCCTAGAACCCCCTGTGGTGGGGCGGTTTCCCCCGCCCCACCCGGGGCACGCAACAGTGATACCCCTCGCGCTCCGGAAAAGGACGTGACGCCCATGGCGGAAACGGTCACCTCGTCCGGCACCACCACCCCGCTCCTCGCCTCTCTGGACCCCCTGCTGCGCGAGTGGCTGCCCAGGCAGCGCTGGTTCGCCGGCAAGGGCCGCCCGGTCACCGGGTTCACCCCCGTCGCCGTCACCGAACTGCTGCCGCCCGACGGCCGGCTCGGCCTGTACCACCTGCTGCTGCGCGTCCACCAGCCGTCCGTGCTGGGCGCCGAGACGCACCCGGGCGACTGCTACCAGCTCCTCATAGGCGTGCGCGAGGCGCTGCCGCCCCGGCTGGCGCCCGCGCTGATCGGACACGTCGAGGACGGGCCGCTCGCCGGACGCACGGTGTACGAGGCCCTGTACGACCCCCGGCCCGCCGAAGTGCTCCTGGAGGCCCTGCGCACCCAGGCCCGCGTCGGCGGGCTGAGTTTCGAGCGGGATCCGCGCCAGGAGATACGCGAGGGTCTGGTGGCGCGGCTGATGACCGCCGAGCAGTCCAACTCCTCGGTGGTCTACGGAGATACGTTCATCCTGAAGTTGCTGCGCCGGGTGGAGCCCGGCGTCAATCCCGACCTGGAGCTGCCGCTGGCGCTGGCCCGCGAGGGCTGCCCCCGGGTGCCCGCGCCGACGGCCTGGCTGCACGCCGAGATCGACGCCGCGTCGTACGTCCTGGCGGTGCTCCAGCCCTTCGTCAGCGGGGCGAGCGACGGCTGGGAGCTGGCGCTGCGCGAGCTGGCCAAGGGCGAGGACTTCGCGGCCGAGGCGCGGGCGCTGGGCCGGGCCACCGCCGAGGTGCACACCGCGCTCGCCCGGGCGCTGCCGACGGTCACCCTCGGCCATGTGCAGCTGGAGGCGCTGGTCGACGGGATGACCGAGCGGCTCGAGGCGGCCGTCCAGGCGGTGCCCGTGCTGCGGCCGTACGAGGCCGGGCTGCGCTCCGCCTACCGGGCGCTGGGCGCGCTCGCCGCCGAGGGCCACACCTGGACCGCCCAGCGCATCCACGGCGATCTGCACCTGGGCCAGTGCCTGCGGTCGCCGTCCGGCGAGTGGTCGCTGATCGACTTCGAGGGCGAGCCGGCCCGGCCGCCCGCCGAACGGCGGATGCCGCAGCCGCCGGTGCGGGACATCGCGGGGATGCTCCGCTCCTTCGACTACGCCGCCCACTCCGTGACCCCGCCCGCACCGGACTGGGCGCACGCGTGCCGGGCCGCCTACTGCTCCGGGTACGCGGAGGTGGCCGGCCGCGATCCGCGTACCGACGCGGTGCTGCTGCGGGCCTTCGAGACCGACAAGGCGGTCTACGAGGTCGTCTACGAGGCCCGGCACCGGCCCGACTGGCTCCCCGTACCGCTCTCGGCGATCCGTCGCCTCGCCGCGTGACGGCCGGCTCGCCGCGCGAAGACCCCATCGCCGTGTGAAGACGCCGTGTGAAGACCAGGAGGCTCGTCCGTGACACGCAACAAGTCAGCCACGCCGAAGCACACGTCCGGCACGGGCAGGGCCGAGCAGAAGGCCGCTCCCGAGGCCGCACCCGCCCAGGTCCCCACGGCGCGTGCGCCCGGGCCGGCCCCGGCGGCGCAGGCCGTCGTCCCCGCCCCCCTGGACGCCGCCGACCGCGACCGCCTGCTGCACGGGACCCACCACGCTCCGCACGCGGTGCTGGGCGCGCACCCGGTGCCGGGCGGGGTCGCCTTCCGCGCCCTGCGCCCCTACGCCGAGGCCGTCACCGTGGTCGCCGGCGAGCTGCGGGCCGAGCTGCACGACGACGGCGACGGCTTCTTCTCCGGGCTGGTGGCGCTCACCGAGGTCCCCGGGTACCGGCTGCTCGTCGCGTACGACGGCACGGTCCACGAGACGGAGGACCCCTACCGGTTCCTGCCGACCCTCGGCGAGCTGGACCTGCACCTGATCGGCGAGGGCCGGCACGAGCAGCTGTGGCAGGCGCTCGGCGCGCACGTCACCACCCATGAGGGCGTGTCCGGCACCCGGTTCGCGGTGTGGGCGCCGGACGCGCGGGGCGTGCGGATCGCGGGGACCTTCAACTTCTGGGACGGGACCGGCTTCCCGATGCGCTCGCTGGGCTCCACCGGGGTGTGGGAGCTGTTCGTGCCGGGGATCGGCGCGGGCGAGGCGTACAAGTTCGAGATCACCCGCCCGGACGGCTCGCGCACCCTGCGCGCCGATCCGCTGGCCCGCCGTACCGAGGTGCCGCCCGCGACCGCGTCGATCGTGGACGTCTCGGAGCACGAGTGGGCGGACGCGGAGTGGATGGCGCACCGCGCGGACACCCCGGTGCACGAGGCGCCCTTCTCCGTCTACGAGCTGCACCTGCCCTCCTGGCGGCCCGGCCTGACCTACCGCGAGCTGGCCGAGCAACTCCCGCAGTATGTGAGCGACCTGGGCTTCACACATGTGGAGCTGATGCCGGTCGCGGAGCATCCCTTCGGCGGCTCCTGGGGCTACCAGGTCACCGGCTTCTACGCGCCGACCGCCCGGCTCGGCACCCCGGACGACTTCAAGTACCTGGTGGACCGGCTGCACCAGGCCGGCATCGGGGTGCTGATGGACTGGGTGCCGGCGCACTTCCCGCGCGACGACTGGGCGCTGGCCGAGTTCGACGGGCGTCCGCTGTACGAGCACCACGATCCGCTGCGGGCCGCGCACCCGGACTGGGGCACCCTGGAGTTCGACTTCGGGCGCCGGGAGGTGCGCAACTTCCTGGTGGCGAACGCCGTGTACTGGTGCGAGGAGTTCCACATCGACGGGCTGCGCGTGGACGCGGTGGCCTCCATGCTGTACCTGGACTACTCGCGCGAGCCGGGCCAGTGGACGCCGAACGAGCACGGCGGCCGGGAGAACCTGGACGCGGTGGCGTTCCTGCAGGAGATGAACGCCACGGTGTACCGGCGCTGCCCGGGCGTGGTGACCATCGCCGAGGAGTCCACGGCGTGGGACGGCGTCACCCGCCCCACCCACCACAAGGGGCCCAGCGGCTTCGGCGGGCTCGGCTTCGGGCTGAAGTGGAACATGGGCTGGATGCACGACTCGCTGCAGTACATGAGCCACGAGCCGGTCCACCGCAGGTACCACCACCACGAGATGACGTTCTCGATGGTGTACGCCTACAGCGAGAACTACCTCCTGCCGATCTCCCACGACGAGGTCGTGCACGGCAAGCGGTCCCTGGTGTCCAAGATGCCGGGCGACTGGTGGCAGCAGCGCGCCAACCACCGCGGATACCTGGGCTTCATGTGGGCCCACCCGGGCAAGCAACTGCTGTTCATGGGGCAGGAGTTCGCGCAGGGCGCGGAGTGGTCCGAGGCGTACGGGCCCGACTGGTGGCTGCTCGACCCGTCCTACGGCGCCGAGGCCGATCACCGGGGCGTGCTGAACCTCGTGCGGGACCTGAACGCGCGGTACCGGGCGACCCCGGCGCTGTGGCAGCGGGACACCGACCCGGCGGGCTTCCAGTGGATCACCGGGGACGCGGCGGACGACAACGTCTTCGCCTTCCTGCGGCTGGACGCCACCGGCTCCCCGCTGCTGGCGGTGTCGCACTTCTCGCCGGTGATCCGGCACGACTACCGGCTCGGCGTCCCCGACGACGTCCCGGCCTGGCACGAGTGCCTGAACACGGACGCCGCGCGGTACGGCGGCAGCGACGCCACCAACCCCGACGTCATCAAGCCGGAACCCCAGGGATGGCACGGCCGCCCGGCGAGCATCCGGCTGACCCTGCCCCCGCTGGCCACGGTGTGGCTGCGGCCGGCGTAGCGCTCGTATTCCGGGCGGAGGGCTCCGGCTGGAAGCCGTTCTTCGAGAGCGCGGCCGGCGGGTGCGCGCAGGTGCGGCGCAGGGAGCCCGCCTTCCCGGCCGGGCTGTGCGAGGAGCCGGCCCCGCTGCCCTCCTCGCTGCAGCCCGGCCATCCGCCGCCGTCCGCTACGCCCCGGTGACCGCGCCGGCCAGCGACTCGGGCAGCCGCCGTGTGTACAGCACCCCGAGCCGCTGGGTGGCCCGGGTCAGGGCGACGTACAGGTCGCTCGTGCCGTAGTCGCCGGGCTCCACCACCAGGACGGAGTCGAATTCGAGGCCCTTGGCCTGGCGGGGGTCGAGCAGGACGACCGTGCGGGTCAGGTCGGGCTCGGCGCCGGCCGTGACGCCGTCCAGCCGGGACGCCAGCGAGCGGTGCAGCCCGCGCGGGGCGATGACGGCGACCCGGCCCTCGGCCGGGGTGAGTTCGGCGACCGCCTTGGCGACGGCCTCGGGCAGGCCGCCGTCGGCCCGCCGTACCCAGGGCCGTACCCCCGTGGAGCGGACCGAGCTGGGCGGCTCGAAGTCCGGGTGCTCGGCGCGGACCACGGCGGCGGCCAGCTCCATGATCTCGGCCGGGGTGCGGTAGTTCACGCCGAGCCGGGTGTGCTCCCAGCGGTCCTCGACATAGGGCGCGAGGATGCCCGCCCAGGAACCGACACCGGCCGCCTCGGCGGTCTGCGCGGGGTCGCCGACCAGGGTCATCGACCGGGTCGGGCAGCGCCGCATCAGCAGCCGCCAGGCCATCGGCGACAGCTCCTGCGCCTCGTCCACGATGATGTGCCCGAACGCCCACGTGCGGTCGGCCGCGGCCCGCTCGGCGGCGCTGCGGTGGTCCGCCTCCTCGTGCCGCTCGGCGAACCGTTCGGCGTCGATGATGTCGTGCGCCGACAGCACCTCCGACTCCTCGTCGCCCTTGTCCTCGAACTCGTAGGTCCGGGACGCGTACGACACGTCCAGCACGCCCTGCGCGTAGGCGATCTGGGTCTCGCGCTCGCGTTCCGCGCGGGCCCGCGTCAGCCGGTCGTCCTCGCCGAGGAGTTCGGCGGCCTCGTCCAGCAGCGGCACGTCGGCGACGCTCCAGGCGCGGGTCACCGGGCGCCGGATCGCGTCGGCGTCCTCCTGGGGGAGGTAGCCGTCGGGCTCCGCGAGGAAGTCGGCGACCAGGCGCTGCGGGGTGATCCGGGGCCACAGCCGGTCGATGGCGGACCAGACCTCGGGGTTCTCGGCGAGTTCGTCGCGGATCTGGGTGATGTCGGCGGCGTCGAGCAGGCTGGAGCCGTCGTACGGGTCGGTGCCCACGCGCTCGGCGTACAGCTCGGTGAGGGTGTTGAGGATGTGGCCCTCGAAGTGCTCGCGGGCCGCGTTGTGCGGCAGCTTCGCGGCGCGGGTGCGCTCGCGGGCGACGCTCACCAGGCCGTCGTCCAGCATCAGCACCTCGCGGTCGTGCTCGATCGCGATCACCGGGTCGGGCAGGGCCTGCCGGTCGCGTACGACGGCGGCGAGCACGTCCGCCATGCCGGCGCGGCCCTTCACCGCCGCGGCCTCGGGAGTGTCGGCGGCCGTCGCCTTCACGCCGGGGAACAGCTCGCCGACCGTGGCCAGCAGCACGCCGGTCTCGCCGAGCGAGGGCAGCACCTCGCCGATGTAGCCGAGGAACGCCGGGTTGGGGCCGACGATCAGCACGGCCCGGCGGGCCAGCAGCTCCCGGTGCTCGTAGAGCAGGTACGCGGCCCGGTGCAGGGCGACCGCCGTCTTGCCGGTGCCGGGGCCGCCCTCGACCACCAGCACCCCGCGGTGCGGCGCCCGGATGATCTGGTCCTGCTCGGCCTGGATGGTCTGCACGATGTCGCTCATGCGGCCGGTGCGCGCCGAGTTCAGCGCGGCCAGCAGCACGGCGTCGCCGTTGTGGTCCTCGTACCCGGTGCGGGTGGTGTCGCCGAGGTCGAGGATCTCGTCGTGCAGCGAGGTCACGGTCCGGCCCTCGGTGCTGATGTGCCGGCGGCGGCGCAGGCCCATCGGGGTGTGGCCGGTGGCCAGGTAGAAGGGACGGGCGACGTCGGCCCGCCAGTCGATCAGGATGGGGGTGCGCTCGGCGTCGTCCTCGCGCAGCCCGATGCGGCCGATGTGGTGGCCGGTGCCGTCGGCGAGGTCGATCCGGCCGAAGCACAGCGAGCCGTCGACGGCGTTCAGCGCGGCGAGCAGCCCCGAGCGCTCGGCGACCAGGATGTCCCGCTCGAGCCGGGCCTGCATGGGCTTGTCGCCCTGGGCGAGCGCGTCCGCGACCGAGGACTGGGCCTCGCCGCGCAGCACGTCCACGCGCGCGTACAGTCCGTCGATGAATTCCTGCTCGCGGCGCAATTCATCGTCTGGAAATTCGCTGTTCGACCACTCCGCGTTTGACAATTCCGCTCCCGCCCGGATATAGTGTGCTCAGTGCAGTTCTCCGCGGCCATCCAAATAGAAGTCGCGAACCACTGAATATACGCACAGAAATCCCCCGAGCGCAATTGCTCAGGGGATTTTTTCGTGGGCGGATCCGCTTTACAGCACGTCGGCCAGCTCCTCCAGCAGCCGCCGCTTGGGCCGGGCGCCCACCATCGACCGCACCGGCTCGCCGTCCCGGAAGACCATCAGGGTCGGCGTCGACAGCACGCCGTAGGCGACGGTCGTCTCCGGATTGCGGTCCACGTCGATCTGCACCACCTTCAGCCGGTCACCCTCCTCGAAGGCGATGTCCTTCAGCACCGGCGCCAGCTGCCGGCACGGCCCGCACCAGTCGGCCGTGAACTGCACCAGCACCGGCAGGTCCGAGCCCTTCACCTCCGTACCGAAATCCGCGTCCGTCACCTCGGTCAGTCCGCTCACCAGACTCATCGCGCAGCCCCTCCCAGCTCGCACACGGGCTCCGGACCCCCCGGAACCAGCGCCTCGGCGGCCAGCGCGTCCCGGGCCAGCTCGGCCCGCCGCAACTGCCCGGCGACCGTCTCCCGCACCGCCGACAGCTGTCCGATGAGCGCGTCCAGCTCCGCCAGCTTGCGCCGGTAGACCTGGAGCGAGGCCGGGCAGGAGTCGCCCTCCGGATGCCCGGCGCGCAGGCACTCCACGAACGGCCGGGTCTCCTCCAGCTCGAACCCGAAGTCCTGCAGCGTCCGGATCTGCTCCAGCAGCCTGAGGTCGCCCTCGTCGTACGTGCGGTAGCCCTTGTCGTCCCGCCGGGCCGGCAACAGCCCGCGCGCCTCGTAGTAGCGCAGGGTGCGGGTCGTGGTCCCGGCCCGTGCGGCCAGTTCGCCGATTCGCATGCCTACGACCGTAGGGGTTGACGCCGGGGTCAAGGCAAGCGCACCGGACCGGCGGCGGGGCGGGGCCGTCCTAGGGCCTGTCTGACAATTCGCGTCGTTGCCCGAAGGGCGGCCGCGCGGCGTCAGGTGCGTGCTCTGGCGGTCCCCCCCCGGCCGAAGGCTGGGGGGAGTGCCGGCCCCAGGCCCTCGTACTGGACGTACTCGGGTCTGGGGCCCGTGCGGCGAGTGGGGCACCTCCCACGCCCTTGAGGCAGTGGGGGAGCGTGCATGGCGTCGCGCGGCAGACGGGCATCAGGCAGGCCCTACGCGTGGACCACCCCGGCGGAGTCCTCCACCTCCAGCAGGGAGGCGCTGTGCCGCTCCTCCTCGAACTTGCGGCGGCCGCCGCGCAGGCCGAAGAGGCGTTTGGCCAGGGCGATGTAGAGGACCGCGAGGATGTTGAGGACGAGCGTGGCGATCTTCAGGTAGCTGACCTTCTCGGTCAGTTCGTAGATCTCCAGCGGGAGGAAGGCCGCGGTCGCGACGACCGTCAGATACTCCGCCCAGCGCTTGGCGTACCAGAGGCCGACCGCCTCCACCAGCTCGATCAGCGCGTAGGCGAGGAGCAGGGCGGCGACCAGCAGCAGCGTGGAGTGCTTGTAGCCGAACGCCTTCTGGATGGAGCCGACCACCGGTGAGTGGTCGAGGTCGTAGTGGAAGTGCCGGAAGACCGGGCGGAAGACGTCCAGGTTCTCGTTGAAGAGCCTGCGCACCGCGTCCTGGCTGTTGCTGAACTTCCACACCGCCACCGCGACCAGCACGATGAACACGCCGCGCACGGCCCGCTCGAGCGCCAGGAAGCGGAGGATGAACAGGTCGCGGAGGACCTTGCCGCGCGGCACGAGCGGGGCGTCCGCGGCCGGCCCGGAGCCGTGCGGCTCGCCGAGCACGAAGTCACCGCAGCGCAGACAGCGCCAGACGTCCCCGAGCGCGGTCTCGGCGTGCAGCCGGATCCGCAGCCTCGGGTCGTCGGGCGCGTAGGTCACATGTCCCTTGCGCGCGCAGGTTCGCCGGTCCCAGTCGATGCTCATCCCCCGTGCCTCCCAACAGGTGCTGACTCGTTCGTACGGACATACGGACGCCACGCACGAACGTGCCGTTCCGAATCGGTCCGGAGCGGCACGTTAGTGCATGGCGGCGCAGAGGGGTCATGGCGCCGAGCCGAGGGGTCCGGAGGCCCGGCCCTGGTTCAGGCGGGGCCGGCTCTCCGGAGTTCTGTGGGCTAGGTCAGGCCTTGGCCAGCTCCCCGTCCCTCGGTCCGGGCATCGCGGTGCCCGGGGCCTGGTGGTCGTCCAGCAGCGTCGTCTCGTCGAACGGCAGCTCGCCGGCGAGGACGCGCGCCACGCGGCCCCTGTCGATCTCCTTGGTCCAGGAGCCGATCAGCACCGTGGCGACCGCGTTGCCCGCGAAGTTCGTCAGCGCGCGGGCCTCGCTCATGAAGCGGTCGATGCCGACGATGAGGCCGACGCCGTCGACCAGGGCGGGCCGGTGCGACTGGAGCGCGCCGGCGAGGGTCGCGAGTCCGGCGCCGGAGACGCCCGCGGCGCCCTTGGACGCGACCATCATGAACAGCAGCAGGGTGATCTGCTCGCCCAGGTGCAGCGGCTGCCCCAGGGCCTCGGCGATGAACAGGGACGCCATGGTCAGGTAGATCATGGTGCCGTCGAGGTTGAAGGAGTAGCCGGTCGGCACGGTGATGCCGACGACCGGGCGGCTCACGCCCAGGTGCTCCATCTTGGCGATCAGGCGCGGCAGCGCGGTGTCCGAGGACGACGTCGACAGGATGAGCAGGAACTCGCGGCCGAGGTACCTCAGCAGCTTCAGGATGTTGACCTTGGCGACGAACCACAGCACCGGGCCGAGCACCAGGCCGACGAAGAGCACACAGGTGATGTAGAAGGCCAGCATGATCGTGCCGAGGGCCTTCAGCGCCTCGACGCCGGTCTCGCCGACGACCGCCGCGATCGCGCCGAACGCGCCGACCGGCGCCGCCCACATGATCATCGACAGGACCCGGAAGACCAGCTTCTGGATGTGTCCGATGCCGCGCAGAATCGGCTCGCCGGACGTGCCCATCGCCTGCACGGCGAAGCCGACCAGCAGCGCGACGAGGAGCGTCTGCAGCACCACGCCGCCGGTGAAGGCGGAGACGAAGGTCGTGGGAATGATGCTCAGCAGGAAGTCGACGGGCCCCTCGCTGCCGCTCGCGGCCTGGGTGTGTCCGGCCTGCTTCGCCGCGTCGGTGAGGTGCATGCCCGCGCCGGGGTGCAGGACGTTGCCGACCACCAGGCCGATGGCCAGCGCCACGAACGACATGCCGATGAAGTAGGTCAGGGCGAGGCCGCCCAGCTTGCCGACCTTCGCGGCGCTGCGGATCGAACCGACGCCGGTGACGATCGTGCAGAAGATGATGGGCGTGATCATCATCTTGATCAGGTTCACGAAGCCCGTGCCGAGCGGCTTGAGCTCCTTGGCGAAGTCCGGCGCGGCGAATCCCACCGCGATGCCGAGCGCGACGGCCACGATCACGGCGATGTACAGGTAGTGGGTGCGGTCCCGCTTCACGCGGGGTGCGGCAGGTGCCGTGTCGGGGGTGCTGGCGGCCACGACTGCCCTCCTTGACGTCTTCGTCGGTGAACAACCGGCGTGCGGCTCACGTCCGGGGGTTGCTGGGGAATGCCGTGACTATCTCCCGAGCTGTGAGGGCGGTCACCCTTCCGTTCATTTAGTTCACGCTCGCCTGCGGAGGCACACTGCACGCATGCGCTTTCCGTCCCTCCCCCGCCCGCGCAGCCTGGCCGCCCAGCTGTTCGCCGTGCAGGCCGTGCTGATCGCGCTGGTCGTGGCCGGATACGCGCTGTTCACCTACGTCAGCGACCAGCGGCAGGCGCAGGACGCGGCCGCCTCCCAGGCCACGGCGGTGGCCCGCTCGATCGCCGACTCCCCCTCGGTCCGCGCGGCCATCCGCACCTCCGACCCGTCCGCCCGGCTGCAGCCGTACGCCCTGCAGGTCATGCGGGACGCGAACGTCGACTTCGTCACGATCATGACCCCGTCGGGCATCCGCTGGACCCACCCTGATCCCCACCAGATCGGCAGGCGCTTCCTCGGCACCATCACCCCCGCGCAGGCCGGCCACACCCTCACCGAGACCTACACCGGCACCCTCGGCCCGTCCGTGCGCGCGGTGACCCCGGTGGACGACGGCGGCCGGATCGTCGGGCTGGTGAGCGCCGGCATCAAGGTGGAGACGATCAGCGAGCGGGTCCAGGACCAGGTGACGGCGCTGCTCGGGGTGGCCGGCGCGACCCTGCTGCTGGGCGCGGTCGGCACGTATGTGATCAACGCGCGGCTGCGCCGCCACACCCACGGCATGAACGCCACCGAGCTGAGCCGGATGCACGACTACCACCAGGCGGCGCTGCACGCGGTCCGCGAGGGCCTGCTGATGCTGGACGGGCAGTTCAGGGTGGCCCTCATCAACGACGGCGGCCGGGAGCTGCTGGGCGTCGGCAGCGAGGAGGAGGTGGTCGGCCGCTCGGTCGCCGGCCTGGGCCTGCCGGCCCCGCTGACCGGCGCGCTGCTGTCCTCCGAACCCCGGGTGGACGAGGTGCACCTCACGGCGTCCCGGGTGCTGGTGGTGAACACCTCCCCGGTGTCGGGCGGAGAGCGCCGCGGCACGGTGGTCACCCTCCGCGACGTGACCGAACTCCAGTCGCTGATGGGCGAGTTGGACTCGGAGCGGGGCTTCACCCAGGCGCTGCGCTCCCAGGCGCACGAGGCCGCGAACCGGCTGCACACGGTGGTGTCGCTGATCGAGCTGGGCCGGGCCGAGGAGGCGGTGGAGTTCGCCACTGCGGAACTGGAGCTGGCCCAGGCCCTCACCGACCAGGTGGTCGCGGCGGTGAGCGAACCGGTGCTGGCGGCCCTGCTGCTGGGCAAGACGGCCCAGGCCAACGAGCGGGGCGTGGAGCTGGTGGTGTCGCCGGACAGCCGGCTCGACGACGGCCTGCTCCCGGACGACCTGTCCGCGCGGGACCTCGTCACCATCCTCGGCAACCTGATCGACAACGCGGTGGACGCGGCGCAGGGCAGCGTCCGGGCGCGGGTGACGGTGACGGCGTACGCCTCGGACGGCGAGGTGGTGCTGCGGGTGTCCGACACCGGACCCGGCCTCGACCCGGCCCATGCCGGCCTGGTATTCCAGCGGGGGTTCTCCACGAAGCCGGCCGGGCCCGGCGGACGGGGGCTCGGGCTGGCCCTGGTCCGGCAGGCGGTGACCCGCCACGAGGGCGTGCTGACGGTGGCGGAGTCGGGCGAGGAAGGCGAGGGCGGAGCGGTGTTCGAGGTGCGGTTGCCGCTGCGTACGGCCGTGGGCGGGCGCAGATGACGGAGGAACGGCAGCCCATTCGCGTTCTGGTCGTCGAGGACGACCCGGTCGCCGCCGACGCCCATGTGATGTACGTCGGCCGGGTGCCGGGGTTCGTCGCGGTCGGCAAGGCGCACTCGGGTGCTCAGGCGCGCCGTGTCCTGGACCGTACGGCCGTGGACCTGCTCCTGCTGGACCTGAACCTGCCGGACGTGCACGGCCTGCAGTTCGCCCGCTCGCTGCGGGCGGCCGGCCATCACGCGGACGTGATAGCGGTGACGTCGGCGCGGGATCTCGCGGTGGTCCGGGAGGGGGTGTCCCTGGGCGTCGTGCAGTACGTGCTGAAGCCGTTCACCTTCGCCACGCTGCGAGACCGGCTGGTGCGCTACGCCGAGTTCCACGCGGCGGCGGGCGAGGCGAGCGGCCAGGACGAGGTGGACCGGGCGCTGGCCACGCTGCGCGCCCCCTCCCCCGCCGCCCTCCCCAAGGGCCTGAGCGCGCCCACGCTGGAGCGGGTGACGACCGCGCTGCGGGACGCCGGCGACGGACTGACCGCGGCCGGCGTCGCCGAGGCCGTGGGCATTTCCCGGATCACCGCCCGCCGCTATCTGGAGCACCTGGTCGACACGGCCCGCGCCGCCCGGAGCCCGCTGTACGGACAGGTGGGCCGGCCGGAGCTGGTGTACCGGTGGGTGTCGCAAGGGCGGTGAGGACCACCGGGCCCGGGCATCGCGGCGAACACCGGCGGCGCTGCGGACCGTGCGGCGGACGTGTGCCGCGTCCCAGGCGACGCCCGCGCGTCGTTGGCGGCCACCGCTCCCCGCGGCCTCCCGCACGCCTCGAGTGCGGCCACGGCGTGGAACAGCCACCGGTCCCGCCTTCACTCGCGCCAACGTCCCCGCAGAAGCCGCCGGGCCAGGCCGGCCTCGCCCGCGCCGGCGCCGCCGAACTGCCCGTCCGCCAGGCTGGCTTCAGGCCCCGCCGACCCGCATCGCCCAATCCGCGCACACGCATTGACCTGACTAGACCACTCCTCTTACCTTCGCACGGCAACCACCCAAGGCCACCGCGACGTGCGCCCGCAGGAGGTCATGCCCGTGCGCCCCACCGCCGCTCTCTCCGCCCTCCTGACCGCCGCTCTCGCCGCAAGCGCGCTCACCGCATGCGGCTCGGGCTCCGGCAGCGACCCGAACACCGTGAAGGTCTCCTACAAGCAGTCGACCGACAACTCGGTCAAGGTGATGGACACCTATCTCGCCGGGATCAAGAAGGACTTCGAGAAGGAGTACCCGGGCAAGAAGGTCCAGTTCGTGCCCATCAAGGCCCCGGACTCCGAGTACTACACCAAGCTCCAGCAGATGCTGCGCTCCCCGAGGACCGCGCCGGACCTGGTCTACGAGGACACCTTCCTCATCAACTCCGACATCACCAGCGGATACCTGAAGCCGCTCGATTCCTATCTGGCCAAGTGGCCCGACTGGAGCGAGTTCATCGGCACCGCGAAGGCCGCCGCCCAGGGCGAGGACGGGAAGACGTACGGCGTTCCGGACGGGACCGACACCCGCGGGCTGTGGTTCGACAAGCGGGTGTTCAAGAAGGCCGGGCTGCCGCTGAACTGGCAGCCGAGGAACTGGAACGACATCCTCGCCGCCGCCCGCACCATCAAGCGGAAGGTCCCCGGCGTCACCCCGCTCAACGTCTACACCGGCAAGCCGGCGGGCGAGCGGGCCACCATGCAGGGCATGGAGATGCTGCTGTACGGCACCGGCGACGGCAGGAGCGATCCGCTGTACGACAGCGGCAGCAAGAAGTGGATCGCGGGGAGCCAGGGGTTCACGGACTCGCTGAAGTTCGTCGAGACCGTCTACAAGGAGAAGCTGGGCCCGGACGTGTCCGACGCCCTCGACCCCAACTTCGCCACCACCGTCAACGGCGAGCTGCTCCCCCAGGGCAAACTCGGCATCGACCTCGACGGCTCCTGGCTGCCGCAGGCCTGGCTGCCGGGCAGCGGACACGAGTGGCCCGACTGGTCGAAGCAGCTGGGGCTGGCGTACATGCCCACCCAGAACGGGCAGGCGCCCGGCAAGGTGAGCATGTCCGGCGGCTGGACCT
The DNA here is from genome assembly GCF_040703635.1 of Streptomyces sp. NPDC007189. NCBI lineage: Bacteria > Bacillati > Actinomycetota > Actinomycetes > Kitasatosporales > Streptomycetaceae > Streptomyces > Streptomyces sp. NPDC007189. Next base: position 14,255 of record NZ_JBEYEY010000023.1, read on the forward strand.
GGGCCGTCCCGGCCAAGGCCGGCCATCCCGACCTCGCCTTCGACTTCATCAAGACCCTGCAGACCGAGGCGAACGCCAAGAAGTGGTACATCGCCAACTCCGGCATCTCGGTCCGCAAGGACGTCGCCGCCGACCCGTCGTACGCCACCGCCCAGCCCGGCATCAAGTTCTTCACCGACCTGGTCTCCAGCACCCACTACCGGCCCGCGTACCCGGCGTACCCGAAGGTGTCGACGGCCGTCCAGGAGGCCATGGAGAGCGTCACCACGGGCGACGCGTCCGCACAGCAGGCGGCGCGTACCTACGACTCGACGCTCAAGGACGTCACCGGCGGCCAAGTGGTCCGGAAGTGAACGCCCGGCGCGGGATCACCCGGGCCCTGCCCCTCACCCCGGCCGTGGTGCTGATCCTGCTCTTCCTGGCCGGTCCGATCGCCTACTGCGTCTACATCGCCTTCACCGACCTCCAGCTGACCGGTCAGGCGCACGCGTCGTTCGTGGGGTTCGCCAACTTCCGGCGGGCCTTCCACGACGACGCGTTCCTGAACGCCGTATGGCTCACCCTGGTGTTCACCGTGCTGTCCTCGCTCGTCGGGCAGAACACCCTGGGGCTCGCCCTGGCCGCGCTGATGAAACGGGCGTCGAAACCGGTGCGCACGCTCACCGGCGGGATCGTCGTCACCGCCTGGGTGCTGCCGGAGGTGGTCGCCGGGTTCCTGCTGTACGCGTTCTTCCGGCGCGAGGGCACGCTGAACGCGATCCTGGACTGGCTCCATCTGCCGCGCCAGAACTGGCTGTTCACGCTCCCCGTCCTCGCGGTGTCCTTCGCCAACGTCTGGCGCGGCACGGCGTTCTCGATGCTCGTCTACTCCGCCGCGCTGGACGAGATACCGGCGGAGATCACGGAGGCCGCCGAGGTGGACGGGGCCGGCGGCTGGCGGCGGATGTGGCACATCACCCTGCCGATGATCCGGCGGTCCATCGGCACCAACCTCATGCTCAACACCCTGCAGACGCTGTCCGTCTTCGGGCTGATCTGGGTGATGACCCGGGGCGGCCCCGGGAACAAGAGCCAGACCCTGCCGCTGTTCATGTACGAGCAGGCCTTCCAGAACAGCATGATCGGGTACGGCACCGCGGTCGCCCTGCTCCTGCTGATCGTCGGCGCCCTGTTCTCCGTGGTGTACCTGCGGCTGCTGCGGACGGAGGTCTGATGGCCCGCGCACGCACCTCCCGGCGGCTGGCCGCCGACGCGGCGCTGCTGCTGGTCGCCGCCGCCTTCGCGCTGCCCCTGGCCTGGGTGGTGCTGTCCTCCGTGGATCCGCACGCGGACCTGCGGGTGAGGGTCCCGGACGGTGTCACCCTCGGCAACTTCGACGCGATCCTCACCCCGGACGTCACCTACACCCCGCTGCTCAACAGCCTGGTCCTGTGCGGCGGCGCCACCGCGCTGACCGTCGCCTGCGCGGCCCTCGCCGCCTATCCGCTCTCCCGGTTCCGGTCCCGGCTCAACCGGCCGTTCCTGCTGACGATCCTGTTCGCGACGAGCCTGCCGATCACCGCGATCATGGTGCCGGTGTACGCGCTGTTCGTGCGGGTGAACCTGATCGACACCCTGCAGGGCACCATCCTGTTCTTCGCGGCCTCCCAACTGCCGTTCGCCATCTGGCTGATGAAGAACTTCATGGACGGGGTGCCGAAGGAGCTGGAGGAGGCGGCCTGGACGGACGGGGCGTCCTCGGCGCAGTCCCTGGTGCGGATCGTGCTGCCGCTGATGGGCCCGGGACTCGCGGTCGTCACGGTGTTCTCGTTCGTGATGATGTGGGGGAACTTCTTCGTCCCGTTCATGCTGCTTCTCACCCCGGACCAGATGCCGGCCTCGGTCAGCATCAACGACTTCTTCGGCAACCGGGGCATGGTGGCGTACGGCCAGCTCGCCGCCTTCTCCGTCATCTACTCGACTCCGGTGATCCTGCTGTACGTGCTGGTGGCGCGGCGGCTGGGCGGCGGCTTCGCCCTCGGCGGGGCCGTCAAGGGATGAGCGGGAGGCGGTCGAGGGCTGCGCGGAGAGACGGTCAAGGGGGGCGCCTCAAGGGTGATGCGTCCGTTGCATACCGAACGGCCGGAACTGTGCGTTCCGACAAGCCGTGATCCTGTCCGAACCGACCGTAGCCATCCCGTCACGGCACGCCTAGCTTGTGCGGAGTGCGCCAACCCTCAGCTCCCCCCTTCAACGCCCCGGCGGCCCGCAGGCTGCGCGCCGCGCTCGGCATGGGACCCGAGCACGTCGCCTATGGTCTGCGGGCCTCGTACGGGCTGCCCTATGTGACCCCCGATCTGGTGATCGCCTGGGAACGCGGCACCGTCACCCCCAGCCACCCGGAACTGACCGCGCTGGCCGGGGTGTTGTGGTGTTCCCCGGGCGAACTCCTCGGCCGGCCGCAGACCCTGCGCGAGCACCGCGTCGCGCGGGCCGTCGCGGCGGAGGACGTCGCCCGCGCCGTCGGCATGGACCTGCGCGGCTATCTGCGCATGGAGGAGAGCGGGCAGTGGCGGGGCAACGAGCGCCAGTCGGCCGCGCTCGCGCGGGTGCTGGACCTCGCGCTGCCCGACTTCGTCGCCGTCACCGGCCGCGAGGCGAAGCTCGCCGACCTGCTGCACAGCGCGGTGACCACCCGCTGGCAGGCCTATGTGCGGCCGGTGCGCAGGCTGGTGCCCCTGGAGGCGGACGTCCTCGAGGGAGTGCTGCAGCAGCTCTACGACGACTACCAGGGGCACATGGCCGCCACCCTCAGCTGGGGTGGCGGCAGCAGGAGTGCGAGTGAGTCCGGCAAGGAGTTCCTCGACCGGATCGTGGAGAACTTCTGGACGGCGGTGGAGCTGGCGGACGGGACTGCCTAGAAGACCGACTCGGCCTCGTCCATGCGGTCCTTCGGGACGGTCTTCAGCTCGGTGACCGCCTCCGCGAGCGGCACCATCACGATGTCGGTGCCGCGCAGCGCGGTCATCCTCCCGAAGTCGCCCCGGTGCGCGGCCTCGACGGCGTGCCAGCCGAAGCGGGTGGCGAGGACGCGGTCGTAGGCGGTGGGGACGCCGCCGCGCTGGACGTGGCCGAGGATGACCGGCTTGGCCTCCTTGCCCAGGCGCCGCTCCAGCTCGTACGCCAGGGCGGTGCCGATGCCCTGGAAGCGCTCGTGGCCGTACTGGTCGATCTCGCCCTTGCCGTAGTCCATGCTGCCCTCGGCGGGGTGGGCGCCCTCGGCGACGCAGATGACGGCGAACTTCTTGCCGCGGGCGAACCGCTCCTCGACCATCTTGACCAGGTCGGCGGGGTCGAAGGGGCGCTCGGGCAGGCAGATGCCGTGGGCGCCGGCGGCCATGCCGGACTCCAGGGCGATCCAGCCGGCGTGCCGGCCCATGACCTCGACGACCATCACCCGCTGGTGGGACTCGGCGGTGGTCTTCAGGCGGTCCATGGCCTCGGCGGCCACGGTCACGGCGGTGTCGAAGCCGAAGGTGCGGTCGGTGGAGGAGATGTCGTTGTCGATGGTCTTCGGCACGCCGACCACCGGAAGACCGGCGTCGGAGAGCATGCGGGCCGCGGTCAGCGTGCCCTCGCCGCCGATCGGGATCAGCGCGTCGATGCCGAACTCCTCGACCATGTCGGCGGCGCCCTCGCACGCCTCGCGCAGCCGGTCGCGCTGGAGCCGGGAGGAGCCGAGGATGGTGCCGCCGCGGGCCAGGATGCCGCTGACCCCGTCCAGGTCGAGGGTGCGGTAGTGCCGGTCGAGCAGACCCCGGTAGCCGTCCTCGAAGCCGATGACCTCGTCGCCGTACTGCGCGACCGCCCGGTGCACGACCGACCGGATCACGGCGTTCAGGCCGGGGCAGTCGCCGCCTGCGGTGAGAACTCCGATGCGCATCGTGCTGTGTCTCCTGCTCGCTGTCGTATGCCGGTGAGCCGGTGTCAATTCTTTCACGTCCACCGGGGCAGTGGGTCACTTGACGGGCGCCTTATCCGGCGGCGGAGGTATTGTCAAGAGGGTTCTGCTCACCTCGGTGGGCGATTTTTATGCCGAAGAACGGGACCTTCGGGACAGACCAGGCTGATGACATGAGGAACGGAGTGGACGCGTGACGCGCAGCGTGTACGTGACCGGGATCGACCGCGGTGACGGCCGCCAGGTCGTGGAGCTGGGGGTCATGGAGCTCCTGACCCGGCAGGTCGACCGGGTGGGCGTGTTCCGTCCGCTCGTGCACGACGGCCCGGACCGGCTCTTCGAGCTGCTGCGGGCCCGGTACCGCCTGGCGCAGGACCCGGCCACCGTCTACGGCATGGACTACCGGGAGGCGTCCGCGCTCCAGGCCGAGCAGGGCGCCGACGAGCTGGTGTCCGCGCTGGTCGACCGCTTCCACCTGGTGGCGCGCGACTACGACGTCGTCCTCGTCCTCGGCACCGACTTCGCCGACACCCAGCTGCCGGACGAGCTGTCCCTGAACGCCCGCCTCGCCAACGAGTTCGCCGCCTCGGTGATCCCGGTGGTGGGCGGCCGCGGGCAGAGCGCCGAGGCGGTGCTCGCCGAGACCCGCAACGCCTACCGGGCGTACGACGGCCTGGGCTGCGACGTGCTGGCGATGGTCACCAACCGGGTGGCCCGCGAGGACCGCGACGAGATCGCCGGGCGGCTCGTGGACCGGCTGCCGGTGCCCTGCTACGTCGTCCCCGACGAGCCCGCACTGTCCGCGCCGACCGTCTCCCAGATCGCCCAGGCCCTGGACGCCAAGGTGCTGCTCGGCGACGACTCCGGGCTCGCCCGCGACGCCCTCGGCTTCGTCTTCGGCGGCGCGATGCTGCCCAACCTCCTCACCGCCCTGACCCCCGGCTGCCTGGTGGTGACCCCGGGCGACCGCGCCGACCTGGTCGTCGGCTCGCTGGCCGCGCACAGCGCCGGGACCCCGCCGATCGCCGGCGTGCTGCTGACCCTGGACGAGGTGCCGAGCGAGGAGATCCTCACCCTGGCCGCCCGGCTCGCCCCGGGCACGCCGGTGCTCTCGGTGACCGGCAACTCCTTCCCCACCGCCGAGCGGCTGTTCTCGCTGGAGGGCAAGCTGAACGCGGCCACCCCGCGCAAGGCGGAGACCGCGCTCGGCCTGTTCGAGCGGTACGCCGACACCGCCGACCTGGCCGCGCGGGTGAGCGCCCCCAGCACCGACCGGGTCACCCCGATGATGTTCGAGCACAAGCTGCTGGAGCAGGCCCGCGCCGACAAGCGCCGGGTCGTCCTCCCGGAGGGCACCGAGGAGCGGGTGCTGCACGCGGCCGAGGTGCTGCTGCGCCGGGGTGTGTGCGACCTGACCCTGCTCGGCCCCGAGGACCAGATCCGCAAGAAGGCCGCCGACCTCGGCATCGACCTGGGCGACACCCGGCTGATCGACCCGGCCACCAGCGAGCTGCGCGACTCCTTCGCCGAGAAGTACGCGGCCCTGCGCGCGCACAAGGGCGTCACGGTCGAGCTGGCCTACGACGTCGTCTCGGACGTCAACTACTTCGGCACCCTGATGGTCCAGGAGGGCCTGGCCGACGGCATGGTCTCCGGGTCGGTGCACTCCACGGCGGCCACCATCCGCCCGGCCTTCGAGATCATCAAGACCAAGCCCGAGTCGTCGATCGTCTCGTCCGTCTTCTTCATGTGCCTGGCCGACAAGGTGCTGGTCTACGGCGACTGCGCGGTCAACCCGGACCCGAACGCGCAAGCGCTCGCGGACATCGCCATCCAGTCGGCGGGCACGGCCGCGCGGTTCGGTGTGGAGCCGAGGATCGCGATGCTGTCGTACTCCACGGGCACCTCCGGTTCCGGCGCCGACGTCGACAAGGTGCGCGAGGCGACCGAGCTGGCCCGCTCGCGCCGCCCGGACCTGAAGATCGAGGGGCCGATCCAGTACGACGCGGCCGTGGAGCCGTCCGTGGCCGCCACCAAGCTGCCCGGCTCGCAGGTCGCGGGGCAGGCCAGCGTGCTGATCTTCCCTGACCTCAACACCGGCAACAACACCTACAAGGCCGTGCAGCGCTCGGCCGGCGCGATCGCTGTCGGGCCGGTCCTGCAGGGTCTGCGCAAGCCGGTCAACGACCTGTCCCGGGGCGCGCTCGTCCAGGACATCGTCAACACCGTCGCCATCACGGCGATCCAGGCCCAGACGTCCGCCAACTGAGCACAGAGAGCTTCCTCATCACCGTGACCGCGACCCGTGTCCTCGTCCTCAACTCCGGCTCCTCGTCGGTGAAGTACCAGCTGCTCGACATGCGCGACGAAAGCCGGCTCGCCGTCGGCCTGGTCGAGCGCATCGGCGAGCAGACCTCCCGGCTCAGGCACACCTGCCTCGCCACCGGCGACACCCGCGAGCAGACCGGGCCGATCGCCGACCACGACGCCGCGCTGAAGGCCGTCGCCGAGGAGCTGCGCCGGGACGGCCTCGGCCTCGACTCGCCGGAACTGGCCGCGATCGGGCACCGGGTGGTGCACGGCGGCATGTTCTTCACCGAACCGACCGTCATCGACGACGCCGTGCTCACCGAGATCGAGCGGCTGATCCCGGTCGCCCCGCTGCACAACCCGGCCAACCTGACCGGCATCCGCACCGCCCAGGGGATGCGCCCCGACCTGCCCCAGGTCGCCGTGTTCGACACCGCGTTCCACACGACGATGCCGGAGCCGGCGGCGCGCTACGCGATCGACCCGAAGATCGCCGACCGGTACCGCATCCGCCGCTACGGCTTCCACGGCACCTCGCACGCCTACGTCTCGCGGGAGACCGCCCGGCTGCTGGGCAAGGACCCGTCCGAGGTCAACGTGATCGTGCTGCACCTGGGCAACGGCGCCTCGGCGTCGGCGGTGCGGCGCGGCCGGTGCGTGGACACCTCCATGGGGCTGACGCCTTTGGAGGGACTGGTGATGGGTACGCGCTCCGGTGATGTGGATCCGGCCGTCATCTTCCATTTGGCCCGGGTTGGGGATATGTCCATGGACGAGATCGACACTCTTCTCAACAAGAGGAGCGGTCTGTTCGGTCTGTGCGGGGACAACGACATGCGGGAGATCCGCCGCCGGATCGACGAGGGGGACGCGGAGGCCGCTCTCGCGTTCGACATTTACATTCACCGGATCAAGAAGTACATCGGCGCCTATTACGCCGTGCTCGGGACGGTGGACGCGGTCGCGTTCACCGCCGGCGTCGGCGAGAACGCGGCGCCCGTACGGGAGGCGGCGATCGCGGGCCTTGCGGGACTTGGGCTGGCGGTCGACCCGGACCGGAACGCGCTGCGAGCGGACGAGGCCAGGCTGATCTCTCCCGACGATGCGCGTGTCGCGGTCGCTGTGGTGCCGACGGATGAAGAACTGGAGATCGCGACGCAGACCTACGCACTGGTCGGAAAGAACAACTGAATAGCAGCACCTGAGCGGTGCGCCACTCATTTGTATCTTCCGCCAGACGGAATATTCCGTAGCGAAACAAACCGATAGGATCGCCCCATGCGCCGTTCGAAAATCGTCTGTACTCTCGGCCCCGCGGTCGACTCCCACGAGATGCTCGTCGCCATGATCGAGGCGGGCATGAACGTGGCCCGGTTCAACTTCAGTCACGGCTCCCACGCCGAGCACCAGGCGCGGTACGACCGCGTCCGGGCCGCCTCCAAGGAGACCGGCCGGCCCATCGGCGTCCTCGCCGACCTGCAGGGCCCGAAGATCCGCCTGGAGACCTTCGCCGAGGGTCCGGTCGAACTCGAGCGCGGTGACGAGTTCGTCATCACCATTGAGGACGTCCCGGGCGACAAGCACATCTGCGGTACGACGTACAAGGGGCTGCCGGGCGACGTCGCGCGCGGCGACCAGGTCCTGATCAACGACGGCAACGTCGAGCTGAAGGTGCTGGACGTCGAGGGCCCCCGGGTGAAGACGATCGTCATCGAGGGCGGTGTCGTCTCCGACCACAAGGGCATCAACCTGCCCGGCGCGGCCGTCAACGTGCCCGCGCTGAGCGACAAGGACGTCGAGGACCTGCGCTTCGCCCTCCGCATGGGCTGCGACCTGGTCGCGCTGTCCTTCGTCCGGGACGCCAAGGACATCCAGGACGTGCACCGCGTCATGGACGAGGAGGGCCGCCGGGTCCCGGTCATCGCCAAGGTGGAGAAGCCGCAGGCGGTGGAGAACATGGAGGACGTCGTGATGGCGTTCGACGGTGTGATGGTCGCCCGCGGCGACCTCGCCGTCGAGTACCCGCTCGAGAAGGTCCCCATGGTGCAGAAGCGCCTGATCGAGCTGTGCCGGCGCAACGCCAAGCCGGTGATCGTGGCGACCCAGATGATGGAGTCGATGATCACCAACTCCCGCCCGACCCGCGCCGAGGCCTCCGACGTGGCCAACGCGATCCTGGACGGCGCCGACGCGGTCATGCTGAGCGCCGAGTCGTCGGTGGGCGCCTACCCGGTCGAGACGGTCAAGACCATGTCGAAGATCGTCGCCGCCGCCGAGCAGGAGCTGCTCTCCAAGGGCCTGCAGCCGCTGGTGCCGGGCAAGAAGCCGCGCACCCAGGGCGGTTCGGTGGCCCGTGCCGCCGCCGAGATCGCCGACTTCCTCGGCGGCCGGGGCCTGATCGCCTTCACCCAGTCCGGTGACACCGCGCGCCGGCTCTCCCGCTACCGCGCGACCCAGCCGATCATCGCGTTCACCACCGATGAGTCCACCCGCAACCAGCTCACCCTGAGCTGGGGCGTGGAGCCGCACGTCGTGCCGTTCGTGAACAGCACGGACGAGATGGTCGACCTCGTCGACCAGGAGATCGCCAAGCTGCACCGCTTCGACGCGGGCGACACGGTCATCATCACCGCCGGCTCGCCCCCCGGCGTCCCCGGCACCACCAACATGCTGCGCGTCCACCACCTGGGCACGCAGACCGGCTGACGGCCCCCGCAAGGGTCTCGTACGGCCGCAAGGGTCTGTACGGCGCTGAGGGCGCCCCCTGGAGCAGGGGGCGCCCTCAGCTGTGTGCGGCTCCCGAACGGGCTTCGCGCGACCGGTCAGTCGGTCGTGTACACGTGCATGCCGGGCACGTGCAGATTGCCGCCGAACTGAGCCGCCTGCACCACGTGGACGTTGGTGAAGTAGATCAGCGGGAGGTTCAGCGGGGGCGGGCTGTCGGGCGTGAACGTCATCGGGATCAGACCGAACAGGTTGCCCGAGATGCTCTGGGTGTACATCGTGGTGGCGCCGCCCCGGATGGTGGACGTCGAGCCCTTGGCCGCCTGCACGTGGTAGGTCTTGCCGGAGAGCTTGTCGTTCACCGTCTGGTGCAGGTCGCCGATGTCCGTGCCGTCGGAGATGACGTACTTCAGCACCTTCTTGGTGGTGCCGGAGGCCGTCTTCACCTCGACGATGCCCTGGTAGTCGGCGCCCTTGAGCAGCAGTGAGCTGGCGCTCAGGTACCACGGGTCGTCCGCGACCGGCACCTTGTTGTCGACGCCGCCCTCGTCGGTGGTGGCCGCCGGGCAGTCCTCCGCCGAGGCGCTGGAGCTCGCCGACGGGCTCGGCGTGGCCGACGCGGCCGTGTCCTTGACGGCCTTGGTGGCGTCCGAGGCCGTCTTGGAGACCGTGTCGGTGGTCTTCTTCACCGTGTCCCCGACCGTCTTGGTGGTCTTGGAGACGGTGTCGTTCACCGTGTCGGTGAGCTTGGAACCGGACGACGAGCCGGACGCCGACGAGGAGGGCGAGGAGGACGACGCGCTCGCCGAGGGGGTCGCGGACGGCGTCGGGCTCGCGGAGGACCCACTGGAGTCCTTGCCGCCGCCCAGGATGCCGCCGAGCGTGTCGCCGAGGGTGCCCAGCAGACCGCCGCTGCTCTTGGACGCGGTCGGCGTGGGCGTGGCCGAGCCGTCGCCGGAACCGGACGACGAGCCCGAGCCCGAGCCGGACGAGCCGGAGGTCGCGGTCGGCTTGGACGTGGCCTTGTCGCCGGCACCTGAATCCGGCGAAGAGGCCGTGCCCGTGTCACCGGACTTGGTGTCCTTGGCGTCCTTCGCGTCCTTGGCGTCGGCGCTCGCCGAGGGCGACGGCGTGGCCGTGTCACCGCTCTTCGAGGCGGACGGCGAGGGCGAGGCGGAGGCGTCCTTGGAGCTGTCCAGCGCCGTGACGCAGTCCTTGTACTCGTCCGCCGTCAGGCTCTTGGCCGTGGTCGACGGGGACGGGCTGCCGCCGCCGGCCGCGAGGGCCAGGGAGGACGTGAAGCCCATGCCCATCAGCACCGCCGTCGGCATCGCCACGGAGGCGATCGCCTTGCCGGCCGGCATGTGGAACCTGGTGAACAGCGGCTTTCTGGGCGCCGCGTGGCGGGGACCGGATCTCGCACGGGACCCGTCCACATCGGTCCCGCGGGTCACCTCGTCAGCCGGCACTGTGCCTCCCGTTCGCCCCGTTGGCCGGGCTCGTTCCTGACAGGTCGTTCGCCCCGTACCCGCCGTCCACGCGCTTGTCGAGCAGCGGAGCGGTCTGCGGGGCACCGGCCTCGCCCGGCGCCGCCTCGGCCGGCGGCTGCTGCGCGGACGCGCCGGGGGCCCACGCCACGGCCATCGCCCCGCCGATGAGGGCGAAGAGGAAGCCCAGCACGAAGCCGCCGAAGTTGGACACGGGGATGGACACCAGCGCGAGCAGGATCGCGGCCACTCCGGCGAAGACCCGTACGTGCTTCTGGAACCAGAGGCTGATGCCCAGGACGATCAGCAGCACGCCGATGATCAGGGACCCGGCTCCCGCGGTGGTCGCCATCGCCAGCGTGAGATGACCGAACTGGAGGTGGGCGTACGGGAAGTACATGATCGGAAAGCCGCCGAGGATGACGAACAGTCCGGCCCAGAACGGACGCGTGCCCCGCCAGGCGCGGAACTGCAGCCTCCGGCGGGTGAACTGGCCGGGTGCGGCGGCAGAGGTCTCGGCGCTCATGGAAAACAGCTCCCTGGTGCGGCGTTGCTGTGGTGGTGATGTGTGCCGCGTGTGAAACACGGCCGGAGAGTGGACGGGCGGGGGCGCCACCGGCTCCCCCGCCCCTCACCTTGTGCTCAGTAGCACTCGTGCGTACCCGTCGACAGCGACATGTGCAGACCGCTGAGCTTGAAGGTACCCGCTGTGGTCGCCCACGCCGTCTGCTTGACGCCGTCCAGCGTGGCCGAATCGGCCTGCTGGGCGAAGCCGTACGGGTTGGCCTGCTCGCCGCCGCCCTTCATGCCCGGACCCTTGCCGGCGTCCTTGGCGGCAACACCGATGTCGATGTTCTTGAAGGTCGCGTCGGCGTTCAGGTCGGCGACATCGATGTAGATGTTGTCGGCCTGGACCTTGTCGTGACCCGCACCGCCGGCCCGCAGGATCAGGCTGACGCTGCCGAAGACCGGCACGTCAGGGGTGACCACGGACTGGCACAGGTTGGTGATCTCGGCGTGCTTGAACGCCGAGACGGCCACCGGGTGAGCCGTCTTCTGGCCGTCCATCGTGTAACCGCTGTCGATGGCGCCGTACTGCTCGAAGCCGGTGCCCACGAGCTGGTCGGCGGACACCTTGAACGACTGACCGGAGACGCTGAACGAAGCGGCCAGAGCGCCCTGCGCGAGGGCGACACCTATCGCGGCCGTCGCGGCGACGCTGGGCACCATGACCACAGCGAACCGCTTCCATCTGGTCCCGCCACGCACCTGGGACTCCATATTTCCTCCTTCTCGGACGTACATCTCCTGGCCCGGGCCGGCCACCAGTCGGCGGCTCGACCAGGCAGGGATGGGAGAAGTGCTACGTCCTCGGGAAGGAGAGCGCCCGCGCTCGGTGGCGCGAACCGCGCCCGAATCACCGGCGATCACCCCCGAGCGACAACCACTGGTCGCGCACGACACGCATCACGCACAACCTTGCTTGGACAGGCTTCGCCGAGTGGACGAAGACCCCCCTGCCCTAGAGCCGGCGCCACTGCCGCCGGCTCTGCTCGGTGGGGACCCAGAGTCTCCCGTGACCCGACCGGCTGCCGGGGTGTGGGAATGGACCGAGCGTCGCCGATCGTGGTGCATTCTCGCGCCGGGCACAAGGGGGTTCGTTACTGGCTAGTAACGGCCGGATAACCGCAGGACGACCGAGCGGTCTCGGAGCGCGACGCTCGGTGGCAATCGGGGGCAGAGCAAAGCCGTTGATCCGTGGACGAATCCAGACAGACCAACGGCCTCGACTTACTCGCAGTAACAGTTCGACCGATTACCAAGATTTGGCAAAGAGCCGCCGCCGTGACGACTCGTCGGCAAACCTTTCACCCCGGCATCACAAGCCGTGGCGTTTAGCGACTGGTCAGAACAGGGCGCGCGCGAGCGCCCTTCGCGCGCCCACCACACGCGGGTCCTCGGGCCCCACGACCTCGAACAGCTCCAGCAGCCGGCGCCGCACGGTGTCCCGGTCGTCACCCGCCGTACGCTGCACGGTCTCGATCAGCCGGCCGAAGGCGTCCTCGACATGACCGCCCACCAGGTCCAGGTCGGCGGCGGCGATCTGCGCGTCGACGTCCTTGGGCTTCCCGGCCGCCTCCTGACGGACCTTCTGGGGGTCGAAGCCCTGCACCCGCTGGAGCAACTCCGCCTGCGCGAGGCCGAGTTTGGCCTCGGGGTGGCCCGGGTCGTCGGCCAGCACGTTCTTGTACGCCTGGATGGCGCCGCCCAGGTCGCCGGCGTCCAGGGCCTGAGCGGCGGCGTTCAGCGCCGCGTCGTACGGCCCCGTCTGCTCGACGGCCGTGCCGCCGGGCTGCGCGTCCGGGTCGACGCTCAGGCCGGTGAGGCCGAACCGCTCCTCGGCCACCTGCACCAGCTGGTCCAGCGTCTGCCGGATCTGCTGCTCGGGGGCGGCGCCCTGGAACAGCGGCAGCGCCTGTCCGGCCACGACGGCGAACACGGCGGGGATGCCCTGGATCCCGAACTGCTGCATCAGCATCTGGTTGGCGTCGACGTCGATCTTGGCGAGGAGGAAGCGCCCGTTGTACTCGACGGCCAGCCGCTCCAGGACCGGGCTCAGCTGCTTGCAGGGCTGACACCACTCGGCCCAGAAGTCGATGACGACCGGGACTTCGGCGGACCGCTGGAGGACATCGCGCTCGAAGCCCGCCTCATCGACGTCGATGACGAGATCGGCCGGGGTGACGGCGCCCGTGCCGCCGTGCCGGGCGGCCTCCGTGCGCGCCTGCTCGGCCTTGGCCTTGGCCTCCTGGGCCGCCTTCACCGCGGCGAGGTCGACGACGCCGCTCATGGACATGTTCCGTGGCTGCATGCGTCTATCCTCCCCCGTTACCGCGTCGAAACGAAAAACACCGTGCGCGGGCGCCGGGTCCCCACCCGCGCCCCCATGTCATCGCGTGCGTCCGCCTCGTGTACGTCCGTCACGAGCCGGCCCACGCTTTCGCTACGAGTCGTAGCGTAATGCCATCGGGGTCCCGCACGACACCAGTACCCGGTGATCTCCCTCACGACCGCACAGATCCCGCCGGTTATGGTCGAGGAATGCAGAGCCGCACCCCCGCCAGCCGTACCGGGCGCCCGCGCAGCGCCGCCGCGGACGCCGCGATCCTGGCCGCGACCAGGCAGGCTCTGGTGGAACTCGGCTGGTCCAAGCTCACCCTGGGAGACGTGGCGACCCGCGCCGGGGTCGCGAAGACGACGCTGTACCGCCGCTGGGCCGGCAAGCACGAGCTGGTGTGCGACGCGGTGGCGGAGCTCTTCGACGAGCTGGAGCTTCCCGACCGGGGCAGCCTGGCCGCGGACATCGAGGGCGTGGTGCTGCAGTTCGCGGCGATCCTGGCCCGCCCGGAGGCGAAGAGTGGCCTGATGGCGGTGGTCGCCGAGTCCACCCGCGACGACGCGCTGCGCGAGCGCATCCGCTCCTCCATCGTGGAACGCCAGATGCGCCTGGTCCTTCAGGGCCGCGCCCGCGCCGAGAGCCGCGGCGAACTGCCCCCGGTGCCCGAGCCGGAGGAGGCCGCCCGCACGGTGGAGCTGATCTTCGACGTGGTGGCGGGCGCGGTGGTGCACCGCACCCTGGTGAGCGGCAAACCGGCGGACGAGGAGTGGGTACGCGACTTCACCCGGGTCCTGCTGCAGGGCCTGACCTCGTCCGCCTGAGCCGGCTCAGAAACCGGCGGGCTCCGTGTAGACGCCCCACTCGTCGCGCAGCACCCCGCAGATCTCGCCGAGCGTCGCCTCGGCCCGTACCGCGTCGAGCATCGGCTCGATCATGTTGGAGCCGTCGCGGGCGGCCGCCAGCATGCCGTCGAGGGCGGCGCGCACGGCCGCGTCGTCCCGGGCGGCCTTCCGCTCGGCCAGCACCCGCACCTGCTCGCGCTCCACCTCGTGGCTGACCCGCAGGATCTCCAGGTCCCCGGTGACCGAACCGGTGTGGACGTTGACGCCGACGACCTTCTTGTCGCCCTTCTCCAGCGCCTGCTGGTAGCGGAAGGCGGACTCGGCGATCTCGCCGGTGAACCAGCCGTCCTCGATCCCGCGCAGGATCCCGGACGTCATCGGCCCGATGGGGTGCTGTCCGTCCGGGTGGGCCCGCAGACCCCGCTCCTTGATCTGCTCGAAGATCTTCTCCGCGTCGGCCTCGATCCGGTCCGTCAGCTGCTCGACGTACCACGAACCGCCCAGCGGGTCCGCCACGTTGGCGACGCCGGTCTCCTCCATCAGCACCTGCTGCGTGCGCAGCGCGATCTCCGCGGCCTGTTCGCTGGGCAGCGCGAGGGTCTCGTCGAGGGCGTTGGTGTGCAGCGAGTTGGTCCCGCCGAGGACGGCCGCCAGCGCCTCCACGGCCGTACGGACGACGTTGTTGTACGGCTGCTGGGCCGTCAGCGACACACCGGCCGTCTGCGTGTGGAACCGCAGCCACTGCGCCTTGTCGCTCTGCGCGCCGTACACGTCGCGCATCCAGCGCGCCCAGATGCGGCGCGCGGCACGGAACTTGGCGATCTCCTCGAAGAAGTCGACGTGCGCGTCGAAGAAGAAGGACAGGCCCGGGGCGAAGACGTCCACGTCCAGGCCGCGGCTGAGCCCCAGTTCGACGTACCCGAATCCGTCCGCCAGCGTGTACGCCAGTTCCTGCGCGGCCGTCGCACCCGCCTCACGGATGTGGTAGCCGGACACGGACAGCGGCTTGTAGGCGGGGATGCCGGCGGCGCAGTGCTCCATGAGGTCGCCGATCAGGCGCAGATGGGGCTCGGGCTGGAACAGCCACTCCTTCTGCGCGATGTACTCCTTGAAGATGTCGGTCTGGAGCGTGCCGTTGAGCACCGACGGGTCCACGCCCTGCCGCTCGGCGGCGACCAGGTACATGCAGAAGACCGGCACGGCCGGACCGCTGATGGTCATGGACGTGGTCACGTCGCCCAGCGGGATGTCCTTGAACAGGACCTCCATGTCGGCGGCGGAGTCGATGGCGACGCCGCAGTGGCCGACCTCGCCGAGCGAGCGGGGGTCGTCGGAGTCGCGCCCCATGAGCGTCGGCATGTCGAAGGCGACGGACAGGCCCCCGCCGCCGGCGGCGAGGATCATCTTGTACCGCTCGTTGGTCTGCTCGGCGTTGCCGAACCCGGCGAACTGCCGGATCGTCCAGGTGCGCCCGCGGTAGCCGGTCGGATGGAGCCCGCGCGTGAAGGGGTACTCCCCCGGCCAGCCGATGCGTTCGAATCCCTGGTACGTGTCGCCCGGTCGGGGCCCGTACACCGGCTCCACGGGGTCACCGGAGAGCGTGGTGAAGTCTGCGTCGCGCTTGCGTGCGGCGTCGTAGCGGGCCTGCCAGCGGCGGCGGCCCTCCTCGATGGCGTGAGCGTCCATACCATCGAATTTACTTGGACGTCCTAGTAAATGTCGATGGCAGAGGGCCGTCCGGTGGGGTGGGCCGGGCCACACGGCGGGCACGGGGCCCGCCGCACGGCGTCCGTACGGCGGGCGGGCTACGCCTTGGCGACGGCCGGGGCCTGGTCGGCGACCTTGGCCTCCAGCTCGCGGCTGATCCTGCGCTCGACGAAGAAGGCGGCGGTGGGAATCGTCCCCGCCAGCAGCACCCACAGCTGCTTGCCGATCGGCATCTTCGTCTTCGAGCCCAGGTCGAAGGCGACGACGAGGTAGACGACGTACAGCCAGCCGTGGGCGATGGCGACGACCCGGGTCACGTCGGCCGCACCGCTGATGTCCAGCCCGTACTTCGCGATCATGCTCAGACACAGCAGCACCAGCAGGACACCGGTGGTGTAGGCCATGACGCGGTAGCGGGTCAGCACGCTCTTCTTCATGGAGTCGAGCGTAACCACCCGTTCCGGGAGATCTTGCCCGGGGTGGCCCCTGGGCTCAGTCCTCCTCGAAGTCGCCCGCCGCGACCCGCAGCGGACGGAGCATCGCGAAGATCTCCGCGCACTCCTCCGCGTCGTACACCCCGAGCCCGAAGTCCATCGCCATCAGGTCCCGGGTGGCCGCGTCGACCACCTCGCGGCCCTTGTCGGTGATGACGGCGAGGGTGCCGCGCCCGTCGTTGGGGTTGGGCCGCTTGGCGACCAGCCCGGACCTGACCAGCCGGTCCACGGTGTTCGTCACGGACGTGGGATGCACCATCAGCCGCTCCCCGATCTTGGACATCGGCAGCTCGCCGGCCTTGGAGAAGGTCAGCAGCACCAGCGCCTCGTACCGCGCGAACGTCAGTCCGTACGGCTTGACCACCGCGTCCACCTCGGCGAGCAGGATCTGCTGGGCCCGCATGATCGAGGTGATCGCGGCCATGGGCGGCACGTTTCCCCAGCGCTGCTTCCAGAGCTCGTCGGCGCGGGCGATGGGGTCGAAGGGAAGGCTGAGTGGCTTCGGCACGTCATCAGACCCTACCGGCCGGTCATATGCCGGTCAGCCCCGTCTCGTCTATCGGTCGCCCCAGGACCGCCCGAGCCGCACAGGCGAGCCCGCAGCAGCACAGCACCCCGCCGGACCGGTCGGACCGCCCCTCGGTCCTCGCCGACGCCGAGGGGCGTCACGGAGAAGGCGACGATCATGCGTTGACGGTCCCTTCCTTGCGGGCGCGGGCGGCGATGACCTCGTCCTCGGCGGCGCGCTTGAGCTTGCGCTCGGCGAAGAAGCCGCCGGTGGGCAGCACGGAGAGGACGAAGTAGAGGAGCCCCGTCTTCAGGGGCCACTTGGTGCGGTTCCAGGCGTCGGCCCAGAAGATCACGTACAGGATGAACAGGACGCCGTGGACCGCCCCCATGACGGGGACCGCGTTGAAGTCGGTGGTCCGCTTCAGCACCGAGCAGACGAGGAGGATCAGGAAGGACACGGCCTCCGGGGCCGAGACCAGGCGGAGGCGGCGGAGGGCGGTGGCGGTCTTGATGTCCACGGATCACCTTCGGTGGGAGTTCTCGCGACGGTCTGCGGTTACGGTCCGTCGACGGCGGGATGCGGTTTGTGAACGCACGCACAAGCCTCCCCATTGTGGCAAACGGCGGCCCTAGGGGTCCGCTCAGGGTCCGTGTCCACCCAGGGGCCCTGTTCCGTCCACCCGTCGCGCCGCTACTTTCACTGCGTGGCGATGTTCCGACTACAGGGCAGCAAGGTGCTCGCCGTCGACATGACCGGGGACGCCGTGAAGGCGAAGAACGGCTCGATGGTCGCGTACGACGGGCAGATGAGCTTCAAGAAGCTGAGCGGCGGCGGCGAGGGGCTGCGGGGGATGGTGACCCGGCGGCTCACCGGCGAGCAGATGACGGTGATGGAGGTGAAGGGGCAGGGCACGTGCTGGTTCGCGGACCGGGCGACCGAGATCAACCTGGTGAGCCTCCAGGGCGACAAGCTGTACGTGGAGTCGAGCAACCTGCTCGTGACCGACGCGGGGCTGCGCACGGGCACGACCTTCACGGGGCTGCGCGGCGCCTCGCAGGGCAACGGCCTGTTCACGACAACCGTCGAGGGGCACGGGCAGGCGGCGATCCTGTCCGACGGGCCGGCGGTGGTGCTCCGGGTCAGCCCGCAGTACCCGCTGATCGTCGACCCGGGCGCCTATGTCGCGCACCAGGGCAACGTCCGGCAGTCCTTCCAGTCGGGCGTGACGTTCCGCACGTTCTTCGGGGAGGGCGGCGGCGAGGCCTTCCAGATCCGCTTCGAGGGGGACGGTCTGGTGTACGTGCAGCCGAGCGAGCGGAACACGATCGCGGGGGATCTGTAGCCATGGCGTTCCGGGAGATCAACTCCAAGATGGTCGAGGCGACCGTGCTGCCCGGGCAGCGGCTGTTCAGCCAGCGCGGGGCGATGCTCGCCTACAAGGGGGACGTGTCCTTCACGCCGAACCTCCAGGGCGGCCAGGGCGGCCTGATGTCCATGATCGGGCGCCGGGTGTCGGGCGAGGCGACGCCGCTGATGACCGTGGAGGGCAGCGGCACGGTCTTCTTCGGGCACGGCGGCCACCACGTCCACGTGATCGACCTCACCGGCGACACCCTCTACGTGGAGGCCGACCGCCTGCTCGCCTTCGAGGGCACGCTGCGGCAGGGCACGATGTTCATGGGTTCGCAAGGCGGGGTGATGGGCCTGGTCCGGGGCCAGGTCACCGGGCAGGGCCTGTTCACCACCACCCTCCAGGGCCAGGGCTCGGTCGCCGTGATGGCGCACGGCGGCGTCTTCGAGATCCCGGTCACTCCCCAGCGGCCGGTCCACGTCGACCCCCAGGCCTACGTCGCCCACCACGGCGACGTCCGCAACAGACTGTCCGCCGCGCTCGGCTGGCGCGAGATGGTGGGCCGCGGCTCCGGCGAGGCCTTCCAGCTGGAGCTGAGCGGCAACGGCACGGTGTTCGTCCAGGCCTCGGAGGAGAAGCTGTGAGCGCGCACGGAGGCATGTACGGCACCGCGGGCGGCCCGGTGGTGTACGACCCGATGACCCTGCCCGTCGACGACAACGTGAACAAGTACACCTTCTGCGTCGAGCTCAAGGGCGGGGAGTGGTTCCTGCAGAAGGGGAAGATGATCGCCTACTACGGGGCGATCGAGTTCAACGGCATCGGGCACGGCCGATTGGACCGACTTGTCCGCACGTCGTTCCATTCGCCACTGCACGCGAGCGACTGGGTGGTGGCGTCGGGCTCGGGCAAGATGCTGCTCGCCGACCGGGCCTTCGACGTCAATTCCTACGACCTGGACGACGGGAACTTGACCATTCGCTCGGGCAACCTGCTCGCTTTTCAGCCAAGTCTGTCGCTGAAGCAGTCGATCGTGCCGGGTTTTCTGACCCTTATCGGAACCGGAAAGTTTGTGGCCGCATCTAACGGTCCGGTGGTGTTCGTGGAACCTCCGATCCGGGTCGACCCTCAGGCGCTCGTCGGGTGGGCCGACTGCCCGTCACCGTGTCATCACTACGACCACGGGTATCTGACGGGTGTACTGGGCGGTCTACGTGCGATGACGGGCCTGGGCGGGGTATCCGGGGAGGAGCACCAGTTCGAGTTCGTGGGCGCGGGAACGGTCCTGTTGCAGTCGTCGGAGACCCTCATGGAGGAGACGGCGACGGGGGTGGTCCCGTCCGAGCCGGGAGTGCCCGGAGGTGGCGCTGCGGGGCCGGGCGGACACGGTCCGCAACCGTCGGGCGCACCGCGCCTTCCCGGACAGCTGGGGGACCTCCAGCGTCGCTTCGGGCTGTGAGCGGTAGTCTGCGGAGTGTGACATCGAACGCGTGCGCACAGTCACACCATCCGAAGTAGTTCGCTATTCAACATCTTAGGTAGACTTCATTCATGGAGACCGAGACGGCCACGCGCTGGCTGACCGATGCGGAGCAGTGCGCCTGGCGCACCCACCTGGAGGTCAACAGGCTGTTGACGTACCAGCTGGAGAAGGATCTGCAGCCGTTCGGCCTGACAATGAACGACTACGAGATCCTCGTGAACCTGTCCGAGTCGGACGACGTCCGCATGCGGATGAGCGACCTCGCCTCCGCGACGCTGCAGTCCAAGAGCCGGCTCTCTCACCAGATCACGCGGATGGAGAACGCGAACCTGGTGCGCCGTGAGAACTGCGAGTCGGACCGGCGGGGGCTGTACGCCGTGCTGACCGAGCACGGCATGGAGACGATGAAGAAGGTGGCACCCCACCACGTCGCCTCCGTGCGGCGGCACTTCATCGATCTGCTGTCACCGGAAGCCCTGCACGAACTGGACAAGGCGCTGAAGCCGATCGCCGAGCATTTGCGGGGGCAACGGGGTCGCCCCTGAGCAGTGCGGGGTGGTGCGGCCGGGCCGGGCGGGTCGCTGACCTGCGCCGACAAGGCGCCTCCCGAGAGGAGGTGCCCCCGGCGACCACCGTGCCCGGCGCCCCAGGCCTAGCCCACCACGGCCCCGGCCCGCGCCCCGCGACGGCGATACGCCCCCGCGGCGGGCAGCACGGCCGCCCCGCCCGCCAGCAGGAAGCACACCGTGAGGGGCACCCGGCTGATCAAGAGTCCCGCCGCCATCGCGCCCGCCGAACTCCCCGCGTTGACCCCCGTGTTGACCCACGCGCCGGCCTGCGTGCGGGCTCCCTCGGGCGCCGTTTCGTCGGCCACGAGGTACGCCGTCGTGAGGATGGGGGCGATGAACACCCCGGCGAGGGCCATGACCCCGGCCAGGGTCCACAGACCCGGCGCCAGGCCCGCCACCGCGATCACCAGGCCGAGCCCCGCGGCGAACCCGCACAGCCGCGCCCGGGCCGGCCTCCGCCACGTCACCGCCCCGTTGAGCAGGCCGCCGACCACGCTCCCCGCGGACAGCGCGCCCAGCACCCAGGGAACCAGCCCGGTGTCGTACGACCGTGCCGTGGCGAAGGCCGTCACCAGCAGTTCCACCCCGCTCAGCGCCAGCCCCGCCCCGGCGACCACGGCGACCGGCGCCAGCAGGCCGGAGACGGTGCCGCGCCGCTTTCCCGGGGCGGTCACGCGGGGGCCCGGTAGCGCCGGGCAGGTGGCGAAGACGCAGGTGCCGCCGACGATCAGGACCGCGCTGAGCAGGATCCCGGACGCGGGCGGGGCGAAGACCGTCAGGGCGCCGACCAGGGCCGGGCCGGAGACGTAGAGCAGTTCCTCGGCGACGCCGTCCAGGGCGTAGGCGCGGGCCAGCATGGCCGGTTCCGCTGCCAGTTCCGCCCAGACGGCGCGCATGGCGGGCCCCAGCGGCGGCGCGCACCCGCCCGCGAGGGCCGCCGTGACGGCGAGGGTCCACGGCGGCGCCCCGGGGCGCCAGGTCAGCGCGGCCAGCACGCCCAGCAGGGCGCCGTACAGCACGGCCATGGGCGGCAGGGCGCGGCGGGGGCCGCGGCGGTCGGTCAGCCAGGCGCGCAGCGGCATCAGGAAGACCGTCGTGGCGCCGAACAGGGACAGCACGGCGCCGGAGACGGCGTAGGAGCCGGTGGACCGGGTGACGGACAGCAGCATCGCCAGGGAGACCGTGCCGTAGGCCAGGCGGGCGGTGAGGGCGGAGGCGAAGGTGCGGCGGGCGTGCGGCAGGCGCAGTACGGCGGCGTACGAGGGCCGCGCGGGGGCATGCGTGGACATGCGGATGTTCCTCTGCTGCAGGCGGGAGAGGGGACACCGAGGGACGCGAGAGCCGGTCGTACGTCGAGGCCTCGCGGTCCGGTGTGCGCTCTACGCCAAGGAGAGGAACATGGCCGTCAAGTTAGCAGCAGCGTCGGCGGGTTGGCGATCGGTTATCCCTGTGTCAGGCCCGCCACCAGTTGGTCGGCCGCGCGGTACGGGTCCAGTTCGCCGGCGACGATGCGCTCCGCGAGCGCGCTGAGGCGGCGGTCGCCGTGCAGGTCGCCGATGCGTTCGCGCAGGGCCGTCACCGCGATGGTCTCCACCTCGCGGGCCGCGCGGGCCCTGCGGCGCTCGGCCAGCACCCCGCGCTCCTCCATCCACGCCCGGTGCTTCTCCAGGGCCTCGACGACCTCGTCGACGCCCTCGGCGCGGGCGGCGACCGTCTTCACGATCGGCGGGCGCCAGTCGCCGGGGCCGCGGGCCTCGCCGAGGCCCAGCATGTGGTTCAGTTCGCGGGCGGTGGCGTCCGCGCCGTCCCGGTCCGCCTTGTTGACGACGTACACGTCGCCGATCTCCAGGATGCCCGCCTTGGCCGCCTGGATGCCGTCGCCCATGCCGGGGGCCAGCAGGACCACGCTCGTGTCCGCCTGGGAGGCGATCTCGACCTCCGACTGGCCCACGCCCACCGTCTCGACCAGGATCACGTCGCAGCCCGCCGCGTCGAGGACCCGGATCGCCTGGGGCGCGGCCCAGGCGAGGCCGCCCAGGTGGCCCCGGGTGGCCATCGAGCGGATGTAGACGCCGGGGTCGGAGGCGTGCTCCGACATGCGGACGCGGTCGCCGAGCAGGGCGCCGCCGGAGAAGGGCGAGGACGGGTCGACGGCCAGGACGCCGACCCGCTTGCCCTGCTTGCGGTACGCCGTGACGAGCGCGGAGGTCGAGGTCGACTTGCCGACCCCCGGGGAACCGGTCAGGCCCACCACGTAGGCGTTGCCGGTCAGCGGGGCCAGCGCCGCCATGACCTCCCTGAGCTGCGGGGACGCCCCCTCCACCAGGGAGATGAGCCGGGCCACGGCCCGCGGCCGGCCTTCCCTGGCCTGGGCCACCAGAGAGGAGACGTCCTGCATCAAAACAGCTCCGTTCAGTTCACAGACGTACAGACGCGCACGACGAGAGTGCTCACGCCTTCGGTACCCGCACGATCAGCGCGTCACCCTGGCCGCCGCCGCCGCACAGCGCGGCCGCGCCGATGCCGCCGCCGCGCCGCTTGAGCTCCAGCGCCAGGTGCAGCACCAGACGGGCGCCGGACATGCCGATCGGGTGGCCGAGGGCGATCGCGCCGCCGTTCACGTTCACCTTTTCGGTGGACACGCCGAGGTCCTTCATGGACTGCACGGCGACCGCGGCGAAGGCCTCGTTGATCTCGATCAGGTCGAGGTCGGAGACCTCCAGGCCGTCCTTCTTCAGGGCATGCCGGATGGCGTTGGACGGCTGGGACTGCAGGCTGTTGTCCGGGCCGGCCACATTGCCGTGCGCGCCGATCTCGGCGAGCCAGGTCAGGCCCAGCTCCTGGGCCTTGGCCTTGCTCATCACGACCACGGCGGCCGCGCCGTCGGAGATCTGGGACGACGACCCGGCCGTGATCGTGCCGTCCTTGCTGAAGGCCGGGCGCAGCTTGGCCAGGGACTCCGCGGTGGTGTCGCCGCGGATGCCCTCGTCCTTGCTGAACAGGACCGGGTCGCCCTTGCGCTGCGGGATCTCCACCGGGGTGATCTCGGCCTCGAACAGGCCGTTCTTCTGCGCGGCGGCGGCCCGCTGGTGGGACAGGGCGGCGATCTCGTCCTGCTCGGCGCGGCCGATGCCGAGGCGGGTGTTGTGCTTCTCCGTGGACTGGCCCATGGGGATGTTCTCCCACGGGTCGGTCAGGCCGTCGTGGGCCATCGCGTCGAGCATCTCGACCGCGCCGTACTTGAAGCCCTCGCGGGACTTCGGCAGCAGGTGCGGGGCGTTGGTCATGGACTCCTGGCCGCCGGCCACGACGATGTCGAACTCGCCGGCGCGGATCAGCTGGTCCGCCAGCGCGATGGCGTCGAGGCCGGAGAGGCACACCTTGTTGATGGTGAGCGCCGGGACGTTCATGGGGATGCCGGCCTTCACGGCGGCCTGGCGGGCCGGGATCTGCCCGGCGCCCGCCTGGAGCACCTGGCCCATGATGACGTACTGCACCTGGTCGCCGCCGATCCCCGCACGGTCGAGGGCGGCCTTGATCGCGAAGCCGCCGAGGTCGGCTCCGGAGAAGGACTTGAGCGAGCCGAGCAGTCGTCCCATGGGCGTTCGCGCGCCCGCGACGATCACTGAGCTGTTCGTTCCAGAAGGCATGAGCTGCGATCCCCTTACCGGCCTTGCCCAGGCCGAGGAGTGAACGAGGGTTTACTTCGAATGTACTGAGTGGCACTCCGTGCCGTCATCGGGCTGTCAGTGTGATCGCTCGCACGTTGCGTAACCACCGCGGTGGCGCTGCACTGAATCCATGCTGACGCGAATCGACCACATCGGGATCGCCTGCCACGACCTCGACGCCACTGTCGAGTTCTACCGGGCCACGTACGGATTCGAGGTGTTCCACACCGAGGTCAACGAGGAGCAGGGCGTGCGCGAGGCCATGCTCAAGATCAACGAGACCTCGGACGGCGGCGCCTCCTACCTCCAGCTGCTGGAACCGACCCGCGAAGACTCCGCGGTCGGCAAGTGGCTGGCGAAGAACGGGGAGGGCGTCCACCACATCGCCTTCGGCACGGCGGACGTGGACGGGGACGCCGCCGACATCCGCGACAAGGGCGTACGCGTGCTGTACGACGAGCCGCGACGGGGCTCGATGGGGTCGCGGATCACCTTCCTGCACCCCAAGGACTGCCACGGCGTCCTGACAGAACTGGTCACTTCCGCCCCGGTTGAGTCCCCTGAGCACTGACCGCCGTACATAAGGGCCGGTAGGGTTGGGGACGGTCGTCCCCGAAAGCGGGGGACGGCCGTTTCCGGGGTCCGGGTTTCGGGGGACGAGCGTCGGGGCAGCAGCCCGTGCTCCGCCGTTGATCTGACACCATTCCCCGGGGGCCCCGTTCGGCGGAGGACGAGGCTCGTTGGAGAAGCTGACCAGGGGACGGATGGGACCGCGCAGTGCGGGGCTACGAGAGCCAGGAGCGAGAGCCGGCGGCTGACGTCGACCACCTCTCTCGGTTCGAGGCCGAGATGAAGCGGCTGAAGACCGAGCGGGAAAAGGCGATCCAGCACGCCGAGGACCTCGGCTACCAGGTCGAGGTGCTGCGCGCCAAGCTGCACGAGGCGCGCCGCACCCTGATGACCCGGCCCGCCTTCGACGGCGGTGACATCGGCTATCAGGCCGAGCAGTTGCTCCGCAATGCCCAGATGCAGGCCGATCAGCTGCGGCAGGAAGCCGAGCGGATGGCCGCCGAGGCCCGCGCGCAGACCCAGCGGATCCTGCAGGAGCACGCCGAGCAGGCCGCCCGGCTCCAGGCGGAGCTGCACCAGGAGGCCGTCACCCGGCGCCAGCAGCTCGACCAGGAGCTGGCCGAGCGCCGCGCCACCGTCGAGTCGCACGTCAACGAGAACGTGGCCTGGGCGGAGCAGCTGCGCGCCCGCACCGAGGAGCAGGCCCGCCGGCTGCTGGAGGAGTCCCGCGCCGAGGCCGAGCAGGCGATGGCCGCCGCCCGCGCCGAGGCCGAGCGGCTGACCCGCGAGGCCCGGGAGCGGCTGCAGAGCGAGGCGGAGTCGGCCCGCGCGGAGGCCGAGCAGCTCCTGCGCCGTGCCCGCACGGACGCCGAGCGCCTGCTGAACGCCGCCTCCACCCAGGCCCAGGAGGCCACCGACCACGCCGAGCGGCTGCGCACCGACGCGGCCGGCGAGTCCGACACCGCCCGCCGGCAGGCCTCCGAGCTGACCCGGGCCGCCGAGGAGCGGATGACCGCGGCCGAGGAGGCGCTGC
The DNA here is from genome assembly GCF_040703635.1 of Streptomyces sp. NPDC007189. Classification (NCBI taxonomy): domain Bacteria; kingdom Bacillati; phylum Actinomycetota; class Actinomycetes; order Kitasatosporales; family Streptomycetaceae; genus Streptomyces; species Streptomyces sp. NPDC007189. The sequence continues at coordinate 39,846 of NZ_JBEYEY010000023.1, forward strand.
GCAAGGCCCAGGCGGAGGCCGAGAAGGTCGTCACTCAGGCCAAGGAGGCCGCCGCCAAGGCCCTGGCGAGCGCCGAGGCCGCCAACGAGACGCGGACCCGCACGGCCAAGGAGCAGGTCGCCCGGCTGGTCGAGGAGGCCACCAAGGAGGCCGAGCAGACCAGGTCGGAGGCCGAGCAGCTGGTCGCGGACGCCCGCGCCGAGGCCGAGAAGATCCTCGCGGAGGCGTCCGAGAAGGCCCGCGCGATCACCGCCGAGGAGAGCGCCACCCAGCTGTCCAAGGCGGCCAGGACCGCCGAGGACGTGCTCACCAAGGCCTCCGAGGAGGCCAAGCGGACCACCAGGGCCGCCACCGAGGAGGCCGAGCGGATCCGCACCGAGGCCGAGGCCGAGGCGGACCGGCTGCGCGCCGAGGCGCACGACATCGCCGAGCAGCTCAAGGGCGCGGCGAAGGACGACACCAAGGAGTACCGCGCCAAGACGGTCGAGCTGCAGGAGGAGGCCCGCCGGCTGCGCGGCGAGGCCGAGCAGCTGCGCGCCGACGCGGTCGCCGAGGGCGAGTCGATCCGCGCGGAGGCCCGCCGGGAGGCGGTCGCGCAGATCGAGGAGGCGGCCAGGACCGCCGAGGAGCTGCTGGCCAAGGCCAAGGCGGACGCCGACGAGCTGCGGCAGACCGCGACGACCGACAGCGAGAAGGTCCGCACCGAGGCCATCGAGCGGGCCACCGCGCTGCGCCGGCAGGCCGAGGAGACCCTGGGCCGGGCCCGCAAGGAGGCCGAGCGGCTGCGCGCCGAGGCCGGCGAGCAGGCCGAGAAGATCACGGCGGACGCCGAGACCGCCGCGCGGGAGCTGCGCGAGGAGACCGAGCGCGCCGTCGAGGCCCGCCGGGCCGAGGCCGCGGCCGAGCTGACCCGGCTCCAGACGGAGACGCAGGAACGGCTGGAGTCGGCCGAGCAGGCGCTCGCGGACGCCCGCGAGGAGGCCGCCCGGATCCGCCGCGAGGCCGCCGAGGAGAGCGAGCGGCTGCGCGCCGAGTCCGCCGAACGGATCCGTACGCTCCAGCAGCAGGCCGAGACCGAGGCCGAGCGGCTGCGTAACGAGGCCGCCTCCGACGCGTCCGCGTTCCGCGCCGAGGGCGAGGCCGTCGCCGTACGGTTGCGCAGTGAGGCCGCGGCCGAGGCCGAGCGGCTCAAGGCCGAGGCCCAGGACACCGCCGACCGGGTGCGCGCGGAGGCGCAGGCCGCCGCCGAGCGGCTCGGCACCGAGGCGTCCGAGACGCTGGCCGCCGCCCAGGAGGAGGCCGCCCGGCGCCGCCGCGAGGCGGAGGAGCTGCTCGGCGCGGCCCGCGAGGAGGCCGAGGAGGAGCGCCGGCGGGCCCGCGAGCAGAGCGAGGAGCTGCTGGCGTCCGCCCGCAGGCGGGTGGAGGAGGCGCAGGCCGAGGCCACCCGGCTGGTGGAGGAGGCCGACCGGCGGGCCACCGAGATGGTCTCCGCGGCCGAGCAGCACGCCCAGCAGGTGCGGGACTCGGTCGCCGGGCTGCACGAGCAGGCGCAGGAGGAGATCGCCGGGCTGCGCTCGGCCGCCGAGCACGCGGCGGACCGCACCCGGCGGGAGGCCGAGGAGGAGGCGGACCGGGTCCGTGCCGACGCCTACGCCGAGCGGGAGCGGGCCGGCGAGGACGCCTCGCGGATGCGGCGCGAGGCGAACGAGGCGTCGGAGGCCGCTAAGGCGCTGGCCGAGCGTACGGTCGCGGAGGCGATGACGGAGGCCGAGCGGCTGCGCGCGGACGCCGGCGAGTACGCCCAGCGGGTGCGCACCGAGGCCTCGGACGCGCTCGCCGAGGCCGACCAGGCGGCGGCCCGTACCCGGGCGGACGCCCGCGAGGACGCCAACCGGATCCGCTCCGACGCGGCGACCCAGGCGGACACCCTCATCACCGAGGCCCGCAGCGAGGCCGAGCGCCTGCAGAACGAGACGATCGCCGAGGCCGACCGGGTCCGTACGGAAGCACTCACGGAGGCGGAGCGGCTGCAGACGGAGACCGCCGCCGAGGCCGAGCGGGTGCGCACCGAGGCGCTGGCCGAGGCCGACCGGGTGCGCGCGGAGGCCCTGGCGGCCGCCGAGCAGCTCGTCGGGGAGGCCACCGGCGAGGCCGAGCGGCTGCGCGCGGAGGCCGCCGAGACGGTCGGCTCGGCGCAGGCGCACGCCGAGCGGCTGCGGGCGGACGCCGAGCGGCTCAAGGCGGACGCGGAGACGGAGGCCGAACGGCTCGTGAACTCCGCCCGCGAGGAGTCCGAGCGGACCCTGGACGAGGCCCGCAAGGAGGCCAACAAGCGGCGTTCGGAGGCGGCCGAGCAGGTCGACACGCTCATCACCGAGACCACGGCCGAGGTGGACAAGCTGCTCGCGGAGGCGCAGGAGCAGGCGCTGAAGACCACCGCGGACGCCGAGTCGCAGGCCGACACGATGGTCGGTGCGGCCCGCGCCGAGGCCGAGCGGATCGTCGCCGAGGCGACCGTCGAGGGCAACTCCCGGGTGGAGAAGGCCCGTACGGACGCCGACGAGCTGCTGGTCGGCGCCCGCCGGGACGCGACCGCGATCAGGGAGCGCGCGGAGGAGCTGCGCGACCGGATCACCGCCGAGATCGAGGAGCTGCACGAGCGGGCCCGGCGGGAGGCCGCCGAGACGATGAAGTCCACCGGCGACCGCTGCGACGCGCTCATCAAGGCGGCCGAGGAGCAGCTGGCGAAGGCCGAGGCGAAGGCCAAGGAGCTGGTGTCGGAGGCCAACTCCGAGGCGGGCAAGGTGCGCATCGCCGCCGTGAAGAAGGCGGAGGGGCTGCTCAAGGAGGCCGAGCTGAAGAAGGCCAGCCTCATCAAGGAGGCCGAGGAGCTCAAGGCCGAGGCGATCCGCGAGGCCCGGCGCACGGTCGAGGAGGGCAAGCGCGAGCTGGAGATCCTGGTGCGCAGGCGCGAGGACATCAACGCCGAGATCTCCCGGGTCCAGGACGTCCTGGAGGCGCTGGAGTCCTTCGAGACGCCGGCGTCCGGCAAGGACGGCGGGGTCAAGGCCGGCGCGACGGTGGGCGCCCCCCGATCGGGTGGCAAGTCGTCAGACGGCTAACCTGAGGGATGCGTTCCGGTAACGTCTGGGGGCTTTGCCCGACTCGTTGGCAAGCCATCCGGCCGTCAGCCACTCAAAAGGGGTCTCATTCTCCAGATCAAACACGTATCCGCTCGATGACACACCGCTTCGGCCCCTAGGATTCCCCCTATCACCTCACCGGTCTCATTCGACAGGAACCCCATGAGCGACACTTCCCCCTACGGCTTCGAGCTTGTGCGGCGTGGGTACGACCGCGCTCAGGTGGACGAACGTATCTCCAAGCTCGTCTCCGACCGTGACAGCGCTCTCGCCCGCATCACCGCCCTGGAGAAGCGCATCGAGGAGCTCCACCTCGAGACGCAGAACGCCCAGGCCCAGGTCACCGACGCCGAGCCGTCGTACGCGGGTCTCGGTGCCCGGGTCGAGAAGATCCTGCGCCTGGCCGAGGAAGAGGCCAAGGAACTGCGTGAGGAGGCCCGGCGGGCGGCCGAGCAGCACCGCGACCTCGCCGAGTCCGCGGCCCAGCAGGTCCGCAACGACGCCGAGGCCTACGCCGCCGAGCGCAAGGCCAAGGCCGAGGACGAGGGCATCCGGATCGTCGAGAAGGCGAAGGGCGAGGCCTCCCAGCTGCGCGCCGAGGCGCAGAAGGACGCGCAGTCCAAGCGCGAGGAGGCGGACGCCCTCTTCGAGGAGACCCGCGCCAAGGCCGCGCAGGCCGCCGCCGACTTCGAGACGAACCTCGCCAAGCGCCGCGAGCAGTCCGAGCGCGACCTGGCCTCCCGTCAGGCCAAGGCCGAGAAGCGCCTCGCCGAGATCGAGCACCGCGCCGAGCAGCTGCGCCTGGAGGCGGAGAAGCTGCGCACCGACGCCGAGCGCCGTGCCCGCCAGACGGTGGAGACGGCCCAGCGCCAGGCCGAGGACATCGTGGCCGACGCCAACGCCAAGGCCGACCGCATCCGCTCGGAATCCGAGCGCGAGCTGGCGGCGCTCACCAACCGCCGCGACAGCATCAACGCCCAGCTGACGAACGTCCGCGAGATGCTCGCGACGCTCACCGGCGCGGCGGTGGCCGCCGCCGGCTCGCCGGCCGAGGACGAGCCGATCTCGCGTGGGGTGCCGGCGCAGCAGTCGCGGTAAACGCGGATCGCAGCCGTACAAGCGCCTTCGGAGCCCCCTGCCCTCAAGTGGCAGGGGGCTCCGTCCCGTTTTAGCGTGGCCGCATGATCGAGCTGGAGGGGCTGACCAAGCGGTACGGCGAGAAGGTGGCGGTCGACGGGCTGACCTTCGCCGTGCGGCCCGGAATCGTCACCGGGTTCCTCGGGCCCAACGGCGCCGGGAAGTCCACGACGATGCGGATGATCCTGGGGCTCGATCACCCCACCGCCGGCGACGTCCGGATCGACGGCAAGCACTACGACCAGCTGACGGACCCGCTGACGTACGTCGGGGCCCTGCTGGACGCCAAGGCCGTGCACGGCGGCCGGAGCGCCTACAACCATCTCCTCTGTCTCGCGCAGAGCAACGGGATCCCGCAGCGCCGGGTGGCCGAGGTGCTGGAGACGGTCGGGCTGACGGCCGTGGCGCGCAAGAAGGCCAAGGGGTTCTCGTACGGCATGGGGCAGCGGCTGGGGATCGCGGCGGCGCTGCTCGGCGATCCGCGGATCCTGATGTTCGACGAGCCGGTCAACGGCCTCGACCCCGAGGGCATCCACTGGATCCGGACCCTGATGAAGTCGCTGGCCGCGCAGGGGCGGACGGTGTTCGTCTCCAGCCATCTGATGAGCGAGATGGCGCTGACCGCCGATCATCTCGTCGTCATCGGGCAGGGGCGGCTGCTCGCCGACACCTCCATGGCCGACTTCATCCGGACGAACTCGCGGTCGTACACGCGGATCCGCTCCCCGCAGCGCGAGCGGCTGCTCGATGTGCTGCACGCGGACGGGATCACCGTGGTCGAGGCGGGCGGGGACGCGCTGGAGGTCGAGGGCGGCAAGGCCGAGCGGATCGGGGAGCTTGCGGCGCAGTACGGGATCGTGCTGCACGAGCTGAGCCCCCAGCAGGCCTCGCTGGAGGAGGCGTTCATGCAGCTGACCGCGGACGCGGTGGAGTATCACGCGCGGACCGGCCCGGAGGCCGCCCCGCGGGGCTGGGGCGCCGACTGGAAGGAGGCCTGACGTCCATGGCAGCCGCACAGGTGATCCGCTCCGAGTGGACCAAGATCCGGTCGGTGGCGTCCACGGTGTGGACGCTGTCGCTGGCCGTGGTGGTCACCGTCGCCGTCGGGATGCTCATCTCCGCCCTGTCCCGCAGCCAGTTCGACTCGATGCCGGCCACGGACCGGCTTTCGTTCGATCCGACCTACGTCAGCTTCGCGGGCACGAGCCTGGGGCAGCTCGCGATGATCGTCTTCGGGGTGCTGGTCGTGTCGAACGAGTACAGCACCGGCATGATCCGGGTCTCGCTGGCCGCCGTACCGCGGCGCGCCGCGTTCCTGTTCGGCAAGATCGCCGTGGCGGGCGCGCTCGCCCTGGTGGTCGGCATGGTGACGAGCTTCGCCCCGTTCTTCCTCGGCCAGGCGATGCTCGGCCCGCACGCGACGCGTCTCGGCGATGCGGGCGTGCTGCGCGCGGTGGTCGGCGGCGGGCTCTACATGACGCTGATCGCGGTGTTCTCCATGGGCGTCGCCGCGATGCTGCGCTCGCCGATGCTCTCGCTCGGCATCCTGATGCCGTTCTTCTTCCTGGTCTCCAACATCCTCGGCAACGTGGACGCCACGAAGAAGATCGGCCGGTTCCTGCCGGACCAGGCAGGCAGCCGGATCATGCAGGTGGTGCCGAGACTCGGCGACGACACGCCGTACGGGCCGTGGGGCGGTCTCGGGATCATGTTGCTGTGGGTGATCGCCGCGCTCGCCGGCGGGTACACCCTCCTTCGGCGCCGGGACGCCCAATAGAGGACCCCCCAGAGAATTCCGTCACATACCGTGACGTTCTGGCTTTGCATTCTCTTGGGCGGAACCGTCAGCGCCCCGATATCCTCCTAACCCTTACGGGGGCGTCTGCCCCGGCTGTCCTGAACCTTTCGATGGGTGCGGAGCATGATCGAGGCTGTCGGCCTGACCAAGCGCTACGGCGACAAAACCGCCGTGTACAACCTTTCCTTCCACGTGCGGCCAGGAGCCGTCACCGGCTTCCTCGGGCCCAACGGCTCGGGCAAGTCGACGACGATGCGGATGATCCTCGGGCTCGACAACCCGACGTCCGGTTCGGTGACGATCGGCGGCTACCCCTACCGCAAGCTGCCGAACGCCCCCCGCCAGGTCGGCGCCCTGCTCGACGCCAAGGCCGTGCACGGCGGCCGCAGCGCCCGCAACCACCTGCTGAGCCTCGCCCAGCTGTCCGGCATCCCGGCCCGGCGGGTGGACGAGGTGCTCGGCGTGGTCGGCCTGCAGGACGTGGCGAGAAAGCGCTCCAAGGGCTTCTCGCTCGGCATGGGCCAGCGCCTCGGCATCGCCGCCGCGCTGCTCGGCGACCCGCAGGTGCTGCTGTTCGACGAGCCGGTCAACGGCCTCGACCCCGAGGGCATCCTCTGGGTCCGCAACCTGATGAAGGCCCTCGCCGCGGAGGGCCGCACGGTCTTCGTCTCCTCGCACCTGATGAGCGAGATGGCGCTGACCGCCGACCACCTCATCGTCATCGGACGCGGCCAGCTGCTCGCCGACATGAGCGTGAAGGACTTCATTTCGGCCAATTCCGCGGACTTCGCGCGGGTGCGCACCCCCGACACCGAGCCGCAGCAGCGCGAGAAGCTCAGCGCCGCGCTCGCCGAGGCGGGCGGCCATGTGCTGCCGGAGCAGGACGGCGCGCTGCGGGTGACCGGGCTGCCGCTGCCCCGGATCAGCGACCTCGCGCACGAGGCGGGCGTACGGCTGTGGGAGCTGTCGCCGCACCAGGCCTCGCTGGAGGAGGCGTACATGCGGATGACGCAGGGCGCCGTGGACTACCGCTCCACCGTCGACCAGAAGGCGGGCCTGCAGCAGCCGCTGCCGCCGGGCGCCCAGCCCCCGATGCCGGTGCCCGGCCAGGGCCAGCCCGGCTGGTACGCCCCGCCGCCGCCCCAGCAGGGCGGGCAGCCCTTCGCCATGCCGCAGGCCCCCGGCGGGCCCTACGGCGGCCCGCAGGCGCCCGGTTACGGCGCTCCCGCCGGCCCGGGCACCCCCAACCCGTACGCGCAGCAGGCCCACCAGCCCGCCGCCCCCGCGCCGGGCAGCGCCGCACCGCAGGCGCAGGGCACCCCGGCGGCGCCCTCGGCGCCGCCCGCGCCGCAGCAGACGCCCGCCGCCGCTCCCCCGGCCCCGGCCGCCGCCCCCGCCGACCTGACCAAGCCCGAGGACGCCCGATGAGCACCCACCAGCCCCCGATGCCGCAGGCCCCCGCCGCCGCCGCTCCCGACTGGCAGGCGGCGTCCGGCGGGCCGTACCCCGGTTACACCTCGCCGATCCCGGTGCGGCCCACCCACCTCGGGCACGCGCTGGCCTCCGAGTGGACGAAGATCAAGTCGGTCCGGTCGACGATGTGGACGCTCGGCGTGTTCATCGTGCTCGTCCTCGGCATCGGTCTGATGGCCGCCTCGCTGGTCAGCTCCAACTCCGGGCCGGACAGCATGGCGGACCAGAACCCGCTGCAGTTCGGCTTCTTCGGCCTGCTCATCGGCAGCATGTGCATCATCACGCTCGGCGTGCTGACCACGGCCTCCGAGTACGGCACCGGCATGATCCGCACGACGATGACCGCCTGCCCGAGCCGGGTCCGGGTGCTCGCCGCCAAGGCGATCGTGTTCTTCGCGGTCGCCTTCGTCGTCACGCTGGCCACGTCCGGCTTCGTCGCCATGGTCCAGGTGTCCATGCTCAAGGGGGTGGGCGGCGCCCGTACCCCCTCCACCGACGACTGGCTCAAGGCGACCGTCGGCATCAGCCTCTACCTCGCGCTGCTCGGACTGTTCTCGCTGCTCGTCGGCTCGGTCGTCCGGCACTCCGCGGGCGCCATCACCATCATGATCGGCGCGGTGCTGGCCCCGCTGGTGATCGCGCTGTTCATGGCCGCGCAGTCCCTGGAGAAGGTGCGCCAGTGGCTGCTGGAGTACTCGATCCCCAGCCAGATGAGCTGCTTCTACGACAACTCCCTGAGCAGCTCGGGCCCCTCGGGCTGGGACCCGCTGTGGATCATGCTGGGCCTGACCGCGGCCGCGTTCGCCGGCGCCTGCGCACTGCTGCAGCAGCGGGACGTGTGATCCCGCTCTAGAACCTCGGCGCGTTACGGGACCGCGGCACCCGCGTGGTGCGGCGGTCCTTCGCGTTCCAGCACGCCTTGTGCCAGTGGCGGCGGTCGTCGACGCCCGCGTACTCGGGCCAGGCCACCACGTGCGGGATGCCGGAGGGGATCATCTGGTCGCAGCCCGGGCAGCGGTAGGTCTTGCCCTCGGCGCTCGCCCCGGCGACATGGCGCACGCTCCACTCCTCGCCCTGCCAGCTCTCGGTCGACTGCCAGCCGCCGTACCGGCCGGCCCGGTCGTCCTCGGCGCTCCGGCCCGACGATCCGGCTGCCTTGGGTCGGTTGCGACGCGGGGACACGGGACACCTCTCGGGGCTATACAGGAAGCACGGACCGCATCCAGCCTACGCGCCGCCGAGTGGGGTACCCGGGCGGGACCAACCCGCCCAAGTCCCCCTCCAGGGCGACCCATTCTGCAGACAATCCGCAAAGCTCACCGCCAGGCCGTGTCCTGGGCACGTGTCGGGCGGTTATGCGGGGTGGGGGAGCTCCGGGTCGGGGCCAAGGAAGCAGGAAATGCGATGTACGTAGGTAGTTTTGTGCTGGGCGCCCAGTTCCCGGGCCAGGGTCCGGGGGAGGCCCTGCACCGGGCGGTCCGCTCGGCGGAGGTCGCCGAGGAGGCCGGACTGGACTCCGTGTGGCTCGCCGAGCACCACTTCGTGCCGTACGGCACGTGCCCGTCCGCCGTCACCCTGGCCGCGCTGCTGCTCGGCCGCACCCAGCGCATCCGGGTGGGCACGGCGGTCAGCGTACTGCCCACGGCCCACCCGGTGGCCCTCGGCGAGCAGGCCGCGCTGCTGCATGTGACGAGCGGCGGCCGGTTCACGCTCGGGGTGGGCCGCGGCGGTCCCTGGGTGGACCTGGAGGTGTTCGGCACGGGCCTCGCCGCGTACGAACAGGGGTTCCCGGAGTCCCTCGATCTGCTGCTGCGCTGGCTGCGCGAGCCGTCGGTCTCGGCGTCCGGCGAGCGGTTCAGCTTCCGCGAGGTGCCGGTCGTACCCCGCCCGTCGGAGGCGCTGACGGAGGCCCCGGGGCCCGAGGTCGTCGTCGCCTGCACCTCCCCGGCGAGCGTACGGCTGGCCGCCGAGCGCGGGCTGCCCATGCTGCTCGGCATGCACGTCGGAGACGAGGAGAAGGCCGAGATGGTCGCCCTGTGGCGGCGCTGCGCCCGGGCCGCGGGCCGGCCGGCCGAGGAGATCGCCGGCGCCGCGCACGTCTCCGCCGGGGTCTGCCAGCTCGCGGACCGGCGCACGGACGCGGCGGAGACGCTGCTGAAGGCGATGCCGGGCTGGCTGAGGCAGGGCCTGGAGGCCCATGTGACGGTCGACGGCCGGGCGCGCGCGATGCGCGACCCGCACGCCTACACCGAGCTGCTCTGCGGCCTGCACCCGGTCGGCACCCCACGGCTGGCCGCCGACCGGCTCACGGCCACCTCGGAGCGCACCGGTATCTCGCGTTTCGCCCTGCTCGTGGAGGGCTCGGGCGATCTCGCCGCGACGGAGGAGAACCTGCGGCGGCTCGGCGCCGAGGTGCTGCCCCAGCTGCGCTGAGCAGGCCCGCAACTCCCCCGCCGCCTTGGGGGCTTGCCGCCCCAGTACTGCATGCACCTCCCCCGGGTGGAGCGGCAAGCAAGCGGCTCACGGCATCCGCCGCAGTGGGGCTGCCCGTCAGCAGTCCCGAAGCTCCGGCGACTGGTTGAGCAACTGACTGCGCACCGAGGTGAAGCGGGCCAGCGTCTCGTCCACCGAGGCGTCCAGCGGGAACACCGCCACCCGGTGGCAGTTCTGGAACGCCAGCCGCACACCGAAGTGCCGCTGCAGGGCGCCGCGGATGGCATCACTCGCGAGCGCACGCAGCAGCTGACCGCGTGCCTGCTCGTCCGGCGGGGGCGTCTGGTTGTCGGCGAACGGTCCGCCGTCGACCTTCAGCTGGGCCACCAGGGAGCTGATCATCTCCCATGCGTAGGGCAGGGAGGTCCGGACGCAGTCGACGAATGCTGCTTCGTCGACCTCGCCTCGCTCGGCCTGTTCGAGTAGGGCCGGTGAGACGTCGAGCGACATGGGTTCTCCTCTCGCACCCCCGAAGAGCAGGGGTTGCCGGACGGGTAGGGGAGTTCGCGATATCGAACACGCTCAGTACCTATGCGGCGACCTCCCGTTCACTACCGTAGGCAACGGTCGGTGACCACACCAGCAGAATGCGTATATGGAACGATCCCTTTACGGGCACAATCGGCCAGGGATGAACAAGAGTTTCCAGGGACAATTGGGGCGACCGATCGGGAGCGGGGCGGGCGGATCGCGCGTACCTCGGGGCGTCGAGTAGCGTTGCCGACCATGCGTCTCGTCATTGCCCGATGCTCGGTCGACTACGCCGGCCGGCTCACCGCCCACCTGCCCTCGGCACCCCGCCTGATCCTGGTCAAGGCGGACGGCAGCGTCTCCATCCACGCCGACGACCGGGCCTACAAGCCCCTCAACTGGATGTCGCCGCCCTGCACGCTCAAGGAGGGCACCGGCGCGGAAGAGGGCGTGTGGACGGTCGTCAACAAAGCGGGCGAGAAACTGATCATCACTATGGAGGAGATCCTCCATGACTCCTCGCACGAACTCGGCGTGGATCCGGGTCTGATCAAGGACGGCGTGGAAGCACACCTGCAGGAGCTGCTGGCCGACCGCATCGAGACGCTCGGCGAGGGATACACGCTGATCCGCCGCGAGTACATGACGGCGATCGGCCCGGTGGACATCCTGTGCCGCGACGCGGACGGGCAGACGGTCGCGGTCGAGATCAAGCGCCGGGGCGAGATCGACGGCGTCGAGCAACTCACGCGCTACCTGGAGCTGTTGAACCGCGACCCCCACCTGGCGCCGGTGCGCGGTGTCTTCGCCGCCCAGGAGATCAAGCCCCAGGCCCGCGTCCTCGCCACCGACCGCGGCATCAACTGCCACGTCCTCGACTACGACGCCCTGCGCGGCATCGAGGACGACAAGCTCCGCCTGTTCTGACCGGCTCGCCACAGCGCCGCTGGGCTTGTCCCGGGCGCGGAAAGGGTCGGCGGCCCGGCCCGGCAGGCGCGCGCGTCTGCCGGGCCGGGCCGTGTCACATCACCGTGCCCGAGCCGGTCGGTGTTCCCGTGCCCGTGCTCTGGGATGCGCTCGCCGGGCTGCTGGACGCCGGGCCGCTGGCCGAGTTGGTGGTCGTGGGAGGGGTGCTCGGCGCCGACGGGCTGGAGGTGTCCGTGGGCGGCGCTGAGGACGTTCCCGTGCTCGACGGACTCGACTTCGACGGCGAAGGTGACGTCGGCTTTGTCGGTTTGGACTTGGACGGCGTCGGACTCGTGCCCCCGCCGCCCGTGCCCTTGGTGTGGCTCGGGTCGGCCGAGGGGGACGTGGTCGGCTGGGACGGGGTCGGGTCGTCCGTCGTGCCGTACGTGCCGTCCGGGCCCGGGTCCGTCGGGTGCGTCACCGGGGCGGCCGAGCCGGTGCCGGCCCGCGGGGTCTGGTTGGGATCCGCGCCCAGCGAGCCGTCGGACGGGTCCTGGCTCGCCGAGGGGTTGACGTCGACCTTGCCGGCCGGGTTCTTGTCGGCGTTGTCGTTGGACGTCATGCCGAGCGTGACGACCGTACCGAGCACGGCGGCGAGCAGCGCCCCGGAGCCGACCGCGACGAGGTTGCGGCGGGCCAGCCGGCGGAGGCCGCCGCCGGCCGGCGCTGCGGCCGGGAGCCGGCGGGTGACCAGGGGGGCGCCGAGGGGCACGTACGGCGGCGGCGCCGACTCCTCGTGCCGTATCTCCGGCTGCTCCTCCCCCGCCGTCGCCGCGATCCCCGGCACCTCGCCCGACAGGTCGGCGACGAGGGCCAGCGCACGCCGGCCGGCGACCGTGCCGCGCTTGTCCGCGAGCGCCCCGCGCAGCCCGATGGACGCCTCCAGCTCGGCGCGCGCCCGGTCGAGCTGGCCGCCGCACAGCGCGAGGACACCCAACTCGTGGTGGAAATAGGCCTGTTCGGGCACCTCACCGGCGAGCCGGGAGGCCTCGGCGCCGGAGCGCAGGGCGCGTTCCCAGGCGCTCCAGTGCAGCCCGGCGGCGAACGCGGGCGCGGCCGTGCGGGCCAGCCGTACCGCGCAGCTCTGCTCCCCTTCGGCGGGCGGCACCGTGTGCGGCACGATCGCGGCGAGCACGGCCAGCACCGCGTCGGCCTCCGCGCACACCCGCTCCGGGGTGACCGACGGGTGCCCGGCCCACCAGGCGTAGTGCTCGGCGGCGGCCAGCGCCTGGGCCTGGGCGTCGTCGGCGTATCCGGCGGCCTCCAGCTGGGTCAGCACCCCGGCCGCGAGCCGGTAGCGGGCGCCGACCGCGGAGACCAGTCCGCAGGCGGCCAGCTCGCCGAGGGCGGCGTCGGCGTGGGTGTCGCCGATCAGCGCGGGCAGATGCGCCTGGTGCGGCACCTCGCCGCCGAGGGCGACGGCGAAGCGCAGGGTGGCGCGGGCGGAAGCGCTGAGCCGGGAGGCGAGCAGCGGGGCGGGCGCGGCGGCCTCGCCGAGGGAGGGCAGCGGGACGTCGTCGGCCGTCTCCGCGGGCAGTTCGGCCGGGGGGCGTGCGTCCTCGAAGACGCCGTACTCGTCCACCGCCCCGGCGCCGGCCCGCAGATGGTCGCGCTGCCGGAGCAGCGCACCGGCCTGGACGAACCGCAGCGGCAGGCCCTCGGACTCGAACCACAGGTCGCCGGCCCAGTTGGCCTCCTCCTCGGTGAGGGCGCGGCCCGCGGTCCACTCCAGGATCTCCTCGCCGCCGGCCCGGTCGAGGCCGCTGAGGAAGACCTCCTCGACCTCCGACTCGGGGGAGGGCGGGGGCACGTCGGGGGTGGCGCCGATGAGGAACGCGCACTCGGGGGTGGCGTCGAGCAGTTCGTCGAGGGCGGCGCCGCCGAACTCGATGTCGTCCAGGACGACGACCGCGCCGATCTCCCTCACGAGCGCGCGCAGCTCGTCCGGTTCCGGGCGGTGGCGGGGGCTGTCGTAGACGGCGTGGAAGAGGTCGTACAGGAGGTCGTGCGCGGTGCGGTGGGAGCCGTTCAGGCGCACCACGCCGTCGGGGGCGAGGTCATCGCAGTCCTCGCCGACGAGGTCCAGCAGGGCGGTGCGGCCGGAGCCGCCGGGCCCGGTGAGCCGGACGGAGCGGCCGCGCGCCAGCAGCCGGACCAGGCGCTCGCGTTCGTCCTGGCGCTCCAGCAGGGAGAGCGCCGGCTGGGCGGGGCCCGGCGGCACGGGCGGCCGGGCGGCCCGCTCGGTCTCGGCGCGCTCGGCGGCGGTGCGCTTGCGGGGGCGCTCCGGGCGCTCGACGGGCGGGCAGGGTTCTATCTCGCTGCCGTCGACGGGGTTCACCGTCAGCAGCAGGTCGCCGGAGACGACGTGCGCCGTACGGGCGAGCGACGGCGTGCTCTGGCCGAAGTCGGAGGTGAGGGATTCCCGGGGCGGGCGGCGGCTGTGCGCCTGGCCGTGCTCCTCGGGTCCCGGGTTGATCGGGTCCATAGGTTCAAGCCCCCCAAAAGCGTCGTGTGCCCGTGATGTCCGGCCCCTCCCGGCCTTGTCGCACACCGCGCTGTCGCTTCTGGTCCGGGCCCGCTCGATCGAGGGTGGAGAGACGGCGGGCGACCGAACCCTAAACCTTCGCACAGTATCTCCGACAGGGCGGGGTGCCGTGCGGTCCGAGACGTCACAGTCCGGTGAGGATTGCACCCGACGTGCGCTTCGGCGGCTGCGCCCGGGTCTCCCCCGTCGCCCGTTTCACACCCGCTCGCACGGTTGCGCCGCGTCCCGCGGGCCCGAGTCGGCGCCGCGTGGCTCCCGAGGTGGCCGCCCGCCCCGCCGGCCGCACCCGCCCGGCGCGCCGCTCGGGGTCCCTGCCGCTCTCCGGTCACACCGGGTCGGCCGGCCCTGCGGGCCCCTCCGGCCCCTCCGGTCACACCCGGGGCAGCGACTCCACTCCGATGCCGCCCTCGATGGCGAGGATGCGGTGCAGGCGGGTGGCGACCAGCAGGCGCTGCATCTGCGGCGGGACACCGCGCAGCACCAGACGGCGCCCGCAGCGGCCGGCCCGCCGATGGGCACCCATGATCACACCGAGTCCGGTGGCGTCCCAGGAGTCCAGTTCGGACAGGTCGAGCACCAGGTCGCCGACGCCGCCGTCGACGGCCGAGTGCAGGGCCGTACGGGCGTCCGCCGCGCTGCGGACGTCGAGGCGGCCCCCGACGACCAGCTCGGCGTGGTCGCCCCTGATGTGCATACGCGCTCCCCGTTGAGTGCGGTTGGCTACTGGCGTGACGTTGCACCGTCTGACTGTGTCAGTGGTGGTGCAGTTGCTGCTTGTAAGCGAACCGATACCGAATTCACCCCGGGGAGTGATGTTCCCGGGGTGAATGTCGGTGACGGGACGCCTCAGTACTTGTAGAAGCCCTGCCCGCTCTTGCGGCCGATGTCACCGGCGTCCACCATCCGGCGCATCAGCTCCGGCGGGGCGAACTTCTCGTCCTGGGACTCGGTGTAGATGTTGCTGGTGGCGTGGAGCAGGATGTCGACGCCGGTGAGGTCGGCGGTGGCGAGCGGGCCCATGGCGTGCCCGAAGCCCAGCTTGCAGGCGAGGTCGATGTCCTCGGCGGTGGCGACGCCCGACTCGTACAGCTTGGTCGCCTCCACGACCAGGGCCGAGATGAGCCGGGTGGTGACGAAGCCGGCCACGTCACGGTTGACGACGATGCAGGTCTTGCCGACGGACTCGGCGAACTCCCGCGCGGTGGCGAGGGTTTCGTCGCTCGTCTTGTAGCCGCGGACCAGCTCGACGAGCTGCATCATCGGCACCGGCGAGAAGAAGTGGACGCCGACGACCCGCTCGGGGTGCTCGGTGGCCGCCGCGATCTTGGTGATCGGGATGGCGGAGGTGTTGGAGGCGAGCACGGTGTCCTCGCGGACGAGCTTGTCGAGAGCCCGGAAGATCTCGTGCTTCACTTCGAGCTTCTCGAAGACGGCCTCGACCACGACGTCGGCGTCGGCCGCCGCGTCCAGGTCGGTGGTCGGCGTGATGCGGGCGAGGGCGGCCTCGGCGTCGTCCGCGGCCAGCTTGCCCTTGCTCACGAACTTGTCGTACGAGGCCTTGATGCCGTCGGTGCCGCGCTTCAGCGCCTCGTCGGTGACGTCGCGCAGGACGACGTCCCAGCCCGCCTGCGCGGCGACCTGAGCGATCCCGGACCCCATGAGACCGGCCCCGATGACGGCGAGCTTCCGTGCCACTCCGACTCCCTCGAACGCGCTCCAAGTCTGCTTCTCCGGCGGACCCTAGCGCTCCGACGCCGCTGTGTGAGCGGTTAGTAACGCGTGTCACGGTCTCAGAGGGTGAGACACCGGTCACGTCCGATACGACGGGCCCGGCGGGCCTGTCGTCGGCGGATCCGACGGGATGTGCGCCCCGGCCGCGGAAGCGTCAATTCCCCGCGAACCGGCGTCGATTGGCGGTACGAAAAGCTCAGGAAGCTCGCCGTACGGCATAGTTCAGGACCTTTTCGCTCAAGAGGTCCTCGATGTCGTCCAGGAGGACCAGTACCTCTCGGGACACTTCGGCCGGTTTGCGGCCGGCGAGGAGGCGGCGGCCGATGGTGGTGAAGACCGTCTGGTGGATCCAGCAGATCTGACCGGCGATCAGGCCGGGCAGCGGGTCGGTGCCGGCGGCGCCGGTCTCCTCGCGCAGGGCCGCCTCCAGGGCGTCGTGGATCTCCTGCTGGAGGCTCCACAGCCGGGAGCGCAGCGGCGGGGCGTCGTGGATGACCCGCATGAAGCGGTCGTAGCCCTCCATGAGGCCGACCCGCGGGGAGACGGCCTCGACCTCCTCGCGCATTTCGCGCAGTACGGCGCGGGCGGCGGACTCCCCCGGGTCCCGGCCGCGCACCCAGCGGGCGAGCCGGTCGACCACGCCGGCGGAGCGGTCGAAGAAGAGGTCCTCCTTGGCGGGGAAGTAGTTGTAGACGGTGTTCACGGAGACGTCCGCCGCCTCGGCCACGTCCGCCATGGTCACCGCCATGAAGCCGCGCTCGATGAACAGCCCTGTGGCGATGTCCGAGATGCGCTGCCTGGTCTCGCGCTTCTTCCGCTCCCTGAGCCCCTCTGCCATGGCGTCATCGTAGATCGGGGGACCGTGTTCTGGTGGCGCTGAAAATTTGGGGTCGTTGCAATTTTTCAATGGCTCTGTTTTTCTGGGGGCATGGCAGCAGTCATCAGTGCGGCGGGACTCGCCCGCACCTTCCAGAGCAAGGCCGGCCCCGTCGAGGCGGTGCGCGGTATCGACCTCGCCGTCCGGGAGGGGGAGATCCTCGGCTTCCTCGGGCCCAACGGCGCCGGCAAGACGACCACCCTGCGGATGCTCACCACCCTGCTGAAGCCGACCGGCGGCGCGGCCACCGTCGCCGGGCACGACCTGGCGACGGACCCGGCGGGCGTGCGCGCGGCGATCGGGTACGTCGCCCAGTCCGGCGGCGTCGATCCGCAGATCACCGTGCGGGAGGAGCTGGTCACCCAGGGGCGGATGTACCGCCTGTCGAAGACGGAGGCCGCCCTGCGCGCCGGGGAGCTGGCGCGGGAGCTGGACCTCACCGGGTTCCTCGACCGGAAGGCCGGTGCCCTCTCCGGCGGGCAGCGGCGCCGGCTGGACATCGCGATGGCGCTCACCCACCGACCGAAGGTGCTGTTCCTGGACGAGCCGACGACCGGACTCGACCCGGGCAGCCGCGCCGACCTGTGGGACCTGGTCCGCCGGCTGCGCGACGAGCACGGCACGACCGTCTTCCTGACCACCCACTACCTGGACGAGGCCGACGCCCTCGCCGACCGCCTGGTGGTCGTGGACCGGGGCACGGTCGCCGCCGAGGGCACGCCGACCGCGCTCAAGCTCGCGTACGGCGGCTCGATCGACGCCACCCTCCAGGACACCTTCCTCGCCATCACCGGACGCGGGCCGGTCCCGGCCGACTCCGTCCCCGTAGCCGTCTAGGAATCCCCGATGCTTCTGCACGACACGGCCCTCGTCTACGGCCGTTATCTGCGCCAGTCGCTGCGCTCCCGGTTCGCCCTGCTCTTCGGGGTGCTCACGCCGCTGCTCTACCTGGTCTTCTTCGGTCCGCTGCTGACGCGTCTGCCGCTCGGCGGGGCGGGCAGCTCCTGGCAGGTGCTCGTGCCCGGCCTGCTGCTCCAACTCGGCCTGTTCGGCGCCCTGTTCGCCGGGTTCGCGGTCATCGTGGAGAAGGGGCAGGGGGTGGTGGAGCGGATGCGGGTCACCCCGGTCAGCCGGCTCGCGCTGCTGCTCGGCCGGGTGCTGCGCGACGCCACGGTCCTCGTCTTCCAGTCGGTGCTGCTGGTGCTGGCCGCGCTGCTGATGGGCCTGCGTGCGCCGCTCGCCGGCGTCCTGATCGGCTTCGGCTTCGTCGCCCTGCTCACGCTGTCGCTGGCCTCGCTGTCGTACGCGCTCGGTATGAAGGTCCGCACCCCGCAGGAGTTCGGCCCGCTGATCAACATGGTGTCCATGCCGTCGATGCTGCTGTCCGGGCTGATGCTCCCGATGACCCTGGCGCCCGCCTGGCTGGACGTGCTCTCGCACTTCGTCCCGTTCCGCTATCTGGTGGACGCGGTGCGCGACGCGTACGTCGGGCAGTACACGAGCGCGCACATGCTCTACGGCGTCCTCGTCGCCGTCGCCTTCGCCGCGCTGACGGTGACGGTGGGCACACGGGTGTTCCGGACGGCCGGGGCGTAACTACGCTGGTCGCATGGTCAATCTGACGCGCATCTACACCAGGACCGGCGACAAGGGCACCACGGCGCTCGGCGACATGAGCCGGGTCGCCAAGACCGACCTGCGGATCTCCGCCTACGCCGACGCCAACGAGGCCAACGCGGTGATCGGCGCCGCGATCGCGCTGGGCGGCCTGGACGCGGAGATCGTGAAGGTGCTCACGCGCGTCCAGAACGACCTGTTCGACGTGGGCGCGGACCTGTCGACGCCGGTGGTGGAGAACCCGCAGTTCCCGCCGCTCCGGGTGGAGCAGTTCTACATCGACCGGCTGGAGGCGGACTGCGACCGCTTCAACGAGCAGCTGGACAAGCTCCGCTCCTTCATCCTGCCCGGCGGCGCCCCGGGCGCGGCCCTGCTGCACCAGGCCTGCACGGTCGTACGCCGCGCCGAGCGCTCCACCTGGGCGGCCCTGGAGGCGCACGGCGACACGATGAACCCGCTCACGGCGACCTATCTCAACCGGCTGTCCGACCTGCTGTTCATCCTGGCCCGCGTGGCGAACAAGAAGACCGGGGACGTGCTGTGGGTGCCGGGCGGGGAACGCGGCTGAAGCGGCCTTGCGGTGCCGTGGGTCCCCGGTGGGGGCGCTGAGCCCTCCCCCACCGGGGCCCGCCCGGGTCAGCGGTCGGTGTTGCTCGCGGCGTCCCGGTCGGCCGCGGCGGCCGCCGACTCGGCCGCGTCCACCTTCTTCTGCATCTCCGCATAGCCGGAGGGCGTGCCGGACGCCGGCCGTGTCTTCGGAGCCGCCGCGTCGTGGTGGGCGCAGCCCGCGGTGAGCGCCGCCAGCAGGGCCACCGCCGGCAGGGCGGCCGCCGCCCGCCGCGCCCGCATCAGCTCGCCGCCTTCCCGCCGCCGTCGGCCTGGCACCAGGTGCGCACGTCGCCCAGGTCCTTCTGGCGCTGCTTCAGGTTGGTCACCAGCGACTTGCGGAACTCCAGCCGGTCCTTGAGGAAGGTGGCGACCGCGGTGTGGCCCGCCTTCTCGGCGTTGTCCACCCGCTGCTGCAGCCGGGCGATGGAGCCACGGGTGCCGGGCCCGGCGTCCAGCCGCTTCAGGGCGCGCGCGATCCGCCGGTCGATCTTGGGCACCCGCTTGCACAGCTTCTGCGCCCCGTCGCCGGTCGGGGCCGGCTTCGGCGTGCTGTCGGCCGACGCGACCCCGGCGGTGCCCGCCACCGCCAGTACGGCCGCCATCGCGCCGCCCGCGAGCAGCGTGCGCGTACGTCGTCGTGCGTTCATCCTTCTCTCCGTTTCCCTCCCGGACCGGTCCGGTCGCCGGTCCGGCCGCTTTCCGGACGGGCGGGTCGCCGTCCGTACGGGACGGAGGCTAGGGACGGTCTTTGGGGAAACTCTGTGACCGGTTTGCCCCGGCTGTGCCGATCAGCCAGTCCCGGTCTGCCCCGGCTGTGCCGATCAGCCAGTCCCGTCGGCCCGGCAGTCCCCCGCCGTCCGCGGGCAGGCCGCCGCCGTCCGCGGGCAGCCGTACCTCGAAGCGGGCGCCGGTCCCTTCGGGGCCGTCCGTGACGGTGACGCTCCCCCGGTGCAGGGCCGCCTGCTGGGCGACGAGGGTGAGGCCGAGCCCGGAGCCCGCGCTGTCCGGGCCTCGCTGGAACCGTTCGAAGATCCGGGCGCGGGCGTCGGGCGGCACGCCGGGGCCCTGGTCGTCGACCGTGACGAGGAGCCCGCCTGCGGCGCCGGTCACGCCGACCCGCACCCGTGCCCGGCCCTGTGCGTCGCGGCCGTGGGCGAGGGCGTTGCCGAGCAGGTTGTCCAGCAGCAGCCTGAGGCCCGGCTCCCAGCCGTGCATGGTGAGTCCGGGGGCCGCCTGGAGGGTGATGTCCGCGTCCGGGGCGCGGCGGCGGGCCTCGGCGACGGCCGCGTCGGCGAGGTCGGCGAGGTCGACGGGCCGCAACGCGTCGGCCTCCACCAGATCCGCCCGCCCCAGGTCCCGCAGCATCACCAACAGGCCGAGCAGGCGGGCGTGTTCGCGGTGCAGGTCGGCCAGCACCTCGGCGCGCTCCGCGTCCGGCAGATCGGGGTGGTCGGTGAGGATGTCGAGGTTGGTGCCCATGCTCATCAGCGGGGTGCGCAGTTCGTGCGCGGCGGCGGAGGAGAAGGAGCGGGCGGTGTCCAGGGCCTGGCCGGTGCGGGCGGCCTGTTCGTCGTAGCGGGCGAGGACGGTCCTGAGGGTCGCGGCGAGTTCGTCGACCTCCCGTACGCCGGTGCGTTCTTCCGGCAGCCGGGCGGTGCTGGTGCGCGGGTCGAGTCCGGCGGTGCGGCGGGTGAGGCGGGCCAGGGGCGCGCTCGCCCCGGCGGCCAGGCCCCAGGCGAGCAGTCCGGACAGGGGCGCGGCGAGCACGGCGGTGAGGATCACGCGGTTGCGCACGAGCCGGACCTGCGCGCGGTCGGCGGTGTCGGGCGCGAACAGCCACAGGGTGCCGGAGGCGGCGGGGGTGCGGACGGACCGGACGAGGGCCCGCCAACTGCGCCCGCCGGAGCGGACGGTGACGAACCCGGCGGACCGGTCGGGCAGGGTCACGGACGGGTCCGGCTGGGGGCCGCCCCTGAAGTCGGTGTCCGGTCCGACGAGCCGTACGCCGACGTCGAGGGCCGAGCTGAACAGCCGCCGCTCGCGGGTGTCGGCGGCCTTGGGGCGGCCGTTCGCCGAGGCCCGCAGCAGTGCGCGGGCCTCGGGGCCCAGCGCCACGGCGCGCTGCTGGAGGTGCCCGTCCTCGGCCCGGTGCAGATCCCGGGCGACGAGGCTCAGCAGCAGCCAGCCGGCGGCGAGGACGAGCAGCGGGACGGTGCAGCCGACGGCGAGGGCGATCCGGGTGGAGAGCCTCATGGCCGTTCCCTCAGCACGAAGCCGACGCCGCGCACGGTGTGGATCAGCCGGGGCCGCCCCTCGGCCTCCAGTTTGCGCCGCAGATAGCTGACGAAGGTGTCGACGGCGTCGGTGCGCACGTCGAAGTCGTAGCCCCACACCCGTTCCAGGAGCTGGTCGCGGGTGAGGACGAGGCCGGCGTTGCGGGCGAGCACCTCCAGCAGCTCGAACTCGCGCCGGGTGAGGTCCAGCGACCTGCCGTCCCGCTCGGCGGTGCGGGCGGCCGGGTCGACGACCAGGTCCGCCACCCTGAGCTGCTCCCGGCCGGCGGGCGGGCGGCGGCGCAGCAGGGCGCGCAGCCGGAGCACCAGTTCCTGCAGGGCGAAGGGCTTGACCAGGTAGTCGTCGCCGCCCGCCTGGAGCCCGGCGATCCGGTCGGCGGTCTCGTCCAGCGCCGAGAGCATCAGCACCGGCAGGTCCCGGCCCTCGTCGCGCAGCCGGGTGCACACCTCGATGCCGCTCATGCCGGGCATCGACACGTCGAGCACCAGGACGTCGGGCGGCACGTCCCGGATCTCGGCCAGCGCCTGCGGCCCGTCGGCGGCGGTCCGCACCGCGAACCCGCTCAGCCTCAGGCCGCGCTCCAGCGAGCGCCGGATCGCCGCGTCGTCGTCGACGACCAGCACCGCTCCCTGGCCCGCCGTGTCCGTCATGCGCCCCTCCTCGTCGCCGGGTCAGCGTACGACCCTCCGCCGGGCGCGGGGCAGCCCAGGTGGGCGATCCGGTACGCGGGTGGCAAGCAGCCGCATGGACACGGGAGTTGCGGATCAAGGGAGCCCTACAGCCAACTGGTCCAGACCTATTGACCCGTGGTCCAGACCTTTCTACTCTCGCAGCACCGTGGGCGTGAAGGCTCAGTCATGCTCACGACATCCTCAACTCCCCCTAGCGAGGAGGCGCAGCATGCGCTTCAGACACAGAGCCGCGGCAGGGTTCGCGACCCTGTTGCTCCCCCTGGCCGGCCTCGTCGGTCTCGCGAGCCCCGCCCAGGCCGCGACCAACGCCACGGCCACCTACACCAAGTCCAGCGACTGGGGAACCGGTTTCGGCGGTCAGTGGACCATCAAGAACACCGGTACCAGCAGCATCAGTTCCTGGACCGTCGAGTGGGACTTCCCCACGGGGACGTCCGTCACCTCCGCCTGGGACGCGGACGTCACCAGCTCCGGCACCCACTGGACCGCCAAGAACAAGTCCTACAACGGCACCATCGCCCCCGGCGCCTCCGTCTCCTTCGGCTTCAACGGCTCCGGATCAGGCTCGCCGAGCAACTGCAAGCTCAACGGCGACAGTTGCGACGGCACGACGGCCCCCGGTGACGCCCCGCCCTCCGCGCCCGGCACCCCGACCGCCTCCGGCGTCACCGACACCTCGGTGAAGCTCTCCTGGGGCGCGGCCACCGACGACAAGGGCGTGAAGAACTACGACGTCCTGCGCGACGGCAAGGTCGTCGGCACCGTGACGACCACCTCGTACGCGGACAGCGCCCTGACCGCCGGCACCGACTACTCCTACACCGTGCAGGCCCGCGACACCGCCGGCCAGACCGGCCCGGTCAGCGGTGCGGTCAAGGTGCACACCACCGGCGGCACCACCACTCCCCCGGCCACCGGCGACAAGGTCAAGCTCGGCTACTTCACCGAGTGGGGCATCTACGGCCGCAACTACAACGTCAAGAACCTGGTGACGTCCGGCTCGGCGGCGAAGATCACGCACATCAACTACGCCTTCGGCAATGTGACCAACGGCCAGTGCGCCATCGGCGACTCCTACGCCGACTACGACAAGGCCTTCACCGCCGACCAGTCGGTGAGCGGTGTCGCCGACACCTGGGACCAGCCGCTGCGCGGCAACTTCAACCAGCTGCGCGAGCTGAAGGCCAAGTACCCGAACCTCAAGGTGCTGTGGTCCTTCGGCGGCTGGACCTGGTCCGGCGGCTTCGCCCAGGCCGCGGCCAATCCGGCCGCGTTCGCCGACTCCTGCTACAAGCTGGTCGAGGACCCCCGCTGGGCCGACGTCTTCGACGGCATCGACATCGACTGGGAGTACCCCAACGCCTGCGGCCTGTCCTGCGACACCAGCGGGGCGGCGGCCTTCAAGAACGTGATGGCCGCGCTGCGCGCCAAGTTCGGCTCCAAGGCCCTGGTCACCGCGGCGGTCACCGCCGACGGCTCCTCCGGCGGCAAGATCGAGGCCGCGGACTACGCCGGTGCCTCCCAGTACGTCGACTGGTACAACGTGATGTCGTACGACTTCTTCGGCGCCTGGGACGCCCAGGGCCCGACCGCCCCGCACTCCCCGCTCACCTCGTACTCCGGCATCCCGAAGGCCGGCTTCGACACGGCCGACGCGATCGCCAAGTACAAGTCCGTCGGCGTCCCCGCGAGCAAGCTGCTCATCGGCATCGGCTTCTACGGCCGCGGCTGGACCGGCGTCACCCAGGACGCCCCGGGCGGCACGGCCACGGGACCGGCGGCCGGCACCTACGAGCAGGGCATCGAGGACTACAAGGTGCTCAAGTCGTCCTGCCCGGTCACCGGCACCGTCGCGGGCACGGCGTACGCCCACTGCGGCAGCAACTGGTGGTCGTACGACACCCCGTCGACCATCGCCGGGAAGATGAGCTGGGCCAAGTCCCAGGGGCTCGGCGGAGCCTTCTTCTGGGAGTTCAGCGGCGACACCAGCGACGGCGAGCTGGTGAACGCCATCAGCAGCAATCTGTAAGTGCGCTAAGCAACGTTGACGCGCTGACCGGGCGGGGCTGCTTCCAGCCACGCGAGGAATCCGGTCAGCGCGTCTTCGCTCATGGCGAGTTCGAGGCGCGTGCCCCGATGGGTACAGGCGAGGACCACCGCGTCGGAGAGCAGCGCCAGTTCCTCCTCGCCCTCGGGCAGCCGGCGGCCGGCCACCTCGATCTGCGCGCGCTCCAGGGTGCGGCGCGGACGGAAGGCGTAGGAGAAGACGCGGTACCACTCGATGCGGTCGCCGTTGTAGCGGGCGACGCCGTAGGACCAGCCCTTGCCGCCCGCGTCCGGTTTCTCGGCCACGTCCCAGCGCAGGGAACAGTCGAAGGTCCCGCCGGAGCGCTGGATCAGCCTGCGCCGCAGCCCGAACAGGAACAGCCCCACCACCACGAGCGCGACCACGATCCCGCACACAGTCAGAGCGAGGACCATCGGCACCGACCTCCTCGTCTCCTCGGTAGGGGAACTGCTTCTGTGCTTGAGTAATGAAACGGAAAAAACACCCACATCTGCCTCAGCCGCGGCCGGCACCGGATTGCTCCGGGCCGGCCGCGGCTGAGTGACGTCATACGGCGGACGAGCGTGGGCTCAGCTCGCCGCCGCCGCACGCAGGCGGACATCCGCGCGGCGCTCGGCGGCGGCGTCGCCCTCCGCCTTCGCGCGCTCCAGCTCCCGCTCCGTGCGCTGGACATCGATCTCGTCCGACAGCTCGGCGATCTCGGCCAGCAGGGACAGCTTGTTGTCCGCGAACGAGATGAAACCGCCGTGCACCGCGGCGACGACCGTTCCACCTTCACTCGTACGGATGGTCACCGGGCCCGACTCCAGCACACCGAGCAGCGGCTGGTGACCGGGCATGACGCCGATGTCGCCGGACGTGGTGCGCGCGACGACCAGGGTGGCCTCGCCGGACCAGACCTGGCGGTCGGCGGCGACCAGCTCGACGTGCAG
Organism: Streptomyces sp. NPDC007189; assembly: GCF_040703635.1. Taxonomy (NCBI): domain Bacteria; kingdom Bacillati; phylum Actinomycetota; class Actinomycetes; order Kitasatosporales; family Streptomycetaceae; genus Streptomyces; species Streptomyces sp. NPDC007189. The sequence goes on from NZ_JBEYEY010000023.1 coordinate 64,693, forward strand.
CTCAGCAGCCAAGGGTGGCTCCTCGGGTCACCACCCGGCGGGGGTGCCGGGTGTTGGGGTCAATTCTAGTGGGCGTGACGGAGGGGGCGGGACGGACCCGCCCCCTCACACGAGCACGAGGCTCGGAGCCGAGGCTCAGGAGACGCCCAGCTCCTTCGCGTTCTTCTTCAGGTCCTCGAGACCACCGCACATGAAGAACGCCTGCTCCGGGAAGTGGTCGTACTCACCGTCGCAGATCGCGTTGAACGCGGCGATCGACTCGTCCAGCGGCACGTCCGAACCGTCCACGCCGGTGAACTGCTTGGCGACGTGGGTGTTCTGGGACAGGAAGCGCTCCACGCGACGGGCACGGTGGACGACGAGCTTGTCCTCCTCGCCCAGCTCGTCGATACCGAGGATCGCGATGATGTCCTGGAGGTCCTTGTACTTCTGCAGGATCCCCTTGACGCGCATCGCGCAGTCGTAGTGGTCCTTCGCGATGTAACGCGGGTCCAGGATCCGGGACGTGGAGTCCAGCGGGTCCACGGCCGGGTAGATGCCCTTCTCCGAGATCGGACGGGACAGCACCGTCGTCGCGTCGAGGTGGGCGAAGGTGGTGGCCGGGGCCGGGTCGGTCAGGTCGTCGGCGGGGACGTAGATCGCCTGCATCGAGGTGATCGAGTGACCGCGGGTCGAGGTGATGCGCTCCTGCAGGAGGCCCATCTCGTCGGCCAGGTTCGGCTGGTAGCCCACCGCGGACGGCATACGGCCGAGCAGGGTGGAGACCTCGGAACCGGCCTGCGTGAAGCGGAAGATGTTGTCGATGAAGAACAGCACGTCCTGCTTCTGGACGTCGCGGAAGTACTCGGCCATGGTCAGGCCGGCCAGCGCGACGCGCAGACGGGTGCCCGGGGGCTCGTCCATCTGGCCGAAGACCAGCGCGGTCTTGTCGATGACGCCCGAGTCGGACATCTCCTCGATCAGGTCGTTGCCCTCACGGGTGCGCTCGCCGACACCGGCGAACACGGAGACACCGTCGTGGTTGTTGGCGACACGGTAGATCATCTCCTGGATGAGCACCGTCTTGCCGACGCCGGCGCCGCCGAACAGACCGATCTTGCCGCCCTTGACGTACGGGGTGAGCAGGTCGATGACCTTGACGCCCGTCTCGAACATCTCGGTCTTCGACTCGAGCTCGTCGAAGTTCGGGGCCTTGCGGTGGATCGGCCAGCGCTCGCCGTCGTAGGTCTCGTCGACGTTCAGCACCTCACCGAGGGTGTTGAACACCTTGCCCTTGGTGAAGTCGCCGACCGGCACGGTGATCGGCGCGCCGGTGTCGACGACCGGGGCCTGGCGGACCAGACCGTCGGTCGGCTGCATGGAGATCGCGCGGACCAGGCCGTCACCCAGGTGCTGGGCGACCTCCAGGGTCAGCGTCTTCTTCTCGCCCTGGTTCGCCGGGTCGGCGACCTCGACGTGCAGGGCCTGGTAGATGTCCGGCATCGCGTCGACGGGGAACTCCACGTCGACGACCGGGCCGATGACCCGGGCGACGCGGCCCGTAGCCGTCGCGGTCTCAACAGTGGTGGTCATTTATCGGTCACTCCCCGCGGTCGCGTCGGCCAGGGCACTGGCGCCACCGACGATCTCGCTGATTTCCTGGGTGATTTCGGCCTGGCGGGCCTGGTTGGCAAGCCGGGTGAGCGTCTCGATCAGCTCTCCGGCGTTGTCCGTGGCCGACTTCATCGCGCGCCGCGTGGCGGCGTGCTTCGAAGCGGCCGACTGGAGCAGCGCGTTGTAGATACGGCTCTCCACGTAGCGCGGCAGCAGGGCGTCGAGGACGTCCTCCGCCGACGGCTCGAAGTCGTACAGCGGGAGGATCTCGCCCTGGGGGCGGGCCTCCTCCGCGACCTCCTCGAGGCGCAGCGGCAGCAACCGGGCGTCCAGCGCCGTCTGCGTCATCATCGAGACGAACTCGGTGAAGACGATGTGGAGTTCGTCCACGCCGCCGTCCGCCGTCTCCTTCTCGATGGCCTCGATCAGGGGCGCCGCGACCTTCTTGGCGTCCGCGTACGTCGGCTCGTCGGTGAAGCCCGTCCACGACTCCGCGATCTTGCGCTCACGGAAGTTGTAGTGGGCGACACCGCGCCGGCCGACGATGTACGTGTCGACCTGCTTGCCGTCGCGCTCCAGGCGCTCGGTCAGCTGCTCCGCCGTCTTGATGGCGTTGGAGTTGAAGGCGCCGGCCAGACCGCGATCGCTCGTGAGGAGCAGGACCGCGGCACGGGTCGGGTTCTCCGCCTCCGTGGTGAGCGGGTGCTTGGTGTTCGAGCCGGTGCCGACCGCCGTGACCGCACGCGTCAGCTCGTTCGCGTACGGCGTGGAGGCCGCCACCTTGCGCTGCGCCTTGACGACGCGCGAGGCGGCGATCATCTCCATCGCCTTGGTGATCTTCTTGGTCGCGCTGACGGATCGGATGCGACGCTTGTAGACCCGGAGCTGGGCTCCCATGAGTCAGGTCCCTTCCTTACGTCACTTGGCGGCAGCGGCAGGAACGTCCTCGCCGAGCAGCTTGCCGTCGCTCGTCTCGAACTGCTTCTTGAACTCCGCGATCGCGTCGGCGACGGCCGTGAGCGTGTCGTCCGACATCTTGCCGCCCTCCCTGATGGAGGTCATGAGCGGCTGGTGCTTGCGGTGCAGGAACTCCAGCAGCTCCTTCTCGAAGCGGCGGATGTCGACGACCGGGACGTCGTCCATCTTGCCGGTGGTGCCGGCCCACACGGAGACGACCTGGTCCTCGGTGGACATCGGCTGGTACTGCTCCTGCTTCAGCAGCTCGACCATGCGCTGACCGCGCTCCAGCTGCGCCTTCGACGCGGCGTCCAGGTCGGAACCGAAGGCCGCGAAGGCCTCCAGCTCACGGAACTGGGCCAGGTCGACACGCAGACGGCCGGAGACCTGCTTCATCGCCTTGTGCTGGGCGGAACCGCCGACTCGGGAGACGGAGATACCGACGTTCAGCGCGGGACGCTGACCGGCGTTGAACAGGTCCGACTCCAGGAAGCACTGGCCGTCGGTGATGGAGATGACGTTGGTCGGGATGAACGCCGAGACGTCGTTGGCCTTCGTCTCGACGATCGGCAGACCGGTCATCGAACCGGCGCCCATGTCGTCGGAGAGCTTGGCGCAGCGCTCCAGCAGCCGGGAGTGCAGGTAGAAGACGTCACCCGGGTAGGCCTCACGGCCCGGCGGGCGGCGCAGCAGCAGGGACACGGCGCGGTAGGCGTCGGCCTGCTTCGACAGGTCGTCGAAGATGATCAGGACGTGCTTGCCCTGGTACATCCAGTGCTGGCCGATGGCCGAACCGGTGTACGGCGCCAGGTACTTGAAGCCGGCCGGGTCGGACGCCGGGGCGGCGACGATGGTCGTGTACTCCAGGGCGCCGTTCTCCTCCAGCGCGCGGCGCACGCCGGCGATGGTGGAGCCCTTCTGGCCGATGGCGACGTAGATGCAGCGGACCTGCTTCTTCGGGTCGCCCGAGCGCCAGTTGTCGCGCTGGTTGATGATCGTGTCGACGGCCAGGGCGGTCTTGCCGGTCTGGCGGTCACCGATGATCAGCTGACGCTGACCGCGGCCGATCGGGGTCATCGCGTCGACGGCCTTGTAGCCGGTCTCCATCGGCTCGTGCACCGACTTGCGCTGCATGACCGTGGGGGCCTGCAGTTCCAGCGCGCGCCGGCTGTCGGTCTCGATCTCGCCGAGGCCGTCGATCGGGTTGCCGAGCGGGTCGACGACGCGGCCGAGGTAGCCCTCGCCGACCGCGACGGAGAGGACCTCACCGGTGCGCGTGACCGGCTGACCCTCCTCGATGCCACTGAACTCGCCCAGGACGACCGCACCGATCTCGCGCTCTTCCAGGTTCAGCGCGAGACCGAGGGAGCCATCCTCGAACTTCAGCAGCTCGTTCGCCATGGCCGAGGGCAGACCCTCGATCTTGGCGATACCGTCGCCGGCGACGGTGACCGTACCGACCTCCTCGCGCGAGGCCGCGTCCGGCTTGTACGACTGGACGAAGGTCTCCAGTGCGTCCCGGATCTCCTCCGGCCGGATCGTGAGCTCCGCCATCTGGGTTCCCTGCTCTCCTTGTTGGGCCCGAAGTTTCACTTGGGGGGTATGGGCACACCCCCCAATAGGAGGTGAATCCTCTGCACGGCCCAACCAGGGCCGTAAGTAAGTACTGACTCTTGAGTTGCTAACTCGCCATGCGACGGGCGGCGTCGTCCAGCCGGTCCGCGAGGGAGCCGTTGATGACCTCGTCACCGACCTGCACCCGGATACCGCCGATCACCTCGGGGTCCACGTCCAGGTTGAGGTGCATCCGACGGCCGTAGAGCTTGGCGAGGGCGGCGCCGAGGCGCTGCTTCTGGCCGTCGCTCAGCGGCACCGCCGAGGTGACGACCGCGACCACGCGGTCCCGGCGCTCGGCAGCCAGCTTGGACAGGGACTCCAGTCCCGCTTCCAGGCTACGTCCCCGCGGCGCGGTCACAAGGCGCGTCACCAGACGCTCGGTGATCGGCTTGGCCCGTCCGCCGAGCAGCCGGTGCAGCAGCTCGGTCTTGGCCTCGCCGGCGGCGGCACGGTCGGTCAGCGCGGCGCGCAGGTCGGTGCTGGAGGAGACGATCCGGCCGAACCGGAACAGCTCGTCCTCCACCTCGTCGAGGTTGCCCCGCTTCTCCGCGGCCGTGAGGTCGGCGACGTCCGCCAGCTGCTCCAGCGCGTCCACCAGGTCGCGCGGCTGCGACCAGCGGGAACGCACCATCCCGGCGACCAGGTCGGCGGCGGGCCCGCTGACCTGGCTGCCGAACAGACGCTGGACGAGGCCGGCCTTGGCCTCCGCGGACTTCGCCGGGTCGGTGAGGGCCCGGCGCAGCCCGGCCTCGCGGTCGAGCAGCGCGGTGACGGCCGCCAGCTCGTCGGCGAGCGCGGTGGCGTCGACGGACGTGGAGTCCGTCAGCGCGTCGAGACGCTCACGTGCGGCTGCCAGGGCCTCGCGGCTCGCTCCGTTCATCGCGTGGCCTCGGCCTTCTCCTCGAGCTCGTCGAGGAAGCGGTCGATCACACGGCTCTGGCGGGCGTGGTCCTCGAGGGACTCGCCGACGAGCTTGCCGGCCAGTTCGGTGGCGAGCCGGCCGACGTCCTGCCGGAGCGTGGCAGCGGCGACCTTGCGGTCGGCCTCGATCTGGGCGTGGCCGGCGGCGATGATCTCCTCACGCTGCCGCTGGCCCTCGGCCCGCATCTCGGCGATGAGCGCGGCACCCTGCTCCTGCGCCTCCTGGCGCAGGCGCGCGGCCTCGTGCCGGGCCTCGGCGAGCTGGGCCTTGTACTGCTCAAGGACGCTCTGGGCCTCGACCTTCATGGCGTCGGCCTCTTCGATACCGCCTTCGATCGCCGCGCGGCGCTCCTCCAGAACCTTGTTGATGTTCGGAAGCAGCTTCTTCCAGAAGAAGAAGAACACGATGGCGAAGGCGATGGTGCCGACGAGCAGCTCGGGACCAGCGGGGACGAGCGGGTTCTGCTTCGTCTCCTCGGCCGCCAGCTGTGCCAGGTTGGCGATCACATCAGTGCCTTTCGTCGAAACGTGTCGGTGGGTGGCTGATTACCGACCGAACACGAACGGCATAACGATGCCGATGAGGGCGAGCGCCTCACAGAAGGCGAAGCCGAGGATCTGGTTGGCACGGATCAGACCGGCCGCCTCGGGCTGGCGGGCGAGGGCCTGGGTGCCGTTACCGAAGATGATGCCGACGCCGATGCCGGGGCCGATGGCCGCGAGGCCGTAGCCGATGGAACCGAGGGAACCGGAGACGCCGGCGGCGAGGTCGATGGCAGCGGACATGCCGTTTCTTCCTTCTCTTTTACGGACCGGTGGGGGTTGGCCACCGGACGACCGGGGGTTGGGGGGTGTGGCTCAGTGGTGCTCGGCGAGAGCGCCCTGAATGTAGGAGCAGGCCAGCAGCACGAAGACGTACGCCTGGACGGCCTGCACGAAAAGCTCGAAGCAGATCATGGCCATCGTCATCACGAAGGAGACGCCGGCGCCCACGACCAGCCAGCTGTTCAGCAGGTACCAGGAGGCCACGGTGAACATGACCAGCATCAGGTGACCGGCGAACATGTTGGCGAAGAGTCGCACCGCGTGCGTGAACGGGCGGACCAGCAGGTTCGAGAAGAACTCGATGACCATGACGAGGGGCAGCACGGCGCCGAGCGACTTGTCGTAGCCCGTGACGTTCTTGAAGAAGCCGACGAATCCGTGCTTCTTGAAAGTGAGCGCGATCCACGTGACGTAGACGATCACGGCCAGCACCATCGGGAAGGCGATGACCGAGGACACCGGGAACTGCGCCAGCGGGATCACGGACCAGACGTTCATGATCCAGATGAAGAAGAACAGCGAGACCATGAGCGGGACGTACTTCTCGCCCTCGCGCTTGCCGAGGGTCTCGTACACGATGCCGCGGCGTACGAAGTCGTAGCCGGCCTCGCCGACCATCTGCAGCTTGCCCGGGACGACCCTGGCCTTGCCGAAGGCGGCCCAGAAGAAGGCGATGATGAGAACGGTGGTGACGAGCGCGAGCAGCATCACCTTGTTGAACTCGAACCCGCCGGCCGTGAAGAGCGGCTTGAACAGGAAGGACTGCAGGCCCGGGGCCGGGAAGCCGCACCCGTTGTCGGACATGATCCGACAACTCCAGTCAAAGGCGAGCTGGGTCTGGTCAGCACTCACCGCGGGCTCCTTCGGCATGACGCATGGGTACGGCAACCTCGTTGTGTCGGCGCGGCGCACGGCCGCGGATCGGCACCGGACTGGTGTTACGGATGTGGGGGCGGCTGGGGGGCATCGAGCCTCGCGATTGAGCAGGCGTCAGCTCAGATGCCCGCGCCCGCGATGCCGCAGTTGGCACCGGACGATAGCAGGAGATCTCACAAGCCTTTATCCCGCCCCTACTCCTCACGACGACGGCCCTGTCTTCTCGGGCTTCTCGCTCTTCTGGGAGTCCGGGTCGACGTAGAAGATCTTGGCCTTCATATGCGCGCGAGCCTGCGCGGCCATCCACACGACGGTCGCGACGACGAGCGACACAGCGAACGTCTTCGGGTTGAAGAGAGAGGTGTCCTTGAAAACAGCGACGAAGATCAGGAGAAGCAGCAGCTGCGCCACATAGAGCATCAGGCCCATCATCTGGAACAGCTGCGGGAGCGTTTTTGCCGTCCACTGGAGCACGTACAGGCCGATTCCCATGAACAGAATCGCCAGCAGCGTGCCGACGACCGCGCCGACCGCGCCCTTGCCCCCCGCGACCGCGGCGCTCACGGCGACGGCGATCACGCCGGCAGCCGCTGCGGGCACAGCGATCTGCGCAAGGTTCCGGACGTCATTGGACGGCATGGCGGCAACTCCGCTTTCACAGGGGGCAGGGTGTCGTCATGGACGAGCGTAGTCCCGGGCTGAGTGGTCGAGACCTCATACGGGCGGGCCGTCGCACTACGGTCCTTCGGTTCTCTCCGGGGTTCTCGTGAACCGTATCACAAACTATTTGATGAGGTCTTTACCCGTGACGTGTGCTTACTCTCACACATGAGAGTGACAGTGCGCGTCTGTGCAGGAACCCGGCCCACTTGTCTGGTAATGGGGGCTTTGTTCCCCCACGAGTTGGCAATGCTCTAGTCAGATTCTTACCTTGGGCGTCTCAGTCACGGTCAAGGAAACGCGAACGGGCGCCCAGCGCCGTCGCTCCGTTGACGCCCGAGACCCCGGCCGTGACCGGAGCCCGCCGAGCGGTCTCCTGCGTCTCGTGGTGCTCGGCGGACTCCATCGCCACAGCCGTCTCGGCCGCCCGGCGCCGCGGCCGGTAGCGCGGCGGCACGAACCGCTGGGCCCACACCGGCACCCGCGGCGTGAAGCGCGGAAGCAGCAGCAGGATCAGACCGACCGCGCTGAGGAAGACCACGCCGAGCACGATCCACATCGAGGCGGAGTTGACCGAGTATGCCAGCGCGCCGAAGGCGATCAGCGCCGACCAGAAGTACATGATCAGCACGGCCCGGCTGTGCGAGTGGCCGATCTCCAGCAGCCGGTGGTGCAGATGCCCGCGGTCTGCGGCGAACGGCGACTGGCCGCGCCAGGTGCGCCGGACGATGGCGAGGACCAGGTCGGCGGCGGGTACGGCGATGATCGTCAGCGGCAGCAGCAGCGGGATGTAGACCGGGACCGTCGCGTGCACCGCGGCCTTCTCGGAACCCACGTACAGGTTCAGCGCGTCCGGGTCGAGCTGACCGGTGATCGAGATCGCACCCGCCGCCAGCACCAGGCCGATCAGCATCGAGCCGGAGTCGCCCATGAAGATCCGCGCGGGATGCATGTTGTGCGGCAGGAAGCCCAGGCACATGCCCATCAGGATGGCCGCGAACAGGGTGCCGGGAGCGGCGGCCTCGATGCCGTACGAGTACCAGATCCGGTAGGCGTACAGGAAGAAGGCGGCGGCCGCGATGCACACCATGCCCGCCGCGAGGCCGTCCAGGCCGTCGACGAAGTTCACCGCGTTGATCGTGATGACGACGAGCGCCACGGTCAGCAGCGTGCCCTGCCACTGGGTGAGCGCCACGTTGCCGACGCCGGGGATGGGCAGCCACAGGATCGTCAGACCCTGCACGACCATGACGCCCGCGGCGATCATCTGGCCGCCCAGCTTGATCAGCGCGTCGATCTCGAACTTGTCGTCCAGGACGCCGATCAGCCAGATCAGGGCCGCGCCGGAGAGCAGGGCGCGCGGCTCGTTCGACTTCGCGAAGACCTCGTTGAGGTTGGTCAGGTGGTCCGCGACCAGCAGGCCCGCGCACAGGCCGAAGAACATGGCGATACCGCCGAGCCGCGGAGTGGGTTCCCGGTGCACGTCACGGGCCCGGATCTCCGGCATCGCCCCGGCCACGATCGCGAACTTGCGTACCGGCCCGGTCAGCAGGTACGTCACCGCGGCCGTGATGCAGAGCGTCAGCAGGTATTCACGCACGGGCTTCCCCACAGGTCTCGCTGGCCATCACAGCCCCACACCCTAGCGACGGTCGTATAAGGATGGGGACTTCCGGGTAGCCACGATGGTTGCACGAGTGGCTGTGGACCACGTCGCACACCGGGGTGTACGGGACATCGCCTACCCCCGTTCAGGCCGGATACGGCGGAAAAGCGGCTGTGAGTCCGCGCACCTCCTCCCGCGCCGCGGCCGGCTCGGTCTCGCCGCGCAGCACGGCCGCCGTCAGCGCGGCGATCCGCACCATCTCCGGCTCCCCCATGCCCTGCGTGGTCACCGCCGCCGTACCCAGGCGCAGGCCCCGGCCGTCGCCGTGCGGCAGCGCGCAGCAGTCCATGACCAGTCCGGCCGCCAGGAGCCGGCCGCGGGCGGTGCGGCCCTCCACGCCGAGCGGGGCCGGGTCGGCGGTGATCAGGTGGGTGTCGGTGCCGCCGGTGACCACGGTGAGGCCCTCCGCGGCCAGGTGACCGGCCAGCACGCGCGCGTTGGCGATCACCTGATGGGCGTACACGGCGAAGGCCGGTGTCGCCGCCTCGCCGAACGCGACGGCCTTCGCGGCGATCGTGTGCATCTGCGCACCGCCCTGGGTGAACGGGAACACGGCCCGGTCGACGCGCTCGGCCAGTTCGGGGGAACCGCACAGGATCATGCCGCCGCGCGGGCCGCGCAGCACCTTGTGGGTGGTCGCGCACACGAGGTCGGCGTACGGCACCGGGTTCGGCGCCGCGCCGCCCGCGACCAGCCCGATGGGGTGGGCGGCGTCGGCGATCAGATAGGCCCCGACCTCGTCGGCGACCTCCCGGAAGAAGGCGTAGTCGATGTGCCGGGGGTAGGCGATCGAGCCGCACACGATCGCCTTCGGCCGGTGGTTCCTGGCCAGATGGCGCACCTGGTCGTGATCGATGAGCCCGGTCTCCGCGTCCACGCCGTAGCCGACGAAGTCGAACCAGCGGCCGGAGAAGTTCGCGGGCGAGCCGTGCGTGAGGTGGCCGCCGTAGTGCAGGCCGAGGGCGAGGACGGTGTCGCCGGGGCGCAGCAGGGCGGCGTAGGCGGCCAGGACGGCCGAGGAGCCGGAGTGGGGCTGGACGTTGGCGTGGTCGGCGCCGAACAGTTCCTTGGCGCGGTCGATGGCGGCGCGCTCGGCGACGTCGGCGAGTTCGCAGCCGCCGTGGTGGCGGGCGCCGGGATAGCCCTCGGCGTACTTGTTGGCGAGCGGCGAGCCGAGGGCGGCGAGCACGGCCGGCGAGCAGAAGTTCTCGGCGGCGATCAGCTGCAGGGTGGTCGACTGCCGGTGCAGCTCGGCCATGAGGATCTCGGCCATCGCCGGGTCCTGTTTGCGCAGGACGTCGGTCTCGAGAGTAGGGGTGACCGACATGGCGGGCTCCCGGGCGGTCGGTGGTGACGTAGGTCCAATGTAGGCCTGCGATGTGCGCTATGCCCGGTATCTGCGCCTTCCGGCCTACGTCCGCGCCGGTACTCCGGTCAGCGCCGTCACCACCGGGTCCAGCGCCTCGCGTATCTCGTCGCCGATGGACCGGAAGAACGGCAGCGGCGCCCCGTAGGGGTCGTACACCTCGTCCGCCTCCGCCGTCGGGGCCAGGAGCCACCCGCGTAGAGCGGCGGCCGCGCGGACCAGGGCCCGCGCGCGCATGACCACGCCGTCCTCCAGCGGCGGGAGGGTGGCGGGGTCTATGGCGCGCACCAGGCGGGTGAACTCCTTCAGGGTGAAGGTGCGCAGGCCCGCCGAGTGCCCCATGGAGATGACCTGGGCGCGATGGTCGCGGGTGGCCGTCAGCACCAGGTCGGCCCTGATCACGTGCTCGTCCAGCAGCTCCCGGCCGAAGAACCCGGAGGCGTCCGCGCCGAACTCGGCCAGCACGGTCTCCGCGTTCGCCTCCATCGGGGCGCCCTCGTGGCCCCAGGTGCCCGCGCTCTCCACGATCAGCCCGCCGCCGAGCACGCCGAGCCGCTCCGCGACGAAATGGCGGGTCAGCCGCTCGGTGATGGGCGAGCGGCACACATTGCCGGTGCTGACGTGGAGGATGCGGAAGGTGTCGCGCGGAAAGCCGAACGTCGTCGTCTGTTCCGCCGCGCTTTCCCCGGTGCCTATGCCACGCCCCGCCTCAGGGGCCGTCAATTCGCCACCTCGAGGTCGGGTACGACCTTGCGCAGCTCCTCCGGCGAGATCGCGCCCTCGCGCAGCAGCAGCGGCACCCCGCGGGAGACGTCCACGATGGAGGAGGGCACGTTGCCCGGGGTGGGGCCGCCGTCGAGGTAGACGGAGACGGAGTCGCCGAGCATCTCCTGGGCGGCGTCGCAGTCCTCCGGCGCCGGGTGGCCGGTGAGGTTGGCGGAGGAGACGGCCATCGGGCCGACCTCGGTGAGCAGCTCGATGGCGACCGGGTGCAGCGGCATGCGGACGGCCACCGTGCCCCGGGTGTCGCCCAGGTCCCACTGCAGGGACGGCTGGTGCCTGGCGACGAGCGTGAGGGCGCCCGGCCAGAAGGCGTCGACCAGTTCCCAGGCCTGCTCGGAGAAGTCCGTGACGAGGCCGTGCAGCGTGTTCGGGGAGCCGATGAGGACGGGGGTGGGCATGGTGCGGCCCCGGCCCTTGGCGGCGAGCAGGTCGGCGACCGCTTCGGAGGAGAACGCGTCGGCGCCGATGCCGTACACCGTGTCGGTCGGCAGCACCACCAGTTCGCCCCGGCGGACGGCGGACGCGGCCTCGCGCAGACCCGTCGCGCGGTCGGTCGCGTCGTTGGTGTCGTATCGCCGTGCCATCTTCAGCGGGCCTCCTCGTACGCGTACTGCGGGAAATGTGTCTGCGGGGTCACGGCAGGGCCTTGCGGGCGGTGGCGAAGCGCGGCCGGTTGTTGAGGTCGGGGTGGTCGGCCGCGTCGGCCCAGCCCCGCTCCTCGGCGAAGATCCACGGCACCTGGCCGCCCTGGGTGTCCGCGTGCTCGATCACGACGACGCCGCCGGGGCGCAGGAGGCGGTGCGCGGTGCGTTCGATGCCCCGGATGAGGTCCAGGCCGTCCTCGCCGGAGAACAGGGCGAGCTCCGGGTCGTAGTCGCGGGCCTCGGGAGCGACGTACTCCCACTCGGTGAGCGGGATGTACGGCGGGTTGGAGATGACCAGGTCGACCTGCCCGTCGAGGTCCGGGAAGGCCGTCAGGCAGTCTCCCTGCCGCAGGTCGACCCTGGACCCGGCGACGTTCTTCCGCGTCCACACCAGGGCGTCCTCGGACAGCTCCACCGCGTGCACGCGGGAGCGCGGCACCTCCTGGGCGAGGGCGAGCGCGATGGCGCCGGAGCCGGTGCACAGGTCGACGATGCACGGCTCGACGACGTCCATGGCGCGCACGGCGTCTATGGCCCAGCCGACCACGGACTCGGTCTCCGGCCGGGGCACGAAGACGCCCGGCCCGACCTGGAGCTCCAGATACCGGAAGTAGGCCCGCCCGGTGATGTGCTGCAGCGGCTCGCGCTGCTCGCGCCGGGCGATGACCTCCCAGTACCGGGCGTCGAAGTCCGCGTCCTTCACGGAGTGCAGTTGGCTGCGCTTCACCCCGTGCACGAACGCGGCGAGCTCCTCCGCGTCGGTGCGCGGCGAGGGCACGCCGGCGTCGGCCAGCCGCTGGGTGGCCTGGGCCACCTCGGCGAGCAGCAGGTTCACGCGAGTCCTCCGTGTCGTGCTCGTACTGGTGCGGGTGCGCGTCCTACGCGGCCGCCAGCTTCGCCGCCGAGTCGGCGTCGACGCAGGCCTGGATGACCGCGTCGAGGTCGCCGTCCAGGACCTGGTCGAGGTTGTAGGCCTTGAAGCCGACGCGGTGGTCGGAGATGCGGTTCTCCGGGAAGTTGTAGGTGCGGATCTTCTCGGAGCGGTCGACCGTGCGGACCTGGCTGCGGCGGGCGTCGGCGGCCTCCCGCTCGGCCTCCTCCTGCGCGATGGCGAGCAGCCTGGAGCGCAGGATACGCAGCGCCTGCTCCTTGTTCTGCAGCTGGCTCTTCTCGTTCTGGCAGGAGGCGACGACGCCGGTCGGGATGTGCGTGATGCGGACCGCGGAGTCGGTGGTGTTCACGGACTGGCCGCCCGGCCCCGAGGACCGGTAGACGTCGATCCGCAGGTCGTTCGGGTTGATCTCCACGTCCACCTCCTCGGCTTCCGGGGTCACGAGGACGCCGGCGGCGGAGGTGTGGATACGGCCCTGCGACTCGGTCGCCGGCACGCGCTGCACGCGGTGCACACCGCCCTCGTACTTCAGCCGGGCCCACACGCCCTGGCCGGGCTCGATCTGCCCGCGGGCCTTCACCGCGACCTGGACGTCCTTGTATCCGCCCAGCTCGGACTCGGTGGCGTCGATGATCTCGGTCTTCCAGCCGACGCGCTCGGCGTAGCGCAGGTACATGCGCAGCAGGTCGCCGGCGAACAGCGCCGACTCGTCGCCGCCCGCGCCCGCCTTGATCTCGAGGATCACGTCCTTGTCGTCGCTGGGGTCGCGCGGGACCAGCAGCAGGCGGAGCTTCTCGGTCAGCTCCTCGCGCTGCTTCTCCAGGTCCTTGACCTCGGCGACGAAGTCGGGGTCGTCGGCCGCGAATTCGCGCGCGGTCTCGATGTCGTCGCCGGTCTGCTTCCAGGAGCGGTACGTGGCGACGATCGGGGTGAGCTCGGCGTAGCGCTTGTTCAGCTTGCGCGCGTGTGCCTGGTCGGCGTGGACCGACGGGTCGGCGAGCTTCTTCTCCAGATCGGCGTGCTCGGCGACGAGTTCGTCGACGGCCTCGAACATCTTGGGCTCCTGATACTGCGGGTGAAGGGCGGGCGGGCGACCAAAAACGCCGGTCCCGGGCACACCCCGGTGAGGGTGTGGCCGTGGACCGGCGAAATGGGGCTCGCTACTTCTTGGAGCCGGCGGCAGCCTTGCCGAAGCGGGCCTCGAAGCGGGCCACACGGCCACCGGTGTCGAGGATCTTCTGCTTGCCCGTGTAGAACGGGTGGCACTCGGAGCAGACCTCGGCCCGGATGGTGCCGGACTCGATGGTGCTGCGGGTGGTGAACGACGCGCCGCAGGTGCAGCTGACCTGCGTCTCGACGTACGCGGGGTGGATGTCGCGCTTCAAGGTGTCTCCTAGGTTTCGGGAGGGCGCCGGGTCGCCGCCGCGGGGCGCGGGGGCGTGAACCGGAGCCGACGTACCAGTCTGCCAGGACTGGTGCCATCCACCCAAACCGGGGGTGGCCGTCTTCTATTCCGGTGGGGGCCACGCGCCTCTCAGGGCGCGTTCACGACGCCCTTGGCTTCACCGGTGGCCGTGCCCGCCGTCGCCCTCTTCGGGATGGGCCGGTCGTTCTTCAGGGCGTCCCACACCAGCTGGGCCTTGGACTTCTGCATGATCACGCGGTTGGGGTCGGCCGGGTCGTACCGGACCGGTGTGGTGATCATGGTCATGTGCCGGGGGCCGATGCCCTTGAGGCCGTCGGCGAAGTCGATCAGGGAGTTGACCGAGCCGAGGTCGGAGTCGGTGGTGACGGCCTTGGTGGCGGTGTCGGCGAGGTCGTAGAGCTTCTTGGGGTTGCTGAAGACGCCGACGTGCTTGACCTGGGTGATCAGTGCCTTGACGAAGGCCTGCTGGAGCTGGATGCGGCCCAGGTCGGAGCCGTCGCCGACGCCGTGCCGGGTGCGGACCAGACCGAGGGCCTGCTGCCCGTTCAGGGTGTGGGTGCCGGCCTTGAGGTCCAGGTGGCTCTGCGGGTCGTCGATGGCCTTCGTCGTGGTGACCGGGACGCCGCCGAGGTCGTCGATGAGCTTCTGGAAGCCGGTGAAGTCGACTTCGAGGTAGTGGTCCATGCGGAGGCCGGTGAGGGACTCGACCGTCTTCACGGTGCAGGCCGCGCCGCCGGTGGAGTAGGCCTCGTTGAACATCGCGCCGGTCACGGCCGGGTGCGTGGCGCCCTTGGTGTCCGTGCAGGCCGGGCGGTCGATCAGGGTGTCGCGGGGGACGGAGACGACGGCGGCCTGCTTGTGGCCCCGGTAGACGTGGACGATCATCGCCGTGTCGGAGCGGGCGCTGCCGTCGTCGGTGCCGCCGCCGAGCTTCCTGTTGCCGCCGGAGCGGGTGTCCGAGCCGAGGACCAGGATGTTCTCGGAGCCGTTGTCGACCTTGGAGGGCCGGTCGTTGCCGAGGGCCTGGTTGATGTCGATGCTGCGGATGTTGCCGTTGAGCTTGAAGTACAGGTATCCGGCGCCCGTACCGCCCAGCACGACCACACCGGCGGCCGTCCACGCCGCGGCGTGCAGGGCCCGGCGGCCCTTGCTGCGGGGCCTGCGGCGGCGGCCCTTGCCCGGCTTGCCAGGGCCGGTGTCGCCCGGCTCGGTTATCGCGGGCTCCGGCGTGCTCTCGGCGGTCACATCGCTCCTAGGTCTCGTCGGTCGGTTACCCCCTGCTTTCAGGGTCAGGCGCGGCCGGTACCGCTCCATCGTCGCTCCGTATGGTCGGACGGAGAAACCCGGGACAGAGTTGCACAACGCAGAGTGCCCACCGCGTACGGCGATGGGCACTGTGCGTAACGGGTCACGCGTGGCGAGCCTTGCTCACCTGGGGTTTCAGCCCCAGATGTCGTACGCCTGGAATCCGGTACCGACCGAGATCCTTGTGGCAAAGATCTCGCTGGTCGCCTTGCCGGTGCCCGGGTACAGGTAGAGCGTGCCGCCGGAGGTGCGGGCCAGGAAGTCGGCCTTGCCGTCGCCGGTCACGTCGCCGACCGCGTCGAAGGCGTTGTAGCCGGTCCAGCCGCTGCGCACCTTGATCCGGCTGGAGAAGGCCTCGGAGCCGGACTTGCCGGTGCCCTTGTACAGGTACAGGTCGCCGGTGCTGGACTGGCGGGCGAGCAGGTCGGCCCTGCCGTCACCGGTGAAGTCGCCGTGGCCGCGCACGGAGTTGTACTGGTTCCAGCCGGTACGGACCGAGTAGCGGGTGCCGAAGGTGCCGTTGCCCTTGCCCGGGTAGATCCACATCGTGCCGCCGGAGTCGACGGACAGGACGTCGGGCAGGTAGTCGCCGGTGACGTCGCCCGGCGCGATGATCCGGGTGCGGGTCGTCCAGCCGGAGAAGATCTTCGTGTCGGTCCAGGAGCCGTCGGTGCGGGCGCTGTTGAGCACGAAATGCTCCCAGTACACGTCACCGGTGGAGCTGACCCGGTAGACCAGGTCCTGGAAGCCGTCCCGGTTGAGGTCGGTCTGGACGGCCAGGTTGACACCGCCCCAGTTGCCCCAGGAGGCGCGGGCGCCGAAGGAACTGCCGCCGGAGTCCTTCTCGTAGCCGGTCTTCGTGGAGGACTCCCGGACGAAGATGTCGGCCTTGCCGTCCGGCTTGTTGTTGAAAAGGCTCAGGTTCGTGTCGTCGATCTGGTGGTAGGCGGAGCCGACGTAGGCACCCGCCTTCGTGAAGACGCTGTAGTAGCCCTTCTCCACACAGTCCTTGATGCCCCAGGAGACCACGCCGATGATCCGGCCGCCCACCACGAGCGGGCCGCCCGAGTCGCCGTTGCAGGTGGCGGTGGTTGCGGTGTCACTCCCGCTCTGCGTGCCCGCGCAGACCATTTTCGCCGGGACGAAGGCCGTGTCGTAGGCGCCGGAGCAGGTGCTGTCGGACTGCAGGGTCAGCGTGGCCGTCCGCAGCGTCTGGGAGATGTCCTGGCTGGTGGAGCTGGTACGGCCCCAGCCGTAGACCTTGGCCTGGGTGCCGGCGGTGTACGAGGCGGTGTCGCCGGAGGCGACCATGCGGATCGGCGGGGCCTTGACCGGGACGGCCAGGGTGAGCATGGCGAGGTCGTCCGCGTTCCGCCCCTCCTCCCTGTCCACCGGGTCGTACCCCGGCTGCCACCACTGGCGCAGCACGCCCGTGGCCTGGCCGCCGTGCAGGTCGGTGGTGCCGGTGGAGTCCGTGGTGGGCAACTGGTCGGTACCGGTGACGACGGCACCGTGGGCCTTCCAGTCGTAGTCCGTGTTGTCGTGCCGGACGCAGTGCGCGGCGGTCAGGATCTTCGTCGGCGAGACGACCGAGCCACCGCAGAAGAAGCTCACGTCGTCACTGGTGTCGGTGGTGTTCCGGTCGTCGTAGTACCAGAGCTGGGCCATCCAGGGCGCCGAGGAGATGGTGGTCTCGCTGCCACCGACGATGCTCGGCGAGACGGCGCCGCTGCTGCTGGTGCCGGCCGACGTGTCGGCGTCGACGGCACCCGCGATCCGCTTCTCCAGGGTGGCCTGGGAGGGCTGGCTGATGACAGGGTCGGCGCTCGGCGCCGGCCGCGGGGTGGCCGCGCCCGCGGACGTCGTCAGCAGTGCGGCGGTGACGGCGGCGGCAGCGGCGGCCGCGCCGAGGGGCAGGGCAAGACGTATACGACGTCTGTGACGACCACTGCCGGGCAGGGACGTGCGCAAAAGGTTCCCCCAGGGAGAGCTGAGCAGGAAGGGGCGCGTGTTGCGTCCCGTACCTCTCAGCGCCGAAAGGCCGCCCCCCGTCACTCAGTGACGGGGGGCGGCCTCCATGCCCCTGGGTTCGCCCAGCGGAGCAGCTAGTCGCCGTTGCCCGGCGTCGGCGTCGTCTTCTGAATCTGCATCAGGAACTCGGCGTTCGACTTGGTCTGCTTCATCTTGTCGAGGAGCAGTTCGACCGCCTGCTGCTGGTCGAGGGCGTGCAGCACCCGGCGCAGCTTCCAGACGATGCCCAGCTCCTCGGCACCGAGCAGGATCTCTTCCTTACGGGTGCCGGACGCGTCCACGTCCACCGCCGGGAAGATGCGCTTGTCGGCGAGCTTGCGGTCGAGCTTGAGCTCGGCGTTGCCCGTGCCCTTGAACTCCTCGAAGATCACCTCGTCCATGCGGGATCCGGTGTCCACGAGCGCCGTGGCCAGGATGGTCAGCGAACCGCCGTCCTCGATGTTGCGCGCCGCGCCGAAGAACCGCTTCGGCGGGTACAGGGCGGTGGAGTCGACACCACCGGACAGGATGCGGCCGGACGCCGGCGCCGCCAGGTTGTAGGCGCGGCCCAGACGCGTGATGGAGTCGAGCAGCACGACCACGTCGTGGCCCAGCTCCACCAGGCGCTTGGCGCGCTCGATGGCGAGCTCGGCGACCGTGGTGTGGTCCTCGGCCGGGCGGTCGAAGGTCGAGGAGATGACCTCGCCCTTGACCGACCGCTGCATGTCGGTGACCTCTTCCGGACGCTCGTCGACGAGGACGACCATCAGGTGGCACTCGGGGTTGTTGTGGGTGATCGCGTTGGCGATCGCCTGCATGATCATGGTCTTGCCGGTCTTCGGCGGGGCCACGATCAGACCGCGCTGGCCCTTACCGATCGGCGAGACCAGGTCGATGATGCGGGTGGTGAGCACGCCCGGGTCCGTCTCCAGGCGGAGGCGGTCCTGCGGGTAGAGCGGGGTGAGCTTGTTGAACTCCGGGCGGCCGCGGCCGTGTTCGGGCGCCATGCCGTTCACGGAGTCGAGGCGGACCAGCGCGTTGAACTTCTCGCGGCGCTCGCCCTCCTTCGGCTGGCGGACCGCGCCGGTGACGTGGTCGCCCTTGCGCAGGCCGTTCTTGCGGACCTGGGCGAGGGAGACGTACACGTCGTTCGGGCCGGGCAGGTAGCCGGAGGTCCGGATGAAGGCGTAGTTGTCGAGGATGTCCAGGATGCCCGCGACGGGGATCAGGACGTCGTCCTCGGCGACCTGCGGCTCGGCGATGTCGTCGCGGCCGCGGCGGCCACGGCGGTCGCGGTAGCGGCCGCGACGGCCCCGGCGGCCGCCCTCGAAGTCGTCGTCGTCCTGCCGGCTGTCCTGACGGCCCTGCTGCTGGCCCTGCTGCTGACGCTGCTGGCCGCCGCCCTGCTGGTCGTCGCCCTTGTTGCGGCGGTCACGGTCACGGTCGCGGCCGCGCTCACGGCGGTCGCGGCGGCCACGGCCCTCGCCGTCACCGGCGTCGCCCTTCGCCTCGCCCTGCTGCTGCGGCTGCTGGGCGGGCGTCTCGGCCTTGGGCTCGGCCTTGGCCTCGGCGGCGACGGTCTCGGCGCCGCTCTGCGCGGGGCTGCCGGCGTCGGCGGTGGCACGACGGCGACGGCGCTCGGCCGGCTCGTCGGAGGCCGGCTGGCCGGGAATCTCGATCTGCTGCTGGGCCACGGCCTTCTCGGCGGGGGCCTCGGCCTTCTTCTCGCCGTCGACGGCGCCCTCACCCGTACGGGCCTTGGAGGTGGCGCGGCGCTTGGGCTTGGTCTCGGTGGCGGCCTCGGCCTTGGAAGCCGCTCCCCCAGCGGGGCTGCCCCCGCCTGCGGCCTGCGCCTCCTTGATGACCTCGATCAGCTGGCTCTTGCGCATCCGCGCGGTGCCCCTGATGCCGAGGCCCGAGGCGACCTGCTGCAGCTCGGCCAGCACCATGCCCTCGAGGCCGGTACCGCGGCGCCGCCGGGAGCCGGCACCGGTGGCAGGCGCGGAGGCGTCCGTGGCGGGCGCGGCAGCGGTCTCCTCGACACGTGCGCCCATCAGATCGGTGGTGTCGCTCACGAAGGGTCCTTCCCTGGAGCGGACGTCGGCCTGTCTGGCTCGGCGACCGGTTGTGCTGTCCGGCTACGGTTCTTGCTTTCCGCGAACCGTGCCGGGGCGGTGGTCCGCCAAAGCGGCGGAGGAAATGTGCGGTGATGGCGCTTCCGCGGATCGTGGCACCCAGTGTCACGTGGCGTGGTAGCACCGATTCCGGAGCGTGCCCGGCGACCCGCTCAGTGCCCGCATACGACGTACTGCCCAGGTACGGCGTACGGAACACGGAGTGGCGTGGGAGACTCCCGGAAGAATGTCTGTCCCGAACTGGGACACGAGGCACCTCGCCATGGTGGGGTCGGGTGCAGACTTGAGGTTAACACTACCGGATCCAACAAACATTCCCCCTCTCCAAATCCGGCAACCGTGTGTCAGGTCGCAAGCGGCAGCACGCTCGCTCCCTGGACGTCGAGGTCCAGCCGGTTCGCGGCCCAGCCCTCACCCGCGAGGTGGGCGACCTTGTCGGCGCTGCCGGCGTCGGCCAGCGCCATGACGGTGGGGCCGGCGCCGGAGATCACGGCGGGGATGCCGTCGGCCCGCAGCCGCTCCACCAGCGCGGCGCTCTCCGGCATGGCCGGGGCGCGGTACTCCTGGTGGAGGCGGTCCTCGGTGGCGGGCAGCAGCAGCTCGGGGCGCCGGGTGAGGGCCTCGACGAGCAGGGCGGCACGGCCCGCGTTGACGGCGGCGTCGACGTGCGGCACGGTGCGGGGCAGCAGGCCGCGGGCGGTCTCGGTCAGGACCGGCTTTCCGGGCACGAAAACCACCGGAACGATGGAATCGCTGGGCTCCAGCCTGATCGCGCGGGCGGCCCCGGCCTCCATCCAGGCGATCGTGAAACCGCCGAGCAGGCACGGGGCCACGTTGTCGGGGTGGCCCTCGATCTCGGTGGCCAGGGCCAGCAGGGCCGCGTCGTCCAGACGGGCCTCGCCGCCTATGGTCACGGCGCGGGCGGCGACGATGCCGGCGCAGATGGCGGCGGAGGACGAGCCGAGGCCGCGGCCGTGCGGGATGCGGTTGGCGCAGACGATCTCCAGGCCGCGGGGCTGTCCGCCCAGCAGGTCGAAGGCGGTGCGCAGGGAGCGGACGAGCAGGTGGGACTCGTCACGCGGGAGGGTCTCGCTGCCCTCTCCCGCGATGTCGATGTGCAGCCCGGAGTCGGCCACCCGGACGACGACGTCGTCGTAGAGCCCCAGCGCGAGGCCGAGGGCGTCGAAGCCCGGGCCGAGATTGGCGCTGGTGGCGGGAACGCGCACCCGGACGGCGGCGGCGCGGAACGCTGGACCGGCCATCGCTCGTTGACTCTCCTTGAGCTGCGTGACTGTCGAAGACATTCGATGACGTACGGGGAGACCCTCGGGCCGCGCAGAAGGCGCGGCGCTGCCCCGATGCGAGGGCATATGCAACGGGCGGGTTCGGTACAGCCTATCGAAGGAAGGTTCTGTGGCGACATAGGGCGCACAGGAGGCGCACGATGCGTGTCGCAAGCCCCCTGTGCCCCCTGTCAGGGAAAACCCCGGTACGAGACCTGTGCGTGAAGCGGCGCGGGCCGCTCGGGCGACGCTCGGCCGGGGCCGGAGCGTCGCTCGAGCGATGCTCAGCCGAGGCCGAGGCGCTCGGCCGCGGCGGCCGCGTCGACGGGGACGGTGACCGGCTGCGGGGCGCCGGCGACGGCCCAGTCGGGGTCCTTCAGACCGTTGCCGGTGACCGTGCACACGATCGTCTGGCCCGGGTCGACCCTGCCCTGCTCGGCGGCCTTCAGCAGACCGGCCACCGAGGCGGCGGAGGCGGGCTCCACGAACACGCCCTCCTGCGCGGCCAACAGGCGGTAGGCGCGCAGGATTTCACGGTCCGTCACCTCGTCGATGGCGCCGCCCGACTCGTCGCGCGCGGCGAGGGCGAACTGCCAGGAGGCGGGGTTGCCGATGCGGATCGCGGTGGCGATGGTCGAGGGGTCCTTGACCACCTCGCCGCGCACGATCGGCGCGCTGCCGGAGGCCTGGAAGCCCCACATGCGCGGGGTCTTCGTGGCGATGTCGTCGGCGGCGTACTCCTTGTAGCCCTTCCAGTAGGCGGTGATGTTGCCCGCGTTGCCCACCGGGAGGACGTGGATGTCCGGCGCCTCACCGAGCATGTCCACGATCTCGAACGCAGCCGTCTTCTGGCCCTCGATACGCACCGGGTTGACCGAATTGACCAGCGCCACCGGGTAGTTCTCGCTCAGCGAGCGGGCCAGCGTGAGGCAGTCGTCGAAGTTGCCGTCGACCTGGAGGATCTTCGCGCCGTGCACGAGGGCCTGGCCCATCTTGCCGAGCGCGATCTTGCCCTGCGGGACGAGAACGGCCGAGACCATGCCGGCCCGCACGGCGTAAGCGGCGGCGGAGGCCGACGTATTGCCGGTGGAGGCGCAGATCACAGCCTTCGCCCCCTCCTCCTTGGCCTTGGAGATGGCCATGGTCATGCCCCGGTCCTTGAAGGAGCCGGTGGGGTTGGCGCCCTCCACCTTCAGGTGGACCTCGCAGCCCGTGCGCTCGGAGAGCACCTGCGCGGGCACGAGGGGCGTGCCGCCCTCGCGGAGCGTCACGACCGGCGTGGTGTCGGATACCGGCAACCGGTCCCGGTACTCCTCGATGATTCCGCGCCACTGGTGGGTCATTGCTGGTTACTCTCCTTCAACCCGCATGATGCTGGCGACACCCCGCACGGTGTCGAGCTTGCGCAGCGCCTCGACGGTCCCGTTCAGGGCGGCGTCGGACGCGCGGTGGGTGACGACGACGAGGGAGGCCTCGCCGTCCTTGCCCTGCTGGCGCACCGTATCGATCGACACCCCGTGCTCCGCGAACACCGTCGCGACCTGGGCGAGAACACCCGGTTTGTCCGCGACGTCGAGGCTGATGTGGTAGCGCGTGACGACCTCGCCCATGGATGAGACGGGCAGGGCGGCGTACGCCGACTCACCGGGCCCCGTTGCGCCGTTGAGCCGGTTGCGGCAGACGGCGACCAGGTCGCCGAGCACGGCGGAGGCGGTCGGCGAACCGCCGGCGCCGGGGCCGTAGAACATGAGCTGCCCGGCCGCGTCGGACTCCACGAAGACGGCGTTGTAGGCGCCGCGCACGGAGGCGAGCGGGTGGGTCAGCGGAATCATCGCGGGATGCACGCGCGCGGTGACGGAGCCGCCGTCCGCCGCCCGCTCGCAGATGGCGAGCAGCTTGATGGTGCAGCCCATCTCCTTCGCCGAGCGGAAGTCGGCGGCGGTGACCTCGGTCATCCCCTCGCGGTAGACGTCGTCGAGGCGCACGCGCGTGTGGAAGGCGATCCCGGCGAGGATGGCGGCCTTGGCGGCGGCGTCGAACCCTTCGACGTCGGCGGTCGGGTCGGCCTCGGCGTACCCGAGGGCGGTGGCCTCGTCGAGCGCCTCCTGGTACCCGGCGCCGGTGGAGTCCATCTTGTCGAGGATGAAGTTGGTCGTGCCGTTGACGATGCCCATCACCCGGTTGATCTTGTCGCCGGCGAGGGACTCGCGCAGCGGGCGGATCAGCGGGATGGCGCCGGCGACGGCGGCCTCGTAGTAGAGGTCCTTGCCGTGCTCCTCCGCCGCCGCGTGCAGGGCGGCCCCGTCCTGGGCGAGCAGGGCCTTGTTGGCGGAGACGACGGACGCGCCGTACTCGAAGGCGGTGGTGATGAGGGTCCGCGCGGGCTCGATGCCGCCGATCACCTCGACCACCACGTCGATGTCGCCGCGTTTGACGAGGGCGGTGGCGTCGGTGGTGACGAGGGCCGGGTCGATGCCCTCGCGGACCTTGGACGGCCGCCGTACCGCGACCCCCGCGAGCTCCACGGGGGCTCCGATCCTGGCCGCGAGGTCGTCGGCGTGCGTCGTCATGATGCGCGCCACCTCTGAGCCGACAACCCCACAGCCCAGCAGCGCCACCTTCAGCGGACGCGTACGCATCATCCGACCTCGTTTCCTCATACCGTCTACGGTTGGACCAGTCTCACTCACCGGACGGAAGTTTCTCCCCTTCGTCCGGATCCTGAGACTCGTATTTCACTTGTGCGGGCCCGGAAGACCGGAGATCTTCCAGCCCCCTTCGCCCTGCGCCAGCCGCCGTCTCCCGGCGCCGCTGCTCTGGTCGTCCTCATCCGACGTCGAGACGCAGGAGGTCCTCCTCCGTCTCGCGCCGGACGATCACCCGGGACTCGCCGTCCTTCACGGCGACGACCGGCGGCCGCAGCACATGGTTGTAGTTGCTGGCCATGGACCGGCAGTACGCGCCCGTCGCCGGTACGGCGATCAGGTCGCCCGGCGCCAGGTCCGCGGGCAGGAACGCGTCCCTGACCACGATGTCCCCGCTCTCGCAGTGCTTGCCGACCACACGGGCCAGCATCGGCTCGGCGCTGGAGGAGCGGGAGACGAGGGCGACGCTGTACTCGGCGTCGTACAGCGCCGTCCGGATGTTGTCGGACATGCCGCCGTCGACGGACACGTACGTCCGCAGCCCCGCCAGCGGCTTGACGGTGCCGACCTCGTAGAGCGTGAAGGCGGTCGGCCCGACGATGGCGCGCCCCGGCTCGACGGAGATGCGGGGCGTGCGCAGCCTGGCGGCGTCGCACTCGCGGCTGACGATCTCGGTCAGCGCCTTGGCGATCTCGTGCGGCTCACGCGGATCGTCGTCGCTGGTGTAGGCGATGCCGAGCCCGCCGCCGAGGTCGATCTCGGGCAGCTCGACCCCGTGCTCGTCGCGGATGTCCTTCAGCAGCCCGACGACCCGGTGCGCGGCGACCTCGAACCCGGACATGTCGAAGATCTGCGACCCGATGTGGCTGTGGATGCCGATCAGCTCCAGCCCGTCGAGCTGCAGCGCCCGCCGCACGGCCTCGGCGGCCTGCCCCCCGGCCAGCGGGATCCCGAACTTCTGGTCCTCGTGCGCGGTGGCGATGAACTCGTGCGTATGAGCCTCCACCCCGACGGTGATCCGGATCTGGACCTTCTGCCGCTTGCCCAGGGACTGCGCGATGTGGGCGACCCGCACGATCTCCTGGAAGGAGTCGAGCACGATCCGCCCGACACCGGCCTCGACGGCGCGCCGGATCTCCTCCGAGGACTTGTTGTTGCCGTGGAACGCGATCCGCTCGGCCGGCATGCCCGCGGACAGGGCGGTGGCCAGCTCGCCCCCCGAGCACACGTCGAGGTTGAGCCCCTCCTCATCGAGCCACCGCACGACGGCACGGGACAGGAACGCCTTCCCGGCGTAGAACACGTCGGCCTCGGCCCCGAACGCGGTACGCCACGCACGCGCGCGTGCCCGGAAGTCGGCCTCGTCGAGGATGTACGCGGGCGTGCCGTGGCGCTCGGCGAGGGTCTTCACATCGACGCCGCCGACGGTGACGACCCCGTCGGCGTCACGCCCCACGGTCTGGGCCCACACCTTGTGGTCCAGCGCGTTGAGGTCGGCCGGCGGCGCGGTGTAGTGCCCCTCGGGCAGGACGTCGGCGTGGCGGGGCCCGGCGGGGTGGGCGGAACGGCTCATGACGGTGGCTCTCAGACTCTCTGTCTCTCTCCGGGGCGCATCTGCTCTCGGGCCCTCAGAGATGTTCGGGTGCGTCGATGCCGAGCAGGGACAGGCCGCCGGCCAGCACCGTCCCGGCGGCTTCGGCAAGCGCGAGCCGGGCGCGGTGGGCGGCCGAGGGTTTCTCCTCACCACGGGGAAGCACACAGGGCAGGAAGGGCAACGCGGCATCGGCAACGTCGACGAGATGCCGCGCAAGCCGGTCCGGGGCACGGTGGGTGGCGGCCGCGGTGAGGATGCGGGGGTGGTTGGTCAGGGGAGGGAGGAGGGGGTGGGGGGTGTGGGGGTGGATGGTGCGGGGGGTGGCCATGACGGCGTGGACCGGCTCGGTGGGGGTGGGGCCTCGGTCGAGCGGCTCGGCGCGGAGCGGGCCGCGGTCGAGCTGCTGCTCCGCGTGAAGGGGGCCGGGCTCGGCGGTGAAGCCCAGGCGGGCGGCGTTACGGCTGAGGGACCGGATGCGGGCATGGGCGTACCGCACCCGGAACAGCGGATTGCTCTCCCGCTGGACGAGGTGGTCGGCGGTGATCCGGGGCCGGTCGTGCGGGGCGGGATGGAGCAGGGCCCACCGGGAGGCGTCGGGACCGAGCGGGGCGGGGTCCTCCGGAGCCGGCACGGGCCGCAGATTGACGGGCTCACCGTGCTCGACGGTGGCCCGCCCGCCCTGCGTGGCGACGATCCGTACGACGGCGTCGGCGACGACCTCGGCCCGGACCTCGTACGGCACGCGGAGCACGACGACCTGCCCGGCGAGGGCGTCGCCGTACCCGTACGCGGCACCACGGTCCCGGATCTCCCGGACGAGCCCGGTGACGAGATCGGCCGCCGACTCGAGGCTGATGTTGAGGAACCCGGGCCCGGTCACGACGACGTCGCGGATGCCGTCGGCGCCGGCAATCCGGGGCAGCAGAATCTCGGCAACCCGCAAGGGCGGCTGCCCGGCCGGCCGAGCGAGCTGCAGCGCGACGTTCGTGGCGAAGTCCCCGCACCCCCCGGGCCCGGGCTCGGTCACCACGACCCGCTCGGGCACGGTCACACTGAGCTCCCCGTCCTCGACAGCACAACGCACCGCGTGCAGCACGGTGCGGGACAGCTCGACGGGGGTCACGGGACAAGCGTAGGGGAGGGAGGGGGTGGGTAGGCGAGGCGGTTCTCACTGTGGGACGGCGGTGGTGCTGGCGGGTAGGTGTGGGGCTGGCGACCCCGGGGTGGGCCGATCGCGGCCGACCTGCGCCCAGTGGGCCCAACACGACCCACAAACCTCAACCGCCGGAGGAAACACCCCCCGGAACCCGTTGACCTCCCCCTAGGCCGCCCTGTCCCCCTTCTCCATCCCCATCTCCACCCCCATCACCATCTTCCTCCCCACCGCCACGATGCCCTCCCTTTCCCCCATGCCCTTCTCCCCCGTCCCCGTCTCCACCGGCTCCGTCACCGCCCCCACGCTCGATGAGCTGCTTGACGAGCCGGACGAGCTCGGCGGGTTCGAAGGGCTTGGCAAGGAAGGCGTCCACCCCGACGTCGAGACCGGTGTCGACTTCGTACTGCGTGCACGCGCTGATGATGGCGAGGGGCAGATGATGCGTACGGGGATCGGCACGGAGCCGGGCGGCGGTCCGCAGGCCGTCCAGCCGGGGCATGACGACATCGAGCGTCACGACGTCGGGCCGCACCTGGTGGACCACATCCAGACACTCGGCACCGTCGGCGGCGGTCACGACCTCGAGACCTTCGAGCTCGAGGTTGACCCTGATCAGCTGCCGGATGACCTTGTTGTCGTCCACAACAAGCACCCGGCCCGAAGCGCCTGGCACAAGTCGAGAGTAGGTCCGGACCGGCCACCGCGTCCGGGTTTTCCCCACTTCCACCCCGTACAGGGGACCCACTCCGCCACAGAGTGGACCCGCCCCACCCGGCACCCCGGGAAACGGATTCCTGATCACCCCGCCGGACCTGCTAGTGTTCTGTCCGTCGCCGCGAGCAAGAAGCTCCGCAGCCGACACGCCCCCGTAGCTCAGGGGATAGAGCAACGGCCTCCGGAGCCGTGTGCGCAGGTTCGAATCCTGCCGGGGGCACTCGCCGAGGATCAGCAAAAATAGAGCGCTGACAGCGCTGACCAGGGCGGATGCCGAGGGAAGAGGGCGGGAGTCAGTCTCACTGACTCCCGCCCTCTCTTGTTGTCTCTCAGTAGTCGCGACACACCTCCGACACACGGCACCCCCACCGACAGGCGGGCCGCAGCCAACAGTCCGTCTCACCCCTGCCCGCGGGAGCAACTTCAGCCAGCAGCGCCGTAGAGTTCACCCCTAACGACTGACTGTAGGGGGGCGGCGTTGACCAACGTGGCAAAGCCAGATTTCGAACAGAATCTGGTGGCTTTCGAGTCAGCTAGGTTCACTGAGCTTCGGCCTGGTCAGCGCCAGGTCCTCGCAACCTACGCAGAGCAGCATCTCGACACCACAGACCTGGCCATCGAGATGCCCACCGGCGAGGGTAAGACGCTACTAGCACTACTGATCGCCGATCACGCCCTCACACGCGGATGGTCGGTGGCCTATTTGACCGGTACTCGCCAACTCGCCGAACAGGTGGAAGAGGAAGCCAACGAGCTCGGACTAGAGGTCGTCCGCTTCGCCTCTAAGGACTACGGCGGAGCCAAGCTCGACGACTACCACCAGGCCCAAGCCGTCGGCGTGATGAACTATTGGGTCTATTTCAATAGTAGCCCCGTCCCGCAGCCCGCCGACCTGGTCATCTTTGACGACGCCCACCTAGCCGAACAGCCTCTCAGCGGGCTCCAGACCCTGCGCATACCGGACAAGCCCGGGCCCTGTCGCCAGCTCTACCGGACGATCTGCGAGCTGGTGGTGGGGCACACCGACGCCTACCCCGGCCTGCGTGCCATGGTCGCCGGCACTGCTCTGCCCGGCACCCCACCTGAACTCCTGTCCTTCAGCGACTGGGCCGCCATCGCAGGCCCGGCCCGTGACGCCATCGAGGCATCGCCCCTCGTCACAGACCGCGACCTTAAAGACGAGTTGCGTTACGTCTGGCCCACCGTCCGCTACCACCTCACCCAGTGCGGCGTCCTCATCGGACCTTCCGGCATCGAGATCCGCCCCTACCACCCGCCAACCGCGCTCAACTCCCAGTACAGCAAGGCTAAGCAGCGGATCTACCTATCGGCCACGCTCGGCTCGATGGACGATCTCCAGCGGCGAGTCGGCGGCGGCCCGATAACCCGTCTGACCAGCTCCACGCCACTACCGTCCGGTGCGACTGGCGAGCGGCTACTTGTTCTTAACCCCAGCGCTGAACAGGCATTCGACCCGAACGTCCTCGACTGGGCCCTTGCCCAAGCGCAGTCGGCCGGAGGCCGAGCCGCCTGGTTGTGCGCCAGCCGCACCGAAGCCGATACCCTCCAAGACACCCTCACCGCCAACAACCAACAGGTTTACCGTCTTCGTCCCGGTGACGACTCAATGGTCGACACCTGGAGTCGTGTCACGGACGGACATCTGATCACCGCTGGCCGCTACGACGGCCTCGACCTCGCAGGCGACCTGTGCAAGCTGGTCATCATCACCACAGTCCCGCAGGCAAGTAGCGAGTTCGAGAGGTTCGTCGTTGCCTACCTTGGCGACGCCAGCTTCATGCGCCACCGCGTCGGCCAGCGCGTCACCCAGGCACTGGGCCGCGCCAACCGCGAACCCACCGACCGCTCCCTATACCTCGGACTCGACCCCAGCTTCGCCCAGATGCTCGCGGACCCCGCAGTCCGTAAGTCGATCCCCGCAAGCACCGAACCCACCGTCCGGGCCGCACTTGAGCTCTACGACCAGGGCTGGGAGGGCACCCTTCGAGCCTGCTCCGCTTTCTGGCAATCGCCCAAGCAGCCACCTGCATCCCCCGACAACGCAGCCCCCACGGGGCCTCGTCGCAAGGCGCGGCCCGGCCGCAGCACTGGCGGGAGCAGCGACGTCTCCAGTGCCGACGCCGAGGTCTACGCTGCGACCAACCTGTGGCTCGGCGACCACGCAGGAGCAGCCAGCAAAGCGAGCGACGCAGCCGCTCGGCTCGCCGAGGCCGGAGAAACCGAACACGCCGCGTTCTGGCGCTACGTCGAAGCCCACGCCCACTTCGACCGAGGGCGCACCCAAGACCTGGCCGCCGCACGCAAGGCGCTGGAGGATGCCACCGCCGGCGGTCCGCGCACCACCTGGTTCCTCCGGCTAGCCCGTACCGTCGCTGACCTCGAGGGCTACGAACATACCGCTGACGATACCGACCGGTTCTTCCTTGCCTGGGACGAGTGGCGCCGCGAAACTGGACCCCGACTCGACAGAGTCCTCTCCGAGGGCCGCAGCCTGCTTGCTGGAGGCCACGATCAACAGTGCGAGGGACTCACGAGGCTCGCACGTCTAGTGGGCGCCAACGGCAATCGCCCGCCGAAGACCGAGCAGAGTGCCACCGACTGCCGCTGGACGTGGTCCACCGTCAAACGTGCCGAACGCCGGGTTTGGGAGGTCAAGACCGTCCCGAAGGGCGAACCCAAGCCACTCATCCGCGGCGACGTGAACCAGCTGCTCGGGCAGATCGAGGTCGAGACCAGGCGCTCGCAGAAGACTCGCGTCTTCGGCTGCCTACTTACCCCGGCGCCCAGCACCAAAGACGACGCCGCCGAGGCGGCCCACGACAAGATCGTGTTGATCAATCATGGCGCAGCCATCAGGCTCTACGACATGCTGGCCGACCGGCTCCGCCAGTACGACGCGCTGTGCGGTGACAACAACGCCGAAGCACGCGGCGAAGCCCGCACGAAGATTGAGACACTCCTGCCACGAGAAGATGGCTGGCTCGGCAAGCTGCTCGCACCGTCTCGTGGGCGACTCATCACCGCAGATGACATAGCCGCGATCTTCCCTTCGACATAGTGACAAGCAGTGCTGCACGGGTGTGTCCGGCGTGGCTCGACATCTTTCCGCAGCACCCACGCGAAGCTCCTAGGAGGTTGCGGGTGATCTTGGGGGCCCGCCTACCAGGAGCTTCGCTGTTACATGCAGTCCGACAGCCTCAACTGCGCTCCCCTGGAATATGGTTGGAGAGGGCTCAATACGTTAGCCGCTAGCGGTGACGCCTGCCATCGCAGAGAGTCAAAATGCCCTAGTCTCCTCGGTCACCCAAGCAACTTTGAGGCACCTGCTATCAGGCACTTCTGAGCAAGAAATTTCACCAACTCGACATCCGGCCCTAGCGACTCTGCCTCCTTGGAGAAAGGAAGCAATATTTCAGCTGCCGACTCTCCGCCGTCCTCCTTAGTGTGAACGATGCGACACCGAATGTCATACACTCGATTAGCCACCTGATTCAGGAGGTCGTTTCGACGATCTTTAACGTCAATTCGCGCAACACCCCTCAGCGCCTTACCTTCGAGATGACCGAGGAAGTCTGCATCGAATTCCAGAAATTCCTTTACGTGTTCTTCCGTTACGCAACCTTTGACTGTCGCCTTAAGCTGATCCCGCTCACCCCCGTACCCCTTTCCCGCTTGTGCCGCGAGCATCAGAACACGGGAAAGATGCGCATCATCCTCAACCTCGAAACGAGGATCACGTAGCTCGTGACGCAGCTTATCAAGGATATCCCGGCGACTATAGCTCGGAAAGTAGTACTCGAGAACCTGATAATATGCCAGGAATTCTAGCAGAGGTATACCTGCCGAGGATCTTCCATACCAGTAAAGGCTTAGCGGCTTCTCCGAATAAGCAGTTCGGGGGGCTCGCACTTCGGCACTTGAAGCATCGCCACGATCCACGAAACGACGCCTCTGGCACCTTATCCTGTCGCGCGCCGGAGCCAACTTGAGCGGGACATCGAAGCGCAGGTCGATCTCAAAGAATAGGGCGTCGGACACCTTAGTGAGGAGCTGAAGAGCATCATCATGCTGCGTAACGTCTACATTGATCAATCGCAGCGTTACAAACTTATCGCGATTGGGCCTACTAAGGTAGACGGTGAAGTTCTGCATGCTAGGTCGGTTATACCGTGTCGTGAAGTCCCAGAACCGCTCACCGACAGTTCCCAGCTCAATTTTGTAGGAAGAGCCTGTATTCTGCTCTATATCCAATACCCAATCATCACCCGGCCGTACACGATCGCCAGAATCATCGGATGACCTAAGCTCCTTCAACTCTTCATCCAACGGAAGCTGACCGTCATTCAGTTTTCGAATTCCGGGAATGTCGAGAAAGCTGCGCTCCAGTCGGGGCCCTGATCCATGTATCTGGATCGATGCTTCGATCGTTCGCGTGTCTTTGAAAAGACATGCGTCGAAATCACCAAGGTAGGTGACTTCCGTAAAAGAATTCGTCAAAAAAGATCGCGCCCTCTCACGAGACAACCGGCGCAATCGCCCCTGTCGACCATTAGGCATTCTAACTGTTAGGCGAACATCCGATCCCAGAGCGGCGAATTCAAAGGCATAACCCACTTCCTTGCATTTTTCAACGACAAGACGGATAGGGTCGGACGGTTCCAGACGCTCAACGAAATCACTAGAACCTTGACTATCACGCATGTTGGATATGCCCCCTTTTAGCCCAGCGAGATCTTGGCAGTCTATCTTCCCTTGCCCGCGTAGACTGGCGAATCGATAGGTTGGTATGAGGCTAACCGACTTCTGGGTGCCACGGTTTGGTCCGGCGTCAGCTCTGGTACCGACCTTCGTCAATCACTACCAGAGCCCCACACTGCATGCTTAGCCCATATCGCCGTCCTCTTCTAGTGCTCGTGCAATCTTCGCGTTCGCGGCCTCCTCATGACCGTCGATACAGCCGTGGTAGCGGCGATGTATCACCTCGGGTGAGTTGCCGACCCTACGAGCCACCTCAGCGATCGGCACCCCAGCGTTTAGCCACCGCGTGATGCATGCGTGGCGCAGGTCGTACGGGCGCCCGGCCAACGGCGAGTCGACGCGTTCCGGCGGAAGCGCGTACTCCCGCGCCTCCCCCCACACTCGCCAATAGGTGGAAGAGCCGACCACTCCCCCACGTTCGTTGCCGAACACGCGCCCTTCCTTGGCGGTCCCGAACTCCTTCAGGTGGGCCCGGACGATGGCGACCAGGACGGGCGGGATGGGCACCGGTCGGTCGCTTGTCGCCTCCCGCGCCTTCAGGCCGCGGCGGTCGTGTCGCTCGCCTGAGTCGGTCCACTGCTTGCCGGAGACGGGGCGTGTCTCCCGCAGCGTGAGCGTGCCCCAACCCGTCTCCGGCAGGTGGCAGTCAGACCGCCTCAGCCCGACCGCCTCAGCGGGCCTCAAGCCCGCGTAGTACAGGACCGCGTAGAAAGCCGCCAGGCGCCGCCCCCGGCAGCGATGCCATGACCCGACGTAGGAGACAGCAGTGAGCAACTGCCGAGCCTGTACGGCGTTTACGAGGACGCGGCGGTCCACCACCTCATTGGAGCCGACGTGCCTCCGGCGGGCGCGCTGAAGGGGGTTCTCCGGGAGCTCACCTGCGACCACCGCGTGTTCGAGGGTGGTGTTCAGAGCGCGCCGCCGCCGCTTGTACGTGTCGCCTGCGGCCGGGGTGCCGTCCAGCTTGTAGCTGAGGCGGTACAGCACATCCTCGAACACCTCGGGGTCGGCCAGGTCACCCAACGGCCGGTCGGCCGTCGTGACCCAGTCGTACGCGGCCTTGAGTTCGGCCGGCGGGTCCTCCCCCGCGTTCGCAGGCACAATCCCCCACCGGAAGGCCAGCCGTAGGATCTCGTCGTCGGGAGCGTCGTTCCCACGCTTGACCATGGCGAGCGTCACGGCCGCCAGGCCGTCCGCCATGCCCTCACGAGTCTTGGCCGCAGCCGTACGCCACCGTCCGGCCACGTACTTCCGGCAGAACTCGAACCATCGCAACGGCGACTCGGCGTCCGCTGCTTCGGCGGCTTCGGCCGCCGCGCGTACCTCGGACTCAGGCAGTCCTGATTCGATCTCGAACGCTTCACCACGCCGATTCATGGCCTGCCACAGCTCGGACCGGCGGCTCTCTGCGAGAGCCAACGTGGTGAACGTCTCGCCGTGCACCCGCCCTGCGACCACCCACCGGAGGCGCCACGGGCGGGACTTGCGCCCGGTCTTGGTCACCTTCCACAGCTTGACGTCGAAGGAGTAGCCCGGCCGGGCGGACCCGCGAGGGCGCCCGGCCGGGGTGTCGTTCTCAGTGCTCACGCAGCGTCCTCCCGCTCCGCAAGCCAACGCTCGTACTCCGACCGCCGGATGCGCACGTCGCCGTTCGGAAGCTTGATCGCGCGGGGCCCCTTCCCGAGCTGGCGCCACCGGTAGAAGGTCGACGGAGCGACCTTCAGATCAGCGATGACCTCCTTGACGGTCATCTTCTCGTCCCGCGTACGGGCGCTCATTTCGCCATCCCTTCTGCTTCGTCCGCACCGGACAGGCCGGACAGCTCCAATTCCGACTGTCCGGGGTGTTCGTGCTGGTCAGACGGGACAACCGGACTGCCGGACAGTGCGGACACCTCTTGGGCGCCCTGCGTCCGGGTTTCGGTGTCCGGGTAGTACCGGCCGCCGGCGTCCTTGGTGAGCTGTCCGGCGTCGGCCATGCGGTTGCAGGTGCGGCGGATCGTGTCGATGTCGACGTGGGGCAGCTCGCCCGCCATGTCCTTCGGCTTGGCGCCGGGGTGGGCGCGGACGTACCGCAGGATCGTGGCGCGGGTGTCGCTGACGGTGTGGTCGGAGACCGGGCCGTCCAACAGGTGCCAGGCGCCGGAAGCGGGTTGGAAGCTGAGGGCGTACTCGGCTTCGTCCACGTCGCGGCCGGTGACGTGCAGGATGCCGTCCGCCTGCCCACGGGCCCGCTTCAGCACGAGCGTGGCGTCAGCGGCTCCGGCGATGCCGTTGGTGCCGGAGACCTCGGTCAGGAAGTCTTCGGAGCCTGCCTTGCGGACGTGGTGCACGAGGACGACGGCCACGCCGTAGTGGTCGGCGAGCCGCTTGGCGTAGCCGACGGCGACATAGTCCGCGTCGTACGCCGACACCCCGGCCGGGGCCTGTCCGCGCATCTTGGCGAACACGTCGATGACGACCATGCGCGCGTCGGGGTTGCGCTCCAGCCACTGGGCGATGGCCTCGGTCCCGCCCTGCGGGAAGGGCGGGCATTCGGTGACCAGGGTCAGACCGGCGGGCGCGGGCTGGCCTCCGAGCAGCTTGCCCATGCGGGTCTGGAGACGGCGCGGGGTGTCTTCCAGGGCGAGGTAGAGCACCGGTCCGCCCTCGACGGGCACGGAGTCGAACGCCTTGCCGCCGGCCGCGACCGACAGCCCCAGTCCGAGGGAGAGCCAGGACTTGCCGACCTTGGGCGGTCCGGCGAGCACGTTGACGCCCTCGGCGAGGATGCTGGGCACGGCCCATTTCGGCTCGGGGAAGTGTGCGGCCATGAGCTGATCGGCCGTCCATGCGGTCCGGGGGCGCTCCCGCTTTGGCGGCGCGATGGGGGCCGTCTCAGGGTCGCTGGGCACGGAGTACAGGTGCAGGGGCGGGATGGGGTTGGCGCTCATGCGGCGACCGTCCGGGGGCGACGTGCTCCGGCACGCAGGCCGGAGGCGATGGTGCGCCGTGCCTCGCGCTCGCCTTGGCCGACTTGGAGCGCGGCCGTGAGGAGCCAGCCGGTGACGTCGACTTCGCTCAACTCGCCTCCGGCAACGAGCTGTCCGAGGGCGACCGCGGCGATGTAGAGGCTGTTGTTGTGCTCGTGCGGGCCGGAGCCGGTGACCCGCTGCACCTCCCCGTTGATCGCGGAGCGGAGGAAGGCGGTGCGCCGTCCGTGGCCGGTGAGGGCGACCGTGACGGGTGTCTGTGGGGGCAACGGGGCCGGGCGCAGGAGTTCGGCGAGCCAGCCCGGGAGGGGCGCCGCGGGGCCATGGTGGGTGACCTCGTACGGGTGTCCGGCGAAGGTGCTGCCCGCGCCGACCACGAGCCCGCCCCACGCGCGGGTGTCGACTTTCCAGCCCAGCCCGCGGGCGCTGTCCCCGGCGGTGTTGCGCAGGGGCTCGCCCTCGGGCGCGAGGAAGTACAGGTGGGTGCCGCCGCTCCACGTGCGCACCGTGTAGGTGTCGGCTGGGAAGGGCTGGCCGTGGCGCTCGCAGAGCACGGCGAGCACGTCGGCGCCGTCGGTGACGCCATGCTCGGCCCAAGCGGCCGGCGGGGTGTCGCCGGGGTGCTTGGGCTTGTCCAGGTCGATGACGACCAGGCCGGACGGGCCGGTGGCGATGCCGAGGTTGAAGGCGGCGACGTACCACGCGCGGGTGATGCGGTCCGGGTCGGTGGTGGCGCGGGTCTCCCAGTCGGAGACGGCCGGGCGCTTGTCACCGGGGATCAGGGGGAAGACGCGCCAGTCGCGCGACGCTGCGTCAAGCGCGGCGGTGAGCTGGGCAGAGCCGTCCAGGTGCGGCATGCTGGGGGTTCTCCTGTTCTGTCTGCGGATGGGCAGGGAGAACCGCGGCGGCGGGCGACCTTGCTGGGGAGTCCCGCCGCCGCGGCGTTGCTACTGGTTCTTCGCCCAGTGGGCGTATTCCTGGCGGACGTAGCCGCGCGGGTCAGCGGCGGTGGCCGGGTGCTCCGGCCAGTACGGGGCGCCGTCGTAGTCGCCCTCGCCGTCCCGGTCGTGCTCGATGAGTCGGCGGGCGGCTTCCGTGGCTACCTCGTCGTCGTCACCGGGCGTGCCGTCCTCCTCGCCCTGGAGCGCGATACGGTCCAGCAGCGCGGCTTTGCGGAGCCAGAACTCCCGCTCCAGGTGCTCGCCGAACGGCTTGTCGGCGGCCGTCCGGGCGGTCCATCCGATCTCGCGAATGATGCTCGGGGCGAGCGCGTACGCCACGTCCGGCGTGGGCCACGGTCCGGGCTCGGGGCGGTGGTCGGCGGTGACGTACAGGCGGGCGCGCTCGCCGTCGCGGGTGGGGTAGGTGCGGACGGCGCCGGCGGCGAACGCGCCGCTGAGTGCGGCGGTGATCCGGTCGGTGTCGGCCGGGTCGCAGATGACGCGGATCTCGAACACGGGTCTCCTCTCGGGGTTCAGCCGTGAAAGTGGCTGCGCTTGATGACGGCCTTGCGGATCTGGACGGTGCTGCCGCGGGCGCCGGCGACGGCGCGGGCGGGGGCGCGCCAGGCGAGCACGGCGAGCGCGATCCAGACCAGGGCGCCGGAGCCGAGTCCGGCGAGCGCGTTGACGGCCTCGCCGATGCCGTAGCCGACGCCGGCGGCCAGGGCGCCGCCGCCGATGCCGGCGCCCATCAAGCGCTGGGCGAGGGGGTCCAGTAGGGGCAGCGGGGTCAGGTCGCGCGGCTCGGGGCGCGGTATGGGAGGCGGGGCGAGGTGCTTGGGCATGGGCACCATGCGCCCGTAGGCGTCGGGCACCCACACCACTGGCCCGCGCTCGGCGGCCAGTTCGACCGCGGCCGGGGCGGACGCGTACGGCTCGGTGGGCACGTAGGGCGCGGGCAGGGTCGGTTCGTTCACGGCGGTGCTCCTCACAGGTGCTGGATGGCGTCGATGACGGCGACGGCAAGCTGGTTGATGGGCCCTGCGGCGCCGGTAGAGGCGAGGAAGAAGCCGAACCCGGCGGCGGTGAACGCGGCGCCGTAGCCGAGGGACTTGGAGCGCAGCAGGAAGAACAGGACGAGTCCGAACAGGGCCACGAGCGAGACGGTGACGGCCACGGGCGGAACCTCCCTTCGGCGGGGTGGGCGGGTGGTCAGTGGGTGCCTTCGCGGTAGATCCGCTGGGCTCGGTTGAAGAGCCAGCGGCCGGCGCGTATGCGCTTGCCGGTGGCCTTGCAGCGGCGGCAGCTCTTGCCGCGCTTGGGCCGTCCCTTGCGGTCGGTTTCCATGGCGAAGCCGAAGCCGTTGCACTTGCGGCAGGTGCCGAACGGGCTGGCCGCGCACATTCCGACGTAACCAAGCGTGATGACGAACAGGCAGGCGACAGCAAGGGCGATGGGGGTCATGAGAGGCCCTTCCAGGCGGTTTTCGGGGTTTTCGCAGGTGGGTGCTATGCGCTAGATCGCAGATCAGGCGCCGTGCGGGGTGCTAGCGGGGGTGCTACCGGTAGCAGGGCGAGGTGCTACCGGTAGCACCGTCCAGGGCTAGGCGGCGCCCCGCTTTTCGTCACGATCCGCAATCACCTTCGTGAGGTCGGCGCGGACGATGCCGCGGCGGGTGGTGCGGGTGCCGTCGTCGGTGGTCCCGGCCACGTCGCGGGTCTTGATGCCGTGCGGCTTGAGCGCGCTGGTGACGTTCTCGCCCTTCCAGCCGCCGTAGACCTCCGGCCGCAACTCGGCCAGCCGGGCGGCGATCCGCTCGTTCCACACCCGCTCTTCCGACGGCGGCACGACCGCGGCGACGTCGGCGAGCAGGTCGTACGACGGACCGGTCACGGCCTCGGGGTCCTCTCCGAGCGCGTGGCCGGACAGGGTTCCCTCGGCCTTGCGCAGGGCGTAGGCACGCTGGGCGATGGCGTGGGTGGCGTGGTCGTCCAGGTAGGCGGTGCGTACCACGACCGGCAGCGCGGTGGCGCCGGCGAGGTAGCCGTTACCGGCGTCAATCTCCGGGCGGAACGAGGTGGCGCGCACGCCGTTCTTGTACGCGGATGTACCGAGGATCATGTCGTTCTCGACCTGCCCGGCGACCTTGAGGGCGAAGCGGATGGACACGTTGCCGCTGATGCCGGTCGGGAGCGAGTCCTTGTCCGGGCGCTGCGTGGCCAGAACGAGGATCACGCCCAGGGCGCGCCCGAGCTTGATGATGAACTCGGCGTCGTCGCCTGCCTGTTTGCCGTACTTGGGGTGTGCGAACAGGTTCTGGCACTCGTCGAACACGCCCACGAGCGGCCACAGCTTGAGCGAGCGCTTGTCGGCGATGGCACGGGTGATGCGCTTGTCCGGGCACAGATCCCGCGGCAGCTTCTTGATCGCAGCCGCACGGCGCATGACCTCCTCGCGCAACAGCTTCAGGGAGTCGGCCGCGTACTTGATCGAGTCGTCGTCGATGCCGGAGACGAACCGGTGGCTGACGCATTCAAGGGAGTCCAGGTCGCCGGTGCCCTTGTTCTCGTGCAGCCACAATTCCACGGACGGGTCCATGGCGGCGCCGCAGGCCAGGACGCGCACGGAGGCGGTTTTGCCCTGGCCGGGCAGCGAGCCGATCAGGATGTTGTGCTGGATCATCGGCACGGACTGAGCCCGGCCGCGCGGGTCGATGCCGAACGGGATCCGCTTGAAGATGTCGTGCTTGCGGGCGTTGGCGAGTGGCCACTTGACGAGTCCGGTCTTGGACAGATCCCGGTCCCCCACCCACAGGATGAGCCGCCCCTCGTGCTCGTTGGGGTCGGCGTCCGGCCACACACAGCCGAGCGGGCGGCGCAGGCCGGAGGCGAGCCGGGCGCGCCGGTCGGCCACGTCGGCGACCGTGACGCCCAAGGGGAGGTCGATGTCCGCGCGCCAGCCGGGACCCTCGCGGGTGATCGGGGCGACGAACTTGATGCCGTCCTGGCCCTTGGCGACCGCGGACGTGATCTGCCCGATACCGATGGACGCCATGGCCTTGACCACGATGTCGCTGGTCAGCTTCTGCACCTCGGTCTTGATGACCGCGCGGGTAGCCAGCGGCGCATCCGCCGGCGCGCCCAGCCAGCCCAGCGTCAGCACGGTAAACGTGGCGGCGATGACCTGCGTACGCGGCTCGGCGCCGTAGACCAGGAACAGGCCCATGACCAGGGCGGCCAGGGCACCGAAGATGGTGAGGAGCATCCGCAGCCGCACCCGCCGGTCGCGCTGACGGGAGAGCTTCAGGTACAGCTCGGAGTTCTCCCGCCGAGCCTCGGCCTGCCGCAGCGGCTCACCCTCCGAGTCGACCGCCCAGCGGCCCACGCGGGTCAGGGTGTTGGCCAGGCCGCGCGGCGAGCGCCAGATGAGCTTGGGCACGTACAGAAACGGCACGCGGACCGCGTGGAAGGCGATGGTGTGCCAGACGTGCCCGGCCAGCCACCGCATCGCGTCGGCGAACTCCGGGCCTGACTTCGCCCACGCCGGGAGGATGTCCAGCCGCTTGGAGTCGCGGATGCGGTCGATCAGACCGGGGCCCGACTGAGTCGGCGCCGGAGGGTCGACCAGGGTCGGGGCGGAGTCGTCCGACTCCCCCTCGCCCGGGTCGGCCGACTCGGTCGGCTTCGGGGCGCCCGACCGGTCGGGCCCGGAGTCGGGCGCGCGGTCGGCCGACTCGGTGCGGGCCGACCGGGCCTTGTCCAGGTCGACTACGGCGCCGTCGGAGTCGGCGGCCATCTCGGCTTCAAGCCGGTTGAAGAGTTCGTTGTCGTCGTCGGGATGTTTCACTGAGGGTTCCTTCTCTCTGGGAGGGATGCGGGGCCCGGCCGCTGCTTTGGTCGGTTTGGGACCGGGCCCCGCATTGAGCGGGTCAGGCGGCGCGCTGTTCCTCGGGGTAGGTGCAGAGGAGGCACATCCCGAGCGAGGTCGGGATGCAGTAGCTGTAGGTGATCCGGCACTTGGGGCAGGTGCGGCGGGCGAGCATCGCCAGGGCGAGCGCACCCCACTTGCGGGAGGTCATCGGCCGGACCGGCTTCGCGCGGTCGACGCGGTAGAGGTAGGCGATCTGCACCCCGGTCTTGCGGCCCCGGTGGCGGCGCATCACCTGTGCGGCGACCGGCTGTCCGCCCGGCCGCAGCCCGGCCGCACGCAGCTGCCGGCGGGTGGCGTAGCCGTCTGGGGCGAATCGCCACGGGTACGTGGGGACCCCGAACCGGGCGCCGGACGGGTCGAAGCACTTGCCGTAGGCGGACATCAGGCCGCCACCCCCACGACCGGCGCATCGGTCCGGGCCCCGGCGCGGCCGGCGCGGCGTCCAGTGACCGTGGCGAACAGCCGCCCCAGCCCCGCCCGGCGGGTACCGGCGCGGGCCTGCTTGGCCGCGTACATCGCCTCATCCGCCCGCCGCAGCAGAGCAGACAGGTCGTCGCCGGGGAAGTCCGCGGCGCGCACCCAGCCGAGCGAGACCGTGGTGTGTACGGCCGGGTCCTGGCCGTCGACCGGGCGGGCGAGCACGCCGTGCAGCACGGCGAGCATGTCGGAGGCGGTGCCGTGGTCGTCGATCAGGACGGCGGCGAACTCATCGCCCCCGAGCCGCCCGGCCACCCCGGAGCGCCCGACGTGGTAGGTGAGCCGGTCCGCGGTCGCCTTCAACAGCGCGTCCCCGGCCGCATGCCCGAAGGTGTCGTTGATCTGCTTGAAGTGGTCGACGTCGGCCAGCACTACGACCGCCCGGGGGTCCCGCAGCAGAGCCGCTGCGCGACGGGTGAACCCCTCGCGCGTCCGCAGCCCGGTCAGCGGGTCACGGCGGGCGACGTTCAGGCGCCGCCGTAGCCACAGCGTGTGCGCCGTCCAGCCGGAGGCGAACGGCGCCGCCGCGGCCAGCATGGTCAACACGGTGTTCATGCCGCCGCCTCCTCGGTCCCCTCGTCGCCGTCGACGGAGTGCAGGCGGCGCCCCGCGGCCCGCTCGCTCAGCAACAGGTCGCGCAGCACGCGGGAGTTGGCAGCCGAGCAGTGCAGCGTGGTCCGGATGGCTTCCGCGTTGATCGCGTCATCGGCCCAGTCGGCCGTGGCCTCGCGTGCCTCGGCGAGCAGTTCCGCCGGGGTCCGCGGTGCCTTGGCAGTCTTGGCCTTGCTCTTGGTGCTGGTCGGGCGCTTTCGCGGCGTCTTAGGTGCCTCCGGCTTCGGCTTCTCCGTCTGCTGCGGCGGAACGGGCGGGACGTCCTCGCTCGCCGGGGCCAGCTCGCCCAGCTTCAGCAACACGCGTTCCGGGCGCGGGGTCTTCGACCGCCACCGCCGGCCGTGCCGCTCGCGCAGCCGGGCGCGGGCCAGCTGCCGCTCACGCTCCCGCTTCAATGCCTCGGAGTAGGAGGTGATCTCCCACAGCGTCATCCGCCGCCACAGGGCGAACGTCGACAGCGGGGCGAGCATCCAGCGGGAGAACCGCACCTTCTCCATCCGGCGGCCGGTGGCGGCGCCGATCCGGACGGCGTAGACGTGGGCGCCGATCTCGGAGAACACCACCCACAGCAGGGGCATCGTGCCGTGCGCGACCTTGGCCCACAGGGTGTGCCCGGCGGCGACGTTTAACCCGCACGTGATCAGCGTCAGCGCCCAGGGCACGAACCGCACCCACGCCAACGCCATGTCCATCCGGATCAGTAGCAGGTTGGCCACGGTGAACACCGGAATGGCCACGTCGATGCCGACCGGCAGCGTCCACGGTGCGCCGAAGCCCCAGCGGGCGGCGGCGGAGGAGACCGCGTCGAACGAGGCGATCAGCCCCAGGGCGCCGACCCCGGCCGCGGCCAGCGCGCCCAGTCCGGCAAGGCTCATCTCCGGCTTCGTCAGCGGCGGCACCGCCGGCCGTGCCGTCTCGGTTGCGGTCGTCATGCCACCGCCCCCTTCCGGGAGGACCAGCGGCGCCTCGCGGGGCGCGCCAGTGGGACGACGTTGAACAGCTCCGGGGCGTGCGCCTCGATCACCTCGGCGGCGATGCGGGCCACGTCGTCCGGCAGGTTGCTGTACTCGGGGTCGGCGAGGATG
This sequence comes from Streptomyces sp. NPDC007189, assembly GCF_040703635.1. Lineage (NCBI taxonomy): Bacteria > Bacillati > Actinomycetota > Actinomycetes > Kitasatosporales > Streptomycetaceae > Streptomyces > Streptomyces sp. NPDC007189. Next base: position 106,556 of record NZ_JBEYEY010000023.1, read on the forward strand.
TCGCGCGCCGCGTCCAGGCGGGCCGCACGCTCCTCGTCCGTCTCGCCCTCCGCCCCGAGCCACAGCTCAACCGGAGTGCCAAGGGCCAGCTCCACGAAGTCCTCAGCCGATACGGCCTGTTGATGGCCGATGTACGTGCGCATGGTGCTCTCCTGAGTCGAAGGAGCAGGGAGTACCGCGGCAGCGGGCGACCTTGCTGGGGAGTCCCAGCGCCGCGGGACTTCAGATTGACCTAGGTCAATCTGTCTGTCAAGGAGCGGCAGCGGGAGAACAGAGATTGACCTAGGTCCAGCTACTCTCGAAGCCATGGAGCAGAGCTCAGAAGCGCCGAAGCAGACGCCCACGGCCAAAGAGATCGCCGCCGATTTCCGCGCGAAGATCACAGGTCCGGACCGCTCGTACGAACCGGGCGATCAGCTGCCCGCGGCTCGCAGGCTCGCCAAAGACCTCGGCGTGCAGCTCATGACCGTGCAGAGTGCATACGGGCAGCTCCGCGACGAGGGGCTCGTGCTTACCCAGCAGGGCCGCGGAACCTTCGTCCGCGACCCGTCGGTGCCGCTCGGCACCGAGCCGGGCAGTAGCCCCGCGTTCACTGCGCTCTCGGCTGAGCTCAGCGCGATTCACGACGCGCTTCATACGCTCGGCGAGCGGCTTGATCGTCTTGAACGCCTCGTCGGCAACGAGACTCCACCCGCTCCGTGAGCCTGTCCGCGCGCCTTAGCAGTCGTTCAGCCGTGACGCGCGCCTCGCCCATGCCCACTTTGATCGCGGCGAGTTCGGCACAGGTCAGGCCTGCCGACTCGCTGCTTCGCTCATTGATCCCTGACATGCCAATGAGCATGCAGCCGGAAACAGCAGAGGACCCGGACAGACTGTCCGGGTCCTCTTTCCTTGCGGATCAGGCCTGTTGACGACCCATCACTGAGTGGCCCCGTCCACGGCGTCCAGCACTGCAGTCCACGGAAGTTCACGCCCGGCCGGCGCATCCCTCGGCTCGTACAGCGGCCAGACATCCGGGCCGTAGACCAGATGCACCCCTCCCGCCCTGAGAGCGTCGATGTGGCCTTGCCACGCGGGGTGGCGAGCGTGCGCCGCGTTCACCCGCGGGAAGACCACGACGGGGAGACCGAGAGTCCCGATGGCCTCGCCAACCTGCGTCAGCGCCTGGTTGTCCATCAGGCCGGTCGCCAGCTTGGCGACCATGTTGGCGGACGCGGGGGCGACCACGTAGCACTCAACCGGCGGATGTGGCCGGGCCTCGCCGGGAAGGCGCGGCTCATCCCGAACGGGCAGGCCAGTCAGCTTCTCCAACCGCTCACGCTCGCCGCTCGTGCGCAGCCACTGACCTGCGGTTGGCGTGAGCGTGACGGCCACCCGCCATCCGCGGCCCATGGCGGGCTCTACGAGACCGGTGCGCAACGCTTCTACGCCGCCGGCCGCCGAGCCGACGACTCCCAGAACCCCACGATTGCCTGAACTCACTGCACCGCCCTGCACCGCTGAGCCATCGCGAACACGTCCGACGAACGCGAGCCGCCCGTCACTGGGGACTGCTTGATCAGGTCTCGCAGCGTCTCGCGCACCCTCGGATTGTTGCGTACGAGCTGCGGCGACGTGCGTTCGGCCGTACGCAGCTCTGCAAAGGCATCATCACCTTGCCCAGCGAGCGACAGGGCACGGGCGAAGTCGATACGGTGCGAGACGCTGCGTTCCTGCGGCATGTGATCGACGTTGATCCGACCGCGCTCCACCACATACGAGACGTTGTCGAGGTCCAGCTCGATGGACAGTCGGTGGAGCAGCACGTTCGTCGGCCCGAAGCCGGTCTGCCAGTAGTTCTCATCCGAGCCGAGATCGTCCGCGAGCTCCTCCGCACGGTTCAGCAGCGCCGTTGCGGTGGGCCGGTCCTGATGGCGCGCCGCCGCGACGGCTGCACGCAGGTGGATCATTCCCAGCAGGCTGAGTGCCGCCGGGTTGTGATCAGTTACCTGAGACGACAGCCAGGCTGCGGCCGTGTTGCCGAGTTCGAGGGCATCGTCATAGCGCCCGTTGGCCAGCAGCGCGTGCGTACCCGAACGTGCGGCGGACGCCAGAACGAGCGGGTCGTCCGACTCGTCAGCGGCTCGCATCGCGCGCTCGGCAGCGAGCCACGAGATGTCCGACTCGCCGATCTTGGCGAGCGTCGTGGCCGCAAGGTGGTGCGTGCGGGCCGACACTGCCCAGCAGTCGCCACGGTCATCGCCGCGGCGCGCCGCGCGCTCCTCCAGCTCCTGAGCCGTCTGAAGCAGGGCGGGCAGTGCAGCGATGACGCTGCCGAGCCGACCGCCCTGGTAGTCGTTCCACGCATGCTCCACGCGCACGGCCACAGGAACGGGCGTCGGGAGCTGAGCCTCAGCGTCCGGACCGAAGAGGAGACGGGACAGCCGGCGCGGGCTCATGAGGGCGTCGCGCACGGCGGGAACGTCGTCCTGTTGCCGCTCGTCTTCCACGAGGACGGTCTGTCCGAGCAGGTCTCCGAGTGGCACACGCAGAATGCGCGACAGCTCCGCGAGCATGTCGATGCGTGGCGGCTTCCTACGACCGGTCTCGATCTTCGCCAGCCAGTCAGTGCTCCGACCGACCAGGCCGGCCAGCACCTCTTGCGTGTAGCCGCGGCGCTTCCGATAGAACGCAATGCGCTCGCCGATGCTGAGGTGATCTCCAAGACCACGCATGGGGTGTTGCCTCCCGCTGCTGAGTAGGGGCGCCATTCACGGTACCGACGCGGCGGGGAACCGGTAAGTGATCACAGCCTTTCCGCCACCATGACCAGCGTGTGGCAGCGAAGGGGCCAGAACCCGGACGGACTGTCCGGGTCCGGTGGAGCTCCGCTGGGAGGTGTCCGCACTGTCCGGCTGTCCGGTTCTGCCTCTCACCTGCATAAACGGCCCGGACAGCTCGTAATGCCGGTGTCCGGGCTGTCCGCTCACAGACGGCTGCAACACCCCGGGAGTGTTGCAGCCCGTCGGCGAAGCCGACCTCTCAATAGGAGTAGGAGCCGGAGGCGACTTCCAATCTGCTCTGCCTGAGAGACGTGAACTGCAGAACGCGAAACTCTCCCTAACCTGATCAACCCCCGCGCACGGCGCGGGCGCGCGCCGCCTCTGCGGCGCGGCCTGCCTCCTGTCTCCGCCCCGGCTGGCCGCGCCCGGCGGCGCGCTGCGTGGATGCATGCGGGCAGAGGTAGGAAAACCCTCTCCACACCTGCTACGCAGGGTACTCAACGAGCAACAGACTGGGTACGATCAAGGCATGTCGGGAGAGCTACTGCACAGTAAGGGCGAAGAGGGGGCACGGAGAGCCAAACACTGGCTCGACTCGACCACCCGCGCAAACGCCCGATGGGTGAACCCGAACCCTGTCGCTATCCCGAAACTCACATTCCAATGGGCCGACGGATCAAACTTCTCCTACGACCTCGGCGGCCTTCTGATTGGCGGAGACCTTGAGGGTCAGGAATTTCTTGTGGAATCCAAATTCTACGAGACGCCAGGACATCAAGGCCAGATGTACGTCGAATACTTAGCCAAGTGCTACCGCGCATTCGTCACCCGGCCCGACCGGTGCGACAATTTCATGTGGATAACCTGGCACCCTTTTTCTCTAACCAAGTGGTCGAAACTGTGTTCAGCCGATGAGGTAAAATCCGCGGCCGTCAATCACTACGAAAGATGCTTGGGATGCGCAGACCGTAATGACGCGGAATCGGCGGTGGACGATGAGGTATGCAAAGAGGTTGCGGACCGCTTGTGGCTGATTCTGTTGAGTAAGCGTCAGGAAGAACTCGTAATTAGCAAAAAGCATCTCGGCTGGATACGGGATCGCGAGACCATGGAGGAGGACTAGTGTCAGCTATCGATTACGCAGCGGCACTGCGCGATGCCCTATACGACCCGGATCCAGAATCAAGCGTACGGCGCACTAAAGAGCTTGTAATTCGGGAACTGCGGGATGTTGATCCACGAGTGGACATCAAGAACACCGAATACTTCAACCACACGTTCTCTCCAGATCTTGTCTTAAGTTGGCCAGGGGCCTCCAAACGACTAAAGCGCTATGTTTTCCTGCGCCTTCCTGACAACCCGGCATATTTTGTGGAGGACGTGGAGACGGTTAGCGAACTACACCCAATTGTCTACGGGTTGAACGGAGGCAGTGATCTATCGGCTTCGCTGCATGCCGTAGCACGCTTCAGTCGTGAAAATAACGTTCTAGTCACCGATGTGCATGGAATAGATCGACTAGCCCGTAACAGGAAAACTCGTAATATTGCCAACTTGGTCTCCGCAGCTCTAATCCGTGGAGGCAGAGGCGTAATGGACTCGGCTGGCGCGGAGAACCTGTCCTCCACAGTGAGTGACGGGTTTGAGGCAGCTCGCGCGGCTGATGTTGGAGTAACCGCGAGTGCTGTGCAGGCACTGGACAGCTATTTGGCGCCGGCGCAGTCACAGCAAATGACTCAGTTCCTGCAGGCCGTCTGGATTTCCTCACAGGGCCGAATTGAAGGATTCCCTGGCCCTAAGCAACTCTCGGGAGAAATTGGGGACGAATCATTGGAGTACCTGCTTCAGTTCGACCCAATCAATGATCCGGAATTTTGGCGAGCCTTTGGAGCATCAGTCACAGTCGACCAACTCTCTCGGCTCAAGATCTCGGGCGCTCCCGTCAACCTCCAGTATCTAGTGACAGAGAACCTCGATCGCCTATGGTCGCGTCAAATGAAGGTTCTAACCGGCGAGTTGACGCTGGAAAGCATGGCCGGAAAAGCAGAATGGGTCATTGTGCGAGAATCCCTTTGCTTGCGCGGCAATGATTACACTGCCTTCTTCGCTCAAAATGCAGCCAACCTGCGTCACATAAAAGCGCCCAGGGCTTACGGTCTCACAATGCCTGAAATTCGTCAGCGTTCTCGCAGTGTCCACTTGCGAGAGCTAAAGATGCGCACCGGAGGTGAGAGCTTCACTGTAGAGGCAGAAGGTAGCGGCAGTGTTTTGGAGGCAGAGAGCCTTTCGGCGTTGCCCGAAAGTTACTTGGCAAAAACGCGCGTAGTGCGAGCCACGGCTCAGACTCCGGGCGGCCAGGAAATCCATTGTGACTTTCTTGAAAGGGACGCCACGGCGGTAACCAGTGCTCGTGTAAGCCTGGACGACTGGTTGGGCTCCGCACTTCCACTGTTGTGGGACATCCCGCAAGAATCAATCCCTTTCCTACACATTCACGCTGGCGAGGATGACGAGCCCCTCTGATGCCAGGCCGGTGAGTCAGCATCGCCACAGATATAAGAAGCACAGTGAAGCGCATCGTGTTTCGGATAGCTGCAAGCGCCTATGCCGGCCAACGCATAGACGTCAAGGTAGCCGACGGATTCCACACCAACGCGACTGCTGAACTTCCCAGGCAGATGTCGACTACGGTGAGTGATTCACTGATTCCCGCCTCTGCGGGACGTAAAGTGTCATAACTTTTGATGTATGACGCATCCGCTGCAGCCTGCTGGCGAGCCCCTGGTGATCCATTGTCCCTCCTGCGAAAAGCCCGTGCTCGCCCACGTAGCGGGACGCGTAGTACAGCCGGAGACTGACGACGGGCCAGCTGAACTAATTACGTTGGTTCAATGCAGCTTGCGCGCTAAAGCGATGTTGGCTACCCAAGGCGACTTCCATGATGTTTGGTCAGGTCCGATCAGGCTCTATCCGCCTCAGGGAGCGAAACTCAGCTGGCATATTTCTTACCAATTGATCTCAGAGCATGCCGAAGCGCGCAGATGTTTTGAGGCTCATGCTTATACGGCTGCCGTCGTCATGGTGCGCCGCACCCTCGAAGGGGTTTGTATAGAGCAGGGAGTGACGAAGAAGCAACCCCTCATTAAGTCGCTTGAGGAGTTGGCTAAAGCGGGAAAACTTGATGACCGGCTGATGGAGTGGGCTCAAGAGTTGCGGGTCCTTGGAAACCAGGGAGCTCACTACACGGGAAAGTCGGTATGGCGTGACGACGCAAGGGACGCCTTGCTGTTCGCTGAGGCATTGCTGGAGTACATGTACACCCTGCCCACACAATACGAGCAGTTCCGACAAAGAAGGTTCAAGGATGCCGGTGCAAAATAGACGCACGCCTCGGCCTGGATGCCCGAGCAGCATAAAGCAGCTCCTAACCTTACAGCCGATTGACATCCGGACCGTGGGCTCAGTTCGTCGCATCCAAGACGCTGACGGCAGTGACAGCAGCGCCCACGGACGTCCTACGGCAGCTTGTCGGGGAGGTCACAGGGAGGGTGCAGGACAAGGCCGCTCGGACGTGCCCGCATTTTTAGAGGTTGCTTTTAAGTAGCGACTTCATCTCTCTATGCTTGCTGAAGTTGTGATTCCTAAATGCCACATAAGTATTACGCAGCAGCGGGGGAATCAAGAGGAGAAAGAACCCCATGCTGATTGCCGCAGTAATCAAGTTGCCAACCAGGTCCCCGTCGGCGAGGAGGTTCAAGGTGTAGATCTCACAGGTTAGTAGCGATATGACTCCGACATACCAAAACCCGGTAGCTATTTGAAACCCTCGAACTGCGATCCGATCCTTATAGATAGCGACGACTAGCTTGCCGACCTGGCGAGCGGTGAGAGGGTTGTTGGCGGGAAAGACATAGTTACGTGTCCGATCTCGGCAAGCTGAGATGCGCGCTTCCAGTCGGTTGCGGATGACACGCATTTCCACGACTGAAGCAACGCCAACGGCTGCGACGAATGCGGCGAAGGTCGCGAGCACCGTCTCATCCATACTCTAAGTATCTGACGCTACGTCTCACCCTGCCACTCGGGTGACGTGCGAGCGCCAGGGTCTCCGAACGTGGCGGAAGTCGTGGACTCCGCAAAAAATCCACCATTTAGCACCACTCTCACGAGATATGTGGTGGTCAGACCGCACGAACCTTCGCCGCGCGCGGCTGGACTTCGCGGACCTTGCCGACGCCGACCTGCATTATTGCGACCTCTCCGACTCGGGCCCGAACGGTGCCGATCTTCGACGGGCGCGCGGTTTGAGCTAGCCGATCTGCGGGGCGCGGACCTGACGAGCACCGACGTGACCGCAGCCAGCATGACCGGCGCTGTGGCTGACGCGACCGCGATCTGGCCGTCAGGGTTCGATGCCGCAGCCGCCGGCGTGCTCACGGCTGGGAACGATGCGCCGCCGCTGGTACCGCAGTCGAGCCACGACCGGCCACGCTAAGCCTGGGCCCGCCTGCGCACCCACTTTCCCCTGGCGTGCTCACCTCACGGACGCCCCGTCCGGTCGCAGCTTCCGACACACCTCCGACACACTCTGCTTCGCGGGCGCTCTCTAACAGACTCCGCCGCAGGTCGGAGGGCTACGGGAGGCGATCTACGCATTCACTCCGGAGCCGTGTGCGCAGGTTCGAATCCTGCCGGGGGCACCCAGCATGAGGTGCCCAAAGACCCCGTCACCAGCGAAATCGCTGAGGCCGGGGTCTTCGCGTTTGTGCAGCCGTATGCGGCACGGAGCGGCCGTATGCCGGGGTCCGTGGACGAGGCGCGGACGGGATCTTGGAGCGTCCGCCGAGGCCAGCCGCCGCATCCGACGGGCCGTCACCTGCATCCGGCCGCTGCTCCGAGGACTCCACGCCACCAACCGCTCCGCTCGGCACCAAGTGGGCGCGTGGCGCCATGTCCGGCTCCAGCGGCACCCGATCCCGCTCAAGCGTCGCCCACCCTTTCGACGGTCAGACCGTGACGTATCTCATGAAGCGGTCAGAGCCGAGCTATCTCGCAAAACCGACACAGCCGGCATCGAACCGGTCGCGACTGCCGCAGGAAGCAACCCAACACGCGAAGGCTTCCGCTGCCACCTGGACTGAAGCCGCGCGACAGCCAGGCCGACATGCGCGCCCTCGACAGGTTGCCCAGGCCGTGCAGGACACCCTCCGTCCGGACATAGGGGATCGAATCAGCTGAAGCAGTGACAAGCCACACAGGGGCAATCCCTTGCCTCACGGACGGCCTCGGAGTGAGATCGACGGTCAATGGCCGAGCGCGGTCTAGTCCACTACGAGGAGCATGCATGCGCAGGATTCACGCGCGGCGGCGCACTGCGGTCGCCGCAGCCTGGGTCACCAGCCTCACCAGTTTGGCAACGATTGCAGGGCTTTTGTCTGGTTCCGTCGCCGTCGCTGCACCCGCGCGACCGGCGCAAGACGTCAGGCCCGCGCCTGCGGCCGGGCAGCAATCGCAGAGCGGGGCCGGCAGCCTGATGACCACTGCGCAGTGCCGGGAGAAGTGGCGGTTCGACTGCTACAACGCGATCCAGTACCGCCAGGCGTACAACCTGAACCCGCTGTACAAGGCAGGAGTGACCGGCAAGGGGCGCACGATCGTGATCGTGGATCCGTTCGGCTCGCCGACCATCCAGAAGGACCTGGACGTCTACAGCGCCCGGTTCGGCATCAAGAGCACCCATGTCGACGTGGTCAAGTGGGGCAACGTCCCGCGCTTCGACCCCGGCGACGCCGACCAGATCGGCTGGGCCGGGGAGACCACCCTCGACGTGGAGATGGCGCATGCCGTCGCCCCGGACGCGCACATCGTCCTGGCGGAGACCGGGGTCGGCCGGATCGGGGACGGCACCACCGGCCTGCGAGAGGTCATGGACGCCGAGAAGTCGCTCATCGACCGCGGCGTGGGCGATGTGATCAGCCAGAGCTGGGGCGTGGCGGAGAACAACTTCCCCGGCTTCAGCAAGGGTGACTTCTCCAGCATCCAGAACCTGCGGTACGCCTTCAAGGACGCGGCCAAGCACGGTGTGACCGTCACCGACGCTTCCGGCGACAGCGGACCCACCGACACCACCGCGGACGGCCAGAGCCACTATCCGTACAGGGTCAACGCCTGGCCGACCGACGACCCCTTGGTGGTCTCGGTCGGCGGCACCCAGCTGCACCTGGACGCCAAGGGCGACCGCACCGCACCGGACAGCGTCTACAACGACGACGGCGCCAGCGGCGGCGGCCAGTCCCACGTCTTCGCCCGTCCTTCGTATCAGAACGGGGTGGTCGGCAGTCACCGCAGCACCCCGGACGTCTCCATGTCCGCCTCCCTGAAGGGCGGCACATGGGTGTACTCCAGCTACGACCCGAAGCGGGTCGGCTGGGACGTCTACGTCGGCACCAGCGAGGCCAGCCCGCTCTTCGCAGGAATCGTGGCCCTGGCCGACCAGGTTGCCGGGCACCGGCTGGGGGACATCCACCAGGCGCTGTACTCGCTGTACGCGCAGTCCTCGTCGAACCCGTCCACCGGGGTCGTGGACGTGAAGGACGGCACGAACAACAGCTACGCGGGAGTCACCGGCTACACCGCGGTGAAGGGCTACGACATGGCGACCGGCATCGGAACGATCGACGCGGCCCGCTTCGTCCCGGCCCTCGCCAAGAAGGGCTGACCGCAACCTGTCCCCGAGGCGCGAGCGCCCGGCGTACCACTGCCGGGCCCCGCGCCGGGACGGCGGCTCACAGACGCAGACGTACGCCGCCGGAAGTGGCGTGTGACGGGGTTCGTGGACGAGGCGTGGACCGGATCTTGAAGCATCGTCGCAGGTCGCTGATGGGTTCTGGCCCTGGGCTGGGCTTGCCCTCACGGCAGGGCGGGTGGCGCGGCCCCAGCCGTGAAGTCCGCGGCACCCGACTGCTTAGATCGCTGGCATGACGGACTGGCCCCAACTCCACCACGCCTACGGCACGGCAGAAGATATTCCCGGCCTGCTCGACGCAGTGAGCCCGGTCCCAAAGGACTCGGGCTGGACCGAACTTTGGTCCCGGCTGTGCCATCAGGGCACCGTCTACTCAGCAAGCTACGCGGCCCTGCCTGCCCTGCGAGACATGGCGCGCGAGTGGTCGCCCGCGGACAGACAGATGCCACTCGTGCTGGCCGGCGCCATCGCGGCCAGCACTGACCAGCCACGCGAACAAGATCCCCACGTAGCCTACGCCTCGGAGATCTCCGACCTGGCGCAACTGACCGAGGAAGCTCTTCGGGATCCGACTCTCGGCGACGACCCCGGCACTTACGTCTACTTGCTGGCCGCACTCCTCAGCTTCGAGGGCGTCGAGGTCTGGGGCGAACAGCTCGACGGACTGAACGACGACGAATACGAAGTCCCCTGCCCCTCGTGCAGCACGGAGAACTTCATAGCCTTCGGCGAGTACGGCTTCTTCTCGACTACGCACAGCATGTACATGAATGAGGCCGCGGCAAGGAAGATGCCGCTGCAGCCTGCGGACGCCTCAGCCCTGGAGGGGCTGGCCCAAAGGCTCCACAGTCGCGCGCTCACCGACGGCCAGACCGATGTCGCGCATAAGTTGACTTACGTTTTCGGCAAAGCGCAGTGCGCCGAGTGCGATGCGGTCTTCAGCGTCGCGGAAGCCATCGCTACTCGCTGGGACGCCTGAACGACGAGTTGGGGGATCTCGTGGATGTGACCACGCTTGCCGTCGCGCTCATCAGCGTCGGAGGAACGCTGGGCGGAACTCTAGGCGGGGCAGTGCTCAGCCAGCGCGCTAGCAGGGAGCAAAACGAGCGTGCTGATCGTGAACGGGAACAGGAACGTCGTGAGCAGGTACTGCAATCCAAGCGCGATCTCTACGCCGATTTGAACACGACAGCGCGCGCCTACCGTGTCGCTGCCCGAGACGCCGTCCAGGCAGCCGAGCGCGGTGAAAGCAGCGACCCGGCGGTTCTCGACGCTGCCAAGGAAGCCTGGGCCGACCAGTACTCTCACGCGCAGATGGTGCTGACGAAGGACGTCCTGGAAGTAGCCTCAAAGCTCAACGGAGCACTGGGAGTCGGGTACTCAATCGTCAAGCAGTTGCCTAGCAGCCCTGACCTCGACGAGGCGTATGAGCGAGCAAAGGCATGGTTCAGCGGCCCCCTGTCCGACGGTGTGTGGCTGCTACGGGTCACCCTGCGACATGACCTCGGCGTTGAGGTCGACCCCCACTTCGAGCAGACTCGCATGCAGATGCTCACCGCGCTCAACAGCGCGAGGGGAAACCTTGAGCGTCTGCTCGCCGCAGAGCGCACCCGGGGCGCCGGGTCACGTTGACGCGCAGTTCAAACGACGAGGCCCTTGGACGCAATGCTCGCGAGCGGCGAGGCCGCGACGGCCGGCGGCAGCGCGAGGTGCCGCGCCTCCTGCCACACGTGGTAGTACGTCGAGGACCGAACATGGCGATCAGCAACCGCCGACCGGTAGTTGGGACCGTGATCCACTCCGACCATGGCGTCCAATTCACGTCCTGGGCATTCACCGAACGGGCCCGGGCCTCCGGCCTGGTCCCCTCGATGGGCACGATCGGCGACTGCTACGACAACGCAATGATCGAATCGTTTTGGGGGCGCATGCAGACCGAGCTGCTCAACCGCCACCGGTGGCGCACCCGCCTGGAACTGGCCAACGCGATCTTCGAATACCTCGAGATCTTCCACAACCGGCAACGCCGACACTACGCACTCGGCATGCTCACACCGATCGAGTTCGAACTGAGGACAACCCCCTCAATCGCCTAAACTCCAGCAACTCGACTCCACACAAGCCAGGGCACATCAGAGCCTCCACCAGACCCGGCCGGTTCATGCCCCAGGGTCTGTATAATGTCCGACCACGCGTCCAGGTTCCGGCCAAACCACTCCGGCAGCTCGCACGGCTCGGCAACCGCATCCCAGGAGTCGTTGAGTGTCTCGATCGGCCGACCGCGCAGGTCAACGATCAGCTCGCTATTCGACATCGCAGCAGACTAACCAGCCCTCGCCACGAGGCACTCACCGGTCAGAGAGACGGGCTCTAGTAGTCGTCGTCCTCGTCGAAGTCGTAACCGTTCCTCGCGGCCTTGGCCCCGTCAATGAGGCCGTGGGCGTAAGCCGCCGCGTTCGCCATACGTGCGGAGTTGTGTGTCGCCACGAGGATGACGACGACTGCGCCCACTGCGGTGACAGCAAAGCCGCCGGCCGCTACGGCAACCTGCTTCCAGGACAGCCCGGACCTGACGGGGCCGGCTTCGGCTTGAGCAGCCTCGCCGACTACAGGACCGGAGGCCTCGGACGCCATCTCTTCACCGTTCTCCGGGACCTTGCTCATCAGGCTGCACCTTTCAAGTGCCCTGGCAGCCAGGCCGATACAGCTGCTTTCCGCTCGCTCCCCCCTGCATTCTGGGTCATTCGCCCCGTGGGGCACCACCTGGTTCGGTCAAGTCGATCCAGCTTGTCACCAGACACTGGGGTGGAGCCTGCCCTTCCGTGCGGACGGCTGGCACTCCCAGGGCTCCAGCGACCTCCTGGCCGTCCTCGGGCCTGGCCCCCGTCGCAATCCCCTCCAACAACACTCCGGCCTTCCGTACGGCGCATACAACCGCATGTTCCGGGCCTGGCAGGCCGAGCAGGATGCCCGTCCGCCCACCGACATGGCGCCGCAGCCGATCCGAATGGGCCGCTCTGACTCGTAACCCAGGGCCCTTCTGGCCCTCTTACGGAAAGCAGCATGGCTACTCGGTGCCGCCGGGCCGCGTCGACACTGTGGTCAAGGACCATGGCGTCTCCCCGTCACGTGGCGCCCGCGCCACGTCCAGAAGCGACTGCGGCCCGCACAGCTCAATGAGAGCCAGCGCCTAGCTCGCCATGCCCCAACGAACTGCTTACCACCCCCTTAGGGGAACGCCAGCGAGGGGAGCGTTGGTCAGCCACAGCCCTCTACGGGTTGCTGTATAGCAGCGGAGTACAGCCACTACTCCGACCGCTCCGTCGCTCTCCTGCTCAACAGTGCCGCCAGAGACGAGAGCGGCGTGGATCACGAAGTCCCGGATGGCTCATGGAAGCGGACGTGCCGAGGCAAAATGAAGCAGTTCCTGCGCTCCGACAGAGATGCGGGTGCCGCTGACGCGTGCCGCGAGCCTGGGCAGTCAGCCCCTCCGTCCCGACGGGCTCCGGAAGTCGAGCCGCCCATCGACCCCGGGCCACCCATGCACGAAAGGTGACTCCATGGTCTCACTCGAAGCTCAGGAGCCGTCCAAGAAGGCGGTCACGGCCTTTGAGGCCATGATTGTCCCGATCAGCGCCTGGTACGAGAGCAAGCGCAACGCGAAAGGTTCCGTCGACTCCAACGTGATGTGCGCCGGGCTGTACATCACGGAGTTCCTCGCCTGCGGCTTCCCCCTGACCCGCGACATGTACGCGGCAGAGTCCCAGGTGAAAGGCGCAGGCGGTGCCAAAGCGAAGAGCATCCTCGGCGAGCACGGCGAGCACCGACGGTTCACCAGAGAGGGCGGCCGGACCTCCCGCTACACGATCCGGCACGCGGAGACTCTTGCCGAGGTGATCAACAACGCCGGAGAGGAGAACGGCATCGCCGGTCTCTCCGACGCCGAGCGGTCGGACCTCTCCGCCCTGTTGCAAGGCTGGTTCGTCGGCAAGATCCGGGATGACTACTTCGGCAAGAAACGGATCAGTGCGGAGATCGACCCCGAAAACTCTGTCCGCACGACCGTGGCGAACTTGATCGCGGCGGGCCGGGAGCGCGGAGGCACGACGGCAGGGGCCATAGCCCAGCACCTGGTAGGTGCGAAGCTGAAGATCCGGTTCCCCGATGCCGACGTCAACATCGAGAGCTACACCACCGCCGACGTGCAGACGGGCCGCGCCGGAGACTACGAGATCGGAGACACGGCGCTCCACGTGACCATGGCTCCCGGCGAGAAGGTCTTTCAGGACCGTTGCGCGCACAACCTGCGAGAAGGGTTCCGCCCGCGCGTCCTGGTCCCAGAAGACGCCGTCGCCGCCGCCGTCCAGATCGCGCGCCTGTCGGGCCTGGAGAAGAAAGTCGCTATTCAGTCCATCGAGGATTTCGTCGGCACGAACATCGAGGAGACCGCGGGTTTTGTGAAGGACGACATCCGGGCGAAGCTCCGCGAGCTGCTGGAGCTGTACAACCAGCGGATCGAGACGGCAGAGTCCGACATGTCCCTCAAGATCGAGATTCCTTCGAACCTCTGAGACCGGCCGCTTAGGGAGAGAGTATGACCAACGTCGAGTAAACACGCCCGCACCCGACGCGATCGCCGTCGACCGGTCGGAAGACTTGTTCAGATACGCTGGGCGGCAGCCGACCTTCGACGATTTAGAGGTCGAGGACGCGGTTCGGACGCCGACTGAAGCTGAGCGCCGGACCGCTATGCTCGAGCCCGGCGGTCACATACCGCCTGCTGGACGACCAGCGCGGCCGCTTCGACGTCCTCATGCTCCCAGAAGCGCAGCACGAGCCACCCCTCCTCGATGAGGCGCTGCGTGGTGTCCAGGTCGCGCTCACGGTTGCGGCGGACCTTCGTCTGCCAGTAATCGGAGTTCCTGGCAGCCTTCGTGTGGTGTTCGGGACAACCGTGCCAGAAGCAGCCGTCGAGGAATACGGCGACCTTCTGCCGTGGGAAGACCAGGTCGGCGGTGCGCCGCAGAGTCGGGATGGGTCGGGTGGCGACCCGGTACCGGAGCCCCAGAGCGTGCACGGCCCGGCGCAAGGCGAGCTCCGGCCGGGTGTCCCGGCTCCGGTTCGCCTGCATGCTAGCCCTCGTGCCCGGAGTCGATGCCCACGATTCACGCGATTCACTCACGCAGACGAGTATGGCGCTTCTCCCACACTGTCGTTTTGAGTGCACTCGGCGGGTCTGCGCCGGGGAGGACCGGCCACGACTGCGAGGGTCGTTGTCAGTGGTCCCAGTTACGTTGGCGATCAGATGACCGCGACTGCGCCCATAGGAAACCGGGCGCAGCGCATCCGCGATGAGGGGTATCGGGAGCAAGATCGTGAACGACCGAACGTCTGCGACGATCCTCGACGGGGCGCTCGTCGGCCAGGCCCCCGGAACAGAGCTGAACGGTGATGACGGCCGCGCGACATCGCCCGAAGCAGACGCCGCAACCGTCACCGCGGCGGTGCCTCCGGACGCGCCTGTCTCTAGACTCGGGGGCGCTTGGCCTCCTCCGGTTTTCTCCCAGCCGATCGAAGAGGATCAGGAACAGTGCTCTAGGATCCGAAGGGTGACTCTCGCGCCTGAAACAGCCACGCTGCCCTCTCCTGCCGCTTCACCGGAGCAGTCGGCCACGCCGACTCTCGCCGTGGCGGAGTTCTTCGCGGGCATCGGGCTGGCCCGGCTCGGTCTGGAGAAGGCCGGCCTGCGGGTCACCTGGGCGAACGACATGTCATCCGACAAACACGACATGTACCGTACGCACTTCCGCGATGAGCACGACCACTATGTGCTGAGCGACATCAAGAAGCTCGCCGAGGCCGGAGGCGCTCCCGGACTGCCGCGGGACCTCGGTCTCGCCTGGGCGTCCTTCCCCTGCACGGACCTGTCCCTCGCCGGCGGCCGGAAGGGGCTCGCGGGCAAACACTCGGGCACGTTCTACGACTTCATGAAGATCCTGACCGACCTAGGCCACCACCAGCCCCCAGTGGTGGCCCTGGAGAACGTCAACGGCTTCGCGACCAGCCACGGCGGCAAGGACCTCCAGACAGCAGTGCAGGCCCTCAATGATCTCGGCTACTCGGTGGACGTTCTGACGCTCGACGCGCGTAGCTGGGTTCCGCAATCCCGGCCCCGCCTCTTCGTCGTCGGCGCCAAGGAAACGCCGAAGGAGGAGGCCCCGGAGAACCGGAACGCCTTCCTGCGCCCGGCCTGGCTGAACCACCTATTCGAGAACGATGAACTGACCACTCACCGAGCCGCCCTTCCCAGCCCGCCGCCGCACCGCACCGAGGGCTGGACAGAACTCATCAAGAAGAATCCTCCGGTGCCGGAGGAACTCTGGTGGGACGACCTGCAGCGGAAGAAGTTCGAGTCCGAGCTCTCCAGCATCCAGCGCAAGCGCGTCGAGAAGCTTCAAGAGAGCGGATCGGTCGTGTACCGGACGGCTTACCGCCGGACGCGCAATGGTGTCCCGGCCTGGGAGATCCGTGCCGACGACGTCGCCGGCTGCCTGCGCACGACGGGCGGCGGGTCCTCGAAGCAGGCCGTCGTGCGCATCGCCCCGGACGGGCTGCGGGTGCGCTGGATGACGCCGCGCGAATACGCCTGCTTGATGGGCGCGGACGAATACACGCTCCCGCAGCGAACGAATCAGGCTCTCATGGGCTTCGGCGACGCCGTCTGTGTGAACGCGGTGGCCTGGTTGGGCGAGCACTACCTCAAACCGCTCATCGAAGGGGCTTCGAAGCGTTGACCTGAGGCAGAACCGGGGGACCCGACTCCCCTCAAGAGTCGGGTCCCCCGGTTCAGGAGTGCTTTCCGACAGTCGCGAAGCCCGGCCGGACGAAGGACGGACCCGGTTCCAGCCTGCTCGGCCTCCACGCGTCCGGCGGCGGAGTGATGAGCGCTGAGCCCTCCCACCGAAACTCGGAAGAATCCACGGGCACGAGGTCCCGCAGCGCCGAGGCGGGCAGCTCGCGTATGCGGCTGACGTCGGCGGTCGTGATCGGGTCGGCGACGAACGCACTCGCCTCGAAGACCACCTGGACCAGACACCAGGCGTCACCCTGCCGAACGCTCGTGTCAAACTCGTGGCGGGAGAGGTGGAAACGCGACAGAGTCTTCGGCCCGGCCGACTTCACCTCAAGGTACCGGACGGGCCCCTCGGACACCTCCACGTCGTACCCGTAGCCGTCGGAAATGCGGGCGACATGCAGGGGCTCCTTGCCCGCCGCACGCAGCGCCGCGACGACGATCTCCTCCGCAGCGTCGCCGATCTCCTTGGACAGATCCGCGCCGTCAGGATGGCCGACAAGCCGACGGGCCTCCACCAGGACATCGTCGAGAGCCTCCTCCAGCCAGCCCAGGGCGTCGAGATCCGGCTGAGGAATGTAGGCGCGCTCGACGCCTTCCTCGTTCACGGCGACCCGCAGCCACGCCGGAGGCTGGGAGGCCAGCAGCGCGACCGCCGCATGACGCATCGCGTGCTGAGCTCTTCCTTTCGGCGCCGCCACGGCGGCGAGCGAACGCGCCACCCTTACATCGCCCTCCTCGCCCAGTGACGCGAGCCCGACACGGACCAGCGCCCGCGCCGGCGACCACAGATCGGTCGCCGCCGTCATGTAGGAGCCGTGGCGCAGCGCGGCTTTCACCCACTCGTCGACGCCTCTGCGTGGTGCGAGTGTCGCCACGCGGGCGAGATGCAGCACGGCGAAGGCGACGCCGTGCCGAGGGAGCAGATCCACAGGCCCCCCTCAGACGCGCAGCATGGCCGCAACGACCTGCATGTCGTCCGCCGCGGCGGCCGCCCCTCCGACGTGTTCGTCGGGCTCGGGGAGCGACACGCGGACCAGGCCCGGGTCGTTCATCAGCTTGGCCATAGCTTCGATCTTGTCCCGCAGCCGTCCGTCCACGGTCTCGTCGATCGTGTCCCGGCTCAGCAGAAGCGTGAACCGGGTGAGCGTGCCCTCGGCGAGGCCGATACGGTGGATGCGGTCCTGGCTCTGCAAGTAATGACCGGCGTTGAACGTCCGGTCCAGGTAAACCGCGTGATGGCACCAGTGCTGGAGACTGACGCCCTCGCCGCAGGCGGCCGGATTGGCCAACAGGACCCTGCACGACGGGTCGTTGCGGAATCGGTCGAACTCCGCCTCTCTGGTTACGGCACCCGCCGGCGGGTTGCCGTCCGCGGAAGGGACGCCGCCGTGCACCACTGCGGGCTCGTACTCCCTCAGGAAGGTGCGAAGGATCTTCAGGTTGCGGACGAACGTCGACCAGACGAGGACCTTCTGGCCGCGTGCCGCCTCCTGCGCGACGATCTCCCGGACTCGGTCGTACTTCCACGGGACCTCGTGCGCTCGGTACTGCTGGAGCAGCCGCACCAAGGGCTCGTCGCCCTTCACCTGCAAAGGCGGATGAAGGAAACTGTCCTCGTCGTCCCTGTCGGAGCCGGCCACGAGCAGCGCCGGGTTGGTGGCCGCCTCTAGCAGATACATCATGATCCGGCCGAGCCTGTCGAAGTCCCGGCGTTCCTTGACGGCCAGCGCGAACTCTCCTCGATACCGCCCGATGAGCGCCTCGTAGATCGCCCGCTGGATCGGCCGCATCTCCTTCGACTCAGGGATGATCTTCGTTTCCGGCAGCCCCAAACGTGCCTTCGGCGTCCGGACGAAGTATTTCGAGATGGCGTTGCCGGTGTCGCGGACCACGTCCTCGTCACGGCCGTTGCGCTCGTTGTAGGCGCTCTCCGGGAGGATCTTGCGGTCCTGGCCCGGATAGAGGAACCGCACCGGGGCGACGAGATCGTGCGCCCCCTGAGGAGCGGGCGTCCCAGTGAGCACGTCACGGCGGCGCGCGGCATACGCCAGGTCGAGCACGGCGCGCCCATGCACACCGCCCGAACCCCGCTTGATCCGGTGCGCCTCGTCCAGGACGACCTGGGTGGGACGGCGCACCACGAAGTCCCTGATCCGGTCGTAGTCGTTCGCCGCCCGGTTGTAGTTCGTCAGCAGGATCTGCGCGCTCTCCGGGATCAAAGACGCGGAGCCGTGGTGGACGACGAGTTTCGGCGCCGGATCGAGACAGGCCTCGACCTCCTCCTTCCACGCAGGGAAGGCGGCGATGGGCGCGATCACCAGCAGCTGCTCGACCTGTCCCCGGGCGCGCGCCACGGAGTGGTTGGCCAGTGCCACCGTCGTCTTGCCGGCCCCGGGCACCGAGAAATCCGCGGCGTGCGGCAGCCGCACGATCCGCGCCAGGTTCTCGAGTTGGAAAGGCTTCAGCGTCCTGGTGAAGCCCGCGGCCACCAGTTGCTGCTCCAGATCGGACAAGGAGACAGAGGACACGGGTGCGTCCAAAGCGGCCTGCCGCTGCTTCTGGTCCGCCGCCAGCGCCTGGATCTGCTCCCGCAGCGCTGGGCCGAGATCGACCTTCTGGTCGTAGCGCCTGCGGACCGCTCCGATGACGTTGAGCTCGGCGAGGAACACCTCGACCCGTACCTCGGTCCGGTCGATGGAGCCGCCGACGATTCCGCGGGCGAGCGCCTCCTGGACGCTCGCCCACGCCCCGAGGCTGGCCCCGGAACGCTTCTCGAGGACGACGACCGGCCTCGGTTCCTGGTACAGCTCGGCGTAGATCAAGACGCTTCCCTGGCCGTCTGGAGGAGCTCATCGAGCTTCTCGATTCTCGCGGAGAACTCCCTCTCGTCCCACTCGTCGTAACGGCGGGCCTTCGGCAGCGCATCGATCGCGCGCTTCAGTTCGAGGGCGGCCTTCTCCGCGCGCTCCAGCGGCGCGGTGATCTCCCTGCGGTCCTGCGTGTCCTCAGCCGCCTCCTGGGCGGCGCTCTTGACGACGTCGCGCAGGCTTTTCAGCAGGTCGGTCATCTCGATCGACCCTCCGTCCGCGACCTGGACGGTCTCCTCTGGCCCTTTCGTGGCGACCAGGCGCAGAAGGTCCTCCAGCGGCTCGGAAGCGGCCGGCTCGTCGTCGAGGAACGAGTCCAGGAGGTCGTCGTCCTCCGAGGCGGTAGCAGACCCCGAGGTCTGCGGCAAGGCGTCGAGCAGCGGGGCCAGGGTGGCGTTGGCCCGCAGTTCGTCGACGACCAGCGCCGCTGCGTCCGGGCGGCGCAGGTGACGCAGGTTCCGGTACTCCACACCGGCCAACGTGCCGAGGAAGTAGACGTCCTTGACCGCCTTCGCCTCGGTCTCGGGCTTGTTCTTGACGTGCTTCGCGAGCTCCGCGAACGCTGACTCGTTGGGGATGAAGTCGACGTACTCCCGCGTCCCGTCGGAGAGAGCCACCAGCTGGTGAACCTGCTGGATCTTCTCGTAGTAGTCGCGCACCTCCTCCGTCTTGCGGTGTACGCGCTCGGCGACGCGCTTGAAGTCCTTGTTCTCGCGCTCGTAGAGCTCCTCGATGAGCAGGGCCTCGTTGATCCAGGAGTACTCCTGCTTGAAGTCCTTGGCGACCTGAAGCTCCGTCTCGAGGTCGACCAGCTCGGCAGCGGTGGCATCCGCTGGGAGCACCAGGCACTTGACGTAGCGAGCACTGCGCACGTCGTCGTCGACGAACAGAGAACGCATCGCCGCCGAACGGCGGTTGCCGTTGATCAGTACTCCGTCGCCGGTGACGATCGCGGGCTCCTGCTGACCCCGGTTCTTCAGGTCGCTCTTGAGGTCCTCGAAGCCCTCCTGCCCGCGCAGAATCCGGTATTGGGCGTCCTGCGCCTCCTTGCCGAGGGGATCCCGGCTGAACAGGTCGTCACGGCCGGCTTTGCGCTGCTCGCGGATCTGCTCGGCCTTGGTGCGGTGGTTGATGACCGAGAACCGCACCCAAGCTACCTCGAGCTCCACGACCGGCAGCTCCTTCTCGGAGCGAGGCCAGGCGGGTACCGGCATGGTCTTCTGCGTCCCGCTCAGGCGCGCCGCGAGGAACTGAGACCGGTCCGGGTCGAGAGAAGAGAAGCGCATGCGGGATCAGCTCCTGTGCGAGGTCGTGCGGGCGAAGCCGTAACGTGAAACGATGTTGATCTTGCGCTTGCCGCCGACGAGGCGGTAGCCGACGTCGCCTACGAAGAACGACGCCTGCTCCTGTGCGATGCCGAAGGCCTTCATCAACACGGCGGGGAACTCGCGCTGCTGGCCGCCGTTCCAATTCCACTCGTTCGCGGAGGAGTCCCGATCGGGCATCACATAGACGCAGGGTGGCGGCGTCTCACACCCGTCGATCGTGACGGCGTGCTCCATCTTCGGGCAAAGGCGCCGAGGCCCACCGCACAGCTCGTTGTGGAAGATAACCCCGGCGAGTTGGTCGGGCCGCTCGTCGCTGAAACGCTGGAAGAGCCGCTGGACGCCCTTGTGAATGTGGGTACCCGGCTCGTAGTTCATGCTGTCGCACACCCACCACAGGTATGCTTCGCCGGCCCAGTCGGGCACCGACCACTTGGTGCTGGAGTGCGCCCCGTCGGGGCACCCCTTCTGAATGATGGCCACGTCCTTGGCCATCCCGGGAATCGTCAGGCGATAGACGGTGTCGTCGCCATACTGAGGTTCCTCGAAGCGGGTGACCAGCCCGCTGGACACCAGGTGACCCAACATGCCTCGTATGAACCGTCGTCGGTCTCCGCCACCGCCAGCACTCGAGCTCCCGCGCATCTTCTCGATCGCCGGCCCCAAGGCCTCGCGGAACTCCTCCGCGGTGATGCCATGACGGGTCAGCAGTGCTTCCTCAGCCCGGAGACTCCGGATCAGCTGGGAGACCCGCTCGACGACATCAGCTGGAGGCGCACCCGCATGACGGCACGGTGCGGCTTCCTCAGCCCCCATACTCCACTTCCCCATTCCCCTAGTGCGCTGGACGTGCTCACTCCCTACACTCTGCGTCGCGCACAGATCAGCACGCACATCCGTCCCCCAGAGAGCAGGGCGAGAATCGTAGCAACGGGGTCCGACAACGGCCTCGGGCCAAGCGCAACCGCTTCTCAACAGCGGTCTGGCGCCACCCTGCCAGCCTCTTCCGCATGACTGCGAGTCCATGACGTCCGCCTGGTTGGTTACTGACCGCCAACCGCGCGATGTCGCAGACCTTGACGGTTGGTGGCCCCTGCGGTACGTCGTCTTCATGAGGTACGCACGGGGGGCTCACCGCTGAACGCCTGGCGTTTTCGGGGCGTTGCCCATGGAGGTGGCCGAGCGGTTCGTCAGAGGCGATGAGACAGCTGCTGCGGCCCGGAACTTGCGGGTCACCGCTCGGTGCAGCGCTGGCGGAAGATGTGGAGGAGGACGGCCCGCAGAGTCTGGTCTTGCCAATTGCCGAGATGATTACCTGATCAGCTCGACCAGCTCTTGCAGCACGCCGACGACCGCCGATTCAGCAGGATCGCCACGGTCATTTCGACCGCTGCCGGGGTACTCCGGGTCCTTGATTCTTACTGCCCCCACCCCACCGCATGGACGATGCCTGGCCAGCGCATCGCATCGACCGAACGCCAGCCTGGTGCTGCCCGGGGCGGTACCGCGCCGATCCTTCGGGGCGGTCCTGATCACGGCTAAGGTTGCGCAGGGCGGCCGAGTCAGCGTCTGCAGCCTGAAAGGTCCCCGGGCTGCTGGGATCGACCGGGTGGAGCGCTAACCCGTGGACCATCCGTGGACGGAGACCGGCCACTTCGTAGAGATCAGGCGTGTGACCAGCATGGGAGGCGAAGCCCCCTCCGGAGCCGTATGCGCAGGTTCATGTCCGCTGTCCCTGACATCCACCCAACCGACCGCGGTGCCACTTGGGCAGATTGGCGTACAGACGAATCATGTTCGTGCCGCTTCCAGTGCGTGACGGCAAGCTCCACAAGGCCCCCTGCGCCATGCCTTTGACGTTGCCGGCATGCCAGCGGCAAGCAAGTCGAGGCCACAAGACGGCAAGGCATGCAGCGCGGTTCAGCTCTCTCTTTCCGGATGCAGCATCGCCGCACATAGGGCCTTGGGGGCTGCGCGGCGAGATTGCGGAGCAGTTCGTAGAGGTGCGCGGCGGAGGAGGCCGACGGGGCTCCAGTTCAGGGACTAAAGACTCGTCGGGGCGATCACTGTCTTGGTTCGCCGCCGGACCGCTCCGCGCGGAGCATGGAGAAGATCACTTGGTCGTGCCACTGGCCGCCGCGCCACTGCGCGGAGCGCAGCACGCCCTCTCTGACGAAGCCCGCCTTCTCCAGCGCACGCTGCTCGGCGAGGTTCGCGCAGTCCGTCCAGGCCTGGAGTCGTTCGGCCCTGGTGTGGTCGAAGAGGTACTCGGCCAGCAGTCGCTGGGCCCGGGTGCCTATGCCGCGGCCGTGCGCGGCGGGCACCAGGCCGATCGCCAGGCTCCAGCAGGTGGAGGTGGCGGGCCGCCCCCACGTGCTGGGGAACCATTCGACCCGGCCCACCGTCCGGCCCGCCTCCGCGACGGAGAGCACGCCGCCGTCGGGGCTGAGCAGGCCGGTCTCCGCGAACTGCCGGCGGAGGCCGGCCGGTGAACCGAAGCCGAACCACTGGAACTGGCCGGTCCCCTCCGGTCCGTTGAACTCGCGCTCGAACAGGTCGAGATCGTCGGCGGTCACCGGGCGCAGCGCGATCTCATCGGACATGGGACGACTCCTCATCCTTTCGACCACACACGCTTCGCCTCGTATGGCCAGCGTGGGCAATGGCGTCTGACTCTTCCACATCAGCCGCGCCCCGGCAGGATGTCCGGTGGCGCGTGCCGAGCTTCAGCTTCAGCCCGTCGAGTACCACCGACCACCCGCAGGTGACCGAACTTCTCAAGCTCAGGTCTCGTCTACGCGACCGTTCAGATGGAAGAGAAGCCACTCAAGCCATTCCGCCGTGACTCCCATGGACGAGGCCCAGTCGTGCATGGAGCTGACGTAGGTGGCGTATCGGGTGGGCCAGTGGCGTGTGCCGGCCGCCTTCCAACTGGACCACCCTAGGGCGTTCAGCGAACGAAAGACCCGGTCATCGAGGATCAAGGCCCGCTGGCACGTAGCGTCGCGATCGTCTACGGCGGCGAACCACTTGGTGAAGAAGGACCGCCCCACTCCCTTGAGGAGGAACTTCCGATAGGCCCCGCTCAGGTCGCCGGCTCGGACCGCTTCGCGCGTAGTCCAAAGAACAGTGGGCAGGCGCGGGTCGGACAGGGCCGCTTCGGTGTACCGCGGCCCACGTCCGTTACTGACCTTCAAAGCGTGGTGTCGTAGGGGCTGACGCCTCATGATCCCTGCGGTATGCCGACGTTATGAGGTATGCGCAAGGGGGCGGGCTGAC
>NZ_JBEYEY010000024.1:0-112185 GCF_040703635.1 Streptomyces sp. NPDC007189
GACGATCCACGCCATGGGCCGGATCATGTCCCGGGTATCGGACCGGCGCGGCGACTTCTGCGCGAAGACGGCCGCATACCTGGTGCAGAAGAACGCCCTGGTCGTCCTCGAAGACCTCAAGACGAAGAACATGTCCGCCTCGGCGTCCGGCACCGTGGCCGAGCCGGGCCGGAACGTCGCGCACAAGCGCGGCCTGAACCGGGCCATCCTCGACAAGGGTTGGCACCGCCTCGAACTCGCCCTCACCAGTGCCGCCCGGCACACGGGCACGGCACTGGCGAAGGTCAACCCCGCATGCACGTCGCAGCGATGCTCCGCCTGCGGCTTTGTCACGGAAAGCAACCGCGAGAGCCAAGCGGTCTTCCGATGCAAGGCCGACGGGTGCGCTCACGCGGAAAACGCGGACGTGAACGCGGCGAAGAACATCCGAAACGCGGGCGGACAGCCCGTGTCAGCCTGCGGAGACCTCGGCATTGGCCGGTCCGCGAAGCAGGAACCCGGCAGCTGGGCGACCGGCCAAGCCACCTGAAAAAGGGAATCCCGGCCCCTCAGGGCCGGGAGGATGTCAAATGGGAATGTGACGGCCTGGTTCAACACTCAACGGTGTGGGGGGACCGCCTCACTCTCATGAAAGGAGCGCGAAGACGACCGCGCCTCGGCGTCGCGCAGGCGGCCGCGGGTGTGCCCGGCGGGAGCGAACGCCTCACTGCGGTGCGGCGCCGTGCGGTCCTGACGCTGCCGTCCCCGGGCTGTGCTCGCCGGATCGGTCCGCGCCTTCACGGCCGCGGCGCTCCGATGCTGGGGGATCGGGCCCGAGGTGCAGGACTCGGCCGTCCTGGTCGTCGACGAACTGGCTTCCAACGCCGTCCAGCACGGCCGCTCGGACATGACCCTGACCGACTCTGGAGCGCCCGCCGCCCCGGTGAAGCCCGACGTCACGGCCGACGAGCACGGGCGGGGGCTGGGCATCGTGGAGTATCCGGCGGAGCGCGTCGAGATGTGCAGGCGGGTCGACGGATGCCGCGTAGTCGCGTGGCTGCACGTCACGCCGCTCGCCGTCGGCGGGGCAACGTCCGGCCTGGCGGCGCAGGCGGCCGTGCGGCCGACACGCCCCCAGGGGAGCGGGCGCGGACCGCCGACGTCAGCCCGACCGGCGCAGGGCCGCGGGCGTGGTGCCCAGCCGGGCGCGCATCACCCGGGTGAGATGCTCCTGGTGGGAGAACCCGCAGGCGACGGCCACCTCGGCGATCGGCGCGGAACCGCTGCGCAGCATCCGGCACGCCCGCTCCAGGCGGAGCGCGAGCAGGAACTGATGCGGCGTTCGACCGGTGCTCACCCGGAACTGCCGGGTGAACTGACTGCAGCTCAAGGAGACCGCTGCGGCGAGGTCCGTGATCGGCAGCGGCTCGGCGAGCCGTTCCTCCATGAGTTCCCGGACGATGGCAAGCCGATGTGCCGACAGTCCCGACCTGCTGCCCTCACACGCTGCGGTCCGAACGCCGTACCGGCGCACGAGCTGTGCGGCGAGCATGACCGTCAGGTGGTCGGTGTAGGTGCGCGCCGACGGCTCCCACGCGCCCATCGCGCCCGCCAGCGCCAGCAGAAGTTGCTCGGCCAGAGGATCCGCGGCGCCGAGTTGCTCGGACAGTTCCACCGGCCGGCCGTCGTTGGCCTCGCGCAGGGCCGCGTCGGCGAGGTAGGCGTGCACGGTGTCCAGCCTGCCGCCGAGTTCGACGGCGAGCGGGCGGCCAGCGGGCTGCAGAAAGAGCCCGCCCGCCGGAATGGTGCGCGAGTGCGTGCTCGCGCCGAGTCCTCGCCGGACGGTGACGGGTCCGCTCGTGTGGAGGATGAGGGCGTGGGTGGGGGCGGGGTCGAAAGTGGCCCGGTAGGGCTGCTCCTCCTGCGTGGAGAGGTACAGCCGCTCCCACCCGAGGCCGGCGCTGGTGTGGCGTTCGCGCACGCCGGGCTGCCGCAGGATGCCGATCGTGTCGGCCGGACCCAGTTCCGCCATGGTGCGACCTCCTTGTGGCACCCAGGTGGTTGAAGCGTAATCCGATGCGGCTCACCCTCAAGTCGCGCTCTGCATGCGGACTGTGCGGGCTCACCTACAGTATGGTTGACCATTGAACCAAATGGTTTAATATTCATCTACCACGTCGGTGATCGCCACCGCGTCGCAGGGTGTCGTGCCCCGGTGGCCCTCTTCCGTCGTGTGTGCCAAACGCATCCTGAGGATCGGAGATCACGTCCATGACCAGTCCTGTCCGCCTTGCGGTCATCTACTACTCCTCCACCGGCTTCTCGGCCGAGATCGCCAGGGAGATCTCCGAGGCGGCCGAGAAGGCGGGCGCCGAGGTGCGCCTGCTGAAGGCCGCCGAGCTGGCTCCTGAGGCCGCCATCGCCTCCAACGAGGCCTGGGCCGCCCACGCCGCGGCCAGCGCGGGCATCCCGGTGGCCACGACCGCCGACGTCGAGTGGGCGGACGCGATCGTCTTCGGCACGCCCACCCGTTTCGGCAACATCTCTTCCCAGCTGAAGCAGTTCATCGACACCCTCGGGGGCCTGTGGGCGCAGGGCAAGCTGGCCAACAAGGTCTACAGCGGCTTCGTGACCACCGCCACCGCGCACGGCGGCCAGGAGTCCACGCTGCTCGCGCTGTACAACTCCATCCACCACTTCGGCGGCATCATCGTGTCCCCCGGCTACACCGACCCCGTCAAGTTCGTCGACGGCAACCCCTACGGCACCTCACACGTCGACGCCCAGGGCAGCAACCCGGTCGGCGAGCAGACCCGCAACGCCGCCCGCCACCAGGCCGAGCGCGTCGTCCAGGTCGCCGCCGCCCTCAAGGCCGGCCTCGCCTCCTGACCCGTCCGGCGCGCGGTTGCGCACCGCGGGGACCGTGTGTCACGGGGCGTTCCTTCCTCCCGAAGATGTGAGGAAGGAACGCCCGTGCGGCGTCATGTGACCCACTCGGTTGCCTCGTCGTCCGTTGTTCGTGATCGCGGCGCCGTCGACCACGGCAGTTCGGAAAGCAACGCGTGGAACGGCCGGGCGAGCGGTGACGCGGGAACCGGCCTTCAGTTCGCCGCGCAGGCGGGAGGCGGGTCGTCGTCCAGCTGCCCTGTGTGGCGACGGCGTCGGCACACCGGCTCGTACGGGAGGTCCTGCCAGGACGAGCAACTACGTTGCGGGGCTGTCTGATTGTCGACCGGGACGGCGTGACTCATCGCCAGGGTATGCGGTCCGTCGAGGGCCGTCACCGAGCCGGTCACGGCAGGGGCGGGCGGTGGGACCTTGCCCACACAGGCACCGCGGCGGCGCAGGGGCCGGGCGATGTGCGCCGTTCTCCTGAGACGGGGACGGCTGGGGGAAAGGTGTGGCGCATGCGGGAGGGGGCTTACTCCGCGGCGTCTTCGTGGAAGGTGGCGAAGGATGCGACCGGTTCGCGCGGGGTGCGCAACTGGTTCAGAGGATGCGCCTGATCGGCGTGGCCGAGGGCGAGTCCGCAGACGATCAGCTGGTCGTCCGGGATCAGCAGATGCCGGCGCAGCACCGGTGAGAAGTCGATGAGCGATGCCTGGGGACAGCTGTCCAGGCCCTCGCCGCGAGCGGCCAGCATCAGGGCCTGCAGGAACAGACCCGCGTCGACGAGGGCGCCTTGCAGCGGATGGCGGCTGGTCGTGAGGACGATACCGACGGGCGCACCGAAGAAGTCATAGTTGCGCCGGTGATGGCCGAGACGCGCGTCGGCGTCGTCGGCACGGATTCCGAGTGTGTCGCGGTACAGGCTCTCGCCGAACCTGCGGCGGCGGGACCGGAACGGCTCCTGCCATCCGTCCTGCGGGGGCTGGTAGGCGTAGTCCCTTCCCCGTTCCTGTCCCCGCCCCTCGTCGTCGCCGGAGTGAGCCTGGAGCAGGGCGGCGGTGAGCGCACGTTTCGCCGCCCCGGTCACCACGTGGACGTGCCACGGTTGGCAGTTGGAGTTGCTGGCCGACCGGGAGGCCAGCGCCAGCAGCCGTTCGACCGTGGACCGGGGAACCGGCGTCGGAAGGAACGCGCGCACGCTGCGCCGGCTGCGCAGGGCGTCCTCCACGGTCACCGAGGCCGTCGGGGGGACGGGGCTCGGCGCAGGGGCGGCGGCCGGCTCCGAGGCGCCCGCAACCGGCGCAAGGGCCGACGCCGGGGCCGGGGTCGAGGGGCGGTTCATGGTCGCTTCCATGGTCAGGCTCCGGGGAGGGCGGGGCCGGCGGAAGCGCGCCCGGCCGCTGGGGCGAGCGGCGCGCTCGCCGCCGGACGGTGATGGGCGCGGGACCGCGGTGCCGTCCCGCGGGTACGGCGGCTGATCAGCCTGTGAGCAGTCACCATCGTGAACTCCTTGTGTTCGATCACGTCACCACGCTCTGTGGTTCGCGTCACGCTAAAGCGTGGTTCCGTTACAGTCAAGATGTGTAAAGGAAGTCGGTGATGTGCCCTCGGTCAGGCGCGCTCGGGTCGCCCTCCGGGGCTGCCCGCTTCGCGTAGGGTGCTGCTGCGGCGGGGAGGCAGATGCGTGCCCCGGCTCCGACTGGACCTGTGTCGGGAAGGGAAGAGATGGCCAAGGTGAAGACGACGCGTTCGGGTGGGGGAGCCGGAGAGCGGGATCGTTCGAGTTCGGAACCGGCGGCCCCGGCGGGCGGTCGGCCCCGGGATCCCGCGATCGAGGAGGCGATCATCCAGGCCACGCGCAAGCGGCTGGCCACCGACGGCTACTCCTCCATGACGATCGGGGACATCGTCGCCGACGCCGGGGTCACCCGGCCCACGCTGTACCGGCGTTGGGCGAACAAGTACGACCTCGTCATCGATGCCCTGGAGTACGGGCTGCGGAAGCAGCGGGAGGCCTACCCCCCGCTGAACCTGGAGCAGCTCCCCCCGCGTGAGGCGCTCGTCGAGGCGGTCCGCCGCCTCGACCCCCGCTACCACAACCCGCGGGCCATGGCCCTGCACGGCAATTTCATGGCCGAGGTCGAGCGGGCGCCGGGGCTGCTGGAGCAGCTGCGGGAACACGGTGTGCGGCCTCGCTGCGAGGAGCTGCTCATGACGCTCGTCTCGCTCCAGCGCCGTGGCGCGGTGCGCGAAGACGTGGACCTCGACATGGTCGTCACCCTCTGCTTCGGCGGCTATTTCGCCGATTACCTCCGTACCGGCCAGGAGGTGCCGGCCGACTTCGCCGAGCGAGTCGTCGCGACGATCTGGCCCATGCTCACTGCCGACGGCGTCGACCGCGGCGCCTGAGAACGGCTTGTCGTTGCCGCTCGTGAGCGGCGTCGGCCGGGCTTGTTTCGTTACAGATATTGACTGTAACGAATTACTGATGCATGGTTTTCGCATCAGGACCCCGTTGCGAAGAGAGGAACCGCGCATGAGCGAGGACAGCCGCAAGGCACTGATCGAGCGCAGCATCCCCTTCCTGGCCGAGGTGAGGAACCGCACGGCAGGCAAGGACCTGGAGAGCTGGCTGAACACGACCTACGGCCCCGACAGCGCCCTCTACCAGGACCTGGCGCGGCTGATCAAGATCGGCGTGCTGGAAGAGGGCTGGGCGGCGAACATCGAGGTCGACGGCCCCCGCTACCGCCGCAGCCGCATCGCCGAACCGACGGAGGAGACGCACTACTTCAGCATCACCGCCGTCTACATGAACAGCGTCGAACGCTACCGCGGCCAGTACCACGCCCACCCCTACGGCGAACTCAACCTGGTCGTCCCCCTCGACCCCGGCGCCGAGCTGGTCGGACCGAACGGCTGGCAGGGACCGGGCTGGACCGCCCCCGCGCCCGGCAGCCACCACTACCCCGAGGTGCGCGGTGGCGCGCTGATCGCCCTCTTCTACCTCCCCGCCGGGCGCATCTCCTACGACATCCGCCCTCCCCGGCGCGCCGACGCCGTCGCCTAGAGCGCGTCTCTTCGGCGGGCTGGTCATCCGGGCGGCCGCCGAAAGCGGAGAAACCGTCCGCTGCGATCACTCGATGACATCGCAGACGCCTCGTCTCCACATGGCGTCCCGCCACATCGATGGTCCGGCCGGACCCGGCCGACAGCCCGCAGCGCTCGCCGACGGCGTCCCGGAAGTCACGAGCGTCTCGATGGACCGACCCCGCGGGTCTACAGCCGGCTCCGATTCCGCCTTCTTCGCCGTCGCGGCACAGTAGCCGCCCAGGGCGGACACGAGACCGGGCGCGGCCCGGTACGGCACCCCGGACCCCTGCTCACGGCGCTGCGGCTCAGGCACCGGCGAGGCGCTCACTCACCAGGTCAAGTACCTCGCTCTGCACGGCGGGTGTGAGCCCGGTGGCCGGCCACAGCAGAGGGAAGGCGCCGCGCAGGCGGCGCACGCGCACGTCGACGCCGGCAGCGCTCATGGCTACGGCGTACTGCTCGCCTTCGTCACGCAGCGGGTCCAACCCCGCGGTGATGACGGTGGCGGGCGGCAGACCGCTCAGGTCGGTGGCCAGCCCGGCGCGGCGCGCGGGTCGGTGCGGTCGGCGACGTCCGGTACGTAGCACTCGGCGTACCAGTCGAGGACGTCGGTGGTGAGGACGTACCCCTCGCCCAGTTCCCGCCGGCTGGGTGTGTCGGGCTGTGGCGGGTACCGCGTCAGCGGCGTGATCAGCACCTGATGGACGAGGTCCGGCCCGCCTCGCCCGCGGGACTGCTGTGCGACGACGGCGGCCGGCGTGGCCCCGGCGCTGTCCCCGGCGACGGCCGGCCGGGCCGGGTCGATGCCGAACTCCGCCGCTTGCGCGGCCACATGCTGTGTCGCGGCCCAGGCGTCGAGCACCGCCGCCAGGAACGGGTCCTCCGTCGCGAGGCGGTAGTCCACGGCGACGACGACGTGCTGTGTCGCCGCCGCCAGGGCCCGCAGGAAACCGCTGTGGCTGTCCGGCCCGCCCAGCACGAACCCGCCGCCGTGCAGGTAGACCATGCCCGGCCGCGACGGGCGCTCGCCGAAGGGCCGGTAAACGGTCAGCGCAGCGGCCCGGCCGGGCCGGGCGTCACGGCGGACGTCACCGAGGCCGTCGGCGCAGGCGGACCGATCAGCGCCGCCAGGCCGGAGTCGGCCCGGACCTGCTGCGCGTTTGCCGGCCGCTGACCGTGCTGCCCTTGAGCGGCTACGACCGCCAGGGCCTTCATCGTCGACACGGTGTAGTCCTCGGCCGACATCTCCACCGTGCGGGGCGCATTAGGCATGCTGCCCGACCCGGCGGTCGCGCTCACGTCCGCTCCTGAGGGCCCTCGAGGCAGGCGGGGAAGGCGGCCTCGGCGACGCGGTCGCAGTGTCCTAGGACCTTGTCGATGCCGGCGGCGAAGATGTCGTGGTCGCAGCCGGTGGTGGTCCGGCTGGACTGGCCGAAGCCGCGGCGGTCGTGGGCGATGACGCGGTAGTCGGCGCTCAGGAGTGCGACGGTCTGCTTCTCCCTCGAGTGTCCGTCGAGGGAAGCCGTGGATGCGGCGACGGGTTGTCCGTTGCCCTGGTCCTCGCGGTAGAGGCCGATGGTGGTGGATTCCTCTGCGCCGACGGTGAGGTAAGGCACGGAGTTCCGCTCCTCGGTGCGGCGGACGCGGCGGGGAGTTCGCACCTGCGTCCGGCCGGGCACCCCTCAGATTTGGATGGGTGGCCGCAGCCCCGCACCCGGGCGGCGAGCGGGGCGGAGGCGGGTCATGGGGTCGGCAGCCCAAAGTGAGCCGTCGAGTCCGTCGCCACGGTCGTGCAGGTGGCGGGCTTCCACCGAATACACGCGGCGCAGGCCTCACGCGCCGTCGCGGACCGGCATGCCGAGCGTCTGGCCCAGCTCCTGGACGCTCATGTCGACGCGGTGCAGATGCCGCAGCACCCGCCGCTTCGCCCGGACGCTCCCGTCACCCGCCGCGGTTCCTACGGCGGCGAGGCGGGCGGCGATCCCGCAACCGCGTTCCAGCGCGGTGCCGCCCGTGCCCGCCACTCGGCCGATCAGCGACGCGAGGTTGCGGTCGATGCGGCACACCTCCTCCGCCAGGGTTTCGTCCACCAGGTCCGCCTCGGCGCCCAAGCGGCCCCCGGCCCGTGCCCGCGCCATGCCGTCGGCCACGCCGCGAGCGTGGAAGGCGGCCGTCTCCAGCAGCCCCAGCACGGCGATGGCGGTGCGCCGCCGCGACCGCAGCGGGCTGACCGGGATGATCAGCGGCTGCATCGACACGCGCAGCGAATCCAACGCCGAACCCAGCGCACGGGACGGACCGAACAGGTCTTTGCCGGGCCCGCCGCCCCACCGGACAGACGACTCGGCGAGCGCCTCCCGCAGGTGCTCCAGCACCTGGCGGAGCAACTCGTCCGTACGCTGCCGGGTCCCCACCGGCAGGACGAGGACCGCGGCGACCAGCCCGCTGCCCACACCCAGCGCGGTCTCCTCGATCCGCACCACCAGCACGGCCGGCGTGAGCGTGTGGAGCAGCGTGTACAGCATGCCGATCATCGTGGTGACGAACAGGGACATCAGGGTGTAGGACACCGCGGTCGTGTAGTACATCCCGAACACGCTGAGGATCGCCAGGGCGAAGGCCCACCGGGGGTCGTCGCCGATCAGCGCGGCGAGGGCCAGGCCGGCGAACACCCCCGCCACCGTGCCGACGAGCCGCCGGAACCCTCTGACCAGCAGGTCACCGGTCGATGCGGTGCCGATGTAGACCACCCAGGAAGTGAACACCGCCCAGTACCAGCGCTGCGGAGACAGCAGCTCACCGCCCACGACGGCCAGCGCCGAACCGGTGGCCACCTGGAGCGCGGTCCTCGTGGTGGGACGGACCCGGGCGCCCGCCTCAACACGCCGGGAGTCCGCCTCGACATCCGGGACGCCCGCCTTGCGGCCGGTGGCGTCCGCCGCCCGCACGGCGTCTCCCGGGAGGTGTTCCTCACGCGACTGCTCCCCGGACCCCGGTGTACTCCCGACCACGGCCGCGGTACTCCCGACAGCCGTCGCAGCATTTCCCGCCACGTCCGCGTCGCCCTCGTCGGCCGCTGCGTCCAGGTCGCACACGGCGCACGCGAACTCACCGGCCGTTCGGAAGACGTCCTGGAGCGCCGGCGACACGTCGGGCAGGCACTCCTCGTCGCCGCAGTCGCGCGACAACCACTGGCCGGCCCCGTCACCGACCGGAAGCATCCGACCGCTGCCCAGCGCGCCGCGCAGCGCGCGCAGTCCAGCGGTCAGGACGGTCAGCGCCGCCGCGTCACGCGCCTGCACAACCGGCCCCACGAGGCGGGGCGCGCTCCGATGCCGGGTCAGCGTGTCGATGTCGGTTTCCGGCCACACGAATCGCAGCACGGTGATGGCCAGCCGCTCCACCGCCGTCACCGCCTCGGCCGCCCGGCCCCGGCCGTGCAGCGGGGTGACGGCGCTCAGGCCGGACGCGCCGCCGCCCGGCTGCCGGTCCTGGACCATCGAGGCGGCCGTGTGCAGGCGGACCACGCGCCTGCGCAGGCCGTCGACCGCCCGCGCGGCCCGCGGCGCCCGCGGGCCGCCGTCGGTCACCTCGATCAGTGCGTCGAGCACGTACGCCAGCCGCACCCGGAAGGCCCGGTGCAACCGTGCCGACGTCCGCTCCTCGTTCGAACGCAGGACGGCGAACCGCACGAGCGCCGAGCTGCCGAAGGCCACCGTCACGGCGAGGAACAGCTGCGGCAGCTGCGCCACGCGGGCCTGGACGAACTGGGTCACGAAGAAGAGCTGGAAGGCGAAGACGCCCAGGGTGGTGGCGCGTGGACCCAGCCGCCGCACATGGAGGGCGGCGAAGATCAGCAGCACGAACACCACGTCCGCGACGACCCGGTACGGTGCCAGCGCGCTGCCCAGCGCCGTGATCGCCAGTGTGACGGGCACCCCGGCCGCGAGCGTGAGCGCCTGGTCGCGGGGGCGCGGCTCGGTCACCGCGACCGTGCTCACCATTGCTGTGAGGGCGCCCGTCACGAGGACGGGCACCGGCGCGTGCAGGGCGGCCAAGACACCGAGGGCCGTCAGCACCGCGCACACCGTGCCGATGGCCGACAGCAGCCGGATCAGTCCGGGATCGGAAGCCAGGAACCGGTCCCGGACGCCCGCCGCCTTCCGCCAGAGCTCTTGCATGCCCGCCTGCTCCTCTCACCCGGGCGATGGGGAGCGGCTATGCAGCCGACCGGTCGAGGGAGGCCAGGAAGTCGTCCACGCCGATGACGCTGTGGGAGACCATGTTCAGCCCGCGCATCATGGCCTGGTACGTCACCAGGCCGCCGGGAGCGGCGATCGCGTCCGTGAAGGTCGTGACGTGGTAGCCACGCTCCATGGCGGTACGGGCCGTCGACTCCACGCCCATGATCCCGGAGACGCCGGCGATGGCCAGGTACTCGATGCCGCGTCTCCGCAGCTGGAAGTCGAGGCCCGCGTGGGGGAAGACGTCGATGCCCTGGTGCGGCGGGAGCACGACGTCGCCCGGCTCGGGAGCGAGGTCGTGGTGGAACCGGGTGCTCCAGGTCCCGGCCTCGAACATGCGCTTGTCGAACATCTGGCGGTGGATTCCGGAGACATGTTTCCACGACGTGTAGTCCGCGTCCGTGAAGGCCGTCGTCGAGTAGAAGAGGGGAATGTCCCCACGCTGCCGTGCTCCGGCGATCAGCCTCTTCAGGGCGTCGATCGTGCCCAGGCGCTCGTACTCCGGGGCGTAGACGGCGTACCCCTTGCCGTCCTCGGAGAAGTTCTCGTTGACCAGGTCCACGAGAAGTAGTCCGACTCGGCCGCGCTCGTAGTCACTCGCCATGACCTTGTCCTCCGCTCGGGAAGTCGTCGGACCGGTTCGCCGGCTCCGACAGTTTCATTACAAGCAATGATTGTAATGAAACTCGGGTCGCCTGTCATTCCCTCCGCGGCGCGGGACCGCTCCGACGACCGGACGACGCGCACCTGGGGGAGGCGGTGCGACGGCGGACCCCGTCGGCCTGCCTGTCCCGATCCGGGTGACTCGTGGCCGGACCGAGGCGGCGCCGGACGCCGGGTGGGGCGCAGTGTGGGCTGGCGGACGCACCCGTCCGTTCGCGGCAAACCCAGTACCGGAAGGCCAAGAGGTCATGAGTGAGATCATCGCGGGCGTCGAGATTCCCGAAACAGCGGCGGTCGCCGAAGCCACCCGAGCGATGCAGAAGATGACCAGTCCCCTCATCTACCACCACTCGCGGCGCGTTTTCGTCTTCGGCGCCATCCACGCCCGCAGGCTCGGCCTGGAACCCGACCCGGAGCTGCTGTACCTGTCCGCCATGTTCCACGACACCGGACTCATGACGCCGTTCTCCGGCGAGGAGCAGCGCTTCGAGGTCGACGGAGCCGACCACGCACGCGAGTTCATGCTCGGACACGGCTTCTCCGCCGCGGCCGCCGACGTGGTGTGGACGGCGATCGCGCTGCACACGACCCCCGGGATTCCCGGGCGGATGGGCCCGGAGATCGCCGTCACGAACTTCGGTGTCCTGACCGACGTGCTGGGGTGGGGCCTGGACGAGCTGGACCGTGGTCAGGTGGACGAGGTCATCGCCGCCCATCCGCGCGGCGACTTCAAGAAGGAGTTCCTGCAGGCCTTCGTCGACGGGCTCAAGCACCGTCCGGAGACCACGAACGGAACCGTGAACTCGGATGTCCTGGAGCACTTCGTCCCCGGCTTCCGTCGCACCACCACGGTGGAGCGCATCACCGGCGCTCCCTGGCCGAGCTGACCCCGGCCCGCCACCACGGAAGACGACACGCGGCGTCCCGGCCGGCGGCGGTGGCGGTGAGGCGTGCGCCCGGTCCGGGCAGGTCGGATTCATGGCAGGCGAGCTGCCAGGACTTGGAACGGCCGTGCCTGAGGTGGGGGAGTGGCCCCGGACCCCGGTGCATGCCACCGAACGGGCCGAGTTCCTCGTCGTCTTCGTCTCCGACACGGGAGACACGCTCAAGGCCGAGGACGCGAAGTCACGGCCCGAAGCACGCGGCAGACGCCCGCACGCCTGCGAGCCAGCGCCTGCCGGACCACCCCGTCCATCCGTCACCGCAACGCGCCCGAACCGCAGAGCGCACACCGCACACCGCACACCGCACGAAACCAACGAACCCGAGGAACCATGACTGACACCGACACCCAGCGCGTCAACATCGGCAAGCAGCACCCGGCCGCCTACAAGACGCTCATCGCCCTGTCGTCGGAGGTGGACGCGGCCGCCGCGGCCGCAGGCCTGGACCCGCTCCTGGTCGAGCTGTTGAGGATCCGCACCTCCCAGATCAACGGCTGCTCGTTCTGCCTGCGCATGCACACCCGCGACGCACTGGCCAAGGGCGAGAACCCCGACCGTATCGCCGTGCTGCCCGCGTGGGCGGAGACCGACTACTTCACCCCGACCGACCGCGCTGCGCTGCGCCTGACCGAGGCGATCGCCGGCGTGGCGGACGGACACGTCGGCGACGCGGACTACACCGCCGCCGCGGCCGGTCTCACCGCTGACCAGATCTCGGCCGTCGCCTGGCTGGCGACCGTGATGAACGCCTTCAACCGTGTCGCGATCACCAGCCGTTACCCCGTCGGCAACTGACCAGGCTCGGCGGCCTTCCCCGGCCGGCCCGGACACCGCCTCGGCGCCGTCCGGGCCGGCCGGGTACCACCGGAGAGGGCGCCGTGGTCCGTGCCCCCCGAGCCGGCCGCGGCCAACCCTCGCCGACGCTCAATCGTCAGTCCCGTGCGACGGATGTCAGGTTGCGGCGGAAGGACCCCGGAGCGCGCAGCGCCTTTTCGATGTCCTCCAGGGACCGGCTCCGCGTCTCCGGCACCTTCAGCGCCACGAACACCAGGCGCAGCACGTTCATCGCCGCGTACACGAAGAACGTCCCCGGCCGTCCGATCGCCTCGATCGCGCTGAGCGCCGTCAGGGCGATCAGCAGGTCGAACCCCCAGACCGCGAGCGTCGCCAGACTGGTGGCCGACCCCCGCACCGACAGCGGAAGGATCTCGGGAGCGATCAACCACACGACGGACTGGATACCGATGCCGCTGCACAGGACGTACGCGAACAACGCCACGATCACCAGCGGCTTCGGGGCCGATGCCCGTGTCGTAACCGAACAGCAGGCCGCCCAGCGCGGACACCGCGTACAACTGCCGGGGCTGTCGGCCCGGTGTGTGTGTCGCGCCGGCGCTGCGCGGTGAGCTCAGGCATCACCCATGATGAGACCCTCGATGGTGTGCTTCTGCGTGACGGGGACCAACTGGTCCACGACCGGGCAGTCGAGATGCCGGCGCACCCGCTCCGGCAGCCGCGCCCAGAAGCCGCGCGTGACGGCGAGGTCGTGCCGTTCGCCGTTGTGCGCCTCGGGACCGTCGACGCCCAGGACGAGGACGGGGCGGGGCTGCGCGGAGCGGTTGGTTGTGCCGCGGTGGATCGTCAGAGCGGTCCGAGCGGAGATGTCACCGCGCTGCGGGTACTTGCGCACGGCACGCTCGACGTAGCGGTCGTACTGCGACTTGGGCGGGAACATGCCGTGCTCGAACCCGGGGCCGTCGTCCCACTGGGTACCGGGGGCGATCTCGAAGGGCCCCATGTCCTCCGTGGTGTCGACGGTGGTGACGTTGAACGCGAGTGAGGTCAGACGGCGTTCCCTGCGGGTCTCCTCCGGCATCGGGAAGTCCCGGTGCCACGGCTGGCTCACGGCGCCCTCCAGCGGTACGTCGAAACCGACCTCGACGATGCGGTAGTCCGGGCCGAGCACGGCGGTGCACAGGGAACGCACCCAGGGGTGGTCGACGAGGTCCACGAAGCCCCTGATCTGTTCGGGGTGGATCTCGACGTAGTAGCGGTTCGGGCCGCGGCCGACCGCGCCGCCCGGCCGCGACAGCGCTTCCTCGAACGCGAGGTCGATGTCCTCGCGCAGCGTGTCGGCCCAGTCCACGCTGAACGCGCCCTTGCGGGCGGTGATGCCGTCCGAGTAGAGGGCCTCCACGTCGGCCGTCACCTCGGTGTCAAGGGCGGAGGAATCGATTCCGGGGAAGAGATGTGCACTCACGAAGCGGCTCCTCGAGTGGGGACGGCCCCATGTTGCAACGTTGCATTCCACGCTGCAATACTCGCACGGCGTCCAGTTCCAGCAACCTCCGACCGCGTGCCAAAATGACCGGCGTGACCAGCCGCCTCAAGGACGTCGCCGCCCTCGCCGGGGTGTCGATCAGGACCGTCTCCAACGTCGTCAGCGGCTCCGGCGCCGTCGCCGAGCACACCCGTGCCAAGGTGCAGGCCGCCCTGGAGGAGCTGGGTTACCGCCCTAACGTCGCCGCCCGCAATCTGCGGGCCGGCAGGACGGGACTGATCGGTCTGGCCATCCCGGAACTGCACTCCCCGTACTTCAGCGAGCTGGCGGGGCTCGTCGTGCAGGCGGCGCAACAGCGGTCCTGGACCGTCGTCATCGACCAGACCTTCGGCGACGCCGACGCCGAGCGCCGGCTGCTGGAGGGCACTGGCGGACGGCTCGTCGACGGGCTGATCATCAGCCCCTGGGCCCTCAGTCCCGAGGAACTCGCCGCGCGCGCCCAGCGGGTGCCCCTCGTCTTCCTGGGGGAGCGCAGTCCCGGCGGCCTCGCCGACCGGGTGGCCGTGGACAACGTCCTGGCGGCCGACGAG
Source organism: Streptomyces sp. NPDC007189 (assembly GCF_040703635.1). NCBI lineage: Bacteria > Bacillati > Actinomycetota > Actinomycetes > Kitasatosporales > Streptomycetaceae > Streptomyces > Streptomyces sp. NPDC007189. The sequence continues at coordinate 14,684 of NZ_JBEYEY010000024.1, forward strand.
GCCACCACTCATCTCCTCGGCCTGGGCCGCCGGCGCATCGCCGCCCTCGGCCTGCAGCCCCACCTCCACAACGGCACCGCCCGCCAGCGCCACGAGGGCTACCGCGCGGCGCTGAAACGCGCCGGTCGCACCCCCGATCCCGCCCTCGAACGGACCGTCGACGCCTTGCACCGCGCGGACGGCTACGCGGCGATGTCGGCGCTGCTCGACGAGGGCGTCGAGGCCGACGCCGTCTTCGCGTTCACCGACGAACTCGCTCTCGGTGCGCTGCACTGCGCCCACAACCGAGGTCTGCGCGTTCCGGAGGACCTGGCGGTCATGGGTTTCGACGGCATCGACGACGCCCGCTTCGCCAACCCGGCCCTGACGACGGTCGTACCGGACAAGCGACAGATCGCCGAGCGCGTCCTTCAGTGTCTCGCCGACCGCATCTACAGCCCCTCCTCTGCGGTGCCGCCGCAGGACATCGTCGTCCCCCATCACCTGGAGGTCCGGGCCAGCACGGTGGGGCACGGGGCGGAAGGCGCCGAGGCGACGCGCTGAAACGCAACGGCCTTCGCCCTACGGGACTTGCTCGCCGAAGGCGTCGTCCCGGAGCCGGTCCGCCGAGCTCGTCGGACCCAGCGTGCTGCTGACGGCCCTTCCCGGTCCCCTCCGCCTGCCACGGGACCGCCCCCAGTTCACACCGGCCGAGCGCCGCCTGCTGAACAGCCCGCACAGACAGTGCGTGGCAGGCGGGTGGGTCTTGGCTCCTCCCGCGGGGTCTTCCTCGCGCAGCGCAACGCCAAGTGGCTGCGCAACTGGGCCGGCAGCCGGGGCTGGTGGTTGAAGCCGAACAGCAACGTCCAGAAGCGGGGCTACATCGACTCCGACGGCAACGTCAAGTGGATGCTGGCGCTGACGTTCCAGGGCAGCCACCGGCCCGGGCTGCAAGCGGGCAGCAACGTGCCGCGGTTTGATGCGCGTCCGAATAAACTGGGCGAGTACACAAACCCGTTGACCGGGCAGAAGGGCCCCAAGGCGGACCTGCTGCCGCAGTCGAGCGTGCCGGGCGCCAACCTCGGTCATATCCCGCTCGATGATCCGTGGGCTCCGAAGGGAACCATCGACCTGGCCAGGTCGACCGCCAAGGTCGGCGGCCAGCTGCTGCCGGCCGGGGCTGTCGCCTACGACATCTACCATTCCCCGGCGCCGGAACGGCTGTCGGTGGTGTCGTCGGTGGCGTTGTGCGTGTGTGGTCGGCAGCGGTATCGGTGAGGGTATTGCGGACGGGATCGAGGATCTGTTCTAGATGAAGAGCTGGCTGGCGAGGCTGTTCGGGAAGGAGCGGCCCCGTAGTGCGGGTGAGAACCCGGCGTCGGTCTCGTCGCCGGGCCCGGTGTGGGCTGATCCGCAGATCCCGGACGAGGAGCGGGCGGTTGCGCTCGTACGTCTCCTCGAAGACCCCACGGCGCGCGAGGACGAGCAGGACGACGCGGCAGCGGATCTGGAGTACCTCTCCGGTCCGCTCGTCGAGGCGGTCCTGATCCGGGCCATCCGGACGGGGGACTTCAGCAGCGACTTGGCGCAGCGCTGCGCCGAGTCCCTCGCCGGGATCTGGGCCAGGCAGGGCCGGGTGGACCCAGCCTTCCAGGCAGAACTGCGCAGCGTGGCGAAGGAGGAGGTCGTCGGCATCCTCGGTGCACGCGCCCCGCACCTGCTGCCTCCTGGCGCCCACCAGGGCTCGTCCGGCGGATCACGGGCCGAGCCAGGGCCGGACGAGGCGAGGGCCGGCCAGTGCCCTAATCGTGTTGACCGCCCCCGGCAGGCAGTGCTGGAGTCGGCACGTGGACAGCATCCCCGCCAACCGGCGGCTCTGGAACCAGATCAGCAGCGCCTACCAGCACGAGCACGACCCGCACATCGGCGCCACACCCCGGCTGTGGGGCATGTACTCCATCCCCGACGCCCACCTGCACGCCCTGGGCGACGTCACCGGCAAGCGCGTCCTCGAACTCGGCTGCGGCGCCGGCCAGTGGTCCAGGGCGCTCGCCGCCGAGGGCGCCACCGTGGTCGGGCTCGACCTGTCCGAAGCCCAACTCGCCGCAGCGGCCCGCGCGATGGGAGCGGCCCGCTACCCGCTGGTGCAAGGCGCCGCCGAACAACTCCCCTTCGCCGCCGACAGCTTCGACCTGGTGTTCTGCGACTTCGGTGGGCTCAGCTGGGCGCCCCCGCACCTGGCCGTCCCGCAGGCCGCACGCGTCTTGGGCCGAGGCGGGCGCCTGGTGTTCAACGTCGCCAGCCCGTGGTTCGAAGCTTGCTACGACGAAGCCGCCAGCCGCGTGACCACGACGCTGCAGCAGGACTACTTCGGGCTGAACACCATCGCCGAAGACGATGGCGCGATTAGCTATCAGCTCACCTACGGCGACTGGGTCAGGGTCCTGCGCGGCGCGGGTCTCATCATCGACGACCTCATCGAGCCGCGGCCCGAACTCGGAATACCCAACGGCTACAACGAAACCGACCCACCCGACTGGGCACACCGCTGGCCGGCGGAACTGCTCTGGGTAACCCACAAACCGTAAGTTCCGCCGCGCCGAGACGTGAAGGCATCCCCGTGCCGGGCAGGGCTAGTAGTGCTTCGTTACGTCGAGTGATCTCGCCTGGTCTTCGCGTGAGGCTGGGGGGAAGTGGCACGGCTCCGCAGTGAGTTATCGAAGTTCGTTGGCGATGTGTTCGCTTCGGTGCCGCGGCGAGATCAGCGGCGGTGGGGCGAGTGTTATCTGCGGGGGCTGATGCTGGACGGCCGGCGCAAGTCGATCCAGCCGATGGCCGAGCGGTTGCCGGACGGGAACATGCAGGCGGATCCGACCGCGGCGAAGGCCACGGCGGGACCGCGGCCGCCCGCCGGTGAGGTCGTCTTCCTTCAGGGTTCCCCGCACGGGTGGACTCCGTGGCAGGGCGCGTCGGGGCGCCGGTCGACGGCACGGTGATGACGGTGTCGGCCGGCCGCCTGCAGGTGCGGGCCTGTCTGCAGGAGACCCGATCCTGAGCCTGGACCAGCACCAGTCGCTCAACGGGTACAGCTACGCGGGCAACACACCGGTCACCCAGTCCGACCCGACCGGCCTGTGCTGGGCGGACGAGTGCGGTGTCGGAACGCCCAAGGGCGACGGCTCCGGCGACATCATCACCGACGCTCCGATCGACCCGCAGAACCCCAGCTCCGGCAGCTGCCACCACGGCCACTGCGGAAAGGTCCACTACAACCAGACCGGAACAGCCTCCACAAGCAGCTCCGGAAGCGTCAGCTTCGGCACCAGCAACTCCGGTAATCGCTGCGCCCACACCGGGCTTCCCCAAGACTGCAGCGCCCCGGCCGGCGCCGAACGACTCGAACGATCTGTGGCGGGCCGACGCCGCCGATTCCCGGCACGCCCGCGACAACGCCCGTGGCGCGGCCCTACGTGGTCCCGCGGAGCCGGAGTTCCGCACGTGCCACAAGGTCGTCGGGGCCGAGCGGGCCACTGCCGGTCAGCAGGCGGGCGGCCTGTTCGACGGCAAGTGCCCCGAGGCCACGGATGTCGAGAGCCACGGTGGACAGTTGAGGCTCGACCAGCGTGCCGAGTCGCACTCCGTCGAAGCCGATCACGGCCAGGTCCTGGGGAACTCGGCGTCCGATCCGGCGCGCGCCATGCAACGCGCCGATGGCGATGATGTCGTTGAAGGTGAAGACAGCGGTCACGTCGGGATGGTCGGCGAGCAGGCTTTCCAGCGCGCTTTCGCCGCCCTCCACGCTCTGATCCGCGCGGCACACCGGTCCTGCGGCGAGTCCACAGGCTGCCAGCGCGTCGGCGAACCATGCGTGGCGCACGCTCGGCTCGGCGCGAGTCGCGTGGTCGAGCATGCCGATACGCCGATGGCCCGCCTCGACCAGGTGTGACATGGCCGCCTTGACACCGTCCCTCCCGTCGATCCGGATGGAGCTGAACCGTTCGGCATCGTCCTCACGGTCGATGAGAACCACCGGGAGCCCCCGGGTCAATTGCTCGATCTCGCCCTCGGGCCGGCTGAAGTAGCCGACCACGGCGTCCACTTGTGAGGCGATCACCTGGAGGGTCCCGAGTTCCTCCGGTGCGCTGTCCGCGGTGTCGTAGACGAGGACGTGCCAGCCGCGGGCGCGCGCCGCCTCCAGTGCCGCGGCCGCGACCTCGGTGAAGAACGGGTTGAGCAGGTCGGGGATGACGAGACCGACGCTGACCGTGTCCTGGCGCACCAGCCCCCTGGCGAACCGGCTCGGACGGTATCCCAGCGCCAGGGCCGCGTCGAGCACGCGTTGCTTGGTGGAGTCGTCGATCTCCCCCTTGTCGTTCAGCGCGCGTGACACGGTCTGCCGGGAGACCCCGGCAGCCCGGGCGACGTCATGGATCGTCACCCTGCGGGACTCGGTCCCAGACGGCACTATCGCTCACCTCCACACAAAAGCCGACACCGCTGCCGCTCGCAGGGTCCGAAAGTATGCCGCGGTCTCGCGGTGCGGCGGGGCGCCTGCAGGAACCTTGACACTCAACCGCGCCGGAGCGCACACTTCCCAACAATTCACAAGCCGTGAACGTTCCCGTGAACGTTCACGTGAGCGCTCACAGCCGTAAAGTACATCGTTTTGCTGCTTTCCGAAACGGCGGTCGGCGACCGCCGCCCGAGGTGTCAACGTCGACCCGCCTAGCGCCCTAGCTAGTCGTTCTCTGGAACGGAAGATATGAGCAACACTGCCACCCGCACCCGCACCCGCACCCGCCTCGCCGCCGTCGCCGCGGCAGCCGGTCTCGTCGTACTCACCGGATGCTCGTCCTCCGCTCCCTCGGACAAGGCAACCGCGGCCTCCTGCACGCCGGCGAAGGGCAAGGTCACTCTTCAGTACTGGAACACCGTTCCGGGCATGGACCAGGTCGTCGCCCTGTGGAACAAGAAGAACCCGAACATCCAGGTTCAGACCAAGAACATCTCCAACGACCAGTACGGCACCCTCGGCAACGCCCTCAAGGCAGGCAAGGCGCCGGAGCTGGCCCAGGTCGGATACGACGAGTTGCCCAGTCTGCGAAGCCAGAGCGCCTTCGTGGACGCCTCGGGCTGCTCGGACGCCGTCGCGGCCAAGCCGAAGTTCGTGCCATGGACCTGGTCGCAGACCACCTTCGGCGGCACCGGCGTCTTCGCCCTGCCCCAGGACACCGGCCCGATGGCCCTCTACGTGCGCAGCGACATCTTCCAGAAGCACGGCCTGACGATCCCGAAGACCTGGGACGAGTACGCCGCGGATGCGCAGAAGCTGCACAAGGCGGACCCCAATCTCAGCATGACGTTCTTCGACCCGAACAACGCCGAGTGGTTCAACGGACTCCTCTGGCAGAACAACGCCGAGATGTACAGCTACTCCGGTGACAAGTGGCACGTCACCGTCGCCTCCGACCAGAGCAAGCAGGTCGCCGACTACTGGCAGAAGCTGATCTCCGGCAAGCTCGTGCGCACCGATCTCGCCAACGGTTCGACCCAGATGTACGCGGCGTACCAGAAGAACCAGATCGCCACGTACGTCGGCGCCGCCTGGGGCTACAGCATGTTCCGCGACAACCTGCCCAAGCAGGCCGGCAAGTGGACCATCGTCCCGATGCCGACGTGGGGATCGGGCGGCGCGTCCGGTGACTGGGGCGGATCGACCGTCGCGTTCATGAAGGGCAACAAGCACCTGTACGAGTCGGTCAAGTTCAACACCTGGCTGAACACCGACCCGGAAGCCCTCGCGCTGGAGAACAAGCTGGGCGGCCTCTACCCTGCGGCCAACGCGGGTCTGGCGCTTCCCGCGCTCTCGAAGGGCGTTCCCTACTACAACAACGAGAAGATCTTCGATGTGTTCGCCGAATCATCCAGGAAGATCGACACCAACTTCGCCTGGGGGCCCACGCAGAAGACGGTGAACCTGGCGCTTCAGGACGCGATGGCCAAGGCGGCGGCCGGCAGCGGCACGCTCTCCGACGCGCTGTCGGCTGCCCAGACATCCGCACTGAAGTCGATGAAGGATCAGGCGATCCCGGCCACGGCGGGCAAGTGACCAGGCATGACCGACTTCACAACCCGCGCGACCCCTGTGGTGGCGTCTAGGGGCCGTCGCCGTCTCGACGGCGGCGGACCCCGGACGGGCACCGTCGTGGCGTTCCTGACCCCCTTCTTCCTCCCGTTCGTGCTGTTCTATCTGGTACCGGTCGGCTACGCGCTCTGGCAGAGCCTCCGCGTCGTGCGCCGCACCGGCGGCCAGTACGGGACGTCGTACACGACCTTCGGCGGCCTCGAACAGTACGTACAGGTGTTCCGGAACGGCGAGTTCTGGGCCAGTATCGAGCGCATCGGACTGTTCGGCATCGTGCAGGTGCCGGTCATGCTGTTCGCCGCACTGATCATGGCGCTGCTGCTGGACAGCCCCCTGCTCAGGCTCAAGGCGTTCTTCCGTATCACGGCGTTCATGCCGTACGCCGTGCCCGGTGTCATCGCCGCGATCATGTGGTCGTACCTCTACTCGCCGCAGCTCAGCCCCGTCGTCGACCTGTTCAACGGCCTCGGCCTACACCCCGACTTCCTGGGCCCCAACGCCGTGCTGTGGTCGGCGGCGAACGTCTCCACCTGGCTGTGGACCGGGTACAACATGCTGATCATGTTCTCGGCCCTGCAGTCGATCCCGCAGGAGCTCTACGAGGCCGCGCGGATCGACGGTGCCGGCAACTGGACGATCGCCTGGCGGATCAAGGTTCCGATCATCGCCCCGTCGATCGTCCTGACCACCGTGTTCTCGATCATCGGCACCCTGCAGCTCTACGCCGAGCCGGCCGTGCTGCGCCAGATCTCCTCCAACATCTCGAGCACGTTCACCCCGAACATGCTCGCGTACGCGGTGGCCTCCGGGAACAACTACCAGCAGGCCGCGGCGATCTCCGTGGTCATCGCCGTCATCACCTTCGTCCTGAGCTTCGGCTTCATGCGCCTGACATCGAAGAAGGCCGGACTGTGAGCAAGCAAACCACGATGCGTGAAGGCCGCGTGAGCCGTACGGCCGTCATGGCTCTGATGCTCCTGCTGGCCGTCTACTTCCTGTTGCCGATCTACTTCCTCGTCGTCGCGGCGACGAAGCCGCAAGGCGACCTCGCAGCCACCAACGGACTGACGTTCTCGCACTTCAACCTCTTCGAGAACCTGCGCGTCCTGTTCACCCGCAGCGACGGGATCTTCGGCCGATGGGCCTTCAACACCGTCGTCTACGCGGTGCTGGGCGCGGCCGTGGGCACCCTCATCTCGGCTCTGTGCGGCTACGCGCTCGCCAAGTTCCGGTTCCGGGGTCGGGAGTTCCTGTTCTCCGTCATCCTCGGCGGCGTTCTGGTTCCCACCACCGCCCTGGCGCTGCCGCTGTTCCTGCTGTTCTCCGCGACCGGGATCGTCAACACCTATCTGGCGGTGTTCCTGCCCAGCGTCGTCAGCCCGTTCGGTGTCTATCTCGCGCGCATCTTCGCCAACGCCGCCGTCCCCCAAGAACTCATCGAGTCGGCGCGACTGGACGGTGCCGGCGAGTTCCGCACGTTCTTCTCGGTGTCGTTCAAGCTGATGACGCCGGCGTTGGTGACCATCTTCCTCTTCCAGTTCGTCGCCATCTGGAACAACTTCTTCCTGCCGATGGTGATGTTGCAGAAGGAGTCGCTCTTCCCGGTCACGCTCGGCCTGTACGAGTGGAACGGCCAGACCGCCCGTGCCCCGCTCCTGCAGGAGTCCGTGATCACCGGTTCGCTGGTGTCGATCGTGCCTGTGATCATCGTGTTCATCCTCCTCCAGCGGTTCTGGCGCACGGGGCTTGCCGCCGGCTCCCTCAAGTGACCGCTCGCCCACGCCTTGCGTTCTCCCACGCCGAGACCAGCACAGAAGGTCCCTCCCGCCATGCAGAAATACGCCGTCTTCGTGCCCCATTTCCACTGGGACCGCGAGTGGTACGAGCCGTTCCAGGTGTTCCGGCACCGGCTCGTCTCCGCCCTCGACACCGTGCTGGAGACGGCCGAGGCCGACCCGGACTTCCGGTTCACCGTCGACGGGCAGATGGCCGCGATCGAGGACTACCTGGAGATGCGCCCGGAGAACCGCGCACGGGTCGCGGCCCTGGTCAGGGGCGGGCAACTCGCCATCGGGCCGTGGCTCATCCTCCTCGACGAGTTCCTCTGCTCCGGCGAGACCATCGTGCGCAACCTGCAGCTGGGATGGGCGGCCGCGGCGGAACTCGGCGGCGCGATGCCCATCGGCTATCTGCCGGACATGTTCGGCCACATCGCGCAGATGCCGCAGATCCTGGCCCGCGCCGGCATCGAGCATGCGGCATTGTGGCGCGGCGTGCCCGGGTCCGCCGACGGTCACGCCTTTCGCTGGCGCGCTCCGGACGGTTCCGAAGTGCGCACCGAGTTCCTCTTCGACGGCTACGACAACGGTCTCGACGTCCTGCTGGTGCCCGACCGGATCGGCCACGCGCTCGGCGAGTACGCGGAGACGACGGCCCAGCGATGGGGCGGCGACCCGGTGCTGGCGATGGCCGGCACCGACCACAATGCGCCCGACCCGCAGCTCGCGGCCTGGCTGCGGTGCGCGTCCAGCGAGGAACGCGCCATCACCATCGCGACGCTCGACGAGTACATCCGCAGGCACGTGCGCGACGAGGTGGCCACCGTCGTCGCCGGTGAACTGCGCAGTCATGTGCGCGGCAACATCCTCCCGGGCGTCCTGTCCGTCCGGCTCGGGCTCAAGCAGCGGATGGCCGTCGCCGAGCGCACCATCGACCATGCCGAGCGGATGAACGCCCTGTGGTCCCGGCGGGACGACTCGCCGTTCCTCTCGCTTGCCTGGCACAAGGTCATCGAGTCGAGCGCGCACGATTCGGTGGTCGGCTCCGGGACCGACGAGACCTGCGACCAGGTCGAGACACGGCTCGCCGAAGCCGCGCAGATCGCGCGGGCCGTTCGGGACGCGGCCCTCGCCGAGCCCGCCGCCCTGGTGCCGAGCGACGGCCATCTGGTCGCCAATCCGCTGCCGTTCCCCCGCACGGCGTTGGTCGAGGTGGACGTCGTGGCCCCGCCCGAGTCGACCGCGCTGGTCGCAACCGCCGCGGACGGCTCGGAGCATCCCGTGCAACTGATCTCCAAGGCCCCGACCGTGCTCAGCGACGAGCACATGGACGCCTCGCAGCTGGAACGCGTGCTGCGCCGTATCCACCGCCGCGAGCTCTTCGGCCGGCTGATCGACCACTACGAACTCACCCCGGGCTCGCTCGTCTTCCACCTCGCCGAGGTGCCGGCCAGCGGACCGTTCGACCTGCTGAACCTGCGCCGCGAGGTCGCCGCCGCGGCCGCCGCGCATCCGGGGGAGTGGCGGGTGCTGACACTGGAGGAGGCCCGCGCCACCGCCCTGGTGCCCGTACACGTCCCCGCCTGCGGGCTGACCAGCTTCCGGGTCGAACCGAGCGACCGGCCTGCCGCCCCCGCGATGACACTCGCACCCGCGACCGCGACGGACCGCGTGCTCTCGAACGGGCTGGTCGAGGTCACGGTCGCAGCCGACGGCACCCTGGACGTGACCGGGGCCGACGGCACCGTGCTGTACGGAGTCGGCCGCCTCGTCGACGGCGGTGACCGGGGCGACAGCTACAACTACGCTCCTCCGGCTCGGGACATGTTCGTGTCCTCGCCGGCGGAGATCACAGTCGAACACCTCGAGAGCGGCCCGCTGCGGTCGCGGTTGCGTGTCACCCGCCTCTACGAGTGGCCCGCCGCGCTCTCCTCCGACCGCGATCTGCGCAGCGGCCGGACCGTGCCGACGCCGGTGGAGACGCTCGTGGAAGTGCGCGTGGGCGAGCCGTTCGTCCGCGTCTCCACATCATTCCTGAACCAGTCCGCAGATCACCGGCTGCGCTTCCACGTGCCGCTGCCCGAGCGGGTGGCCACGTCCGCATCCGCCGGACAGTTCGCCGTCACCGAACGGGGGCTCACCGCCGAGGGCGGCTGGGGCGAGTACCCGATCCCGACCTTCCCCGCGAGTTCGTTCGTGTGGGCCGGCGCCGCCAACGTTCTGCTCGACCACTCCAGTGAGTACGAAATCGTCGACGACGGTTCCGAACTCGCCATCACCCTGCTGCGCGCGATCGGCTCGATCAGCGTCAACATCCATCCCCTCCGTGACGAACCCGCGGCGAGCGAGATCCCCGTACCCGGTGCGCAGGATCTAGGCATGCGGATCGAGAACCGTCTCGCCGTCGTGCCCTCGGCAACGGGCTGGCAGGGTACGCACGCGGTCGCTCTCGCCGAGGAGTTCCGCAACCACGTACTCGTCGCCCGCGGTACCGCGCCCGCCGGAGGCAACCTGCCCCCGGATGCCACCGGTGTGCGGGTCGACGGCAGGGACGTCTTCGTCTCGAGTATCCGCCGCGTCACCGACGCCGATCGCGGGGCCGGCACCGAGATCCGGCTGGCCGCGATGAGCGACACGGACTCGACCGTCCACGTGACCGGCGCGTTCACCGAAGCCACCACGGTCGACCTGCTCGGCCGGCCCCTCGCCGAGACACCGGTGGAAGACGGGCTCGAACTCGCGCTCGGCCCCTGGGAGATCCGCACCGTCGTGGTCCGCTGACCCTCCGCAACCGGTGTTCGCATCCCCCACCTGCTACCAAGAAAGAGGTGTGACCTCTTGCCCTCGCAGCTTTCCGCATATGTTTCGGACACCACACCAGGGCGTGGCGCACTGCGCCCGGCGCGCTCGTACCTGCACTCCGACGCCCCCTCCCGCTCGCTGAACGGGCCTTGGCGTTTCCGCCTGTCGCCCACGGCGTCGGTGGCGGAGGATTTCGCGGCCGAAGGCTTCGACGACCACGGCTGGGACAGCATCCCGGTGCCCTCCCACTGGGTGCTCCAGGGCGACGGAGCCTACGGCCGGCCGATCTACACGAACATCCAGTTCCCGTTCCCGATCGACCCGCCGCACGTTCCGGACGAGAACCCCACCGGCGACTATCGCCGCCACTTCGACCTCCCCGCCGACTGGTCGGACGCCGACCGGGTCGTGCTGCGGTTCGACGGGGTCGAGTCGCTCTTCAAGGTGTGGGTGAACGGCGTCGGGATCGGCAGCGCCAGCGGCAGCCGGCTGGCCCACGAATTCGACGTGACGTCCGCGGTGCGCCCCGGCGACAACGTCGTCGCCGTGCGGGTGCACCAGTGGTCGGCGGCCAGTTACCTGGAGGACCAGGACCAGTGGTGGCTGCCGGGCATCTTCCGGGACGTGACCCTGCTCGCCCGCCCGGCGGGGGGCATCGAGGACGTCTGGCTGCGGGCCGGTTTCGACAACGGGCAGGGCCGTATCGCCCCGGAGGTCACCGCCGACGCGGCGGCGTTCCCCATCACCCTGCGCATCCCCGAACTCGGCGTCGAGCAGGTCTGGGCCACGAAGGCCGACGTGGCGCCCCTCGACGTCCCCGGCGTCGTGACGCCGTGGTCGGCCGAACAGCCCCGCCTGTACGACGCTACAGTGGCAACTGCCGCAGAAAGCATCACCCTTCGGGTGGGTTTCCGCACGGTCGAGATCCACGGCGACCAGTTCCTTGTCAACGGCCGCCGCGTGGTCTTCCACGGGGTGAACCGCCACGAGGCCCATCCCGAGCGCGGCCGTGTCTTCGACGAGGAGCACGCCCGCGAGGACCTGGCCCGCATGAAGCGGTTCAACGTGAACGCCATCCGCACCAGCCACTACCCACCGCATCCGCGACTGCTCGACCTCGCCGACGAACTCGGATTCTGGGTCGTCCTCGAATGCGATCTGGAGACGCACGGCTTCGACAAGGTCGACTGGGTCGGCAACCCGAGCGACGATCCGGCATGGCGGGAGGCCTATCTCGACCGCATCGAGCGCACCGTCGAACGGGACAAGAACCATCCCAGCATCGTGATCTGGTCGCTCGGCAACGAATCAGGAACCGGCGGCAACCTCGCCGCCATGTCGGCGTGGGTCCACGCCCGCGACGCCGAACGCCCCGTGCACTACGAAGGTGACCACACCGGCGAGTACACCGACATCTACTCACGCATGTACGCATCGGTACCGGAGACCGAGCAGATCGGAATCGACGGCGCACGCTCGACACTGATGAACTGCACTCCCGCACAGAGCGCCCGGCAGCGCACCAAGCCGTTCCTGCTGTGCGAGTACGCCCACGCGATGGGCAACGGGCCGGGAGCGCTCGACCAGTACGAGGCGCTGGTGCACGAACACCCGCGGCTGCACGGCGGCTTCGTCTGGGAGTGGCGCGATCACGGCATCCTGACCGCAGCCCCGGACGGGACGCCGTACCACGCCTACGGCGGCGACTTCGGAGAGGTCGTGCACGACGGCAACTTCGTCATGGACGGAATGCTGCTGAGCAACGACGTCCCGACGCCCAGCCTCCACGAGTACAAGGCAGTCACACAGCCGGTCCGCTTCACCTTCGACGGTGACAAAGTCGCGATCACGAACCTACGGCACTCCGCCGACACGTCCGACCTTCACTTCCGATGGCGCGTCGAGCACGACGGGACGCCGGTGGAGTGCGGTGACTTGGAGGTCCCTGCCGTCGCAGCGGGCGAGTCGGAGCGGGTGGCGCTGCCACGGATCCCGGTGTCGCCGGACGCGGAAACCTGGCTCACGATCGACGCGGTGCTGGCGGCCGGGACCGCTTGGGCGCACGAAGGGCACGCGATCGCAACTGCCCAACAGGACTACTCGATACCTCGCCCGCTCCCTGCCGTCCGTCCCCGGACCGACTGGCGGCCGACCGAGGGAACGCTGACCCTGGGAATCGCCGACTTCATCGGCGGATCCCTCACCCGCCTCGCCGGCCGCGCCGTGACCGGCCCGCGGCTGGAGTTGTTCCGCGCGCCGACCGACAACGACGAGAGCGCGTCCGACGGAGTCGGCGACAGCGACGCCAGCATCGCCGGGGTCTCCCACGCCGAACTGTGGCGGCGCGACGGTCTCGACCGGCTGACCACGCGACGCCTCTCCGTGGAGCGCAGCGCGCAGGCCCTGCGCACGGTCGACAGGGTCTCCGCGGCGCACTCCGCCTTGTCGGTGAAAGTGGAGTCCGTCTGGTCACTCGAAGGCGATGAACTGGAACTGCGCGTGGAGATCCAGCCTTCGAGTGGCTGGCGGACGGTGTGGCCGCGGATCGGGATTCGTTTCGATCTGGTCGACGGCCCGGCTCCTGTGGACGGCACCGACTGGTTCGGCCTCGGCCCCTTCGAGTCCTACCCCGACAGTCTGCGTGCGGCTCGCACGGGCCGGTTCTCATCCACCATCCGCGACCTCTCGGTCGACTACGCGCGCCCCCAGGAGACCGGGCACCGCTCCGGACTGCGCCGGCTGACGCTGACGAGTGGCGACACCGAGGTGCTGCGTGTCGTGGCGATCCCCGACACGCGCGGACGTCGCCCCGGCTTCACGCTCAGCCGCCATACCCCCCAGCAGATCGCACAAGCCGCACACCCATGGGAGCTTCCTGACTCGACGACGAGTCATCTGATCATCGATGCGGGCCAGCACGGGCTCGGCTCGCGGGCCTGCGGTCCGGATGTGAGGCCGGAGTTCGCGCTTCGCCCCGAAGCGCGCACGATCAGACTTCGCATGGCAGCAGGCTGATCGCGTGCCCCATACCGCCGCCGGTCGCGGGCCAGCGATCAGAAGCGAAGGGTGGCTCCTCGGCAGTCCTTCGCGAGGGTCTCCCGGCCGTGTGGAACGACAAGGCCGGTTTCCCGGGAACGAAACGGCTCGCCCCGGCTCTTCTTCGCCCAGCGCCTGGTTCCGCCCGTGCTTGTGGGCGCATCGGCTGGCCAGGAGGGCGTGGACCGGGGCAGCGGCCGCTGCGGCGCTCGCCCGCAGCGCCCAAGCCCGGGCGATGCACGTACCCCCGCCCCCGGACGCGCCGACCACGCTCGCCGTGCACGCCGGCCCCGGCGGCAGCGCTGACGCTGCCCCTCGCACTCGGGCCATGGCGACGCTCAAGAAGTGAGCCATACCGCTACGACTCCCTGGTGAACTTCACGTCCAGCCCGCACGGCGCATCCCGGTCATCCGTCGCGCACAGCGCCTTGCCGCCGTCCACCACCGCCAGGTCGATACGGCAGTTCTCGGCCGCGCCGTGGAACGAAAGACCGATCCAGGAACCGGACTTGGCGCTCTCATCCGATATCTCAGTTTGCTTGCCCTCCGCGACATAGAATGCCCAGCCACCTTCGGTGGGCTTTACCGTGCACATTGCCGAGGTGAGGTTCTTCGAATCGAGGCCGCTGGCGGTAAATGTCCGGTCGGCTGCAAAAGAGAACTTCTCACCGTGCGGGCCCGCCCAGTTCCCGGTAATGCGGTCGGCCGTGACCTTGGTCGTCGGCTGGCTGCCCGCACACGCGGTGAGCAGCAGAAATGGCGCCAAGGCGGCGAGTGTTCTCAGAGCGGTTCGAGGCACGCAGCCACTGTAACAACGGGGCGGTACGAAGCCTGACTTAGCTCCGTACCGCTCCTTTGTACTCCAGCGTCGATGGCGCATACCTGACGCGACGTGAGGCGTCCGTCGGAGTGGAGCACCCGGAGTGGCCCGACGGCGTCGTACCGATCCTGACGTGGGGCTGTGCCATGTACGCAGGCGTTGATTGTCTCAGTGAAGACGGTCAGGTCCTGCTCTTCGAGCCGAACCCGTATAGCGGCGGATCGTGGGAGCAGTGTTGGTTCCTCGACTCCGCCAGCCTCGCAGCGTGGCTGGAGACATGGCTCGCGGGGACGGGTTGGTTCGAGGAGGACGCCTTCGGCAGGGACGACCTGGTCGAGCCTCAGCCATGGGCCCAGGCCGCAGGCCGACTGCCCTCCGGTGCATAGCCAAACACCAACGCTCCGTCCCGTTGGCGCAGGCACCGTGATCCCGGGCATGCTCACGGCTCCCTTCGAAGCGTCGGCATCGGGAGGGCGACCAACGCACGGGCGGCTCGTCTGGTGATCTGCGCGAGTTTGTCTTCCGCTCCGGCCAGGCTGACACGGAGCCGCCTGACCTGCGGGTTTACGGTCACTATTCAGTCAACGTGACGGTGCCGATCAACGTGGTCAGCGCGACGGAGGACCACTCGATCCACTTTCACCAGTACCACCTTCAGGACATGGGACGGGTGCGCTACCGGAAGGTGTGCGAGCTGGAGGACGATGAGTCGACCAGTCCGAGTTCGGCAAGGGGTATGAGCTGACCAAGACCCAGGTCATCCCGATCACGGACGAGGAGCTGAGCAACCTGCCGCTGCCGACGGCGAAGGCAATCGAGATCGACGCCTTCGTGCCTCTGGAGTCCATCGACCCGATCCGGATCGCCGAGGGCTACTACCTGCAGCCGGCCGGTCAGGTCGCGGCCAAGCCGTACAAGCTCTTGGTCCAGGCCCTCGGCAGGTCCAGCAAGGTGGCTGTCGCGAAGTACGCCTGGTCCGGCCGGGAACGCCTGGGCCTGCTCCGGGTCCGCGACGACGTCCTGGTCCTGCACGCCATGCGCTGGCCGGACGAGATCCGCGATCCCACCGAGCTGCTCCCGCCACCGATCGAGGTGAGCGACGAAGAGATCGACAGCGCCTTGGACAGCATGACCGTGGACAGGCTGGACGGCCCTGACCTCCAGGACCGCTACACCGAAGCCGTCGCCCGGACCCTCTCCCAACCACGGAAGTCGCGCGTGAGGCCGTCGAAGAACTCGCTCATGTCATCCCAGACGGTGACGGTCACGTTCTCGAGCCGTGCACGCACACCATCAGCAACGGCCTGCACCGCGAACACGGTCTCGTACTCATCCGCACGCGACCAGTCGAACAACCGGACAGAAGTCGCCAGCGCCCCCGGCCCCCGCACGACGAGCTCGACCTGCCCGGGACCCACCTCGGTCAGACTCACCCGCCGAAGGATACGGACGTCAACACGTCGACGACATCACGTTTGCGTGGCACGGGACCGCTGCAGCTTCTCATCAACATTCGGAGGCCCAGCAGCAACCAACTGTTCCCAGCTCCGACCGACAAGTGCTCTTCGTTCTGATCTACGCATCCAAGTACGGCACTGACGTGAAGCGGCACCGGTTCCCGCCTCTGCACGAGGCGTGCAGCGGCAGCGGCTGGAACTGAAAGCCGCATCGCACACCAGCTCCTGAGCAGCGACGTCTCATGGCGGCGCGGCGCGATCAGCTTCGGCCTGGTCACCGTGCCGATCAACGTCGTCTGCGCGACCGAAGATCCGGCAGTGACGAAACGCGCCGGCTGGCCGCCCCCGCCTCGCGCTCCAGGAGGTGCCGGTCGGCCATGCGGGGCAGCTGACGGGAAAGCCGGGCGCGCTGCCAGCCGAGCATCGCGCCCAGCACGGGCCGGTAGAAGTCCAGGGCGGCGTGGGGGTGTGCGCTCAGGGCCCGGCCCTTGCGGCTCGTGGCGTGCGTGGCGAAGGAACAGCCGTTCACGTCGGCACCGTGCAGCATCACGATCCGTACGTCCGGCCTGCCCTCCGCGTCCACCGTGGTCAGCGACATCGTGTGCGGCTCCGGCTGCCCGGCCGCCACCGCCTCCGCCAGCCAGCTGGTGAACAGGGGCAGCGGGGTCGGCGGGGCGGTGTCCGGGGCGAAGGGGCGCAGGTCCGTGACGTCCGGGTCCCATACCCGCAGCGACCTGAGAGTTGCCTGGAGATCCGTTTCCATGCCCCGAGCATCGCCACCGGCCCCGTCATCCGTTCGGCAGCCGTCCCGCGACGCACACGAGTGCTTCCGCGTGCGGGAGCATCGGAAGCCGGGGACGCTCGGAACCACACGGGCTTCGGGAAATGACGGTGAGGGGCGATGATCGTAACGGTGGTGTCGATGCCCGAGATGACCATCACCCGTACGGATGTCTCGGCGGCGCGTGAGCGGCTGGCCGCCGAGTCCTTCCTGCTCGTCGACGTCGAGCTCCCTCAGGACGAGCCGGCACCGCGGACGCCGATCGCCGACCAGCTGGGCCTGCACGACGAGGAACTGGACTGGTTCGGCAGGGAGGGTGAGGCCGCGCGGGCGGAGTTCCTGGGGGACCGGGCCGCCTTCGTCGTGCCGGTGGTGCACGGCGACGTGATCGCCCACCTCCACGTGGTGGTGACCGAGCGGTTCCTGGCCACCGTGCACCGGGGGCAGGCCGGACTGGCGCAGAGCATCACCGCGGCGCTGCGGCACGAGCGGCCCGACGACACCGTGGCCGTGCTCTTCCTCCTGCTCCAGGAGGCCCTGGACACTTTCCGCCGGGCCGCCGTACAGGCCCTGCTGGAGTCCGAGGAGCTCGAGGACGACATGTTCGAGAACCGGCGCCCCGAGCAGGTCTACCGGTTGGCGCAGCTGCGGCGGCGCTCCGCGCTGCTGCACCACTCCCTGCGGCCCTACCTCCAGGCGATCGACGAGATCCTCATCCGCCGGATGATGAGCCCCACCTTCCCTGAGGACCGGCAACGGCGTGCCCAGGGGTTCCAGACCGCCGGCAGGCTGATGCTCGCCGACGTCGAGTCCCTGCAGGACGCCACCCGCCGGGCCTTCGCAAGTTACTCCTCGCTGGTGGCGGGCGAGCAGAACGGCGTGATCAACCGGCTGGCCATCGTGTCGGTGATCTTCCTGCCGCTGTCGTTCATCACCGGGTTCTTCGGCATGAACTTCACGTTCCTGACGAACAGGCTGGAGACCAGGGACGAGTTCTGGCTGCTGGCCGTGGGGCTGCAGGCGATCGTCCTGCTCGGCTCCCTCTACGTGCTGCACCGCACCCGCATCTGGCGCCGGCTGCTGGACGATTAGCGGCGTTGGTCGTCCTCACGGTGATCGCCCTCACCTCGCTGGCGTTGACGCCGGCGACGAGCTCACCGAGCCCCGGGACCGTGTCCTGTGCGCCGCGTTGAAGGTCGTCGACCACGTCGCGATCGTCTACGGCACCGTGCTCGCCGCCCAGGACACGCCGCTCACGCCGATCGTGAAGGCGGTGATGCCCCTGCTTCGGTAAGGCTCCTCCGCGTGCACGTGTACCGCGGCGGCCGGAGCCTGATGCTGTGGACTTCCCCGTTGATGTCGCGCTCGCCGCCCTCGGCGTGACGTCATCGCGGTGTGGATGGACCTGGCCCTCGCGGCTTTCGAGGTGCTGCCGCCCGGCGTGGTGCTGGACGGAGTTATGCGACCTGTAGGAGGGTCTCAGGCCCGTGGTGGCTCACGTGAACCGGCCTCTCGCAGGGCTCTCGCAATTGGTCGTTTGTGAAAACCGCGCCGCCGGTGGCCGCATGTCCGTGTCTCTGAGGGGGGCGCGGTCGGCGGCCGACGCGGCGGAGGCCGGACCCGACGACCCACGGTGCAAACCCGCGTGCTGGAGCTGCCGGCTCGCTCCCTGGTCCGAGGCGTGGGCGATGTCCATGCTCACCACCGGGGCGGGAAGGTGCGGACCGGGTGCGGTCTTCTGCTCCGCCGGTGGCTGCTCGGAGTCGTAGAGCAACGACGACGTGGGTGAAGCGCTCGCCTGCCCTTGGCCGTCCGATCGGCTTGCTGCCGAGCCGCCCGCATGCCCACCCCATATCGGTCCCAGCACCGCGGCGCCCACCAGCGTGCCGACCGCCGCGAGCACTGGGACCGCCCAGGCTCCTTCCGACATTGTCTTGCGCCGCACCATGCCTCCCGTTCTTGCCTACGAGGACAGCAACGTCAAGCTGCGCGACATGGCTCCCGAGGGTGTGAGCCGGACGTCCCAGACCAAGCTGATAGTCGGTTCTCCTCCGTTTACGCAAAGGGGGCGGGCAGGCGACGGGGGAGTGCACCTGCCCGCCCCGGAGGCAACGCCCCGCACGGGGGAGCGGGGCATTACGCGGCCGTGATCACGGCTCACCGGTTACAGCGCGCCGGAAACCGCAAGTGTCACACCGCACCGATTGCGCCGATGCGGCCACCGGTCAGCCTCACAAGCGGCACGGGCGCCCATCCCTCCATATGCACAGCGGCGAGACGTTCCGCGCCCACACGCTCTTGGACTGGCGGCGTCGACATCCACCGGGCTCGGGTGGTTCACAAAAGCCGTCCTTGGACCTGCGGTGTTGCCGACGTGCGCGGTGCGGTGACGTGGGGCTATCGCGGTTGATGCGCAATCGGGGGCTTGGTGGCGTCTTCGGGTGTCACGCTCGGTGAGAAACGGCGGGTGCTCGCCTTGCGTTCTGACCCGGCGATGTCAGTGACGTAGTTGATGGCGGATGCGCGGTCAGGCTGCGCCTGACGTCGTGGCCGTCGGCCTGGCCGCGCTGAACAGGTTCGTGTGCTGGCGGGATGTGCTGCTACCCGGCGCCGCCCCCCGCAGCAGGAGGTGGAGGCCGTGGGACGCTTCGGCGGTGGAGCAGGCGGCGGCCAGGACGGCCACGGTGGCCAGAACGAGCGCGGGGCGGCGGCCAGGTCGGGGGCATGAGCAGGGCGGCGACGCGGCGGGGGACGGGGCCGGCGCTGCGCAGCGGGTTCGCGCGGCGGCCGAGGATGCCCAGACCAGCGTCTGGGGTGCGGGCGGGTGTGTGCCGGGTGGCCAGGGCGGCCTTGCCGACGGTGCGGGCCACCCGCATGCGGTCACCGGTGGCCTTGGCGGCGTTCTCGTCGGCCCAGCGTTCGATGGTGTAGGTCACGGCGGTGGAGAGGGGCCACAGCAGGGGGTTGGCGGCGGCGCCGAGCTGGCCGAGGGCGACGAAGGCGTAGTGGCGGGCGCGTTCGTGGGTGAGGAGGATGCCGTGCTCGGCCTCGTCGAGTGTGACTGATCGTGCTGCCGCCAAACGAGACGCCCCTGGCCGATGGGGTCGGCGTGCTGCTGCGCTACCAGGACGTGACGGCGCAGTAGAACGAAGAGGACCGGCCTGACCTGCGGTTTCTACTGTCGGGGCGGGGCGGGCAGGTGACGGGGGATTGCACCTACCCGCCCCGAGGGCAATGACCCGCACGGGGGGAGCGTGTCATTGCACAGCCGTGATGGCGGTTCACCGGTGAGAGCGCACCAGTGGCCGCGAGTGTCACACCGATCGCGCTGATCCGTCCACCGGGTCAGGTTCCCGCAGTAGCACAGGACCTGTCCCGCCCACCTGCAGGAGCCGCTCGACGACGGGGCTCAGCGGTCCGGACACCGCAAACCGCACACCTGCCTGCCGGCAGCGATTGTGCGCTGCCAGCAGGACGTTCAGCCCGGCACAGTCACAGAAAGCGACCCGGCTGAAGTCGGCCTCGATGTGAGTGGCCCCGCTGATGACGGCGGCCTGCAGCGCGTCGTCCAGACCGGCTGCGGTCAGGTGGTCCACCTCGCCCGCTACCGCCACCACAGTGCGGCTGTCCACGGTGGTGCTGGATATCCGCAGCCGTTCGCCGGGCTGGGGGCCAGCGTTACTTTCCACGCGGCAAGCTTCCGTGCTGCACGGCTCGCGTGTCAAAGGCGGCCGAGAAATTCACAGCGCGGCCAGCAGGCGCTGTACGGGGCAGGAAGATGGTGAGAGGCGTGAAGGAAGGCGGGAGCCCAGCTGTCCGGCCAATCCGTGTGGGCGTCCTTTCGCGGGGCTTGCTTGGCAGTCAGGCGAAGGCCGTCGTTCCTCAGCCGGTGAGGCCCGGCAGTTGTGCGTCCGCGCCGGGCTCGACCAGCGCATGCGCCTCCGCCGGTTCCCGGCTCGGTGCCCAGAGATGTCTGCCTTTGCGGGATGCCGCATCTGAGACAGCAGCGGGGATGCCGGTCACAGTGTGCGCCGGTGGTGTCCGGGCGCACGCAGGGCGGGAAAGCCCGCCCCGGGCGAATACAGCGAAAGAGCGTCGCATGGTCGTCCCGCTTCGGAATCAGGCGGCAGATGAGCAGGGCGCTGGTGAGCAGGTCACGTTGCGTTACAGCGTGGTCTGGGTCGATGGTGCGGCCTGCGCTGCGGACGCGCGTCAGGCACTGCGGGACTTTCTCGCCCGCGCCCTGCACACTGGCCCCCGACCCGTGCCGTCCCGCCTGGGTGTGGACGCGGAACTGGTGGTGAGCGAGCTGGTCACCAACGCTATCCGGCACGCCCCCGGGCCTTGCGGGATGTCGTTGAGGCTGTCCAGAGACGAGCTGTCGATCAGCGTGTGCGACAGCTCCGCTGAAACCCCGACGGTGCGCGAGGCCGACCCGCACCGTGTCGGTGGCCACGGTCTGTCTGCATCTGGTGCACGCGCTGAGCGACAGCGTCGTCGTAGCAGCATGCGCGGCGGGAAAGCAGATCAGCGCCCATCTGCGCCTCGGATCCGGCGAGAACATCCCCAGCACGGTTCCGTCCGGCTCTGTGCCAGGAGGATCGTCGGGCTGATCGTCACTAGACACGGGGCCTGTCCGTCAGGGCGAAGCGGCGCCGAGCAGACCCTGACGCACACGGTGCGTCCTGCCCGCCCCAGCCTGGCACGGGCAGGACGCGCCTTCCCCCGCAGAACCGACGGAAGCGGCGAGCACGCGGTGCCGCTCCCAGGAAGAAGCGTCGGGTTTGCGGGGGCGCGGGGAAGTGCTCCCTGCAACGTCTGCCCCGTCTTCAACTGGCGCGCCAGGTTCGGTGGATGGTGCTACAAGGTCTTCACATGCCCAATCGCCTTACCGCGCCTTGTCTCGCCCTTGGAACAGGGGGTGAGCGCCCGGGGGCCAGGCGTTGGCAAGTCCGGGCCCTCACGATTCGCGCATCGGCAGGGGGTCGGATGTTCATGGCGCGATGCCGTACTCAACGGCCCTCGACCGTGCTGGTCACGCGCCTCGCCGAACGGGCGGAGACGGCGGAGGGGGCATGCCGTCCACCCTGCGAGCCAAGGAGGTCTGCAAGGCCCCGGGGCCACGAACTGCTGCCGAAGAACATGGAAGTGCCCCGGGTCAGGCTGAAGCGACTGGGGGAACTCGGCATTCTCACTGAAGCCGGCACCGGCTGTTTGCTCTCCGCCACCGGTGGCGGTCCGGATCGGCCCCACGACAGGACGCTCAGGACCGGCCGTAGGTCAGGCTGCGCAGCAGGCGCTCGGCTGGACCCCGGTACCGCCGCCTGTCCATGGCCTGTGCAGCCAGCACCGACACCGTCCACACCGCGACCGCGGCCAGTGCCGTGCGGTACGTGGTAGCCCCTAGGTCCAAGGCGAACGGGGCGAAAACGATGGTCCACGCCACCGATTGGAACAGGTACGCGCTCAGCGACCGCTGGCCCAGGGCGGCGACCGCGCGGACGGTCGCCGGCCGGCGCAGTCCGGTGGAGAACTTCAGCGCCAGCAGACCGAACAGAGCGACGTAGCCCGGACCACCGAACTCGCCGCTGACCGCGTGCAGATAGGCCATGGCATCGCGCGTAGCGGAGTCGACCTGGAGCGCACCGGCAGCCACCAGCGCGTACGGCAGGGCACCGAGCACGGTGACCGCCAGGCAGCCTAGGGCGGTGCGGCGCAGCAGGACCTGATGTGCCGTCGGGTTTTCCAAGATGTGGCGGCGCGCTGCCCATATGCCGAGCCAGACGATGAAGATGAACGGCACCACCGTCGCGGTGTGCACCGGCCATTCCGCAAGCCGGTCCAGGACGCCGTGGCCGTAGGAGGTTGCCGCCAGCGACGGGTTGGGGGTGTTGGTGAGGATCGCGTGACCGCTCTTGGCGTTGACGATCAGCATGGCGGCGAGGAGGAAGGTGTAGCCGAGCAGGAGTGCCCACAGCCACAGGACGAGGCGGTGGAACCGGTCGCCGCGGCGGAGCAGGACAAGCGTGGCGATGATCCCGACGATCCCGTATGCGCCGAGAAAGTCCCCGAAATACAACAGCGTGGCGTGAAGAGCGCCGAAGACGACGAGCCATGCGTTGCGGCGCAGCAGGATGCGCCGCGGGTCGGCGCCGGCCGCGGCGGCCCGGCGCGCCAGTTGCGCCAGCCCGTAGCCGAACATCACCGCGAACACCGGGTAGGCCCGGCTGTCCACAAAAGTGATCATGAAGAAGTTGACCACTCGCTCCAGGCCGTGTGGCGTGCCGTCGATACCGGGCTGGCCGGCGAAAGCGAAGTTCGCCGCGTTGGCCAGGGCGATGAACAGCAGCATCGCGCCGCGAGCCAGGTCGGGGGCGAGTGCCCGTTCGCAGCGGGGTACCGGCCCCGCCCCGGCAGTGGGAATGGGCACAGCATCTGTGGTGTCGGTCATGAGTCCAGGCTGGTCCGCGAGCGCGGTGAAGTCCCTGGGCATAGGAGGTGTCTTCGGTGGTGGGCCTACCACCACCATCCCTCGAGGCACGCCAGAACGCCGAGGGATCCAACGGTTGTCGGTTTGCGACGGTGGCGGCCCAACTTGGCGGCGTTGTTGTTGGTGTGCTTGCCGGCCGCCTTCTCGTTGATCACCAGGACGATTTCTCACCGACAGCCGGATGCCGAAGGACCGAAACTGCTCTGATCTGAGTAGGAAAGAGGCCGCTGGACCCTCACCCGCGGCTGGAACTCAGGCCGGCGGGCTGCCAGCAGCCGGAGCCGGACGGTGTCCGTGTACCTCCTGGGCTTCACCCGTCGTCATGAGGCCGAGCGTGGCCTGCTCCTGCAGGCGGGCTGGCTGGGCGCGCTGTGGAACAGGGGTGCGCAGGGTGAGGAGGGCGACATCGTCGAGGCCGGGTGGGTGGACCCGGTGCAGGCGTTGGTCGGTGAAGGACGGCAGGGGGCGGTGGGCGAGGGCGGCGGTGTGTTGGCGCAGTCGGTTCAGGCCGTCGTCGAGGGTGTGGCCGGGTTCTTCGATGAGGCCGTAGGTGTAGAGCACGAGGGTGCTGCCCGGTGGCAGCAGGATTGTGGAGTTGGGGCGGGGCGCGCGGATGCCGGTGCCGAGCAGGATGCCGTGGCCGTCGGTGAGGTAGTGGGCCAGGCCGTCGTGAGTGACGAGCAGGGGGGCCGGCGTTGGTCCAGGACAGCTGCCGGTGGCCGCCACTCGTGTGGGTGGCCCGGGCGAAGATGAGGGTGGCCATGGTGACGTCGGTGATGGGCATGATGGCCTCGTCGAGGCGGTCGACGATCCGGCTGGGTGGTTCCCGCTGGGCCCAGGCGTAGCGCGGAGCATGTTGTGCAGCTGGGCTACGCCGGTGGCGGCTTCCAGGTCGTGTCCCACGACGTCGCCGATGGCGAGCGCGGCGGCGCCGTCGGCCAGGCAAAAGGCGTCGCACCAGTCGCCGCCGACGTGTGAGGCTTCGGGGCGGGCAGGTAGCGCACGGCCATCCGCAGGCCGGGCACGCGCGGCATCTGCGGCAGCAGGTGCTTCTGCATGGTCTCGGCGACCGCCCGCTGACGCTGGCAGAGGCTGGCGTTGTCCAGCGCGAGCCCCGCGCGCCGCGCGATGTCTCCACCAGAGGCAGGTCGGCGGCGGTGAAGTTCCCCGGCTTCTGAGCCCGGCCCAGGGTGAGGACACCCAGCACGTCGCGGGTGCTGCGCAGGGGAACCATGGCCGCGGAGCGGATGCCGGTGGTCTCGAACAGGCGGCGCTGCTCGGCCGTGATACCGGAGTCCGGGGCACCCCGGTAGGTGTCGGGGTCGGCCAGGGCGGAGGCGGCGCCCCGCAGCGCCCGGGACAGAGGCATCTGGGATTCCTCCGGGACCGGCGGCATGGGCCCTTCGAGGTCCTCGTGGCGGACCAGCGTGTCGCCCTCGACCTGGGCCACGGTGGTGCGCCACACCTCGTCATGCTCGGTGATCAGGTCAATGACGGCCCAGTCCGCCAGACGCGGCAGGACCAGGCCCACCAGGCGGCGCAGCGCCTCGTCGACGTCCAGGGTGGAGGCCAGCTGGGTGGTGGTCTCGGCGAGCAGGGCGAGTCGCTGGAAGTCGGTCAGTGTTCCGCCGGCCTGCTCCGGATACGGCCCGGTGCCGGCTGTCCGCTCGGGGACGTGGAAGACGACAAGTGTGCCGGGGCGCGCCTGGCCGGTGTCGTACGGCGTGATCGTCCAGGAGACGGTCAGGAGAGGGCCGTCGCCGCGTTGGAAGTGCTCGTCGCCGCCCTGTGCCGGGTGCCCGGCGTGGAACGCCTGCCGCATGCTGCGCTGCGTCGTGGCCAGCGGCTGGCCCTGCGCTCCGCGGTGCAGCACATCGTGGGCGTCCTGCCCGACCAGTCCGGCGGCGGGACGGGCCAGCAGCCGCTCGGCACAGCTGTTGACGGCCACGATGCGGCCCTGCTCGTCCACCACCTGAGCTCCGGCACCGATGGCCTCCAGCGCGGGGGTGATGTCAGGACAGGGCACCGCCGCGGATCACTTCTGCTCCGTCTGCGTGCTCTGCGGTCCCTGAGCCGGTCGTGTCCGATCGGCGACCAGCTCCAGGCCGTGCGTGTCCGGATGCAGTGGCCCACATCCGCCGAGATCTCGGGCTGGGCGAGGACGTCGCCGCGGTGTACGACTCGGACCGGACCCGGGGCCATCATCGGATGCTGATCCGCCGGCGTAGCGAGTTCGTGTCGGACATTCAGCAAGACCGCCGTCGTCATCACCGCGAAGTCCGCCGGGCGCAGGGTCTTCGGCCTCGCCACCGCAGGCGTCCGTCTCGCTTGACCTCTTGCGCGTCAGTCCGGCAGCCAGTGCAGCTCGTGCGCCAGGGTTTTGGCGACGGCACGGATGCGGCGGTGTAGTGGCGACTGCTCGCGTGGGAGGACCAGGTGGATCGTCAGGCTGGGCGCGCCCCGCAGCGGTCGCCAGGTGAGACCGGCCGGTTGTGCCGTGACTGCGGCTTCTCCGGCCGGGGCGAGGGTGACCCCGTCGCGCAGGTCGCGCTGAGACATGTCGAAAGAGACTGCGGGCGTGTGGAATCGGGGGTGTGGTCGGGTGTCTTGGAACAGTGCGGACAGCTGATCGTGGATCACGGGGTTGGCCGCACGGTCCGGGAGTCGCAGCGGATACGCGGCCGCGTCGGCGATCTCGATCTCCGGGTGTTCGGCCAGCGGATGGTGCTGCGCCAGCTGGACCCCGACGCACATACGCCGCAGCAGGAACCGGCGCACGCCACGGGCCGGCTGTTCACCGCGGGTGATTCCGGCGTCGATGCGGCCGTCGGCGACCGCGGGGGAGATCTCCGGTGTTGCCATCGGGACCGCGCCGACCTCGAGTCCGCTGTTGCCGCGAGTCAGCCTGTCCACCAGGGCCGGTGCGGTCTCGGCCCCGGCGCTGAGGCTGTATCCGATGCGTAGCGTGCCCAGTTCACCGGCCGCCGCGCTCCGGGCGGTGTCCCATGCCCGGTCCAGCGCCGCCAGCGCGGGCGGCGCGGACTCCGCCAAAGCCGCACCGGCCGTGGTCAATACGACGCTACGCGTGTTGCGGACCAGCAGGGTCGTACCGAGTTCCGCCTCCAATCGGCGCATCCGGGCGCTGAGTGCGGGCTGTGCGATACCGATCCGTGCGGCCGCGCGGGTGAAGTTCAACTCCTGCGCCAGTACCAGGAAGTACCGCAGGCTCACCGTATCCGGCGCCACGTGCCCTCCCTGCCGATTGATAACGATCCGTTCTGAGTCTAGCCCGTACCGGTCTTTCCCTGGACCGCAGATCAAGCCCTAGCCTGCGCATATGACGGTTCCACTGACTCCCGTACCCGTCGCCGGGATCGATCGATCTGAGTGTCAATTCGAAGTCGGACGTGTCCGGCCCAACACAGGAGGTTTCCATGGCTAAGGGCTACTGGGTCAGTGTCTACGCCGCCATTTCGGACCCTGAGAGGCTGACTGCCTACAACAAGCTGGCCCGTCCGGCTGTCCAGGCTGGGGGCGGGCGCCTCCTGTCCCGTGACGGTCGAGTCGTCGCCCACGAGGCCGGAATCATGCAACGCGTCGTTCTGATCGAGTTCGACAGCTTTGAACAGGCCGTCGCGGCATACGAGAGTGAGGCATACCAGAAGGCGCTGGTGGCCCTCCCCGACGGCGTCGAGCGCGACTTCCGCATCATCGAAGGCATCGACTGACCGGCGGGCCCAGCCATCGCTGAGCATCCGTCACCTGATACGCACACGATGCTGAACGACGACTCACGAGACGAGTTCGAAGCCATGCCCCGCGTCCCAGTTCGTCGTCGACGTCCTCGACGGCCTGATCCCTGTCGGCGGCTCGTTGCGCTACCCAACGTTGAGCAACTTGCCTGACTTGCCTGACACGGCGATCAAGCTCTGACCTGCTACAACGGCGATTCACCCTAGACAATGCCGTCGGCAACGGAAGAGCAGGTGCCGAGGGACTATCGCTGTGCTGGCATGCCGAGGAGTACCGGCCCTCCTTCGGACGCCGTGTCAATCTGGCTGATCTTGGACTCAGCGCCGGTCAGGCTGATGCGGAGTCCTTCGATCTCGCCCAGCCAGCCTTCCTGTTCCGCCTCAGCAATGCGGTCGATGAGGTTGTCGCGGATCTCGACCAGACGGCCGCGCTGGGCGGGATCAGGGCGAAGAAGGGAACAGCGGACGCAGGCGTGTTCGTGGATGCAGGCGGTGCCGTAGGCGCGGGCGCAGGTGCCGACGGAGAGCTTGCGGCGTTCGAAGTGGCCGAGGAAGTCCTCCCACTCGGCGTCGGTGGGGGTGCGATATTCCTCTGCCGGCCGCAGGGCGCGGCGGCGGGTGATGAAGGCGCGATGGGCTTCGATGGTCTCTTCTGGGTAGATCGCGTTGTAGCCCATCGTGGTGTTGATGTTGGCGTGGCCGGCGATGACCTGCGCGATGTCAGGCGGGAGGCCGGAGCGGATGGCACCGGTGATGAACAGGCGGCGGAAGTCGTGCGGCGTGAAGACCAGAGGCTGGCCGGTTGAGTCGGTGAGGCCGATGAAGGCGAGGACCTCTCCCAGCGCGCTACGGATGAACTCGCCCGACATGCGGGATCTCTCGCCGCCGCGGTCCCACTGGAACAGCAGCGGGGACGGTGGGTTCCAGACGCAACCGCGTGGGTCCCGGGAGGCAGGGGTGGGGTGTGCCAGATGGTGGCATCGCCGCCTAGGGGAGACACGAGCCTTGGTTGTGTTCGCAGCTCTGGCCCACTGCGGCCAACGTTGGACTGTCGTGGTGTCTCCCGGATACCCGAATGCCGCCAGGATCGACTGAGGCATCCCGCCGCGATTGGCCCAGTTAGGCACTCTTGAAATGGACCACATGACCGGGCCACTAGCTGCATAGGTTCGACACCAATGCGGCTGAGGCCACGAGCGACCTCTGTAGAGGCTCCCGGGGTCGACACTGGTGCCTGCTGTGGGTTTCCGGCCCGTACCTCCCGGTCGGCCGGACTGGGTGAGAGGACAAAGATCTGCTGTGAAGGCGTGCGGAGTTTCCGGGGCCGAGAAGGAAGTCGCCCTGCTGGAGTTGCCCGAGCCGTCATCTCCCGGGCCCGGTCAGATCCTGGTGGCGGTTGAGGCGGCCGGGGTCGGCCCGTGGGACCAACTGCTCAACGGCGCCGGCTGGGACGTGGGGCTGCGCCCTCCCGCGGCGCTGGGAGTGGAGGGCGCGGGTAAGGTGCTGGCCGTCGGCGCGGGTGTCACCGGGTTTGCCGTCGGCGACCGGGTGCTCGCACACGAGGCCCCGCTGCCCGGGGGAAGCGGCTTTTGGGCCGAACGCGTTCTGATCAACGCGGATCACACGGCAGCCTGCCCACCCGGGCTGGACGCCGTGCACGCGGCGGCACTCCCGGTCAACGGACTCACCGCGTTGCAGGCCCTGGAGAAGCTGGACCTCAGCCGAGGACAGCGGCTGCTGATCACCAACGGAGGCGGGGCCACCGGAGCCCTGGCCATCCAGCTCGCCGCGGCCAAGGGCATCGAGGTGACCGCGACCGCGTCTCCTGCCGCCGCAGAGCGCCTGCTCGGTCTGGGAGCGATGGAGGTCGTCGACTACCACGACCCGAACTGGCCGGCCACGGTACGCGGCGGGTTCGACGCCGCCCTCACCATCGCCGCCGGCACGGCCGACGCCGCCCTGCCTTTGGTGCGGGACGGCGGCCGACTGTGCTCCCTGACCTCGGACGCGCCTGCGGAGGAACGAGGGATCACGAGTTGGGACCTCTACGTAGAGCCCAACGCCGCGCAGCTAGTCCAGCTGGCGGAGCAGGCCGCCGCGGGAACCTTGACACTCGCACCGGAATCCCTGCCGCTGAGCGAGGGACCGGCTGCGTTCGACCGGGTGGCTACCGGACGGGCCGGCGGTAAGAAGATCGTGCTCACCCGAGCATGACCCGACCGGTCACCGCCCGATCCCGATCCTGGGCCACTGTGCCGGGCCAGGCGCGATCGAGAAGTCGTCAAGCTGAGATAGGAAGGTTCACCGAGCCGCAGCCGGTGGAGCTGCCCAAGGGCGGACCGGGGACCATGATCCCGGTCCCGGTCCGGGAACGGCTGGCGACCGCCACCGCGGAGTACAACAATTGCACCTACTGCCCATCCGCCCACACCCACATAGGGGCGGGCGTCGCCAAGGTCGACGCCGGGGAGCTGGAGCGTGCCCGCAACGCGGAGTCCGCCGACCCGCAGGCCGCCGCTTTGCTGGCCCTGTCCTACGCCATTGCCCGCGGGCGCGGCCAAAACGACGAGACGCAGCTCAAGACTGCCCGGGCCGTGGGCGTCACCGACGCCGAGATCGCCGAGGTCTGCGAGGAAGAACATGAGCGAACCGCACGAAACCAGGGCAGGCGTGCCTTACGACGTGGTCGTGCTCGGCGCAGGCCCGGCCGGTGCGAACGTCGCCGACCGCGCCCGTGCCGCCGGCCTCTCCGTAGCGGTCGTGGAACGGGAACTGGTCGGCGGTGACTGCGCGTACTGGGCGTGCGTGCCCAGTAAGGCGCTTCTGCGGCCGGTCATCGCGGTCGCCGACGCCCGGCGCGTGGACGGTGCCCGGCAGGCCGTCACCGGCCGGCTCGACGCCGATGGCGTCTTCGCTCGTCGCAACCGCTCTGTCTCCGACTGGGACGACACCAGACAGGCTCTGTTCCTCAAGTCCATCGGAGCCGACCTCTTCCGTGGCCACGGCCGTCTCCACGGGCCCCGACGCGTCACCGTCACCCGTGACGACGGCGCCCGCCAGACCCTCACGGCCCGGCACGCGGTGGCCATCGCCACCGGCAGCCTGCCGGCGTTGCCCGACATCCCGGGCATGGACGAGGCCCGTCCCTGGACGAACCGGCAGGGCACCGACTCCAGCACCGTGCCCACCCGCCTCGCCATCATCGGCGGCGGCGGAGTCGGCATCGAGATGGCCACTCTCTGGCAGGGCCTCGGCTCCCAGGTCACGCTGCTCGCCCGTCGCCGCCTGATCCCCCGCATGGAACCCTTCGCCGGCGAACTGGTCGCTCAGGGATTGAGAGAGGCGGGCGCGGATGTGCGGATCGGCGTCCAGGTGACCGCCCTGCGCCGCCCGGACCCGCAGGGGCCGGTCACTCTCACCCTCGACGACGGCGGCGAGCTGGAGGCCGACGAGGTCCTGTGCGCCACCGGCCGCACCCCCGCTACCGACGATATCGGCCTGGAGACGGTCGGCCTCACCCCCGGCTCCTGGCTCGACGTGGACACCACCTGCCTGGTGCAGGATGCCGACGGCGACTGGCTGTACGCCCTCGGCGACGTCAACCATCGTGCCCTTCTCACCCATCAGGGCAAATACCAGGCCCGGACCGCAGGCGACGCCATCGGCGCCCGTGCCGTCGGCCGCCCGCTGGACGACGAGCCCTGGGGCGACCACGCCACCACCGCCGACCAGCACGCCGTACCCCAGGTCTTCTTCAGCGACCCCGAGGCGGCCGCAGTGGGCCTTAGTGCGGAACAGGCGGAGCGCGCCGGGTACCGCACCAAGACCGTCGACCTCGACTTCAACGCCGCCCAGGGCGCCAACCTTTACGCCGACGGCTACCACGGCCACGCCCGGCTGGTCGTCGACCTCGACCGGGAGATCCTGCTCGGAGTGACATTCGTCGGCCCCGGCGTCAGCGAGCTCCTGCACTCGGCGACCATCGCGGTCGCCGGCGAGGTCCCGCTCAAACGGCTCAGGCACGCGATCGCCCCCTTCCCCACCGTCAGCGAGATCTGGCTCTTCCTCCTCGCCGCCTACCAGCGCGATCAGGAGACGCCGTAGACCACCGCCACCTGACACCATCACCTTCCCAGTCCGGGGCCCTCGACGCGGCCGCACACACAGGACTGGCAGCCACCGGGCGATCCGACCTGACGAAAGGACGAGAGCACGCCTAGCTGATCCGCCACGGGCTGCTGCTGGTGGCGACCGTTTCGTCCTGCCGCCGGCTCTGGCGCAGTACGGCCTCGCGGCCGGAAGCGACACCTGAGGACGCGGCGTCCTCAGACGCGGACTACGCGGTGGCACATATGGGTTGAGCCACGCCAAGGCCACGGGCGTCAGTCCGCGAGCCGGTGGATCCAGGCGTCGAGTTCGGCACGCACTTGGCGGTCCATGGCCATGGACCGCTCCGACTGGGACGAAGACTCCGCGCTGGGGATGCCCGTCGTGCGGATCGTCTGGGACGCCACCGTCCTTGCCGCTGGACAGCCGACACCACCCCTCGCAGGCAGGGCCGAAATCTGGCACCAAGGCCAGCAATTTCTTCCCCGCCCTCGGAGAGAACACCAGAGGACTGGCTGACCGGCCGCACCCACACGGACACGGCCGAGTACGTGGCACCCGTCTGGGTGCTGTCCCGCCCGCGCGGCTGGCATGCCGTCGCTGCGGCCCCCCACACATCGGCCGGCTGCCGCAGCCGTAGGCGGCATGGACGGACGAGGGCCGCGTCCTGGCCTTTCCCTGCCGCAACCGGCAGGCCGTGTGGCTACTCCAGCACCAGCCGCACCCTCCGGGTTATCACTTGTGGCGCAACCCGAGCGTCATTTCGAGGTAGTCGCGTGTGGACGCATCCCCGACCGCCGCCCGGGCAGCGACCCGGCAAGCCACTGGCAAGCCGAGGAGCTTGCCCAGGCCGCACGGGGGCCGTCGACACGGGCCTTTGTGCGCGCCAGCGGCGTGTCTTCGCGGCGGTGTCATGCACGGCGTTCCTCCGGAGGCGTTGGCCGCTGAGCTCGAACGCGCTGTACAAATCCATCTTCGACGCGCGCAGGAAGCTGCGCGCTCATTTGGCGGCCGCCGGGCACTTCGACTGACTGCTCTATGTCTGGACCGCCAGCGCGCCGAAGGCCGGAGGTGCCGCTGAGGGCTGTGGGAGAGAAGGGAGATAAGAGGCCTGTGTTACCCGTCGCTGATACTTTTTAGGGGCGTCTAGCCCTGCTTACGACGAGCCGATTGGACGGAAAGCATGCCGATCATCTCGCGCGGTTTCCACGGCCGACGGCCGCCCGCAGGCAGGAAGCTGCCACCCGGACAGTACGAGACCACGGGCTTTCCGGTCCTCTCGGCCGGGCCCACGCCTTGGATAAGCACAGACAAGTGGGAGCTGTCCGTCACCACGGAGACCGGGAGGAGGCACAACTGGGACTGGGCCGCCCTCACGAAGCTGCCGTCAGAAACCCCGACGGCAGACCTCCACTGCGTGACCAAGTGGTCGAAGTTCGGCACCCGGTGGCAGGGAGTGTCTTTGGACGTCCTGCTTGCCGATGTCGAGACGGCTGCCGCGTACGTCCTCGTCTCCTCCTACGGGGGCTACACCACGAACCTCCCGCTGGAAGATCTTCTGGACGGCAAGGCCTGGATCGCCTACGGCTACGACGGCCGGCCGCTCGCCCCCGAGCATGGCGGTCCGGCCCGACTGCTCGTCCCGCACCTCTACCTCTGGAAGTCCGCGAAGTGGGTGCATGGACTTGAGTTGCGGGAGAACGACACCCCGGGGTTCTGGGAGAGCGCCGGCTACCACAATTACGGAGACCCGTGGCAAGAGCAGCGGTATCGAGGAGACTAGGCGACCGGCTCCGATGGAGGATCGCCGAGGTGACAGAACGTCGCGCTGAGTCCGCTACGGCCGTCACACTGGTGCTGGAGGTGCCGGAATGGCCCGGCCATCTCGCAGGCCAGCATGTGGACATCCGGCTGACCGCGCAAGACGGTTACAGCACACAACGCAGTTACTCCATCGCCTCGGCCCCGGACGGAACGCGCCTGGAACTGACAGTACAACGCGTCTTTGATGGCGAGGTCTCGCCCTACCTGGTCGACGAGGTCATGCCCGGCGACCAGCTGGAGCTGCGGGGACCGGTCGGAGGCTGGTTCGTCTGGCAGCCGGAACAGCAAGAACCGGTCCTGCTCGTGGCTGGCGGCTCCGGGCTGGTGCCGCTGATGTGCATGATCCGCTCGCGGCGTGCGGCCGGCAGCCGGGTTCCCTTCCGGGTGCTGTACTCCCTGCGATCGCCGACCGAGCTGCTGTACGGGCCAGAAATCCGCCAAGGAACACCGGGGGTCGACGTCACACACATCTACACCCGGGACGCGCCACAGCAGTCCGCGCGCCCCCCGGGCCGCATCACACCCGACGACCTGGCACGCCACGGATGGCCACCGGACTTCGCGCCCACCTGCTACGTCTGCGGACCCACGGCATTCGTCGAGAAGGCAGCTGCCTACCTGGTGCTCCTCGGACACGACCCCGAGCGAGTCCGCACGGAGCGTTTCGGCGGAGGAGAAGACTGAGATGACGGCAGGCACACCGGCAGACAACGGTATCCCACGCGACGCAGAGGGCGGCTACATCGACGGCAACGCGCTGGCCGGCCCTCTGGCCGAACTCTTCGCGGTCGACCTGACAGCAGCGACCAGCCAGTGCGCGCACTGCAGCAGCACAGGGCCCGTCGCACGGCTGCATGTATACCGCCAGGCACCGGGAGTGGTGGCCCGCTGCCAGCAGTGTGGACAAGTCATGCTACGTCTGGTGCGCGCGCCGGAGACGGTGTGGCTCGACATGAGCGGCATCACAGTACTGTCGATCCCCGTCGGCGCCGACTGAGCCACCCATGGCCTCCCCTGCGGATGGCACGCCGTCGCCGTCGGCGCGGCAAGCTCCGTGGTGCCCGCCACGACCGGAAGGCGGGGCCCGCTGGAAGCTGGTGGGCCACCGCTCGGGTTTGTCACCTCAAGCGGAACCTGTGGCTACTGGAAACGGCCGTCGAAGCAGGTACCGCTCCTCAGGTCGGAGAACCGAAGGCCGACGACTGCTCCCCCTTCCACCACCCAGCGCAGATCGTAGGACGCTTGGTAGGAGGGCGGCCAGAAGGAGCAGAAGCGCCCTTCTCGTCGACGGAGCAGGTGCCCTCCGTCTGGCGTCCTGTCTCGAAGTAGGAGGTGTTCCCGTCGGGTTGGAAGGTCCGGGTCGTGCCATCGCCGTAGGCCAGGCGGCCTGCGGTGACAGCGGTGGGGATCTGCTCAGGCGAACACGATGGCGCCGTTTTCTGGGCGCAGGTTGTCGATGTTCCTGGTCACTGTGCGGTCCTTCTCGTTGGCCTGACGGTTCCGTTGCTCGTGAGGTTCAGCGGACGTCTTCTGGCTCAGCGCGGCGAATGATCCCATTGAAGGGGGTCTGATTATCTTGGCCGCCTCCGATCCGTGGAGGGGACTCGACCCCTTGGGCGCCGCAGCAAATGAGCGCTTTCCGTACTGCTGTACACGGGTATCGGCTGGGGCCCTGCTGGGCCCCGAGCCGCAAGACGGGGCGCCGAGCCGCCATGCCGTTCGAGTTCCGGGGCCCTGCCCTGGTTGCCGGTCATCGGCTCTCGGCGGCGTCTTCTTCCGTCGTCTCGAAGACGCTCAGGTACTGGCCGTAGCCCTCCTGCTCCAGATCCTCCAGGGGGACGAAGCACAGGGAGGCGGAGTGATGCAGTACCGCAGTCGTCCGCGGTCGCTGGGCCCGTCGGGGAACAGGTGCCCGAGGTGGCTGTCCCCTTGAACCGGCCGTACTTCGACACGGACCATGCCGTGGCTGGTATCGAGCCTCTCGACGATGTGGCCGGACTCCAGAGGCCTCGTGAAGATGGGCCAGCCGGTCCTGCTGTCGTACTTGTCGACTGAGGGGCTCCGTCCGGCGTACCGCCAGGGCGCCGTCAGGTACCTCGGCTGGGCCAGAGCCGCGTGAAGGCTGCGTGTGCCCGACCTTCTGCATGCTGTGTGCCAGAGCCTCCGTCCACCTGGCGGTTCGGCACCGTCGTGATCACCGGAGCGCTGACCGGCATCGGTCGCGTCACCGCGCTCGCATACGCGCGCCAAGGCGCCAACCTCGTCATCTCCGGGCGCCACCAGGAGCCCGGCGAGCAATTCGCCAAGGAACTCGAAGCACTCGGCGGCCGGGCCACGTTCGTCCGAGCCGACGTGCGCTTCGACGCAGACATGAAGAACCTCATGGACCGAGCAGTCCATCTCCACGGACGCATCGACGTGGCCTTCAACCCCGAGGCCGCCCTGTACGTGGGCAGCAAATACGCGGTGATTGGCATCACCAAGGCCGCCGCTCTGGAGGGCGCCGCTCACGGCATCAGGGTCAACGCGGTCGCACCCGGTTTCATCAGAACCGGCATGTACGACCGCGTCACCGGCAATGACGCCGCGCGCGACGCCGTCAACTCCGCGCCCGGCACCCCCGAGGAGGTCGCCGACGCGGTCCTCTTCCTCGGTTCCGAGCAGGCCTCCTACCTCACCAGTCAGGTGCTCACCCTCGATGGCGGCCTCATGTCCGGCTGGCCGCTTTTCGCGGAGCGCTAACCCACCACCCTGAGCGCTGGAACCGGGCCGGCAAAACACGAGGCGCTGGACAGGAGTAACCAGTCCAGCGCCACGCACAGACGGCACACGATCCGCGCCGGAAGCCGCAGGACGGCACCTGTTCCCCGGGTCTCCGCGCCGGGGTTGATGCGGCTGCCGACAGTAACCTATTTCTGCAGGAAGGACTGCAGCATGGCCGTCACTTCCTGCGGCTTCTCCTCGGTCACCCAGTGACCCGAACTCTTCAGGACCTGACCGTCGACGTTCATGGCGTACTTACGCCATTGGACGGCGATACTGTCACCGAACGATTCCGAGCCGCCGATCGCCAGGATGGGCATCTTCAGTTTGCCTTTGGCCGCGAACTTCGCGTTCTGCCGGATGTCTTCGCGGAGCTGGCGGTACACGTTCATCCAGGCCGTGGTGCGCCCCGGCCGCTTCAGGTAGTGGACGTAGAAGTCGTAGTCGGACGATGTGAACGCGGACTTGTCGTTGCCCAAGTACTCGCCGATGAATCCCTCGACAAAGGGGCGCTCGTGGCCGGCGATGAGCTGCTCGGCGAGAGGCAGCTGGAACATGCCGAAGTGCCACGCCGAGGGCTTGTTCGGATCGGCCTCCAGAGCAGGGTAGGTGTAGATGCTCTCGTCCGGGATTGGAGCTTCCATCACGGCCATGCGGCGCACCTCCGACGGCCACTGGGCCGCGTAGGCGTAGCTGACCCACAAGCCGATGTCGTGGCCGACGATCTGGACTCCGATGTTCAGCTTCAGCTGCTTCAGCAACTCATGTACGTCCCTGGCCATCTGCGCTGTCTGGTAGCCGCTCTTGGTGAGCTCGGAGTTGCCCATGCCGCGCAGGTCGACGGCAATCACGGTGTGGTTCTTAGAGAGTGGGCCCATCTGATCGCGCCACTCGGCCCACGTCTGAGGGAAGCCGTGGATCAGCACCAACGGCGAACCTTTGCCGCCTTGCATGTAGTGCATGCGAAAGCCGCTGACTTCCGCGTACTTGGACTGGAAACCGGGGGGCGCTTCCGCTTGCGGGAAGGTCGACTGCTCAGCCCCGGGGCCATCCTCCCGGCTCTGGCTCCATGCTGTGGTGCTTGCCGTGACGGAGACCATTAGGACGGCTACCAGCGCCGCAATGAGCGCGTTGATCCTATTGGTCTTTCCTATTCGGGTACCCACGAGTCCCTCCTGAAGTCAGTGTCTCGTCATGCGCCGGATCTGGCACGGCGTGCAACGCGAACTCCCCCGGTAGGCCATCTCTATTTCCCTCCAAGTTCACCCGGACAGCAAGCTGATCAGAACATCCCAGACCAAATCAACCCCGAAGTAGCGCTAGACCATTCGAGTTGTTTCCGGCCTCCTACCAGCAGGTGGTGCAGCCGATCCGGTCTCGCATGTCCCACGGCCTCCGCGACCGTCCAATATTGGAGCGGCTGCTGCCGCTGGCTGAGCGGGTGCTGCTGGTGGCCGTGTACTACCGAACGAACCTCACCATGCGGCGGCTCGCCCCGTTGTTCGGTGTCTCGCCCGCGACCGTGTGCCGGGTGATCCAGCGGCTCGGGCCGCTGCTCGCGCTCGAGCCGGCCCGGGCCTCCCGGGAGGCCGTCGAGCGGTTGTGGATCGTGGACGGCACCCTCATCCCGGTCCGCGACCGGACGGTGGGTGCCTCTTCCCGAAACTATCGGTTCTCGGCGAATGTGCAGGTCATCGTGGACGCGGAGACCCGCCTGGTGGTGGCGGCCCGCCCGGTGCCGGGCACGACCGCGGATGCAAAAGTCCTGGCGGGATTCCGGTCTGGCCGGGCACTGCAAGGGCGTGGCGGTACTCGGCGACGGCGCCTATATCAACACCGGCCTGTTCGTCCGGCACCGCAATCGCCCCGGACGGTCCCTGCTGAGGGGCGAAGAAGAGGACAACGCCGCCCACCGTAAAGTCCGCGCACGCGTCGAGCACGTCTTCTCCCGAATGAAGAACTACAAGATCCTTCGCGACTGCCGGCAACGGGGCGACGGCCTCCACCACGCTGTCCAGGCAGTGGCCCGCATGCACAACCTCGCTCTCGCCGGTGGCGTCTTCGGGGTTGTGCAACCGCAGATCACGCAGGGCTGGGCCCGCTTCGCCCACGCCGTCCAGCTCATCACCTGATCCGACGACTTCCTCCACGAAGGTGGATCGCGGACCGCTGTGACGGTGTGTCTGAGGGCTGACATGAACGGGTGTGGCTTGATCGTGAGGCGGTCCTGCGCAGGGACCGGAACATCAAACCCTGTCCGCCGTGCCCCCGGCTTTCGGCATCCCTTCTCGAGGAGTCCGAGCGTGAGACTGAGCGTGAAACATGCGGTGTCCCAACGACGTGGAGCCGCAGTCACAGCTGAGAGGCTACGGTGTCCGGCCCGGCGTGCTGCTCTCCTGCTCGCCACGGCGGCGCTGCCGGCGGCGCTGGTGGTCCCCATGGCCACGCCCGCCGAGGCGGCGCCCGTGACCGTCACCTTCAATGCCGGCGCCAACCAGCCGTTCACCGTCCCGTCCGGCGTCACCCAGCTGACGGTCACCGCCACCGGCGCCGCAGGCGAGAACGGACCTAACGGAGGCGTGGGCGGGAACGGCGCCACCGTCACCGGCACCATCACCGTGCCGTCGGGCACCACCACGCTGTATGTCAACGTCGGCACGGGCGGGGGCGCCGGTGGCGGAGGGGGGAGTGCGGTGGGCGGTGCCGGCGGTGGTTCCAGCGATGTCCGCACCTGCAGCGCGGCCAGCCCCGGCTGCACCCTGACCGGTGTCGCAGCCACCGACCCCCGCCTGATCGTCGCGGGCGGCGGAGGCGGCGGGGGAAGCGGCCTGAGCAGTGAATTTTCCAACGCTGAGGCCACCGGAGGAAATGCCGGCAGCACCGGACAGACCGGCGGCAGCAGATCGGACGGCGGTGGAGGCGGAGGCGGCGGAACCCAGACAACCGCCGGCGCCGGCGGAGCCGCATGCGTCTTCTCCGGTACGCCGGGCACCCCGGGCGCAGGCGGTGTCGGCGGCACGGGCGGCGGCAGCATCGGCGGCGGCGGTGGCGGAGCTGGCTGGTTCGGCGGCGGTGGCGGCGGGGGCTGCGACTCCATCAGCTCCGACGGTTCGTTGGGGCCCGGTGGTGGCGGCGGCGGAGCGAACCACGTCCCGGCGGGTGGTACCTCCGGACCCGCAACCGGACCGGCCATGGTGACCATCACCTACGACCAGACTGGCGGGAACAACGGGGGAGGAGGCGGCGGGTCGGTCCTGCCCATCAACCTCAGCGGCGTCCTCCCGATGTTCAACAACATCAGCATCAATCACAACATCGACAGCCCCGGCGCCGCGAACAACACGACACAGGACTTCGGCGTGAATGCACCCTGAGCATCCATCCGTCTGATGCCAAGCCAACGACAGCTCGCGGCTCCTTGCGAGCACAGCAGACATACCTGATGCCCACCACGGCACGCCGCACAGGACATGCGGCCGCGAGGTGAGCGGGCTACCAAGGGCGGTCTTGGCGGATATTGGCGCGACCGCCCTTGGTATTTCGGTCCGTAGTCTGCATCTCGGACGGGGGATGCTTCGCCCCGCCATGGCGGGGCGAAGCCGGGGATGGTCAGCGGTGCCAGCGGCGTGACAGGAGTGAGCGCCAGGTGAAGCGTCGACGGCGGTCGTGTGGGGAGGGGGCGGCCTGCTGAGGCGGGCCGGGCGTGATGGGCGGCGGTGGTACGAGGGCCGAAGAGGGTGACGGCGTTGCCGGACCTCCTGCTCCTGGCCGTCGCCGCCGATCACGATGGTCTCCACGTGTTTGTGCGGTACCCGAAGGTACTGCGGTGTGCAGTTGCGCTTCGACGGGGTCCTTTTTGTTGTTGACGCCGCCGTGGGGTCGGTGGCCCGGGTCGGGTTCTTCCATCCACAGGTCGCGGGGATCGTTGGGGTCGCCGCCCAGTTCGAGGCTGATGAGGTGGTCGTACTCGGCGTCGCCGAGTCGGCCGGTGTAGCCGTACGATGCGGCGTTGAGCCGCTTCTCCCGGTTCGTGATGGAGGCCGGCGGCCGGATCTTCTTGGTGTAGCCGCCTTTTCGGCAGACCGTCTGCCTGAGGTCGGCCTGTGTGACCGCGGGGGAGATCGCGCCCGGCGTGCGGTTGGGATCCGGCAGCGGTTCCCCGCTCTCGGTGCGGTAGTGGCAGCGGCCTGCCGCGAGTTGCTGCTGCACGCGGTACACCTTCTGCGGGCCCGGCCCGACGGGCAGCGCGCCTGCGGACCCACCTGAGTGCGACCCGCCCGCCGTCGGCGGGTTCGGGGACCTTCGCATCGCTTCCCGCTGACGTCGGGCAGCCCGCTACCAGCAGGCAGGCGAACACCAGGCAAGGCACGGCAGGGGCAGTACGCATGACGACACTTTCGGGTGAACGCCTTCGGGGCGATGGGGTGGCGGGAGTTGGTGGACGTTTGCGTCAAGCCCGTGTTTCCGGGGCTGGCCGACCTGAGATACTGTCAATACAGTGCATTCAGGACTTAGATGGTCATTACAGATGTGAGTTACAGAAATCTGCTGGATCGGTAATACCGTTCGCATTTCCCTCACAGTGTGGGGGAGTGGCGTGCAGGGTGCGGGTGTGCGGCCGACCGGTCGCACACCCGCACAACGCATCCTGTCCGACGTGCGGTTACGGCCGCCGCTGAGCTGGGTGTGGGCACCATGAAGGGGGACCTCTGTGTCCGTTTCTTCTTCCGTCCGTCGTCTCACCGCTGTCGCCGCTGTCGCAGGCGCTGCTGTGGGCGCGGTCGCGCTGCCGGCCTCGGCCGCCGACCACCACTCCGGCTACCCGCGGCACGCCGCGGTCTACATCAGCCAGATCCGTTACGACGTCCCGGGCCGCGACGACCGCTCCAACCGGGCGCTGAACAAGGAGTGGGTGGACGTCACCAACGCCACCCGGCGGGCGGTGAACCTGGACGGCTGGACCCTCTCGGACGACGAGGGCCGCACCTACACCTTCGACCACGTGTGGCTGAAGGGCCGGGGCACGGTCCGTGTCCACACCGGCCACGGCCATGACACGCGCACCGACCTGTACCAGGACCGGCGGCGCGAGGTGTGGGAAGACCGCGGTGACACCGCGACCCTACGCAACGACCACGGCCGCTTCGTCGACGCCGTCTCATGGGGACACGACCGTGACCACCGCGGCGACGACCGCGACCACCGGGGCGGGCACCGTCACTGACCTGCTGAGCGGGTACGGACACCGCTCCCGGAATCGACGCTGGAAAGCAACGCAGGGTGCTCCCTCCGGAGAGGAGGGAGCACCCTGCGTGCTACGAGGGCTACTTGAACCAGTAGCGCACGCCGTGGTGGTGGGAGCAGGTGCCCTGGGAGTGCCGCGAGTACGACAGGGAAGCGTCGTTGCACTTGGGTGCCGTCCACCAACACCACTCACCACTGCATCCACCACGGACGCGGCCGGGGCGCTGAAGAAGACGCCGGCGAGGGCGATGGCCGCAGCGGAGGCGGCAAGACGTGCGCGCAAGCACCACCACCCAGGCCGAAGCCGATCTGCTGATGCGGGTGCGCGATGCGCTGGAGGAAGTCCCCGGCGCCGGGATGCCTTTGGACGCTCAGGACATCCAGGCGCGGGCGGAGCACTTCCGGGGCCGCCTGGAATACGCGATGGCCCGGCAGGCCACGCTCAGCCCAGCCGGCCCGGACGGCACCGGCCGTGCGGTCCCCCGGATCCGCCACGCGTTCATCCCAGTCGGCGCGTGCTGGCTGAACCTGCAGGAAGGCTGGTGGCGGATCTTCCGCGAGACCGCCCTGGCAGGGCGGTCCTTCGCCAACCCCGACGACATCACCCAGGCGACAGCCGTGGCCACCCAGCAGCTCAACGCCCGTGCCTGAGGGTGGGTCTGGGGCCGGCCAGCCCCACCCACCCGCCAACTACGACGCCGATACGTGTACATCCAATGAGGAATCCAGCAGCTTGTTTTTGAAGGACTGGTCATAGTCTCGGTTTGCTTGGATGATCAGCCGTGTGGCCTGCCCGTGTACGGCACACGGATGGCCCGAGAGACAGCGGGAGGGTTTGTGGAATGGCTCGTGGGCATGGGCATGCTCGGCGGACTGCTGCTGATCGCCCTGGGCGCGGCGTCGATACGCACGGGATGGACGCCGCCTTTTATGGTCCGCCGCGTCACCCGGCCCTCGGTCTACGGACTTGGGGCGCTGCTCCTGGGCGCATCCTGTGTAGTGCAGGGCTTGTTCTACTTCGCAATCGTGCCAATCCCGTCGTGGGAGCTGCGCTTCTTCGGCGCGAACGCTCTCCTCTTCTCCGGGCTGGTCCTCATCGGAGTCGGTCAGATGCGGCCGTCGCGTCGTAGGAGGTGAGGGGGCATCCTGTCAGCCTTGACCCATCGTGCCCGAACGCCGCCCTGCGGCCCTTTGGGCCGTCGGTGTGGGGGTCAGGCGGCGAGTCATCAGAAGCACAGCACGCAGACCGTCTCAACGAGATCATGGGTGAGTACAGCTGGCCCCACGGCTGAACTGGTTGGCGAGGACGCGGAGTGGGCCGCCTCGTTGATCGTGCGATCGGATTCCCGTATGGGCTCGGCTTAGGGCTGCGAGAAGGCGAAAGCCTCTGGTTCGAAGCAAAGATGACCACTCAACGTAACCCGACATCGCGTCGCGGAGGCGTATTACCCCAACCCAACTCGCACAACTGATCCGCGGGCATTGGCAGGTCGAGGACCTGCATCACGTGAGAGACGTGACCCTCGCCGGGGACGCCTCTCGTGTCCGTACAGGCACCGCACCCCGAGCGATGGCGGCCCTCCGTAACCTCGTCATCGGCCTCATCCGCCAGGCCGGCTGGACGAACGTCACCGCCGCCACCTACCACTACCGGTCATGAGCGGACCACGCACTCCAGCTACTCGTTCTCGTCGCTGATGCTTCGTGTGTACGACGGGGCCACAGACCCCGCGACACGGGCGCGGCACGAAGGGGGGCAGAAGGTGCTCCCGGACGATTCGCTCATCCGTGGCCGGTGCGCGCGAACACGGCCCGGCCCGCTCTCTGCGCTGACGTACTGGCCTTCGACCAGCAACGAGCAGGCGGAGGGGCGGGCAGTGGTGCAGGGTGTGAAGCGGACGGAGGTGTGGGAGGACTTCGACTGGGTGGTATAGCGGCTGGAGGTCCAAGACAGGCAGCAGCTCGCCGG
This sequence comes from Streptomyces sp. NPDC007189, assembly GCF_040703635.1. Lineage (NCBI taxonomy): Bacteria > Bacillati > Actinomycetota > Actinomycetes > Kitasatosporales > Streptomycetaceae > Streptomyces > Streptomyces sp. NPDC007189. The sequence continues at coordinate 57,631 of NZ_JBEYEY010000024.1, forward strand.
TGAGCATCCGGACCTCGATGAGCGCACCAGGGAGACGATGACGCAGCTGGCGGCCTCGCTCGGCTGCGTCTACGAGCGGTGCGTCGACTATGACTCCTATAAGTGCGGAACGCCCTACTACGCGTGGTGGGTCAGCCTGCCCGCAGCCGAGCACGCCCGGCGCGGCAAGGACGATCTGCCGCCGGTCCTCGATCCGATCCGCGAGTACCTGGACGGTCAGGTGCCGGACGGCCTGGAGTGGGAGATCGCACCGGACCGGGAGCTGACGGTCGACCACGCTGCCAGCGCGGCCCTGCGCACCGCTTACACCGATGTGATCAACCCCTTCGAGCAGGCGCTGATGCCGCTGCGTATCGAGGGCGCCGCCGACCTCGAGCCGCGGGCCAAGGTCTGGAAGTGGGAGGAGCATTTGCTGGTCGGCACGTTCGGCCTGTGGCTGTGCAACGACCCGGACCGCCCCCGTGCCTGGCTGGTGGTCAGCGTCGGACTGGACCGAGCCGCAGATGTTCGACGAGGAGCCCGCAGCCTGCCTCGGTCACTTCGACTTCACCCCGCACGACCCGCTGCTGTTCCTGCCGCGCCCGCCGGCACCTGCGACCTTCACCGCCCGGATGACCGGCGGCGCCTTCCCCCACAAGAGCTCCTCGCGTTCGAAGGCAGCCGACACGGTCGGCGTGGCCCACCAGTGGACCGCGAACGACCCGGCCGTCCTGGCCGCACGCGTGCGCAGGGATCTCACTACGCTGCTGCCTCACCTGCCCAGTTGAGCAGACCGCCGGCGCGGCTGGTTCAGGGTCTCCGGCTCGTACGCGGCCAAGAGCCGCGGCGTCGGCCCGGTCAGGGGACTTCATGCCGCGCTGCTTCACAACCCATTGCCGGACGCGACAGCACCCGAACGCGGCTGGATCTTACGCGTCAGAGCGCCTGTCGGCCGGCCGCCGCGCCGCCAGGATCATCGGCCAGCATGACGCTGGCCGTGATCCGTTTGCCTACCGGTTCCCGGTGGACGGCAAAGCTCGCGCAGACTGCCATCACGATTTCCAGGCCGTGCTGTCCGACCCGGCCGGGGTCCGGGGGCAGGATCGTCGGCAGCGTCGTGCTGCTGTCCCAGACAGTGATCTGTACGGTCCCGTCCTCGATCTGGAGCGTCAGCAGGCACGGTCCGGGCGCGTATTTGCGGGCGTTGGTCACCAGTTCGCTCACCAAGACCTGCACCATGCCCATCACTCGGCCGGACACCGGCAGCCCGTGAACAGCCTGCACGTCCCGCAGAAATAACCGCGCCAGGTCGCGGGCCGCGGCGATCTCCTCGCTGCCCTCAAAAGCCTGAGAGACCGAGACGGACTCGCTGACGAGCGGCTCCCGCTCGTCGTCCCCCGCGCTCTGGTCCATCCGGTCCGCCTTGCGTCCTAGCAGTGCTGGTTCATCCTGACCCGTTTACCCCCCAAACACCATCAGACGCAGCCAGAAAGCACCTGGAGATCTGGAAGCCCTGGCCCGCGCCGTCCCCGCACCGTGACACTCACCCCACCTGCCCCGACCGCACCTCACCCGCGGTCGGGAAACAGCTCCTTGATGGAGCCGGTCAGTCTGTCCGGCAGGCTCAAGTCGCTCGGCGTCCGGCCCAGGCCCACCCGAAACGCCTCGCTCATGGACCTCGCCGCCGAGCTTCCGGGTTCGTCTTCAGCCCTCTGCTCGTCTTCAGCGAGCAGACCGCCGCGAACTGGATGGCCGAGAGCGGCGGCGACGACGCCCCCTATGCCGCCCACGGGGCCCGCGGCACGGCCACCGGCCCAGCAGGCCGGAGCGCGCACGCTGTGCCTGCGCCGCACGAGCCGTGAGGAGGGTGTTCTTCCACCGATAGGCGGCTCGGCCCTCTGCCCTGCCGCTGCGCCGCAAGGCCGTGTGTGGCTAGCACTCTGCTTCGTCGGGGGCGATGACTTCGCGCTGCGCGGTCTGGGCGACGCGGGCGAGCAGCGTCCGCAGTTGCTCGGCGTCCGTGGGGTCGAGGTCGGTGAGGAGGCGTGCTTCGGCGGCGCCGAGGCTTTCGCGTACCTGTGCCAGGCGGGCGCGTCCGGTGTCGGTGATGAGGACCTGGCGGGCGCGCCGGTCGCGCGGGTCCGGCTTGCGGGTCACGAGTTTGTGGGCTTCTAGGTCGTCGAGGAGGTAGGTCATCACGGTGCGGTCGAGACTCACCTCTTTGGCCAGGGCGAGCTGCGACGGCGGCTCACCACCGCCGGCCAGTGCCACCAAGACCAGGTAGCCGCGGGCTCCGCCGGGCAGGTCCGCGACGGAGTCGGTGGCGACGCGACGGAACGCCGCGGAGACCATGCGGATCGCCCAGCCCAGGTCGGTGTCCAGCGCCAGGGATTCCGCCTCGGCGCGCGGTTTCTTGTTCTCGGACGTGGATGCGCTCACCCGCACATCGTATTACATGCGCTCGACAACAGATGTTCTTGCGAACAGAACATCTGGAATGCATAGTGGATTCCGTAAAGGGTGCCGGCCGTGATCCGTGCCGCGCGCCGAACGACCACAGCGAGGAAGATCACCATGAGCGCCGACAACGCTTTGCAGGGCCGCACCGCACTCGTGACCGGAGCGACCTCAGGCATCGGCAAGGCCATCGCGCAGAACCTGGCCGCCCAGGGCGCGAACGTCGTCCTGCACGGCCGTGATCGGGTCCGCGGCGAAGCCCTGGTCAAGGAGATCGCGGCAGAGGGCGGCACCGCCCGTTTCGTCGCCGCAGACCTCACCAACGCCGATGACACACTGCGCCTGGCCGCCGAGGCCGGAGCGGTGGACATCCTGGTCAACAGCGCAGGTCTGTACGAATTTGCTCCGACCGCTGCGACCGACGCCGCCAGCTTCGACCGACAGGTCGCCGTCAACACGCGCGCCCCGTTCCTGCTGGTCGGCGCGCTGGCGCCCGGTATGGCCGAGCGCGGCCAGGGCTCGATCGTGATCATCGGCTCCAGCGCGGCCCGCATGCCCGCCCCCATCGGCGCCGCCTACGGCGCCTCCAAGGCCGGCGCCGAGATCCTCACCCGCTACTGGGCAACAGAGTTCGGCCCGTCCGGGGTACGCGTCAACACCGTCTCTCCCGGCCCCGTGCACACCGAGGGCACCAAGGCCATGCTCGGCGAGCACACCGCGATGCTGGACAAGACCAACGCCCGCGGCCGCGCCGGAGACCCAATCGAGATCGCCGAGATCGTCTCCTTCCTGGTGAGCCCGGCCAGCTCCTACATCAACGGCGCCGTCCTGTTCGCCGATGGCGGCGAACTCAGCGCCCTGCCCTCTTGAAGGAGCCTCCATGAACATCTTCATCATCGGCGCCACCGGCTTCGTCGGCGGCGCCCTCGCCCGGCACCTTTCCGCCGAAGGCCACACGGTCACCGGGCTGGCCCGCACCAAGAGCGCTGCCGCCACCCTCGACTCCCAGGGCATCACCCCCGTGGCAGGCGACCTGGACGAGCACCGCCCCGCCGTCATTGACGCGGCCCAGGCCGCCGACGCGGTCATCTACGCCGCCCAGACCGGACCGGAACAGGAAACTGCAACCGTCCAGGACCTCACCCGGACGCTGACCAGCACGGACAAGACACTGATCTTCCTGTCCGGCAACGGAGTACTGATCCAGCGCACCGCGGGCGCCTGGAGCCCGGACGTCTTCGCCGAGGACGACCCGTTCACGCCCGAACCCCTGGCCCACTACCGCAAGGCCGCCGAGGACACCGTCCTGGCCGCGGCCCAGGACGGACTGTGCGCGATGGTCATCCGGCCCGGTCTGATCTGGGGGCCCGGCGATCACGGCCACGTGTCGATGGTCTACCAGTCGGTCGCCACGACAGGGGCAGCCTGCTACATCGGCGAAGGGCTGAACACCTACAGTCACGTCCACATCGACGACGTGACCCACCTGTTCTGCCTCGCCCTGGAAAAGGGCCGGCCCGGCGGGCTCTACCACGCCGTGGCCGGAGAGATCCCCAACCGCTGGATCGCCGAACGCGTCGCCGCTGACCTCGGCGTCACGACACGCGGTCTCACCCCCGAAGAGGCCAGCGGCGTATGGGGCGAATTCGGCACCCTCATCATGGCCGCCTCCGGCCGCATCCGCGCCGTCCGGGCACAGCAGCACCTCGGCTGGCAGCCCCAGCACACCGACATGCTGACCATGATCGGCGAGGAACGCCTGCGCCGGCTGGCCACCCCCGCAGGGTGACCACGACGTCGCCACCGCCACGCGTCACCTGCCGTGGCGAAGCCCTTCACCCCAAGCGCCTCGGTACGGCCTTCCCCTCAGTACACCTGTTGACCCTTCTCCTCGACGAAAGGCCCCTGCCGTGAACACTGCCGACTGGCTTCCCGACGGCTTCTCCGTACGGCAGATCGACACCAACAACACCCGCCTGTCGGTCGCGGTCGGCGGCAGCGGACCGGCCCTGGTCCTGCTCCACGGCTGGCCCCAGACCTCACGCGCCTGGGCCCGCGTCATGCCCGACCTCGCCCAGAACCACACCGTCGTCGTGCCCGACCTGCGCGGCACCGGCGACAGCGACCGGCCCGAGGGCGGCTACGCCAAGACCAACCAGGCCGACGACATACGCGGCATCCTCACCGCCCTGAACCGCACCGGCCCCGTGGCCGTGGCCGGCCACGACATCGGCTCCATGATCGCCTTCGCCTGGGCCGCCGCCCACCCCGAGGACATCTCCCACCTGATCCTGGTCGACTCCCTCCTGCCCGGCCTCGGCCTGGAGGAAGCGATGAACGTCGCCGAGGGCGGCATGTGGCACTTCGGCTTCTTCATGAGCCCCCATGGCCCCGAGATGCTCTTCGACGGCCACGAACTGGAGTTCGTCACCGCCACATTCACCGCCATGTCCAACCCCGGCACCTTCAGCCACCACGACCTCACCGCCTACGCCCAGGCGTACACCGGCCGCGAACGACTGCGCGGCGGCTTCGAGCACTACCGCACCCTCCTGGACGACGGCCGCGAGAACCGCGCCCTGCTCGCCGAACGGAAGCTGCCCATGCCCATCCTTGCCGTCGGCTCCGCCCACTCCGGCACCGCCACCGCCCAGGCCCTGGCCCCGCACGCCGACAACGTCCAGGGCGCGGTCGCCCCGACTGGGCACTTCGTCGCCGAGGAAGACCCCGACTGGTTCACCAAGACGGTGACCGCCTTCCTCACCTGACGTCCGACCCGCCCGCCCGGCTGTCCGGTCGACCTCCGTGCACGTTCTCCACCGGCATGCGGCGGACGGTAGCCATGCGCCGGCAGCGATCGAGGATCTTCCTCCGAACCCCCGCACCAGGCCGATCACGTGTGCTCCCCCGGACACCCGCCGCCCGGGCCAGGGTGGCGGTGCGGCCGACGTACTGAAGGCGGCCTTCGGTGTCGTACCGTCCGAGCCCCGGCGATGGCGTGGGTTGACGGCAGGTCGGGGTGGCCGTAGGCCGGTGGTAGGAGTCAACTGGCTTGCTGGGCGCCGAAGATGACTGCTCGCCGTAGGGGTCCGCATCCCCGGTGACCGCGCCCGCCCACCGGCTCCCTCCTGTCCGGGGCGGTGACGCGTGCCGGGGTGCGGGCGTGAACGACCACGTCGTGCCCCTCCTCGGCCAGCGCGTCGGCCGTCGTGTAGCCGAGCCCGCTCGAGGCTCCCGTTACCAAGATCAGGACCATGTGGTCGGGTTCTCCGTCCGTGCGTTTGGGGGGAGGGCGCGAGCGGGGCTGTCGGCCCGGTGCTCAGCGGGTGGCAGGACCTTGGTTGCGCGCGCTCGTCCATCGCCTTGTAGCCCGCTGGGGGCCTGCTCCAGGGGGAGGGTAAGGTCGAAGACCTTGCCGGGGTCCATCTTCTTGTCCCAGATGAGCTGGATCAGCTTGGGGAGATCGGATCTGCGCGCGGACCGAGCGCGGCATCGAACTTCGCCGGCTTGGTCAGCCAACCAGCATCCAGCTCACCGGCCTCTCCCGCCGCGCGTTCCTGAAGGCGGAGAGCGTCCTGGCCGACCAGGTCCGCAGCAACGGCGGAGGCGAGTTGGCTGGCCGGCGACACCTGGACTGTCCACTCACCTACGAGTCCGTCTGGCGGGAGGCGGCCTGGCGTCCCAGCGGCCTGCTCCGCCGCCTGGGACTCCTGCATACCGTTGCCGTCCCGTAGGTCGTCACCGGTCACGAGGCCCGGCTGGGGGAGTGGTGGATCCTGGAGCTGGACCACGACTGCGACACCGGGCTGCGCCGGGCCGAGCTGGTGCAGGCTCTCACCGACCCGGAGCACGGTCTGCCGCTGGAGCTGCACGGGCACCGCGACCTGTGAGGTCCTTGTTCCCGTCACCGCCGGAGGCACTTTCCAGGCGCTACCCACGGCGAAGGGCTCCGGAGGGGGCGACCTGCCCAGACTCCGAAAACCTCCACCAACACTCACCGCAAAGGGTCCGTCAGAGAGCTGACGGACCCTCATGCAAGATCGAGGCCAGATCGGACTTGATCGTCTAGTGGGCTGACAGCTGGCCCTGATCGTCGACGACCTTGACGTCCACTGCCAAGCCGGTCGGGTTCTGCTTGGTCGAGACGACGCACGTGAAGGTGGCGCCCTTTCGTGCCTCGATGGCGGCCGGGCAGGTGACCCCGTCGGTGGTCGCTTGGTCCTGTCCCCGTGCTGCGGCAGCCGCAGTTCGTGCCACAGTGTCCGGATCCAGCAGCCGAGGCTCGCCGATTGCCACCACCTTGATCGTCACCGTCAACGCGCAGGCAGCGACGACGATCGACGACAGCGCCAGGATCGCACGCAAGGTCTTCCCTTGATCAGACATGCGAAGTTCCTAGCGGACCTGCGGTTGCGGAGTGAGGGAATTCTGCACTCTCCACGTGATCAACACATCTCGCATGAGTGATGTTTGCTCGCGCCCTCGTCGGGTTCCGGTCCGAGGGCGACGACCTGGTCCGTGATGTCGTAGGTGACCCGGTAGGCCAGGACCTGGGTGGCGAGGTCGAGCCATTCCTGCGTCTTGTTCGCCGGCGGCACGGCACCGAGTACGGTCACGAACCACACGGGCATCACGGCGCGGTCGCGGATCGAGTCGGCCAGACGGCCGCGCAGTACGGGGCGCGCCGCACCCAGTGGCACCGCGAACTCACCAAGGACCTCCACCGCTGGTAGCGCCCCGTCATCCAAGCCGCTGTTACCCTTCTGAACTGCGGAAATTATAGAAACGGGCCCCGATTTGAGAGCCCGCTTCCGGCGTCTGGGGCCAGTCGCCAATTGGTGAGTGCCGGGGGTGTTCCTGAACCCCGTCGGGTAAGCGGCAACGCTGAGTAAGGTTCGTCGGATCACCCGTTTGTCGAGTCTGGAGCCAGGCTGCGGGGGCAAACGGTGTAGCGGGTGAAGACGCTCAGGGTGCAAGGCGGGCCGCATGGTGCAGGCAGAAGAAGGCGAGGGACGAGAGTCCCTGGTCAGCGGGCCGACATCGGTGTCCGCCGCGTTCGAGAGCAGCGAGGAAATCGCCGAGGCCCGCGCCCTGACCCGTTCGTTCCTGGCGGATGTGCAGGCGGTTCATGGGCTTCCGGTGTCGGCCCGTGCGATGGGCATGGTCCAGCTGGTGGTGAGCGAGCTGGTCACGAATGGCCGCAAGTACGCTCCGGGGCCGTGTCTGCTGACGCTCGAGGTCAGTGACGGGGCGGTGGAGGTGAACTGGGCAATCATCGTGGCCGCAGTGGTGTTTGCAAGCACCGTCGGCTTCGCACGTCTTGCCTCCAAGTAAGGGCGTTCGGACGTCGATTCGCCAGGAGACGCGCGGTTCAAGCTCATCGACCCGCTGCTGTGCGTGGCCGGGCTTTCCCCTGTCACTGAGGCTTCGCCAAGGGTTAAAGATCAAGCTGAGTCATCGACCGACCGTCGCCCGTCCTAGATGGTGGATACGTCTCGCAGTCGCACGGCTATGTCCAGCGCATGCTGATGTTGGAGAGCTGCTCGACGCGTTCCGGTGACAGCGTCGCAGCCCGCGAGCGTTGGTTGCTGATCCATGCCCCGAGCCGTAGCTGCCGTTCCTCCTGGTCTTCGCCGACGATCGTCTCCTCGGTGTGCTTGCGCGGCACGCGCAGGTGGCCTTCGTAGAACTGGTTGGCGGCGGCGTAGTTCATGGCCCATTTGTCGGCCTGTGTACAGCGGGGCTTGGGCTTTTCGTCCTCACTTGCGGGCTCGATCCTGTCGACGGTCGGCCGATTCCCCACCCCATGGCCAGGCTGTGATGCTCGATGGGAAAGAGGGGTGAGGCAGACGGAGGGGTGGGGGAACGTCAGCTGTCCGGTGTCAGCGCGGAACTCAATGTCGTTGTGGCGCCACCGTCGCTTCGATCGGACTCTGGCCGAGGGCTTGAGCTGCCGGGCTATCGACCGAGGTCGTAGTCGAACCAGATCCGGTGTGTGCCGTCCGGGTCGACGGCGATGCCTCCGGCCCCGGTGATCCCGACCAGCTCGCCGGTTCCACTGCCCGGAACGATAATGAAGAAGTCGCCTTGCCTGCCCTCGCCCAGGGTGGTTGCGGAGTGTGCAAAGTTGAAGGCACCCGACTGGCCATGGAGCGCCCCCTCAAAGGACTCCATCGCGACATAGGTGCCCGTGCCGGTGGACTGGTCGAACGCCGCGGTGAACAAGGTGGCGGAGCGCCCGACGACCTCGCCTTCGTACTGCTTGTTCATCGTGGCGAGGCCGACGGGTACCGCGGTCTCGATCGCCGGGCTGGGCACCGGAGCTGGGGTGAAGTCGGCCACTTTGAATGTTCCTGAAGCTCGCATCCCCGGATCGTATTCCGCACCACTGACAGCGGTGCCGAGCAGACCGGTGATCCGGCGGGCTGCCTATTGTTGCGGTGGTTCGGTCGTGGTGGTGGGTCCTTTCGGTCGCTTGTTGGGCCGGTAGCTGGGGCCGTTCATGATGACCTGGTGGCTGGAGTTGATCAGCCGGTCCAGCAGCGACTCGGCGACGACCGGGTTGGGGAAGAGGGGATACCAGTCGCTGGGCGCCCTATTGCTGGTGATGATCAAGGACCGGCCCTGCCGCTCGGAGACGAGTTCAAATGCGTGCTTCGCTGGGCAGGAGCCGCCGCCACTATACCGGCAGGGGGTATGTCGGCCACTGAGCAGGCCCTACTCGGCTGAGGGGTCCGTCCTTCGTTGCCGTGCCGGCCAGCTCTCGAGCTCGCCGCAGGCTGGGCTCGCAGTCATGAGGTGACCCCCGCGGGTTGAGGGTGAGACGGCGCGCGGCCCCATCGGGCCAGGAGACTGACGGCGCCGGCGCACATCCCGCCGGTGGTCGCGAGGGCCCACCAGGTCAGCTCTGGCCGTCCCAGACGTTGGGCAGCATCCCAGACGGCACCGGTGGCGAGGTTGCCCAGCGTGATGCCCAGGCCCGAGACGGTGTTGTACAGGCCGTAGTGGGTGGCGACCAGGCGTCCGCCGGCGAGGGAGACGACGGTGTCCATCTCGAAGGGGTAGACCACCGCGGTGCCCAGTCCGAGCAGGGCCACCGCCATGACCAGGGGTGCCAGTGCCGCCGTCCAGGTCAGGAGGCCGGAGGCCTGCGTGACCGCGGTTGAGCCGACGGTCAGTGGGAGGAACGCTGCTCCCATGAGCGCGATGCCGTACACGATCGCGCGCTGCGCAGACCAGCGTGCTCGGGCCCAGGTGGTGATTTTCAGCTGGCCCGCCACGGCGACGGCTGCGGAGACCGCGAACAGGGCGGTGGTCACTGCGTCGCCGCTGTCTGGGGCCACGTGGTGTGCCTGCAGGGGCAGGGCGAGGTAGACCTGGAAGGACAGGATGTAGGAGCCGATCATGGCGGCGGAGAAGAGCAGGAACGGCCGGTTGCCGATCGCCGTGCGCCAGTCGGCCAGTACGCCGCCGCGCTCGGCCGGCGCTCTGTTCGTGCGGACCGGCAGCTTGCGCAGCTGGATGACCGTCAGGGCCAGGAACAGCAGCGCGGCCACCGTGCACACCAGTTGGAAGTCGGCGGCCAGCAGGGCGAGCCCGACCAACGGGCCGATGAACATGCCCGCCTGGTAGAAGACGTTGAAGGCGGCGAACGCTTCCACGCGCCGGTCCCCGGCCTCCTGTGCGAGATAGGCGCGTACCGCGGGGTTGAACAGCGCGCCGGCGAATCCGGTCGCCGCCGACGCCATGACGAGGGCGGGCAGCGAGTCGACGAAGCCCAGCAGGCCGAACCCGGCGGTCCGCAGGACGCACCCCGTGATGATCACGGGCTTGTAGCCGATTCGGTCGGCGAGCGTTCCGCCGATGAGGAACATGCCTTGCTGGGTGAAGTTGCGCACGCCCAGCACCAGGCCGACGGCCCAGGCGGCCATGCCCAGGCCGTCGGCCAGATGGACGGCAAGGTAGGGCATGAGCATGTAGAAGGCGGTGTTGATGGTGAACTGCTGGACCATCAGCAGGCGGGCGCACCCGTTGAACGACCGGAACTGGATGAGCAGGGACCTCATCGGAGAGCCCCTTCCGGCACCGTGACGTTGGTGCAGCGGGTCCACCGCTCGACCACGTAGTCGCCCGGGTGCGCGATCTCGTCCGGGTCGGCGGCCGGGGAGCAGTGGAGGAGGCCGTGCTCGCGGCAGTAGTCGTCGCTGTAGACGGTGTTCCAGTAGCGATGGACGCCGTCAGGGAAGATCGCCACGATACGGATGTGCTCCGGCTGCGTACGGGCCAGCCAGTTGCCGACCAGGGCGACCGCGCCCACACTCCAGCCGCCGCTGGCGTAGTGGCCGCGGGCCAGCTCGCGGCAGGTCCACACCGCTTCGCCGGGGGCCACCCAGTGCACTTCGTCGAAAGCGGTGTGGTCGACGTTGCGGGGGTGGATGCTGCTGCCCAGGCCACGCATCAGGCGCGGTCCGGCGGGCTGCCCGAAGACGGTTGAGTTGACCGAGTCGACGCCGACGAGCCTGAGCTCGGGGTTGAAGGTGCGAAGCGTGCGGGCAATCCCGGCCGAGTGGCCGCCGGTGCCGACCGCCGCCACCAGGACGTCGATCCGGCCGAGCTGGACGATAAGCTCGAGGGCGAGGGGCGCGTAGGCGTCAGCGTTGTCGGGGTTGTTGTACTGGTCGGGGCACCAGGCCGACGGCGTACGAACGAGCAGCTCGTGTACGCGCTGTCGGCGTGCCTGCTGCCAGCCGCCCACCGGATGGGGCTCGGTGACCACCTCCACGTGCGCGCCGAGCGCCCGTAGCTGGTGCACCATGAGCGGTTCCATTCCAGGGTCGCTGACCAGCGTGACCGGATGGCCATAGGTGATCCCGGCCAGGGCGAGTCCGAGGCCGAGCGTGCCGCTGGTGGACTCGATGACCGGGGCGCCCGGCGCGAGCTCACCGCGCTTGCGGGCGGCGGCGATCATGTGGAGCGCCGCCCGGTCCTTGATCCCGCCGGGATTGGTGCCCTCCAGCTTGGCCCAGAAGCCGCGGCCAGGAGGGTTGAAGGGCTCGCCGATCCACAGGACGGGTGTGTTGCCGACCATCCCGGCGGGCGATCGGCGCGGTAGGCCGGCCCGCCCGGGGAGTTCGTGTGCCGCGAGGAAGGAGTCGATGTCGCGCGGATTGATGCTGCGCAGGGCTGTGCTCATGTGGGGGTCCTTTCACGGCCCGTTCACCATGAGGGCCGCGCGTGTGCCGTACAGGGATGTGCCGGACGGCCCGGCTGATTTCGCCGGGCGGGCACGGTCAGGTACGGCTGACGCAGACCAGACGCAGCAGGTGACATCCATCAGGAGCCAATACGGCGGCCAGATCTCTACCTGGCGGCGCGCCGGATGGAAGGAGGTCCGCCACACGGTGACGGAGGCAGAGCAGAGCGAGCAGCATGAGCGTCAGGAGCGCCGCTCCCGCGGGTGCGCGCACGTCAGCGGGTGAGTCGGCCGAGCCGCAGCACCCAAGGCCGTGGCCTGGATGGTCGTGAGCTCCGTGGTCCAAGGAGCAGCTCACCGTCTCGTCCGCGAGGCGCGGACTGCTTGAGCCGGGCTCCTCGTAGGCCATCGGGGCGACCCTTGCCGCAGCATGGTCATGTCTCTCTGCCGGGTGCGCGGCACACGCGACCACGTGGGCCAGGAGCATCAGCACCAGACCCACGAGGAGGACGAGTGCCGGCTTGCGCGTATCCGCGCGACCGGCAGATTCCTGCAGCATGCGACAGATCGTAAACCGATTAGCACGCTTAGTCAGGTTACGTGCACGTATGGGCCAATACGCCGCACGGTCGGGGCCTGTCCGGCCGGGATAGCCGCGTCCAAGCCGAAGGGGGGCGAAGGCAGGCGGGGAGTAGAGGGATACCCCCTGGGGGTATAGTGTTGTCGCTGTCGAGGGGCGCGGGGAACTGCCGCCGTGCCCGAGGGCGACCCACGCATCCACACCGCTGAGGAAGAACCATGACCGAACAGACGAACACCAGCTCCTGCTGCGGCTGCTCCTGCGGCTCCGGCACGACGGAGGTCATCCAGGTCCAGGGAGCCGCTGTCACCACCGTCTACAAGGTGTCCGGCATGACCTGCGGCCACTGCGAGAGCGCGGTCTCCCAGGAGATATCCGCGCTGGAGGGCGTCAGCGCGGTGAAGGCCGTCGCCGAGACCGGCGAGGTCACCGTCACCTCCGCCGCGCCGCTCGACGAGGCGGCCGTCCGCGCCGCCGTCGACGAGGCCGGCTACGAACTCGTCGGCCAGTCCTGACCAGCGGCCGGGGGTTTCCCGTCCCCGGCCTCGTGCATTCCCTGCCCGCGCCGAGACTTACCGCTCCGCTGATACGGACGCCGTACGCCCCGGCCTCCTTCAGGAGCTACGCATGACCAGCACGGCATCGGAGAAGACGTCCCCCGACACGCAACCTTCCGCTATATCCGAGGTCGAACTGTCCATCGGCGGCATGACCTGCGCTTCCTGCGCGGCGCGGATCGAGAAGAAGCTCAACCGCATGGAGGGCGTCACGGCGACGGTCAACTTCGCCACCGAGAAGGCGAAGGTCGCGTATCCGGAGGGCGTCGAGGTCGCCGATCTCATCGCCACTGTGGTGAAAACCGGCTACACCGTCGAGGAGCCGGAGCCCCCCGCTTCCCCGGCCGCTGAGAAGGCCGAGGAGGAAGCCGCCCCGGCGGCCGACGGAGAGCTGCTCTCCCTCCGGCAGCGTCTGCTGGTCTCGCTGGCTCTCTCCATACCCGTGGTCCTGATGGCGATGGTGCCGGCGCTGCAGTTCGACAACTGGCAGTGGCTGTCGCTGACCCTGGCGGCTCCGGTCGTCGTCTGGGGGGCCTTCCCCTTCCACAAGGCGGCCTGGACGAACGCCCGGCATGGCGCCGCGACCATGGACACGCTGGTGTCCATCGGCACGCTCGCTGCCTTCGGCTGGTCGCTGTGGGCGCTGTTCTTCGGGCAGGCGGGCATGACCGGGATGCGGCACGGCTTTGAGTTCACCGTCTCCCGCACGGACGGTTCCTCCTCCATCTACCTGGAGGCTGCGGCCGGCGTGACCGCGTTCATCCTCGCCGGGCGCTACCTGGAGGCGAAGTCCAAGCGCAAGGCGGGCGCGGCGCTGCGGGCGCTGCTCGAACTGGGTGCGAAGGACGTCTCGGTGCTGCGCGGCGGCAGTGAGGTACGGATTCCGGTCTCGCAGCTGGTGGTCGGTGACCGCTTCGTCGTCCGGCCCGGTGAGAAGATCGCCACGGACGGTGCGGTTCTGGAGGGCGCCTCTGCGGTGGACGCTTCCATGCTGACGGGCGAGTCCGTGCCGGTGGACGTCACCGTGGGCGACGCGGTGACCGGCGCGACCGTGAACGCGGGCGGCCGGCTCGTGATCGAGGCCATCCGGGTGGGCGCCGATACCCAGCTCGCCCGGATGGCCAGGCTGGTCGAGGACGCGCAGAACGGCAAGGCCCAGGTGCAGCGCCTCGCCGACCGCATCTCCGCGGTCTTCGTACCGGTGGTCATCCTCCTCGCGCTGGGCACCATGCTGACCTGGCTGTTTGTCACCGGGGACGCGACCGCCGCGTTCACCGCCTCCGTCGCCGTCCTGATCATCGCCTGCCCCTGCGCGCTCGGTCTTGCCACCCCGACCGCGCTCATGGTCGGCACCGGGCGCGGAGCCCAGCTCGGCATCCTGATCAAGGGCCCGGAGGTCCTGGAGTCCACCCGCCGCGTCGACACCATCGTGCTGGACAAGACCGGCACCGTGACCACCGGCCGGATGGCCCTCCAGGAGGTGTACGTCGTCGAAGGCGTCGACAAGGACGAACTGCTGCGACTCGCAGGCTCGTTGGAACACGCCTCCGAGCATCCGATCGCCCAGGCCATCGCGGCGGGGGCGATCGACCGGACGGGCAGCCTGCCGGTGCCGGAGAACTTCGAGAACGTCGCCGGGCTCGGCGTCCAGGGCGTCGTCGACGGCCACGCCGTGCTCGTCGGCCGCGAACGGCTCCTGAAGGAATGGGTCATCGAACTTCCCCGCGAACTGGCCGAGGCCAAGGCCGAGGCGGAAGCGGAGGGCCGTACGGCGGTAGCCGTCGCCTGGGACGGCGCAGCGCGCGGCGTCCTGACCGTGGCCGACGCCATCAAGGACACCAGCGCCGAGGCGGTGGACGAGCTGCGGCGGCTGGGCCTGCGTCCCGTCCTGCTCACCGGCGACAACCAGCTCGTCGCCGAGTCAGTCGCCCGCTCCGTGGGAATCGACGAGGTGATCGCCGAGGTCCTGCCCCAGGACAAGGTCGACGTCGTCAAGCGTCTGCAGGCCGAGGGCCGTACGGTCGCGATGGTCGGCGACGGCGTCAACGACGCGGCCGCCCTGGCCACGGCCGACCTGGGCCTGGCGATGGGGACCGGCACGGACGCGGCGATCGAGGCGGGCGACCTGACCCTCGTACGAGGCGACCTGCGGGTGGCCGCTGACGCGATCCGGCTCTCCCGCAAGACCCTCGCCACGATCAAGGGCAACCTGTTCTGGGCCTTCGGCTACAACGTCGCCGCCCTGCCCCTGGCCGCCTTCGGCATGCTCAACCCGATGATCGCCGGTGCGGCGATGGCCTTCTCCTCGGTCTTCGTCGTCACCAACAGCTGCGACTGCGGTCCTTCAAATAGCCGCCAGAGCAATGCCCCGGAACCGCAGGCGCCCGGCCCACCCACCGGGCGGCTGCCGTTCTTGCCCGGACGCTCGTCGGCGGCTGCGTGAGCGCGCGGACTTCCGTTTCCGTACTCTCGGACAGAGAAGATCGTCGATTCGGAGGTCCCACGGTGAACGTGAGCCGATGCGTACGAGCAGCAGGCGCCCTCGCGCACCTGCTGCTCGTCGTCGTGCTCGCGCTCGGTGTGTTCATCATGCACACCGTGGGCCACCCGGACAGCTCATCCTCTGCGGGGATGAGCACCGCGTCCCAGACATCGTCTCCGGCCATGGACCACGGTCCGGCAGCCCACGACACTGCTGCTACGGACGGTCACAGCGGCGGGAGTCAGGCAGCGGGCCCGGAGCACTCCACGTCCACGCACTCGCCCGTGATGGCGATGGACATGCTGTCCCTGTGCATCGCCGTCATGGTCGGCGCCGGGGTCCTCGCCGCGCTGCTGCGTGCGGCGCTCTCACGCCATCCCGACTGGCTGCCCGGCCTCCTCGCCCGGGTGTCTGCCCTGCAACGGCCCCACCCTCCGCCACGCGGGCCGGATCTCACCCAGTTGTCGGTCCTTCGGCTGTAGGCCGCATCGCCCCGTGGGCGCGCATCCCGCGCGACCCCGCGATTCCAGCTGCCACACAAGCCAGAAGAACCGACACACGAGGTGAAACCGATCGTGAACTCCTTCACTCGCGCCCTGCGCCGCAAGTCCAGCCGCCGCATCGCCGCCGCGGGCGTGGCCGTTGCGGGAGCCCTGCTGCTCTCCGCCTGCGGCAGCAGCGACGACCACAGCGGCATGAGCGGAATGGACCACGGCAGCAGTGCGTCCTCCGCCACGCCTTCGGCGACCGCGAAGGCCGGCGACTTCAACGAGGCGGACGTCAAGTTCGCGCAGATGATGATCCCGCACCACGAGCAGGCCGTGGAGATGGCCAAGCTGGCCGACGGACGCGCCTCGGACTCGGAGATCAAGGACATCGCGAGCAAGATCGAGAAGGCCCAGGGTCCCGAGATCAACACGATGAAGGGCTGGCTGCAGTCCTGGGGCAAGCCCACCGCGATGGGGGACATGCCGGGCATGGACATGGGCGACGGCATGATGTCCGACAAGGACATGACGGAACTGAAGTCCATGAAGGGCGCCGAGTTCGACAAGATGTTCGCCCAGATGATGATCGAGCACCACAACGGTGCGATCTCCATGGCCAAGGACGAGCAGAACAAGGGCCAGAACGCCGACGCGAAGAAGCTGGCCGGCGCCATCGTCACGGGCCAGTCGGCCGAGGTCAAGCAGCTGAAGAGCATCCTCGACCGGCTCTGATCCGAGGTATCGCTGTAGGGCATCACGCGTGACCGCTCCGGGCTTCGCCGGCTCACACCGGCGGGCCGGGGCGGTCGCGCCCCACTCCTTCATCCGGACGCGCCCAGCCTCAGCCTCGGGCGTTCCTACCGACTCCTTCGAGGCACCCCGTGAACATCCGCCATGCCGCCGCCGCAGTCGCCTCGGTGATGTTCTTCGCCGATCCCGTAGCGGCCTTCGGCAACGTCGGCCGGGCGCTGCGCCCCGGCGGGTGCCTGGCGTTCGTCTGCCCGGCCTATGCCACGCTCAACGACTGGGTGGCTGCGATGGAATCACTGCGCGGCTTCCTGCCGTCGGCGACTTCGGGCGGCCCGGGCTGCCCGGCATGTTCTCCCAGGCCTCCGCGGACCGCATTGACGAGGTCCTCACCGCGGCTGGATTTACCGGCGTCACCATCAGCCGGGCGCAGGCGTATGGGTCGTGGGAACACGGAGCCGAGGACGCGGCGGAGTTCCTGCTGGGGACGGGCCCCGCTCGCCACCTTATGGAGCAGGCCGACACGACTGGGCGCGCCCGCGCCCGCCGCACCCTGACGGAACTGCTGCGCGACCACGAGGCGTCGGACGACACGGTGCGACTGCTCAGCACTTCGTGGCTGGTTACGGCGCACCGCCCGGTCGACCGATCAGACAGGCTTTGATACGTCGGTGTCGCACACGACCGCCCGATCATCAGCGGCGTCGGCAGTCCTCAACCACCATGCGCCAAACCGGGACTCACAGTGACCCGCTCGGTGGCAACCACCGAAGACCACGTCATGCGCACTTCTGGGGGCGCAACCCTGCCAGCGTCACGGCGACGAGCCTCTGGATGGCCGCCTTGGACGTCAGGTCCCCGGCGCCAGCCAGGGCATGCAGGCAGTAGCTCGCCAACTCGTCGGGCCCGACGTCGTCCCGGACCTGGCCCGCCTCGACGCCTTCGGCCAGCAAGCCCTGGAGGAAGTGGCGAAGATGCTGCTCGGCGTGGGCGATATGCCCGCCCTGGTGAAGAACAGCCGAGAGCTCTCCGCCATGGCCGTGCCGCCGCTGCTGGATGAACGCATACGCCTCCAGTACCGCCTCCAGGCGCTCGCCGGGAGTGCCGGGGCGGTCCCGGAGTTCGGCCAGCTGGTGGAGATGGCCGGTGATCTGGCGTTCATGCCCGGCCATCAGGATCGACTCGACATCCGGGAAGTATTTGTAGAGCGTGGCCCGGCCGATGCCGCTCTGCTCGGCGATCCGCGACATGGTCACGCCTCTCAGGCCGTGCTCGGCCACGAGCGCCGCGGTGGTCTCCAGCACGGTGTCCCGTACGGCGCGGCGGTGCTCCTCGATCGTCTCGTTCCACAGCTTCGGCACCACAACAGTGTACGGGCCGACGCCAACGATACAACACGACTTGACAGAGACATCGTGTCTCGATAAATCTGCCGCCATGAAAGAAGAGCAGCAGGACCGCACCCATCCGGCAGGTGCGGGCCGTACGGCCGACTCGCCGCCCCGGCCCGCCGCCGGCTCCACCCCCGGCCCGGAAAAGCCCCCCGGCACGCCGCGCTGGGTGAAGGTGTCCGGCGCGGTGGCGCTGGCCTTCGTCGTGGTCTTCCTCGTGCTCCACCTCAGCGGCGCGATGGGACCTGGCATGCACGGGGGCGGCCACTGATGGTGACGCCGCCCGGCTTCCGCAAAGTCGCGCTCACCGCGCACGTCGCGTCTTCTGTCGGCTGGCTCGGCTCGGTCGCCGCCTTTTTGGTGCTCGCTGTCGCCGGACTGACCGGCCAGGACGCCCAACGTGTCCGCGGCGCCTATCTCGCCATGGACGTGACCGGCTGGTACGTGATCGTCCCGCTGGCCTTCGCGGCGTTGCTGACCGGGCTGATCCAGTCGCTGGGCACCACATGGGGGCTGTTCCGCCACTACTGGGTGCTGGCGAAACTCGCCCTGACCGTCCTGGCAACGTTTCTCCTCCTGCTGCACATGCAGGTCACCGACCAGGTCGCGGAAGCGGCGGCACGGACGAATCTCACCAGCACCGACCTCAGCGGGATGCGGGAACAGTTGGTGTTCGACGCCGCGGCCGCCGTGGCCGTACTGTTCGCCACCACGGCACTGTCGGTCTTCAAACCACGCGGGATCACCCGGTACGGGTGGCGGGTGCAGACGGGGCAACGTGCGCGCGCCGCAGGTGCGGCCATCGATACGGCAGCACGGGCCCAAGCCTGACTGAGCCACACCCGGCGCGGCGCCGCCTATCGACTCAACTGGGCACGGTTGCCGCCGCCACGAACACCGGCAGGGCGAGGAACAGCCGGTCGGCGCCGGCCCGGGTGCGCTGTCCGGCGATCCAGCCGTCCGCGTCATGGCGGGTGACCGCGCCGGACGAACAGGCGGCCTCGGCCAGCCCGACCAGCAACGGCAGCATCGCCGTCCCGGTGAAGACCCCGGTGCGCACTTCCACCGTTACCTCGTCGAAGCCCGCGTCCAGCAACAGGTTGCGATATCGCCGAGCAGCTCGCGGGCTGGCGATCAGATCTGCACGGGCATGGACGATGGTGCGGGTCAGGACAGGGTCGTCGGAGTCGATGACGAAGGTGTCCCAGTCCTGCCCGACCAGCACGATGCGGCCGCCCGGTCGGAGGACCCGCCGTGCCTGCGCCAACGCGCGCTCTGGCTCGGCCAGTTCGTGGAAGACCTTGTCCGCCCGGTAGCCGTCGACCGACGCGTCCGCCAGCGGCAGGTCATGGGCGCCCGCGACCCGGAAGTCCGCCCCGGGCCACCGGCCGCGGGCGACGGCGATCATCCGCGTGTCCGGGTCCACGCCGACGGCCTTGACGCCCCGCTCAGCCAGTTCCATCACCGCGCGTCCGGCACCACAACCCACATCCACGACGGACATGCCGGGACCCGCACCCAGCAATGCATAGGAACGCTCTCGCAGTTCCACGACACCGGGCAGGCGGTCGGCCGCATCCAGGAGCGCGATGAGGTCGTCCGTCGGCTCTTGCACCTGTCCCGCTTTCTCACCCATTTCCTTGGTCATGAGCGCCAGGCTGCGACTTAATGTCGGCATGAAGTCAAGCGGCGAACATGAGACGTTGAGCATCGGTGCCCTCGCCGAACGCTTCGGACTGGCCACCCACGTTCTTCGCCACTGGGAGAGCATGGGCCTGCTCAGCCCGGTACGCGACGGCGCCGGCCGCCGTCGCTACAGCCCTGCCGACCTCACCCGCGTAGCGGTGATCCTGCGGGCCAAGGAAGCGGGCCTCTCTTTGGACACGATCCGCTCCCTGGCCGCCACTGCCGATCCCGGCCTCCGGCGCGGCATCCTCCAGCGGGAGGCGGAGGCCCTTCGATCCCGCATCGCTGCCGTCCAAGCCTCACTCAAGCTCATCGAGTGCGCCCTGGACTGCGACCACGAGGACTTCACCCAGTGCCCGCACTACCGGCAGATGGCCGCCGAACGCATCGGTGCCGAGTCCCCGGTGCACGTCCCGGTGTGAGCCGATCGGCGAAGGCGGCCCGCATCACAGGATTCACGTTCAGGGACACCGGCTCGCTCGCCGCCGGGCGGATTCCCGGTAGCGGCCGGCGTCCCATGCGATCGCCCAGCGGAACGTCCTCGCGGACGCGACCACGGTGGCCGCGCGAACCCTGTTGGTCGGCGAGTTCATCACCGCTAAGTCGGGCGGCTATCCGCCGCCGAAGCGGTTCATGGAGCTGCTGATGCTCAAGCCGCAGCTCCGGCGTCGGCAGAAGACGCAGACGGTGACGGCCGAACTGCTGCCGTTGGACTGAACTCCCCCAGTCGCTGCCGCCCAAGGGGTGGTGCTGGCGGTGGTCTGCGGGGCCGGACGTGGCCTGATGCGGCGCGTCAGATCGCTTGTCGGCCGGCCGCCGCGCCGCCGGGATCACGGCCAGCATGGCCGGCGGCGGCCAGACAGGCCGCCGCGTCGGAGAGGTAGACGGACCACGCCACTGCGCGGTGGGGGTTGCGGGCACGAGAGAGGTCGTGGCTGATGCGAGTGCGTAGTTTCCTGCGGTAAAGGAGCAGGGCTTCGTGTTCGAGGGGGACCAAGGCGTCGTTGCGCGAGTCGGCCGCCTGGGCAATGCCCGTTTTGATGAGGGCGTGCAACTGCTCGCGCAGCGCGAGGATGCGGGTGCGGTCGTCGTCCTGGCGCTGGTGGCGGCGTATGAGAGCTTGCTGGGCCCAGTGTCCGAGGTGGCCGAGGGCGGCGGTGAGCAAGGGGAGTAGCCAGGTGGTCATGGCCGGTTATTGTGGCGGGTTGTGGCCGAGACCTGGTGTCGGGGAAGCAGCGGTGGTGGTCGCGGGCAACGTGCTCCAGACCGCGGGAGAGGCTCGGCAAACGCCTGGATCGGGCGCTCCCCCTCAGGTGACCTACCCGTCAAAGGCCGGTCACCACGGCACCATCGGCAGTGCCCTGGACGATGCGGACGACTGGTGATGGGCGAAGTGGCACACCCGGTGGACAGCTTGGTGGTCAGCTGAAGGCCGCAGCCTCCGAGCAGGAGCCGGCACCAGAACGTGTCACCGTCGTGCTGGCGACGGAAGGCCTCCAACTCGATCGCCTCCAGCGGAAGCACCAGGGGCTCATCGGGGTCCGTGCTCCCCAGGACCGCCGTCTGAATCTGCCTCTTGTCACCGCGCACGCATCCCCACGCTTCATCCCGACTCATCGTGCCATCAGCCGCGTTGGCCTCACAGCCGGTCGGGGGTGCCTTCGGTCCCGCGCGTCGATGTCTCTTCGGCTCTGCGCCTGCAGAAACGTGCGGGATACACGAATGCGTCGTACGCCGTAACTGTCCATTGGCACGCTTCCCCCGTCGTTCAAGATCGGAAGGGGAGCCCCTCCATGGCAGAGCCTCAAGTCGGGACGGGAACAAGTCGACGCGCGTTCCTGCGCAGTGTGGGTGTGACCGGCGGCGCCGGCGCCATGTTCGCCACGATGGGGGCGCTCGGCCTCGCCCCCACCGCCGCCTACGCAGCGGAGAAGGAAGTACCGTTCCGCGCCCCTAGGCAGAGCGACTTCACCCTCCAGGGCCGCAAGGGCAGGCCCGTCAAGGTCGTCGTCATCGGCGGCGGCATCGCCGGTCTCACCTCCGCCTACGAACTCGGCAAGGCCGGCTACGACTGTACGGTCCTCGAAGCACGCGATCGCGTCGGAGGCCGCAACCTCACCGTCCGCGGCGGCGACCGGCTGACCGACATCAACGGTGTCAGCCAGACCGCGGGATTCAGCAAGGGCCAGTACATGAACGCCGGCCCCGCACGCCTCGCCCAGTGGATGGTCACCCTCGACTACTGCCGCGAGCTCGGCGTGCCCATCGAGGTCTTCACCAACGCCAATGCCGGCGCGCTCATCTACAACGAGACCACCGGCATGAAGGCGCCGGTCCAGTACCGCACCGCCAAGGCCGACGTCTACGGCTACGTCTCCGAGTTGCTGTCCAAGGCCACCAACTCTGGTGCCTTGGATGCCGAGTTGACGGCGGACGACAAGGAACGGCTGCTCACCTTCCTCAAGAGCTACGGCTCGCTCGGCTCCGACTACACGTACACGGGGACCGAACACCGCGGCTTCAGCGTCGACCCGGGTGCCGCCGGCACCCCCGGCGAGGAACTCGGCGACGTACCCTCCCTCTCCGACGTGTTCGCCTCCAACGTGGGCCGCTACTTCTCCTTCGAGTTCGGCTACGACCAGGCGATGCTGATGTTCCAGCCCGTCGGCGGCATGGACCGGATACCGATGGCGTTCGCCCGCGCCATAGGCGAGGAGAAGATCCGCACCGGCGCACCCGTCACCGACATCAAGAACACCTCCGACGGCGTGCTGATCACCTACACCCAGAACGGCCGTACCCGCACCATCACGGCCGACTACTGCATCGCCACCCTCGCCCCGCACATCCTGGCCAAGACCTCGCACAACCTCGGCACCGCCGTGCAGACCGCCCTGCGGGCGGTGAAACCGTCCTACGCCTCCAAGATCGGCCTCGAGTACAAGAGCCGCTGGTGGGAGAGGGATTTCAGGATCTTCGGTGGCATCACCGAGACCGACCTGGACCTCGATCACATCTGGTACCCGTCCTACGGGCACCTTGGCGAGCGTGGCCTGATCATCGGCTACTACAACACGGGCGCCCACTCCGACGTGTACTCGGCCCTCACCCCTGCCCAGCGCCTGGAACGCGCCCTCGACCAGGGCGTCAAGATCCACGGCGGCAAGTACCGCAGCGAACTCGCCGCGTCCTACTCCCACCAGTGGAAGCTCGTCCCCTACCTCGAAAGCGCCTGGCACTCCATGCCCGGCGGCCCCGACGCACCGGCGTACGCGCCGCTCAACACGGCCCAGGGGCACGTGTACTTCGCCGGCGACTACCTCAGCTATCTGGACGCCTGGCAGCACGGTGCGATCTCCTCTGCCCGCAAGGTCGTCACCGAGCTGCACCAGCGCGTGCTCGCCTCCTGATGCGCCCTCGCGGCCCGTTCGGCCGCAGGGCAGCGTCTTGCTGTACGGTTCGTCGCTCCCCACGGGGCACAAGTCGCGCCGTGGTGGTCTCTCCGTCGCTCCCCACGCGCAGAGGTCGGGCGGAGTGGGTCAGCGCTACCGCTGAGTTCTCCGCGGTCGCTCTCCACACGTATGGGTCGGACGGTGTCCACTCACACCATCCGTAAGTCTGCGGCTACTGGAGGTGGTCGTCGGGAACTGACAGGGCGAATATTCGGTTAAGGCCTCCCAGTGAGGGGAGGTGGGGTGGGTGGTGTCGGAGGCGGAGTTGTTCGCGGCGGTGGATGCGCTGCTGGAGGAAGGCGCGTCGTTGCCGCCGCCGGTGGAGTGTGCGCGTTTGCGGGAGGCTGCAGGGATCAGCCAGTCCGCTCTGGCCCGGGTGATGCGGGCGACGACGCAGACGGTGAAGAACTGGGAGAACGGCCGTTCGGTGCCGCAGGGTCCGAGGCTCGCGGCGTACCGGCGGCTGCTTGAGGGCTGGGCGGCGAAGTACCCCGCGCCCGCCGAGGGCGGTCCCGCTGCCGCCACAGCCTCGAGGCGCCGGCCGGTGCCGGGGGAGCAGGAAGCCACCGGCCCGGCCGGTTCCCGCGCCCGGCAGCCGTCCGATGAGGAGACAGGCCGCCGCTCCCCGCAGAGGGCTGCGGCACCCCCGGCGTCCGATCCGCGGTTCCCTCACGGTCCGCTCGCCGTGCTGGACGGTGACGGCGCCGCCCATGGCAGCGGTGGCATCGTCCTGGAGTGCCCGGCGGCCTCGGTGGCGGAGCTGGTGCAGTGGGCGGGCGCCGAGTCCGGTCTTGGTGCGCCGCGTCTGCACCGGTACGGCAAGGAAGCCGATCCGCTGATCGTGCTGACCACAGCCGCGGCCGCGAGGCTCGGACTGCCCGAGCATCTGGAGGACCACGACGAGTACCGCAGGCACCTGCCCGAAGACCACCCCGTGGTCGAATCCCTGGTTAAAGACGGTTGGCGTCTCACGCGCCGGGGGTTCGGCCCCTGGACCCGCATCTCTCTCACGGTCGAAGGGGGAGCGCGGCAGGGCGTACGACTGGCGATCCTGCCGTGGAACGCCCTGGATGAGCGTCTGTGGCCGGGTGTCGCCGGGATGGATCCGGCCGGCATCGCCCGCACGCTCGGCGTCTTTGCGGAGCGGGTGATCACCCCGCGCGGCTCGCCCGCCCTGGCGGGCCTTGACCTGATGACCGCGCTGCGCCCGCCCACCCGCCCGGAACGGGACAAGGCGACCGGGAACTGGGTGCCCGCCCCCAACCCTGGCTCGCTCGGCACGGAGCCGGTGGATCCGGCGCCCCCGGAAGCCGGCCCCGCTCACCCCCTGGTCGTCCAGTCCGGGTGGAGCGGCGCCTTCCTGGACGAGGAGGCGTTCGAGTGGGTGCGGGACAGTGACCTGCTGACTGATGAGGAGCGCCGCCTGCCTTTCGCGGTGGGCGTGGAGGTGAATGCGCCGCTCCTGGCGGCTGCCGCCCGTCTGCCGGTGGGCCTGTCGGAGCCTGTGCATGTCGTGGATCCGCCGTTCGACCCCAGGATTCCAGGTTGCTGGTTGGTCGACCTCTCGCACGTCGAGGTGGGCCCCCGTCTGCCCAGCCCGTTCACCCCGACCGGTCATCGCCCCGAGGGCCCGGCCTGGTACCAGACGCACAGCGTCGCCTACGCCCAGGAACTCGGCTGCAACGTGCACCCCTTGGAGGCCTATCTGCGCCGCGAGAAGGGCGCCTACCTGCAGCCGTGGCACGACCGCCTCAAGAGCGCCTACCTCGACACCCTCGCCGACCTCGGCGTCACCCCGGACCTGCCCGACGCCGAATTTCTGGAAGCGATGGGCCGGCACAGGCAGGTCGACCCCGCTCTGGCCACCGTCCTTGCGGCTATCGAGGCCACCGTCGAGGGCGGCATCGGCAAGCTCGGTGAACGCCCACGAGGCAGACGCCACCGGGAAGGCGAGCGGTGGCCGGCCCTCGAGCGGGCGACCTGGCGGCCGGACATCCGTGCCGCGGTCGTCTCCAAGGCCCGGATCAGCTTGCACCGCAGACTGCTGGCTATGGCGAGGATGACCGGCCGGTATCCGCTGGCGGTGTGCTCCGGCTGCGTCGTCTATCCCAGCCCGGGCCCTTCGCCGGTGGACTTCCTGCCCTACAGCGCCTCCGGCAAGGCCCAGCCCGCCGGTTTCCGTCTGGGGCTCGCCCCCGGCATGGTCCGGCTGAAGGGCGTTCGGCCGATGCCGTGGGCGCTCGGGCTCATGGAGCAGGGACACAGCCCCGCCTGCCACATCGAGGAGGGCGACCCGGCCCTCCACGGCGAATAGCTTCAGGTGACCGGCCCGGCTTTGGCCAGGGCCCGTGTGCGGACGGCGGCTACAGAGCGCCACGGTCGGAGGACCGCAGACACCCGGGCGCCGGTCAGCCGGCAGACGTGCGGGGTGCGGTGAGGGGCTGTCAGCTCAGTCCGAGCTTGTGCAGGGCGGTGGTCCAGTCGGTGGCGATCGCCTTCTGGGCCGCTGCCAGTGTGATCTTGCCCGTGCAGACCGCGGTGTGCAGCGGTGCTTCGACGGAGTCCTTGCGGTTGTTGACGCCGTGGGTTCGGTGGCCGGGGTCGGGTTCTTCCACCCACAGGTTGCGGGGATCGTTCGGGTCGCCGCCCAGTTCGAGGCTGATGAGGTGACATCCGGGGTTGCTGATGAGTGCCGCTGGTGTCGCTGACGGGCGGCAAAGGACCGGCTTTGGGCCCGCGGGGTGGCCACTATCTGGGGTTGTTCGCTCATGACGGTGACGCTGCTGACGATCGGCCCTCCCGCAAGACACGCGATCCCGTAAGCGTGACCTCGATTGCCAGGGCGGCCGGCGTGTCCGCCGACTTCATCTACCGCCGCCCAGTCCTGCGCCCGCAGGTCGAGGCCCTCCGCAGGGCACGACGCGATGCCGCCCCCGACGACGCCCACAATCCGACACCGAGGCAGCGCCAGCACCCTGATCCGCCACCTCACTCAGCAACTCGCCACCGAGTCCCGCAAACACCGCGAAGACGTCGCCAGTTGCAAGCCGCCCTCGCCGCGGCCCACGGTGAGCTCTTCGCACTTCGACGACAGCCCCAGAGCGGTATTAGTTAGCCATGAAGTCGTTGTCGACGGCGGGGGCGATGCGGGTGAGCCAGAACTCCGCCTCGTCCGGTTCGAGGACCCGATCAAGGTTGAGGGTAGGGATCATATTCTGGAAGACCCGGCCGATGCCCATGCCATAGTCTCCGTTCGGTGGGTGCAGTACCAGCACCCGGGTGCCATCGAGCGGCTCGATGTCGGCGGGCACCCCTTCCGGGTAGACGTAGGCGCCATGGCCGTCGAAAAGGCGGAAACGGCGGAGCGCCGGATTACCGGGGCCCAGGTACGGGTCAGCGTCCGTCGCTGCCGCGACCCACGAGCGGTCGGGGCGCGCTCCTGGGACCATGCCTTGGTCGGAGTCGCCGATAAGCCGGTCCGCGAGCAGGGTGTGCAGCTGAAAGTTGTCCCCGACACCGCTCATCGTGAGGGCATAACCCGTCCGCGCACGGGGGTTGAGGACGACCAGCGGCTCGTCATCCAGGACGGCAGCCAGGT
The DNA here is from genome assembly GCF_040703635.1 of Streptomyces sp. NPDC007189. Lineage (NCBI taxonomy): Bacteria > Bacillati > Actinomycetota > Actinomycetes > Kitasatosporales > Streptomycetaceae > Streptomyces > Streptomyces sp. NPDC007189. The sequence continues at coordinate 84,241 of NZ_JBEYEY010000024.1, forward strand.
CTCTGACCCAAGCGGCGCGCTGCGACCGGTCGGCGACCGCTGCTGCGTACTCCCGCAGCTCAGCCTTGACCTCAGTGGGTACCGCCGCCCGGAAGGGACCGTGCTCCAAGACGGTGATCAGCGCCTTGAGCCAGTCCTCCATATCGAACCAGGACATGGCGATCCGGGTCATGTCCCCCTTGTCCGGCCGCCCTTTCGGTCGGGCCAGGGTGACAAGAGCCTGCACCAGCTGCTTCGTACTGGCGCTCACCTGCTCCGGCAACGGCCGCCCGGGAGCCGCTTCGGCCCAGCACCCCGGGACCAGATCATTGAGCATCATCGCCTCCGCCGCACGCTGTGGCAGCACGTCGGCGAGCGCCATTGGTGAACCGCCCCACTCGACGCACGCCCCCGCCAGGAGGGCCGTCTTGGCGAAGTCGCCGGCCAAACCCGGCAGCCACGGAGCAAGAGCTTCGACCGCGGCGGTCAAACTCGCGGGACCTCCCGCACGCGCAGTGTCCCCCAACCGCGACAACGCCCGCCGGTAGCCACGAGCCGAACCAGACCTCATCTGCGCGACAAGCTCGTCAACGAGCTGGGGTATCTCCGAAGGCACGGCGGCACGCTAGCAGGGCCACGATCTCCACGCTGCGGTTGGTATCCGAGCTAGGAACTCCGGGGTCATCTGCGCGTCGAGCACTCGTCAGCGATATGCCGCTGACGCTGTGAACAGGAGGACCGACTCGCTATACAGTCGCGACGCCGGATAGGAGGTGGTCGTACTCGGCGTTACCGAGTCGCCCGGTGTAACCGTACGAGGCGGCGTTCAGCCGCTTCTCCCGCTCCGTGATGGAGGCTGTCAACGGCCACTTGCTTGTCATGGCCGCCGTCACCCCACCGGCCTAAGCCGCACCGTCCGTGCCGCGACCAGAGCAAGTCACGGCGGGCCAGCCTGTGACGACGGCGCCTGAGCCCTCAGCTTGGGAAGCTGAGGTGATCTAGGGCCCGCTGCGGGGGTGACCTGCTGCGGCAGGGCGTCGCCAACCGGTGGCACGTCCGTGGATTCCCGGGAGGAGCGCCGCTTTACAAGTTCGATCCGAGCCTGTTCCGACTGCTGGCGTCGTCTGATGCAGCGGCCGGACAGGGACGCTTGTGTATGCCCCCGTCCGGCGTCGTTGATGTCGGCTGTGGATGTCAGAAGCCTTCTGATTCGTCGCTCCGTGGTCATCGGTGGTTGACGGACATAGCGGCGCGCTGATGCCTCCAAGAGGCCACTGCTGGACGAGGAAGATGGCCCACAGACGGCCCCAGGATGCCGGGTCAGGGCCCTCGACGCTAGAGCTCCGCGGCGTCTGGAACCATGCCGGTCATGAGCACGTGGACGTCCATGGCCGTGGCGGAGCAAGCGCTGCTGCGCCGAGCCATGCAGAAGCACCAGCTGGCCGGCATGGTGCAGTACTACGGAGCGGCGCTGCGCTGGGCCGGTGACTCTGAGGCCCCGCCCCCGCGTAGCTACACCCAAGGGGAAGCGCGGGAGCTGGTGCCCCGGCTGGCCGAGGCGGCCTTGGGCCTGGTCGAGCGGGGGCTGCTGGATGTCCGCCAGGCGTCCGGCCCGTGGTCCGCTCCCTCCGACCCGGTCTTGAGCCGGCGGGAGCTGCACGCGGTGCTGACCGACCCGGACCAGTGGATACCGACTACGCCATCCACAGACCGTATCTGGCTGTCGGTGCCAGAGGCCGTCGACGCACGTTTCAGGGCCGACGCCTTCCCGGCGCCACAGTCGGGCGGGTTCCCGCCAGCGGAGGAGCGGACTGCGGTAGAGGAGGAGCTGCTGGTCTGCACTTGCGAGGTGAGCGGCTGGCTGACCGGCCCCTATGGCGTCCTGCGGAGCCCGGAAGCGGAGTGGAGCCTTGAAGAACGCATCGCCTGGGTCGAACCGCAGGTCGCGCCGTTGGTCCAATGGGTCGACAAGGGCTGGATCGAGGTGTGCTACTTCCCTGATCCGAAGAAGGGCTACATGGTCATACCTGCCGGTAAGCTCCTCGCCACCCTGGCCGACCCCGCCGTCTGGCACGAAGACGAGGACTGGGGCGCAGGCGTCACCTGTTGCTTCACGGATGCGGGCCTGGGGGCCTGGCGCGCCTGATCACCACTGCCCATCATGCTGAACGAGCGCCCTCGCGCGGCCCAGGGGCGGCCTGAGCGGGGGTGTCGCGGTGTGCTCCTCGATGCGAACTTTCGGCACAGTGGTCGCTGGGGCCTGCCCGGCACGTCAGCCAGTCGTCTCAGGCTGGTGGTGGTTCGTTGCGGTTGCGGTGGTCGCTGTACTTCGTTGCTGTACAGGTCCCTTGGAGAGCGGCGTACTGCGCCGCGGTCGGCGCGGATGGTCCCCGTGAGTGGGCCCACCTAGCTGACGCGCAGCGGATCTTGCGCACCGTCCCGAGTGCTCGATACAACCGCCTTGTGACAAGCAACTCCGAGCCAAAGGCACGGCGGACCAAGGACCAGGCGGGAGCCATCCTGGCCGCCACAACCGCCTTTCTCTTCATTTCCGACCCTGCCCATGAAACGGCGAACCACCTGCACTACGAGTACGCCCACGTGGTTGCCGCTCTCGTCAGCTTGGCGCTTGCACTCCTCGCGTACTGGGTGGGGCTGCGCGCGATGAGGAAGCTTCCCTGACGGTTCTCGGTCGTTCAGCGGAGCTGGACGCGTCCTCGCTCAGATGCCGAAGAAGTGAAGGCCCAGGACTCTGACCTGCGGCCGTGCAATCGATCAACGCTGCGACCTGCGACTTAGCTGTCGGTGGTTGTCAGCGTTGGTCGTCGTTGAGCGTCCTCGGGGCGGCCCAGCGACGGCCCCGGATCCGATCGATCCAGGCAGTGTGCGGCTCATGAACCGCACGCTAGCACCAGCGATCACGCGTGGATCTTGTAGAAGACCACCATGAGCCCCTCCGAGGCGATCCCCGCGCATGCGAACAGCAGGAACTTCGCGAACGTGTATCGCTCCAGGCCCTGTCGCCAGCCCAACCACACCGAGTCCTTGAGAGTACCTCGGCGCCAATTGGCCAAGGTCTGTGCCGTGACCATGCGGTCGGCGTAGCGGCTTTGGGCTGGAGTTTCAATGGCCGAGTCAAGGCTGTCGCTGCCCTCCACCGGTGAGGGCGGCAGTTCGTCTTGGAGATCGTCTGTGCCTCAGCCGACGAAAGTCAGCCACGACGGCGCGCACGCCGCCCGATCAGGTGCGCGTGTGTCTCGCTGCAGCCCCGCCGGTCTCAGCCACCCCCCTCAGCAGGTCTGTGACACCGGCTTTAGGAGTTCGATCACGGCCCCCATGGTGCCGTGATGTGGCTTTGTAGTGCCTCTGCACTCGGCCGTCAAGATCCGCCAATGTCCGGGCCCGATGATGTCAGTGATGGATGTCAGTGGCCGTCGCTGGGCTGCCCTGCCCTGAGGCCGGTCAGAGAACCGTCATGGTCCGTGGTCCAAGGGGCGGAATCTGAAAGGTCTCCCGGGTCGTCCGTCAGACCTCCGCGCGCATCAAAGCGCCGCCCCGGTTCGCCGTTGCGCGGACGGGTTTCGTCTCGGCGCGATCGACGCGGGAGGTGCGGAGCTGCGGCGTCAGGCGCCCCGTCTGAGGTTGCGAGCGTGTCGAGACGGTTTACCGTGAGCGCCCTTGCAAACGCCCGCCTCGCGTAAATAGCCCATAAGGGGCATATTTGTAGCCATCGGTAGGCGAGAGGACACAGAACGTGAACGACTTTTCCCGTCGCGGACTGCTCAAGGCGACGGCGGTCGCAGGTGCCGGCGCGGTCGTCGTGCCGGGCGTTGCGGCGGCCGAAGCCCCGGGTACGAGTGCCGTGACCGAGGCAACCGTGAGCGAGGCATATGGCGAACGGTGCCCGCCGGCGAAGCTGACCGGCCGCATCGTCCGCCCCAACGACCCCGGGTACACGGACGCGCGCCTCGGCTGGGACCGGCTCTTCTCCCACTATCCGCTGGTCATCGTCTTCGCTCAGAACACCCAGGACGTGGTCAACGCCCTGACCTGGGCGCGGCAGAACGACGTCGCGCTGCGGATCCGGAGCGGCCGTCACAGCCTTGAGGGCTGGTCGAACGTCGACAGCGGCCTCGTGATCGACATCAGCGAGCTGAAGTCGGTCCACATCGATAGCGCCGCTCGCGTCGCGACGGTGGGATCCGGGCTCAACCAGCTGGAAGCGGTGACCACGCTCGCGAAGCAGAACTTCGCGGTGACGACCGGTACCGAAGGCAGCGTGGGCCTGGCCGGCGCGACGCTCGGCGGCGGCTTCGGCTTCCTCACCCGCTGGCTCGGCATGGCCTGCGACAGCCTGATCGGCGCCGAGGTCGTCGTCGCGGAAGGCGACGAGTGTGCCAAGGTGATCAAGGCCGATCTGAACCACAACGCGGACCTGCTCTGGGCGCTGCGCGGAGCGGGCAACGGTAATTTCGGAATCGTCACCTCACTGACCTACAAACTGGCCCCGCTCAAGAGCGTCACCTATATGCAGGTCACGTGGGACGGAGTCGGCGACCTGCGCAGGGTCTTCGAGGCTTACCAGCGCACGGCGCCGTACCTCGACAACCGCCTTGGCACCCAACTCGAAATTCACCCGAACCAGATCCTGCTGTTCGCGGTCCTCGCGGAAGGAACACCCGCGGAGGCGAAAAAGCTGCTGGCCCTGATCCTGTCGATCGGCAGCCCCAAGGTGACGGTGCAGGTAGGAAACTGGGGCGACGTGTATGCGGGCTTCCAGACCCCGATCGCGGTCGAACCCGCGAACTGGAAGTTCTACTCGCAATTCACCAAGAAGCCGTTCCCGACCAAGGCGATCGACGTGATCGCCTCGTTCATGAAGGACGCGCCCACGGACGACAGCAACTACTTCGTTCAGGCGTTCGGGGGTGCGGTCAGGAGGACCCCCCACGGCGGCACGGCGTTCCCGCACCGCGACGCGCTCTTCTACGCCGAGCCCGGCGTCGGCTGGGGCAAGCGCAGTGACCAGCGGGGCGTCCGCGACCCGCTCACCCCGAAGGCCCAGGCCTGGATCGCCGAATTCAGCCAGGCACTGCGCCCCTACGTGGACGGCGCCTACGCCAACGTGCCGAACATCGGCATGCAGGACTGGGAGACCGCCTACTGGGGATCCAACTTCGGCCGACTGCGCAGGATCAAGGCAGATTACGACCCCCGCAACGTCTTCCAGTACGACCAGAGCATTCCGCCCGCGTCCCGCTGACCGAGCACGGCCTGAGAACGGCCCCTGACCTCGGTCTTCGGTCGGGGGCCGCTCTTGCGTCCGGGTGACGTGACTGCCCGGTGTTCCCCGTGGTTCCCCGCTCGATCGGCACGGCTGGAGCACGGCCCCCTTCTGATCCGTAGCTTGCTCTACAGAGATCGATCGAGAAGGACCTTGCGGGCCCGTAGTGGCATGCCTGTGGCACGGCCCCTGAAACGCCGAGGGGCCAGCCTGGGAGGAAATCCTTCCTGAGCTGGCCCTTCTCGCTGTGCCCCCGGCAGGATTCGAACCTGCGACACCCGCTTTAGGAGTTCAATCCGTCCTCGGCTCAGCCATGGATCCGAGCCGATGCGGCGTGCGTTCAGGGTCACGCGAGTGCTTCGATGTCCGTCCTCGTTGATGTCAGCGGTGGATGTCAGAGGACGACATGAAAACGCTGGACTCAGCCCGGCACTGCTGCACCCGTCATCAAGGCGAAGCAGGCTCCGCCAACGATGCCTTCGCAGACGCCAGCCACCATCTGACGGCCAGCAACCAGCAAGGAAGTCACCATAGCCATCATCCTCTCGCACGCAGTCTGAGACGTTGCCTCACGGTTGGAGCGAGTGGCGCGACGGCATACAAGTGCCATGAGTGCACACAGTCCGGAACCCAGCAGTGCTGGGCTCAGTCCAGCGTCTCGTCAGTATGGCAGTAACGCACAGCAGCGTGTCGAGCCTGGATCCGACTCGAACGAGAACCGTGGCGTGGACGCGGATGCCAGCCGACCTTGACCGCGAAGCGTTACGCCGACTGCACCCGTTGCGTCGGCTGTCTTGCACAGCGACTGACGTCCCGAAGCAGCGGCTGTCTTGCACAGCGACTGCTTCGTCCCGAATGAGGTTCGGTGAGGATCGACACCGGCCGAATTGCTGTTTGGCCTAGTCAGAGCGTTGGGGTGCGGTGGTCTCGGGTGGCGTCGAAGGGGGTTGGGGAGCGGGTTGGCTCCCAGATGGCTCCCGAGGAGCTAGTCACCCGGACCCCGCCATTCATGTCTTCTACTTGGCGAGGTGCTCGGGATCCATCTCCACGAGGCTGAGACCGATCGACATATTTGCCGTCATCGTCCCGGCGGAGGCGTCGGCCATGCGGTCCCTTCGACTGCCGTGTCGAGGAGGTCGCCGAGTCGATACCAGGCGCCCGGGCCGGCGTGCGACATGGGGCTGGCTGCGAACCGTTGCCACGCCGCGTCACTATCCCTGAGCACCTCGGTTACGTAGGCGGCGACTGCGAGATGGGTGGTGTCGTAGCGCTGGCCGCGGGCCTTCAGCGCTGACCAGGCAGGCAGCAGCCGGAGCAACTCCGTAGGGCACTCTGCTTGGGCCAGCATGATCTCTACCCAGCTTCGGCGCAGGTCTGGTCCTCTGCCAAGGCGCCTGCGCAGGTGCAGCGTGAGGTCAAGCAGTGCCTGCTGCGGGGCGGAGTGGCGAGCCAGTACGTCGTCGAAGGTGAGGGACTTTCGATAGGAGCGGGCGACGAAGGAAGCAGGGCCTCCTCGACGAGCGTGTCGTTGCCCGTGTGCCGGTCCAGGTACGCGACGACAACGTCCTCGTCGGCGTCGGCCAGTTTCTTGAATCCGACGTCTTGCGGGGCGCCGAGGGAAGTCGTATGTCGGCCCGACAGGGCGGGGGCGGGATCGGTTACGAGCGGCATGATGGTGTTGATCTGTTCCTTGACCCGTCGGCTCTCCTCCCATGCCGAATGGCTGGGGGAATAGTCCTGCCTAGGGGAACAGGTCGACAGGGCCCGCCTGGTCTCCTGCACCACGAGACGTGCTTTCCGTCGTGCCTCGTCAGGGATTTCGGGGAGATGTACAAGCATTGCCTGCAGCCAGCCGAGGTCGCGCACGACCGGGTAGCGCGAATCGGTGTCCGGTTCCCAGAGGCCCAGGGCGGTGAGGGAGATGATCGCGAACCGGGCGCCAAGGGCGGCGAGGAGGTCTTGGGACGCCAGCCATTCCCGGGGGCGGCCGAAATGCTGAGCCTCGCCGGGGTTGAGGAGAAACCGCCAGGTTTGCTTGCCTGCGCGCTCCACCCAGGCGACAGCAGAGCGGCAGGCCATGCTCTGGACGTACCCGGACTGCATTTCCTCGTCGAGGAATCGCTCCACGTAATCCCGCTCTTCCTGGGACGCGGCCGTCAGCTCGTCGGCGTAGCGCTCCCGCGCCTGCATCGGCGTTAGCCTGTCCCGGCAGGATCGGGAAATCCGAGTGACGAGGACCGCGCGCGCAAAGGATTCCAGGTCGCGCGTGGCGACTTCCTACAACAAGGCAGGTTCTACGAGCCACGGCAAGGAGCCGAGAAGGTGCTCTCGCACCACGCGATCGGTGGCTGGGCGCTGCGCGGACCAGGCCAGCAGGCGGCGGTGATGCCCGGCCTGCGCCCGGAGGACACCGGTCCACATGCTGTCCCACGCGTCGGATGCGGCACGGTGGCGCTCCATCCACGCCTCGATGTCCTCCTCCCCGTCATGCTTCGCCGGCCCGCACGGGAGGCAGTCGAGGGCTGCGCCAAACACATTCTCGTGCAGTCCCCTTTCACCGAGTACGGCTTGGGCGGGCGTCGGAGCCGTCAGCAGCTCGGGGGTGATGGTTAGGCCCGTTGGTGAGCGACAGTGGAGCTCAGCAACTACGGCGCGGATGAGCGCTCCTCCTTCCTCTCTCCGGCCGAGCACACCGAGTCGCGCGTCAGTACACTCCCGAAAATACTGCGCCCGGTAATCGTCCGAGCAGGCCGCGTGTGACAGTGCGACACGGGTCAACTGCATGTGGTCGGTCGTCATGTACGGTCGCGGTTCGCGATTGAGATCGCTCTCCACCGCCATGGCCAACAGCCACTCGGGCGCGGATTGTGCGAGCGGTCTCGTCAGCAGGGCCATAAGCAGGCTGTCCCGGTCCTCGCCCTGTGGTGCCGTGCGTATCGCCTCGATAGCCATGCGCGTGGGCGGGGAGTCGTCGGACGCCTGCGCGACGACGGTACGCAGGAAATCGAAAGGGAGGGATGTAGATGGTTCCGCCGCGGCCATCGGGCTCCATTCTCGGACACCGTGCCCTCACCTTCGGTCGGACCCACCCGGGCACGGTGGTGTACGTGTGGACATCAATCATGCCGAAAGGGACTGACAGCGTGGACGGTTACGGACACGCTGCCGCCCCAGAACTCCCAGGAACGGCACGACACCACCTCTGACCCCACTTCCGGTTCCAGAGCGGCACCCGAGTCGGGAACTGGAAGGGACTTGCGGAGCAGATTGGTCGAAGTAGGGACGGATGTGTCGTCTCTATGCCTGGAGTGACAGATCGGCCACCAAGAGATCGAGGGTGACCTCCTCATGGAGCGCCACCCCGAGAGCGGTCATCGAAGGGGCGAGGCCCGGGTCCCAGGCCGCGCTGACGGGCTGGCCGTCGAGCGGCAGCTGCGGGATTCGCCCGGCCTGGCTGCGAGCGGCCAGATGCTCGTAGTCCTCGGCGCCCATGCGCCATGGCCGGGCTCCGTAGCGGCGGATGATCCGGTTCGCCAGAGCGATGCCCGGCCAGTCGAAATCGCCGTGGTACGCGAAATGGCAGCCGGTGGCGGCGAGGGCATCGAGGAGCGTGAGGACCACCGTGGCGGCGCTGCCGGAGGTGCACACCAGGGCATGGACGCAGGCAGCGTCCGCCGCAGCCTCCACCACGCGCGGGTTCTCACAGATGTGGATCACTGTCCCGGCAGGTAGTTGCAGCTGCAGGTCGTGCAGGTCCCGTGAGGTGAGGTGGGCTTCGGCGTGATGGTCGGCTCGCTGCCTCAGAGCCTGCTCCCGCCAGCCTCCGCCGACGGGTCGCAGTCCGTAGGTCAGTACTGTGCTGGAGACCTCGTCCGGTGTGACGGACACCAGACGCCACAGCGCACGCCGGCCGGCCGCGTCGCCGGGAAACTCGGTGCCGTGGGCGAGGGCGATGCCGCGTTGGACGAGGCGTGCGAGCCAGGTGCCGTCGTCCAGGCCGTGTGCGGACCCGGTCGCCAGGGCGGCGAGTTCTCCTCGGCCTCGGGTGCCACCCCCCTCCGTGCCGAGCAGGAGGACGAGGATCTGGACAGCCTGCCGAAGCGTTCTTATCGCCGTTTCAGGTGTCACTCCTCTCGGTACGCCGGTACGACGCAGCAGGTCGCACCACCGGCCGGTCCACTCCTGGCCGGCGAGCGGAGAGGCGTCCAGCGCCGAGGCGAGCGACGACCAGATGTGCTCGCGCCGTGCCGCTATGCCCGCGCGGACGGCACGGCGGTCAGTGAGCGGAGGCCCGAGTTCCTCCATAACGTCCCTGAGCCCGAGTCCGGCCGCCGAGGCGCGCAGCCGCGTGTCGAGCGCGTCGAGGCGCACAGTCACGGCAGCACCTGTGACGGGCTTGCCCAGAAGGAGCGACAGGTCGTTGCGTTCCTGGGTGCTCACCGAGGTCAACCGGAGGGAACCGGTGGCCTGCACGCCATTGCTTTCCAGGCGCTTGCGTACCGCTTCCCAGAGCCTGGTCAGCCCGGGACCGGCCAGCCAGTCCCGTGTCGCCGCAGGCAGCTTGCTCATACGGACACCAGGCGCCGGTGCCGGCCGTTCCAGGTGTAGTGCAGGGTGGCCACCCCGCGCACATGGGGATCGCGGAGGCACTCGTAGATGTGCAGGGACGGCACCTCCGGCCAGTTGCCCATGAGCCGTTCGCTGGTGAGGACGAAATCGAGGTCGAGATCGACGAGAATCCGCCCCAGCCGCCCGTGGGTGGGTTCGTCGACCTTGGCGAAGGCGTCGTCGAGCAGGATCAGCCGCGGTGCGTGGGGTGCCGACTCGGCGAGGCTGGTGAAGTGGGCGGCGGCCGCGGCGAAGAGCACGAGGTAGGAAAGCACTCGCTGCTCGCCCTGGCTGAGCCCGGTGCGGCCGGTCAGTTTCCGCCGCCGTCCCGGAGCGGCGTCCTCGACCACGAAGGTGTGGAAGCGGAACCAGTCGCGGTAGTCCAGCGCGGTCCGCAGGTGGGCGGCGTAACCGGCTGAGGGATCGGCCCGTCGGGCATCCTCGATCCGGCGTTGCAGCACCTCGCGGAGCTGCTCGGTCTGCTCACGCGTGCGCAGGCTCGAAGGACTGTGCAGCAGCTCCACGGCCGCCCTCACGTCTGCGTCGACGTCCTCGTCCAGCTTCCACAACAGCTCGACGCCGAGGCCGTGAGAGGTGCGTACGGTCCGCAGGGTGTCATTGAGAGCCGCGACCAGGTGCGCCGCGGTGATGACCTGGGCCGAGAGATGGTCGCCGAGCTCGCCGGTCAGGAACCGCTGGAACACCTCACGTTCGCGCTCGGTGAGCCGTCCCCGAGCCTCTGCCGCCTGGACAGCGATCCGCTCACCCACGGCCGCGACATCGTGGGAACCGTGGTCGTCGATCAGGCGGCATACCTTGATGCCGTCGCGTTCCTCCAGTTGCGCGTCGTAACCGCCGGCCAGCTGGTCGCGCAGGTCGGTGTGCCGATTGAGCAGGGTGCTGTCCGACACCTCGCCTTTCGGACGGCCGAGGGCCTGCTCTACCGTGTCGGCCAGTGCCTGTAGCGCGTGCAGACGGCTGCGGACGTCCAAGCCGGGATCGTCCACCACGTCCTCGGGCAGTGAGGACCGGTCCAGCCCGGCGCCGCGCACCACCTCCGGCCGGCCAAGTGCGCCGCGAAGGACGCTGCCGGTCGCGATGACCGCCGTCTCCTGGGCGGCCAGGCCCTCGCGCAGGCGCTTCTCCTCCTCTTCCGCGCGCACGCGCCGGTCGTGTAGATCGTTCCGGATACGTTGTGCCGCCGGGACGGCCTCGGCGGCGTGTGCAATGCGCTGTCTGGCTTCCTGCTCGCGGGTGAGGATCTCTTCTTCGGTCGCCCCGATGGCCTCCTCGCGGGTGCGCAGGTCCTGTTGCGCGGTACGCAGCCCGGTGAGGCCGAGCCGGTAGTTCTCCTCCGCGGCCAGGCGATCTCTACGGGCGCGTTCGTATCGCTCGGCATCGGTGTGATGGGTGCCCAGCCGCTCGCCCGTGCTGCGGATCGCTCGGCGAAGATGTTCGATGCCGGTGTGAAGGGCAGCCAGCGCGGTGCGTACGCGTTCCAGCTCGGCGGGGTCGCTAGGCAAATCATGGGCGGTGGCGGTGGCGTCCGCCTCGGCGCGGGCGGCTACGGCCAGGGCGCGGGCCTCCTCGGCCAGCCGTGCCGCGCTAGTGGCCTTGCCGGTCAGGTCACGCAGTCTCCTCTCGTCCGACTCGGCTCTGCTCCAGGCGTCGGCGAGACCGCGTGCCTGTGGGAAGTCCTGTTCCGCGAGCCTGAGGGCCCGACGCTGGGCGTCGGCCTCGGTGAGTTCGTGACGGGCGTCGGCCAGCCGCTGCTCCGTCTGCGTGAGCCGCTGTTCCAGCTCGGCCAGGATGCGCCGTCGGGTCTCGGCGCGTACAGCGGCTCCCACGTACTCGGCGTCACTCTTGTGGTGCCGGCCGCTGAGGATGCCCAGACGCCAGCTTCCGTCGTAGTGCACCGCGTCATGAGCGGTCGTTTCCTCGGCCGGTGCGAGCGCGATGGCGGTCAGCAGGTGTTCCACCTGGGCGGACGTGACTCCACACCCCGGTTGTGGCGCTGGGCGCAAGGCCGAAGCGAGGGTCGGCCCATCCGGCAGCGCGGGGCCGGGACGCAGCAGAGTGTCACGGGTGCCGGGATCGACAAGAGCACCGTCCGCGCCGACCCACGCGTCCAGGATTCCGCTGGCCTCAAGCGCTGCTTCCAGACCGGCCCGACGCGCGGGGCTCAGATCATCCGTGAAGTCCACCAGCCGGTAGAACGGCGCTCCGGTGCCCGGTGTCCTTTCGGCGACGCGGTGGTGGGGGACCGGCGGTTCGGGATCTGTACGTCGCTCCCAGTCATGCTTCTGACTCGCCAGGCGGCCGACTTCCTCATCGAGCCGGCCGACGGTGAGTGCGAGGGCGTCGCGGCGTCTGGTGAGTTCCTCGCTGTACGGCTCCAGTGCGGCATGGGCGGCCTGCCACGCCTGGCTGTCGGTGTCGGGCGGGAGCGTGCGGTCCACGAACGGGGCGTCGGGGGAGTTGTCGTAGGCGACTGTGGTGTGGACGGCATCCAGCGGCGGGCAGTCGGACCCGACGGCGGCTCGCGTGCGGGTGACCCACTCGGCGACCCGGCGGGCATAAGCACCGCTCTCCTCGGCGACCTTGTCGCGGCCGGCGTCGAGACGGCTGGCGGCGTCTTCCGCCTCGCCCTCCAGCCATTCCCGCTCGGTGTCGGCCTGCTCCGCCCGGCTTCGGGCCTTCTCGGCCTGCGCGGTGAGACGCGTCACCTCCTGGACCATCCGGGTCCGGTTCTTCACGACCGTCTCGGCGTCCTCCAGCTGCGTCTGCCAGGACCGCAGTCCGTCCTGCACCGCCGCCGTGTCCACACGGACGGCCGACCGGTGCTGCACGATGTGCGTCTTCCCGTCCGGAGCGGTCAGTTCCATCTCGTCGGCCTGGGAGCGGACCGTGCGGGGCAGGGCGACTGCCTCGCCGAGATGGCCGGTGGGAAGTCCGGCCTTCTCCGCCTGCGTCAGCAGTTGCCGGTGATCGGTGCCCAGTTCGGCGAGCCGGCTCCCGAGGTGGTCGACACCGTCGGCCAGGCGCTCGGCTGCGCCGTCCTCTGCGCCGTGTGCGTTGCTGAGGGCGGTGAAGGCGGACACGGCGGCGGTGTGCAGTGCCTCGACCGTGCTTCGGCGTTCCGACAGTTCGCGCAGGCTGCGGTAGGCGCGGCTGGAGTGCAGGGCGGCGAGGTCGGTCCGGGCGGCTTCTTCCTCTTCGCGCAGGGTTTCCAGCCGGGCTTCCGACTCCTCCTCCTGCGTCCTCAGCTCGCTGGTCCGCTGTGCGGCGTCTCCGGTCGCCCGGCGTCGCTGCGCGAGGATCTCCAGCTCCCGGCTCACCGCCTGCGCGGAGGTGCGCAGGACACCGGACAGGTAGCCGCGGTAACTGGTGAGGAAGGTGCGCAGCGCCGTATCGGTGCGCTCCAGGCGGCCGAGTTCGTCGCGTACGGCGTCGAGGTCGTGGAGGTTGTGCGCGACCTTCTCGACCACGTCCTCGTCGAGTCCCGGCAAGGTCTCGTTCAGCAGGGAAGCAAGTCCACCGTGCTCGATGCGGTCCCCGACCGTGGGCCGCCGCAGCCGGTGGAGGAGCTGGGTGAGGTTGCGGTAACGGGTCGCGTCGGTGATGCCGAACAGTTCCCGGGCCACCCGCGAGCGGTGGACGACCGCGCGGTCGGTGACGTTGTCGGAGCCGACGATCTCCTTGAGCCGGTCGACCGGCAGGGGCCTTCCGCTCTCGACCAGGGTCAGGTCCTCACCGACGCGCAGCGGGGTGACGAAGAACGTCGGCAGCGCCTTCTGCGCCGACTTCGAGGCGCGGATGGCGGCGCCGAGGGTGAGGTGGCGATGGTCGCCGCCCTCGGTCGCGCCCCGGAACTCCACCCACAGGTAGCCGAGACGGTTGGTTTGCTCGAACCCGTCCAGCATCAGCCAGGCGAGAGTGGTCCGGCCGGTGCCCGTCGCGTCCAGTGCCCGTGAGTCGCCGTCCAGCAGATACGGGAGCAGCATTTCCAGGGCCTTGGACTTGCCCGCGCCGTTCTTGCCGCGCAGGAGCAGCCGTCCGTCGCCGAAGGCGAACTCCTGCTCGTCGTACTGCCAGACGTTCTGGATGCCCGCGCGGTGCAGCCGGAAGCGGGTGCGGGCGGTGGTGGTGGGGCCTGAACGCGGCAGCGGGACGAGTCCACGCGCATCGGTGGTCACAGCGGCAACTCCTCCTGAACGTCGGCGCCCTTGCCGACGGCGGTGGCCGGGCGCACGGTCACGTGGGTGGCGTAGCGTGCCGCCGCGGCCAGCAGCACCCAACCGTCACCGCCAGGGCGTGCCCTGCGGACATCGGTCACGGTGCGTCCCTCCGGTGCCTCTTCGGCGTACCCCTCCGGCAACCCATCTCCCTCAGCACGCAGCCGGCCGGTGCGGGCCATCAGCCGCATGCGGGCCAGCAGGTCCAGCACGGCCTCCCGCAGGGCGGGGATGTCCTCCAGGTAGCCACGCTGCCAGTTGCTGCGCTGTCCGTACTCGGCGACCAGTTCGGCCAGCAGTTCGTCTACGAGGCCGTCCGGGACAGCCACGCCGATGACGAGCGTCCCTCCGGTCGCCGGGTGTCCGGGCTCCTGTGGCCGAAGCCGGTCCACGAGCCGTTCCACCAGCAGCAGCGCGGCCTGTGCGACCGTCCCGGTGCCGGGCAGGTGCAGGTCCGTCAGCTCGTCCTCGGGGTCCACCAGCGCCACTCCCTCAGCGCGGATCTCGATTTCCAGGCCCAGAAGTTCGGAGAACGCCTGCGCTTCGCGGCGCTGCCGGGTGCGCAACCAGTCGCGTTCGGCGTCAGTCAGCTCGTCCAGGTAGACGACGGGTGTCTCGACGAGCATCCGACGCACGTAGGTGCGAGGACCGCCGAACCCCGGGTCCGCTGCCCGCCGGACCAGGTCGGCGCCGTCACGGGCCTGGGCGAGCGGGCCGGCGACGACGACGCGGGCCAGCTCGCGGTCCACTGTGATCAGGGCCTCTCCGCCCGCATCGTGCGCGAGAGCGGCCACATGGCCCTCGGTCTCGATGAGGACGCCCCACTCGACCAGCAGGCGCAGAGCCGCTACAAAGGTCCGTTTCCCGGCCGCCCTACCTGTCTCCTCCAGCTCGATCTCGGCGTCGGCTGCGGCGGCCCTGATGTCGGCCACCAGATGTGACAGCAGCAGTTGTTCGGGTGCGGTCACCAGCACGGACAGGGCCAGCGCGAGACAGGCGTAGGTGTGCGGGGTGAAGGGGGTACCGGTGGCGCGCTCCAGCCAGCGGCCCGCGCCTGCTCCCAGCCCCGCTTTGAACAGCCGGGCGTATGAGCTGTCGACCAGCAGGCGGTAGCCGAGCACCTGCTGGAACCGCTTGCCCAGCCAGTCGGCATGCCTGCGGATCAGCGGGAAGAGGTCGGCGTGCGGGCCGTCCGAGGTGACCAGCGGATGGGCGAGCAGCAGCCGGGCGGCGCTGCGGCGCTCGGCGGCCAGGGCGACGTCGTGTGTCGAAGGGAGGGTCATGACACGCTCACCTCCGCATCGCCGTCGGCCACGTCGGAGGAGGTACGGCCGACGTCCAGCTCCAGGCCGTCCAACAGCAGGTCGCCGTCGACCGAGTGCAAGACGCACCGGGCGCCTGCCGTGCGTCGCACGGTGAGCCGGATGCCCAGCTCGGCGTCCTCGCTGTGCGCCTGGTCGAGGTCGAATTGCGTCGCGCCCGCCCCGTCCGTGTCGGCGCGACGCCGGAGCTGTGCGTTCCCGAGTGCGGTGGCCAGCAGCTCCAGGAGCAGACCGAGCGCTGCAGAGGTAAGACGCACCTCGGCGAACCGGCCTGAGGCACTGCGCAGTTCGTCCGCCGCCGCTGCCCTGGCCGCGGCTCGCTCACGGGCTGCCTCACGCAGCCGCCCTTTCTGCGCGGAGTGGTCCTCCACCGCGGACGTCCGGCCCCGCTGGGCGCGGCTGCCCCTTTCCCGCAGGGCCACCGGCACCTCGACCACCGGCCCGGTCCACCAGCTCGTGTAGGCGGGCACCACCTCGTCGGTGGCCGGGGGTATGCCCAGATGACGGGAGCCGTACAGCCCGAAGGCGGCGACAGCGATGTCATGCGCGTCCTGCGGCGCCGCTTCCTCGAACCATCGGGCCAGCCGCAGCAGGTCCTTGCGCCGGGACATCTCCCCGGTGGCCGACCGCAGCATCCGCTTGGCGTTGGCGAGCAGCGACTGCAACGCGCGCAGAGTGGCGTCCCGCAGTAGATCCACCTGGCTGCCCTGCCCGTCGGTGTCGCTGAACCAGCCGCGCAGGCCCCCCCAGTCCGCGAACTCGCGCCCACGGCTGCGCTGCACCCGTGTCTCCGGGCGGCCGTCGCCCTGCGGCGACAGCCCGGTGAGACCCTGTGCGTGGGCGTCCAGCCGGGCCAGCAGACCCAGGACGTGCGGCCACAGCGTGTCCAGCGCCGCCGAGATCCGGGGCGCGCGGAACGCCACGTCCTCCGTGATCGCCTCGACGTAGTCGAGGAGCAGCTCCTTGAAGCCCTGGTACTCGGCGCTGTCCAGGTCGTACCGGGCCAGAACCTGGCCGAGGTAGGCGTAGAAGTCACGGACGGAATCCGCGAACTCGGTGAACTGCACGAACAGCGTGCTGACCCGCTCCAGCCCGTCCTGCGGTTCGATGCCGCCGGGCGCGGTCACGAGCTCGGCCAGCTCCCTGAGCCCGCGCTCGACCAGGGCGAGCAGCTCGTTGCTCACCTCGCGGGCCGCGTCCGCCTCGGCCAGGACGCCATCGGCGTCCCGCTGGATGCGCTCGCCCAGCTTCGACAGCTGGTAGCGAGCACGGGACCGCTGGTACTCGCTGATGCTGGACGCTTTCACGGTGTGGCTGCTGCGCAACAAGTTTCCCCACCGCACCAGCTGCTCCAGCCGGACGGCGAGGGTGTCGGCGTCGAGCCCGGCGGCAGGGCCCCCGGCCTGGCGGAGCTTCGCCAGGAGGTCCGGCACGGCCAGGTCCGCCAGCAGGGTCCCGCAGAAGACCCGCAAGATGGCTAGGTGCTCCAGCCGCTCGGGCGCGCTGAGGTAGGTGTACGCGTCCAGCCGCCGACGCGCTTCGTTCTGGACATCCTGCGTTGCGGCGTTTTGCGCTGCACCGGGTGTGGGTGCCTCCATGCCTGCGAGGTTACGCGGCGCATCCGGACGCCGCCGGTGTGTGGCCGAAAATGCCACGGACACGCGCCGTCAGGCAACGGCTCGGCTCCCGCTGACGAACCGGATTCGGCTACTCCCGTCGGCGACCGGCCATGTCAGGCACTGTGGGTCGCGGTTGGGGCTGGGGGAGGCCCCCGGTGCTGAGCTGGGCGGGGCCCGGTCTCCAGTGGTTGGGGGAGTCAGACGCATCTTGCGCTGCGCGCTCGGCATCATCGCCCCGAACCCGGTGCCCCCATGACCTCAACACCTCAGCGAGGAAGCGACTGGGCGACTTCACATGCGCTCCGTGAGGGTGGGGGCGTCATAGGAGCCGAGGGCGGTCTATCTCGGGGGCGCGGGGGCGGTGCCACCGGTCGATTCAGAGCAGCGCTTCGTCGCCGGCCGTGGTAAGCCCATTGCCATGAAGTCTTCATTGCAGTTCTGGGGCAGCCGAGATTGGCGGTCAACCGGAATACAGCCGGAACAGGCAATCGCGGTAAATCCGCACATCTTCGCTCGGTGGGATCCGCAGGAGTGCGCCGTGCGTAAGGCCGGATCAGCCGGCGTGAGCCAGTCCTACCGGTTGGAGGGGACCACCGGTCCCCTGGCGATCAGGACGTCGGCTTCGTGGCGCCAGCCGAGGGAGGAGTAGAGGCGCTGGCCTTCCTCACTGGCGATGAGAAGACCGGTACGGGCGCCCTGGGCCACGGCGGCCTCCGCCAGAGCGCTCATCATGGCGCGGCCCAGGCCGCGTCGCCGGTGCGCCGCGTCCGTCTCGATGCGATCGGCGATCGCATCGGCGCCGACCACAGCGATGGTGCCGCGCGCCGCCACCTCTCCGGAGGAGGCGTGGAGGGAGACGACCGTGACTGGTCCCTCCGTGCGGACCTCGCGCTCGTACGGCGCGGTGGGCGCGTGCTGCGGGTGCTCGGTCAGATTGGTCGTCATGAACCACTCTGACCGGTGGAGCAACTCCAGTCCGGCGGCGCCGACGACGGTTTCGACGGTGCCTGGGCGCAGCGTAGGTACCGTGAGCCAGGTGGTCTGCCTCGCGGTGGCGACGGCTGCCGCCAGCCGTGCCAAGGACGCGGGCTCCTCGTCCGCACGCAGCGCGAACACCTCGACCTCGCGGCCGGGTTGGTCGCACTTGGACCGCAGGCCGTCCCCGGCGGACTCGACCGGCTCGGCCTCGGGCAGGGAGCGAGCCACGGTCCAGCCGTTCAGCCAACGTCGTATCAGCTCTGATTCGATCTTCGTCATCCGGCGATTAGAGCATGACCGCAACCGGTGGGCGGACGAATAATCAGCCCCCGTCGTCCGCCGCCGCCAGGCGACGCCACCCTCCATTTGCCGGTCGGTCTGAAACCGGCATAGGTGGCAGCGGGCAAGAGAAGCGTTCTCTTCTCGGTCATCACTCTGCGTATTCACTAGCCGAGGGATGAGCCCCAACAACAGGCTTGGGGTCTTCTTTGGAGGAGATACGCCCGAAGGGCGCCCTCGCGGGGGCGCCCTTCGGGCGTATCTCCTCCAAAGACCTGACGGACCGGCTGTTGGGGCCTGGAACCAGGACGGAGACGTCGAGGCCGGACCGCATGATGCGGTCCGGCCTCCACAGTTTGCGGTGTCAGAACGGCGGTTCGTAGGAGTAGATAGTGGCTGCGGCTCCCCAGCCGGAGGGCCGCACGGGCGAAGGGACCGGAGCGTCCAGCGCTTCGTTCCACAGGTTCCGTAGGTTCTCTCGGTGTGTGGTCGAGTCCTCGTTGAAACCACCCGTCCAGCGCTGTAGGTCCGGCCCGATGCCAGCACGGGCACACAGCACCGACAGGACTGCGTCGACCACTGCCCAGTTCGGCGGGACAGTCCGACCTCGCAGCATCTTGCGGATCGTCTACCGACTGGCCGTGAAGGCGTCGAAGTTCGCGTTACCGGCGATGTCCTCGGCGATGATCCGCAGCGTGGGTGTCGGCGTACGGCCTTTTCGGCAGCGCACCATCACCTGGGTGAAGAAGGCCGAGAACGACAGCCAGGGAGCCACCATCACCAACTGGCGCCGCGCCTTCCACGTCATGGACCACGACCCCTTCTACGTGATCGTCTGAACCACCGCACCACCCTGTGCTAGACCGAGGGTGCTCCTCCCACGCTCGCCGGGGAGGAGCACCCTCGCAGTGCGAACGGGAGCCCTCATGCTGGTGCAAGAAGCACACTTCACCGTCGACCTCGGCGAAAGCGGATACCTCATCGGCTTCACCGAGCACGACGACTACCCCGACGAGACGCCCTACGGCTGGCGCTGCGGACCCGCCGGTTCCTCGAGCGCCGTTGTCCTGACCACCACCGACACCGGGCCTTTGCAACTCACCGTCCAGATACACGACAGTGAGCCCGCTTCACAAGCGGACGACGCGTGGGAGCCGGCGGAGGAGCTCAGCTTGCACGCCGAGAGCGGTCGAGTTCACCTCGCCACCCTCGATCCCGACGAGATCACAGACGCCTGGCCGAAAGAGGAACCGCCCCTGTCGCTTCCCACCTCGCCAGACCAGGAGTCCTGGGTGCGGATGGGCCTGTACTGCCACGCGGATGACCCCGAACCCGGCATCGGCGACCACGGCGAACGGCACCTGGTCCAACTGTGGCCCGCACCGGCCACGCCACCCGTCCATCCCGCGCTCAGCGACGAAGACCGCCAGGCGCGCGCGGAGTACGCCGCGGACCGGGCCGGCCCTGTGGAGGAGTACACCACCGAATATCCGCCGCAGGGCTGACGCTCCCACCCGCGGTGGGGAGCATGCGAAGCTCACGGGCCTGGCGGTGGGCCTACGAGGTGCAGTGGCGCCGGTGGCTTGAGGTGTCGACGGCGGTGCGGGCGGCCGTCACCGCGCGGGCGGCGAAGACCGGGGAGAACCGCTACGGGCTGGAGCAGGCGGTGAAGAAGGCCGTACGCCACCCCCCAGAGGGCCGGGCCGACGAGTAGCCGGCCGGCGGCTACGGCTGGTCGGGCCAGACGGCCAGGACCTCGCCCGTCTCCTGGTCGGTGAGGGTGACCCGCGGCTGCCCCGTGGTGCCGGCGGATCCCACCCACCTGTTGAACTTGCTGCGGGCTGTGGTCTCGCGCGCCCACCATCCGTGCTGCGCCGGCCGGCCGCCGAGGGACAGCAGCAGGTGATAGCGGTCGGCTTCCTCAGTCATGCCAGTCGGATCCCGCGCGGCCGGTGCGGCTCGCGGACGATCGCCTGCTTCGCCTCGAGCTCCACCAGCTGGTAGTGGACGCTGGCGCGGCTGCGCATGCCGAGTGCTGCTCCGATCTCCGCCACGGTCGGTGCCTCCCCGTGATCGGTGATCGCCTGCCGGATGCAGCGCAGGATGCGCTCCTGGGTGTCGGTGAGGTAGTCCACGCGGTGCATAATCGTAATTAGATCGCTTGTTCGAATTTCTGGGCAAGTAAAGACACATCCAGCATGGGAGTGGCAGGTGAGGGGTGTCCTGTGACAGCGAACCTTGACCGATTGCCACCGGAGGTTCGACCGGCCTGAAGGCGCGCTGCTGGAGGACCGCCCAGATCAGGCCGCCGGGCGGTCCGCCTAGGCTGGCGTGGTGACTGATGAGCAGGAGCGGGTGCAGCCGTCGGGAGTGTGGGCCACGGCGGTGGGGGTGGCCAGAGTGCGGGCGCTGGAGACCGAGCGGGAGAACGCGCTGTTCCGCGACCCACTGGCACAGGCCTTCGCCACCGCTGGCGGCCTGTGGCCCTCCTCGCCGCCGCAGCCCGATGACGAGGCCGCGCGCCGCCGCCGGCTGGCCGTGTCGTTCTCCATCGTCATCAGGACGAAGTTCCTCGACGACCTATTGCAGCAGGCCTCCGCGTCCGGGGTCCGGCAGGTCGTGCTGCTCGGCGCCGGCATGGACAGCCGGGCCTTCCGGATGGACTGGCCCGAGGGCACCCGCCTGTTCGAGGTCGACACTGCCGCGCCACTGGACTTCAAGGCTTCGGTGCTGCGCCAAGAGCGGGCCGTCGCACGCTGCGAGCGGATCACCGTCGCAGTGGATCTGCGTGACGACTGGCCACGCGCGCTGGCGGCCGCAGGGCACGACCCGGCGGTGCCGACCGTGTGGATCGCCGAAGGACTGCTGATCTATCTGCCCGAGGACGCGGTGGAGCTGCTGCTGGCCCGGATCAGCGCGCAGTCGGCGGCAGGCAGTCGGATGGGGCTGACGTTGGGCTCGCGCGGCGTGATCGAGCGCTTCGGTGCGGACGCCGTGCCGGGATCGGCGGCATCCATGTGGGTCTCGGAGATGCCCGACGACCCGGTGGGCTGGCTGGCCGGGCATGGCTGGGAGGCCAGCTGCCATACCGTGCGGGAGCGCGCCGCCGCCTACGGCCGCCCGATCAGCGCCCCTCCGCAGCGCGAGGAGCGGCCCGGCGGACTGATCTCGGCGGTCCGCCAGTAGAGCGCCCCCGGGCGGTCAGACTTCAGTGGCAATCGGTCAAGGTTCGCTGTCACAGGACAAGTGGTGAGCAGCCACTCTCGCGTCTTGATGCGCTGCGCTTCGCGCGGCGTGTCGTGGCGCAGCAGGCTGTCCGGCAGTTGGCGCTGATCGACCGCTGGATCGCTGAGGAGGAGCGGCGCCAGGCTGAGCGTCGCCGGGGTGAGGAGATGCGGCCGGCGCTGCCGGACTGGTTGATCCAGTACGGGCTGAACCGGAGGAACGTGGACGCCGTGCACACCGGCGACTGCTGGGCGGTGGCCAAGAGCGGCCGGTGCCGCCCGGCGACCCGGCAGCAGGCGCTCGATGCGCTGTGCCGGCAGGTGCCTGCGTGCGTCCACTGCCGTCCGGACACGGTCCTGGGCCTGCTGGGGTGAAGCAAAAAGCCCCGGGCCGATGGTGGCCGGCGCTTTTACCCGCTAGGGGTGTGATCGTGAAGGGCGGTCGCCTACGCGGCGAAAGGCTATGCGGGGCTTCAGCCGAACGATCGTCCCCGCATGCGCTAGATGAGGCCCGGGGACACTGTCCCCTTCACCATCACGTGCTGTTCGACCCCACAGCCCCGGTGGACATTCCCGTGCCCGGCACCGGGTACGGCGTGACCTTTCTGCACCACCGCCCGTTGGGCATGGCAACGCGTACCAAATCCCCTCTCCGTGTGGACGCGTATGCAGACGAGGGGCCCTGGACCGTGCCCGGCCCCGGAGCCCCTCCCGCACGTGACCGGTGCGCTGCGGTCGCCGCGTGGCCGCTCGCGTCGTACACAGGTCGTATGAGCGACGACAGCGACAAGGTCTTCCACCCCGGCGAGATCGTCCCGCCTCAGGGATCTACGAGTGCGACTGCGGGCAAAGCCACCGGTACAGCACCGACGTGAAGGGGCATCGGTTCCCGCCGTTGCAGGACGGCTGCAGCGGCAGCGGCTGGAAGCTGAAGGAAGCCTCGCATCCCAGCGCCTGAACAGGCCGAACGCCCTTCTCGTGGACCAGAGGCGGACGCCGTATCGCTCGGCTGAGCCGGCTGCCTTCGTGGATGCGTTCGGGCTGTGGCGCTCGTGGGCTGCTGTTGCTCGGGGCTGCTTCGGAGGTCCGCCATGCCCCGAACGATCTGGAGCGGCGCTATCTCGTTTGGCTTGGTCACGGTGCTGATCAACGTGGTCAGCGCGACGGAGGACGACTCGATCCGTTTCCATCAGTACCACCTTCAGGACATGGGCCGGGTGCGCTACCGGAAGGTGTGCGAGCTGGAGGACCGTGAGGTCGACCAGTCCGAGATCGGCAAGGGCTATGAGCTGACCAAGACCCAGGTCATCGCGATCACGGACGAGGAGCTGAGCAACCTGCCGCTGCCGACGGCGAAGGCGATCGAGATCGACGCCTTCGTGCCTTTGGAGTTCATCGACCCGATCCGGATCGCCGAGGGCTACTACCTGCAGCCGGCCGGCCAGGTCGCGGCCAAGCCGTACAAGCTCCTCGTCCAGGCCCTCGGCCGCTCCAGCAAGGTGGCGGTGGCGAAGTACGCCTGGTCCGGCAGGGAGAGACTAGGCCTGCTGCGGGTCCGCGACGACGTCCTGGTCCTGCACGCGATGCGCTGGCCGGACGAGATCCGCGATCCGACCGAGCTGCTCCCGCCGCCGGTCGAGGTGTCCGAGGACGAGATCGACAGCGCCCTGGCGCTGATGGACACCATGACCGTGGACAGGCTGGAGGGCCCCGACTTCCAGGACCGCTACACCGAGGCCATCGCCCGGATCATCGAGGCCAAACTCAAGCAGCTGATGCTGGCCAAGGGATCGTTGGGCCAGTACACGGCTGCGGTCGTCGTCACCGGGACGGTGCTCCTGTTCGTCCTGAGCCTCCTCGACCGGCAGCCGCTCCCCCTGCTGGTCTACAGCGTGACGCTGATCGTGATGGCTCTCGCCGGGGCTCACTTCTTCACCAGCAGGCCGCGCCTGCTCTTCCTCGCCTTCCCTCTCCTGCTCCCCGCGGCGCTGGCGACCTCCAGGGCTCGCTTGCGTAACGCGTGCGTTCTGATGGCGCCTGCCGCGGCGTTCTCCCTGGCATTCGGGGTCTACCTCACCATGATGGCGACAAGCCCGCCATGACAGGGATTGCGGTCACGGGCTGAGGATTCGACGCCGAGCCGGGCAGTGCGAGCGGCTGCTCCCGTAACGGTCTCGATGGTGGCCTTCACGTCAACGAAAGGGGTCACTGCCACTGGGTGACCCGACCATGCTTTCAGCGTGCTGCGCCACGTATCCCAGCACCACCACGTCAAGCTGCGCGACGTGGCTCCCTGGTTGCCAGGTCTCGTCCGTTTACGGAAGGGGGGCGGGCAGGCGACGGGGGAGTGCACCTGCCCGCCCCGGAGCGCAATGCCCCGCACGGGGGGAGCGGGGCATTGCACGGCTGTGATCACGGCTCACCGGTTACAGCGCGCCGGAAGCCGCAAGTGTCACACCGATTGTGCTGATCCGTCCACCGGGGTCAGCCTCGCCAGCGAGACGTTCCGCGCCCCACGCAAGGGTGCGTCACCGGGCGTGTGAGGCGTGACGGCGGCGTCTGACGTGCCCGCGGGCGCCCGCGGGTCGCGGATGCGATTGAATCTCGGCTCTTGGCACAATTGCCTTCGTGCAGCCGATGCCGGTTCCTTGCCCCGCCCACCTGATCCCGGATGCCACCGGCACCGGCACCGATGCCTTCCACGACGCCTACCGCAACGCGATGGCGCGCAACGCCGTATTCGTCGCTATTGAATTCGAAGCACGCCGGCGGTGGACCGTGAAGGCGGACACGCTCACCGCCGGTCCCGGCCACACGGTCGCGGACGCCGTCAACGAGGCAGTCCGGGATGCGATCACTCGCCTGGTTAACAGCCGCGAGGTCGACCTGGACGCCTACGCCGGACCGGTCTACTTCCTGATACATGGCGTGGAAAGCGAGGAACGCGCCCGCGAACTCGCCGCCGCACTCCACGCCGCTCTCTACGGAGACCTCGAACCCTTGCGCCGCGCGGTCCCTTCCACCCCCTGACCGCACACAACGTTCCACGTGAGTGCTGGTCAGTAGGGTGGGCATTGGGAAGGGCGAGGGGAGGATGGCATGAGAGCCACACGCACGTTGGCGACGCTCGATGAGGTCGGGGCCGGTGACCACGTTTTGCAGGTGCTGGATGTTGCAGATGACGTCGTGGACTGCAGCCGTGCGTTCCTCGCGGATGGGGCTCTCTTCGGCGACAAGGTGCTGATCATCGGCTCCGCTTCCCGGGCGAGTGCTGCCTTCGCGCCGGTGGTGCTTGATCCCGCGCGGCTGGACGGCTCTCTGATCTCCGCGGTGCGGCGTGAGGCCGCCAGCGCCGAGCGTGAGGGATACCGTTCGCTGCGTGTGCTGCACCAGGCGACCTGCGACGGTTCCGCGGGCAGCGCGGAGCGGTTGTTGCGCAGCGAGCTCGATCTGGAGGAGTTCGCCGCGGACAGCGGAGCTCTGGTGGTGTGCGCCTACCCGCGCGGCGACGGCGGCGCTGGTGCACCCGAACACGCCGGGTGCGTACACCCGCACCACCTGGGCAGTCGTCCGGCATCCCCCGCATTCCAGGTGTACCGGACGGGGAAGGACGGCTGGACTGTGAGCGGGGTTGTCGACGCGGACGGGGCGCCGGCCTTCGCCGCCGTCCTGGGCACACTGCTGGAGCAGACGGCGACCGTGCGCCTGCTGTGCCATGGTCTGGACTTTCTCGACGCCGCGGGGATGAGCGCGCTGGCCGATGCGGCCAGGCGCTTGCCCGACCGCAAGGTGGTGCTGGAGGGGACGAACGAGACCGTCCGCCTGGCCTGGGAGCTGTCGGGCTTCGCAGACCCTTCGATTCCGGTGGTGATGGCGCCGTGACTCCCTCCCTTTCCCGCACCGAAACCTCGGGCAAGGGCTACCGGCACGAGCTGTACCCCTACCACGGCCGGCAGGAGTTCCTCGAGGGCACCGTGGGCTTCATCCGTGAGGCCGTCGACGGCGGCGAGGCCGTCGTCGTGGCCGTCCCTGGGGACAAGGCGTCCTTGCTGCGGGCGCAGATCCCCGACGACGACGCGGTGCAGTACGTCGACACCAGCCCGCTGGCGCACCATCCGGGTCGGCTCATCGCAGCCTGGCAGGAGTGGATCGCAGAGTATGCCGCGCAGGGGCGGCCCGTGCGCGGGATCGGCGAGTCCCCTTGGGACCAGGCCCGCTCCCGCGCCGAGGTGGAGGAGCTGCGCTACCACGAGTGGCTGCTGAACAGGGCGTTCGTCAATGGTCCGGCCTGGTGGCTGTTGTGCCCCTACGACCTCGCTGGTGAGCAGGCGGCGCTGGAGCAGATGACCCGCTGCCACCCCGAGATCCGCAGCGACGGCCGTAGCGCCCCCTGCACCGGCTTCGACCCGCAGGCCCCGTTCGACTTCTCCCCGCTGACCCACCCCTGCGACCCGTACGAGGAATTCGCCTACGCCAGCGGAGACCTGCCCGCGCTGCGGGAGAAGATCACCACCTGCGCCGAACTGCTCGGCCTGAGCGGCCGGCGGCTGCGCGAGCTGCACCTGGCCGCCACCGAAGTCGCCACCAACAGCATCCGCCACGGCGGCGGCCAGGGCGTGCTGCGCACCTGGAGGGAGGACCATCGCCTGGTGTGCGAGTTCCGCGACGCCGGCTACATCAGCGATCCCCTCGCCGGCCGCACCAGACCCACCCGCACGCAGATCGGCGGACGAGGACTGTGGCTGGTGCACCAGATGTGCGACCTCGTCGAGATCCGCTCCACCCCCCAAGAGGGCACCACGATCCGGCTGCACACCGAGCTGCCCGGCTGACCCCGCATCGCGATGTGAGCCTGCGACCGTGCGCGCAGCACTGCCGGCAAGGCCATCGCGCCGGACACAGGGAGCAATGACCAAGAGCGAACCTCCGCCAACCTGAAGACGCAACGTCTGGCAGGGCTTCGTGCGGTGGAATAGGCCCCATGGCCAATTGCCCTCTCGCAAGGATCGGATCACACTCGGTTCGCCTGATACGTCGTCACCGGGCGGCCCTCGGGCTGGCAGTGGGGACGGCTGTCGTTGTCGTGGGCATCTTCGTAGTTCTGGGACCCCTGTCGTGGTGGGTGGCTGGTGACACGGTTGGAGATCTTCATGGCAAAGACCGGGCCGACGCGCTGAATGCTGTGCGCCAGACGGTGCTGGCCGGGTTCGCTGGGGCGTCCGTACTGTTCGGACTGGGATACACCGCTCGCACCTATCAGCTGTCGCGGCGTGGGCAGGTGACCGAACGGTTCAGCAGGGCTGTCGGACAGTTGGCGTCCGACAAGCTCGAAGAACGGCTGGGCGGTATATACGGCCTGGAGCACGTCATGGCGGAGTCACCTCAGGAACACGCCACAGCGGTGAGCGTCTTGTCCGCATTCATCCGTGAAAAGGTGCGGAGGACCGATCCCCCTGTGCCGACCGGTTCAGACGAAGCCAGAACATCGCGCCCAGTACCCGAGTGGGGGACAGAGCCCTCCGCCGACATCAGGGCGGCTGTAGAGGTTCTCGCCCGCCGACCCGAGCGGGAGGAAGCCCGCCGGGTCGACCTTCGATCTACGCAGCTTGTCGGATTGTCGCTCCGCAGCTTCGACTTCCCTGCTCCACCCCGTCTTTCCCGGGCGCTGCTGACGTGGGCGGACCTCTGCCGCGCTGATCTGCGGGGTGCCGAGCTCAGTGGTGCCATCCTTACCAGCGCCGACCTGCGTCACGCATGCCTCGCGAGAGCATGCCTCGACCAAGCACTCATGGCCAGAGCCGATCTGCGTGGCGCCCTGCTCAGCGAGGCGACGCTGCTCGGCGCTGACCTCAGTGGAGCAGATGTGAGGGACACCACCGGCCTTACGGCGCAACAGTTGGCGGGATCCGTGCTTGATGAGGAGACCAAGTTGCCTCCCGTGCTCGAGAGCGATCCATGGGTTGAGGCTCGTCTTGCGGCGTGTCGCACCTGGCGAGACCAGCAGCGAGACTCCCTCACGCCACCGCCGCCGACGGCGCAGGTGAGGTAGGCGATCTTCAGCGGGTGACTTCGAGGTTCGTCAAGACAATTCGAGGTTCGTCAAGACAAGCAGGGCGCGCAGAAGGTATGTGGCGCGGGCGGGTCGGTGCGCAGCTTGGTGAGGACCCGCCAGACACCTCACGTTGCCAAGGTGTCAAGCGGCAGCCGCGAGTTCGATGGGGAACACGGTGCCTTCGTCGAACAACTTGTGCTTCTGCAGGCAGTGGTAGAGCTGGCCGAGCATTCGGTTGAACAGGTTCCTCCGGGCGGCGGCGTTCCAGTCTCCGTGCTCGTCGCGACGGCGGCGGTAGTGGGCCTTGGCCCCGGGGGATCCGTTCGGAGCGGCGAAGGCCCAGAGGTATCCGGCGTGGTTGAGCC
>NZ_JBEYEY010000025.1:0-83828 GCF_040703635.1 Streptomyces sp. NPDC007189
CTTCAGTACCGCCACGACGTCCTCGACGGCTGCCTCACCGGCACCGGTCTCCGACGCCAGCCACCATGACGACATCACGCATTCAAGGTCAATAGGAGTTTTTGCCGCGCGACCATCACCGAATGATGAAGTTGAGGGTCTGATTCTGGTGCGGGTTGTGCAGACGTGTTCCGCCGACCCGTCCCAGTGGGATGCCTGGACGGCGGAGGACCAGTACTTGTACCTCCGGTACCGGCACGGCGAAGGCTGCGTCGAGCGGCACCCTGGCCCTGACGTCGACACACCAGATGCCTGGAACGAGGGCCTGTCGGAGCTCCTGGTCGAATGGGACGACGGCACCGGCAGCGGAGTCATCAGCCTTGAAGCCTTTCTCGCGACCTCTGGCTTGGCGCTGGCTCCCGGCGCGTCGGTGACCTGACGCCGTAAAGCGCGGTCATGTACGGAGCCAAATCGCGAGGGCTCCTGCGGTGGCCGTGCCGAGGAAGACGTAGCCGCGTTTGTCGTATCCGGTGGCGACAGCTCGGGCGTGTTTGAGCTTGTTGATGGCCCGTTCGACGGTGTTGCGTTTCTTGTACCGCTCTTCGTCGAAATCTGACGGCCGTCCGCCGCGCGAGCCTTTGCGCAGGCGGGCGGCCTGACTGTCGGCCTTCTCCGGGATGGTGTGCCGGATGCCGCGGCGGCGCAGGTAGTCGCGGCAGGGTCCGTTGCTGTAGGCCTTGTCCGCGGTGAGGCTGTCCGGCTTGTTGCGGGGCCTGCCCGTCCCGAGTCGGGGAACGCGGGATCTTCTCCAGGACCGGCCTGAACTGGGTGTAGTCCGCTCGCTGCCCTGGCGTGACTACCAGGGACAGTGGACGACAGCGGCCGTCCGCGCTCAGGTGGAGCTTGGCCGTGAACCCGCCGCGCGAGCGGCCCAGGCCCTCTCTTCCAGCACCACCTCCACCAGGCGGGCGACGAGACTCTGCCACGGCGTCTCAACCTGGTGTTCTGCTGGCGCTCGTGGACGGTTACGGACGAGTCCGGTGAGGCGGTCGGCGCCTCACGAGTCACCTCGCGCGCGCCAATCGGCCGGATGATCTCCGGCCAAGAGCCATCAGAACTGCCCTAGGCTCGGCCGTCCCTCACCCTTGCCGCCTGGGGCGCAGGCGACTGGCGGGCGACGGTGGCGAACACGGTGAGGCCGTTCCCCGACTCCGCCCTGACGGGCGGGGGTGGGTGGCGGGTGCCCATCGGGTCGCTCGGCCGGCCGCTCAGCTTTCGGCGGTGCCGTCATCTTGGGCGGCTTCGTCGACAAGCCGGCGGAGGATGCGTTCATGGATGGCGGCAAGGGTGTCGAGCTCGTCAGGGGCGAGCAGATCGATGAAGTACCGGCGCACATTGTCCACGTGCTGGGGTGCCGCTTCCTCGACCGCCCGGCGTCCGGCAGGCAGCAGGCGGACGAGGGTGCTACGGGCGTCGGCCGGGTTGGCCTCGCGGGCGACCAGTCCGCGCTGCCGTGGCCTACAGCGCGGCCTCGTACGCCCGCCCATTGCTTCCGGCGGCGAAAGTGCTCACCTGCTGGCGGCTACGGCACCGAGTCTCACCGACCCCGCAAGCCCCGTTAGGGTCTGTTGCGAAAGTGGATCTGGAACTCCCGCCGTCTTCAGGACAACCCTGCCGTCACCTGGGGAGTCGTGCTGGCGACGGCGTGAGGATCTTGGCTCCTCCGTCGGGCCAGGGCTCTTCCATCGCAGGGGTTGGGACACCACATGAGCAAGCGCACGTTTCGTTCCCGTCTCGGGCTCGTGGCCTCCGTGGCCGTCGCCGGAGCCGTCGTCGGCCCGGTGAGCGCGCACGCGGCCGGCACGCAGGTATCCGGTGCGCAGAGCGTGCGTGCCGACTTCAACGGCGACGGGTACGCGGACCTCGCCGTCGCCGCCCCGTGGGGCATGATCGGCGGGCACAGCCGTGCGGGGTACGTGAGCGTCGTGTACGGCTCCGCGACGGGGCTGGACACCGGGCACCGGCAGACCATCAGCCAGGACACGGCCGGCATACCCGGCGTCGCCGAGACCGACGACTGGTTCGGCTGGGGCCTGGCCCTCGGCGACCTGGACGGCGACGGGTACACGGACCTGGTCGTCGGCGCGAGCGGCGAGGACGTCGGGTCCGTGCAGAACGCGGGCACCTTGACCGTCGTCTGGGGCGGGAAGACGGGACTGTCCGGCGGCAGGGTCGTGGCGGCTGGCGACATGTCCAACCAGGTCCAGCCCCGGCACCCCGCCGTCGGCGACTTCAACGGCGACGGTCACCTCGACGTGGCCACTGACGAGCGCCTGCTGACCGGCCCGTTCACCCGCACCGCCGGCGCCGCGGGGTCCACGGGCCTCTCCTTCGACCTCGGCACCGACCCCGACATCGGCTACAGCACCGACGACGTCGCCGCCGGGGACGTCGACCACGACGGCATCACCGACCTCGTCGCGCTCATCCACAGCAGCGACGAGGAGACGCCGGGCGTCGCCTACCGCGTCGCCTACCTCCACGGCACCGGGCAGGGCCTGAGCGCACCGGTCATCCTGAAGCAGGCCGACGGCACCAACGTGCCCGGCGGCTCCAGCCTCGGCATCGGTGACGTGAACAAGGACGGGTACGCCGACCTCGTCATCGGCCGCCCCTTCGACGGCCACGGTGAGGACTCCACCGACCCGGCGCTCCTCGGCGGCCAGGTCGGCGTGGTGTACGGCTCGGCGAACGGGCCCGACACCTCCCGTACGACGTCGATCAACCAGAACACGGCGGGTGTGCCCGGAGTATCCGAGTACGGCGACGACTTCGGCCTGGGCATCTCCGTCGCGGACGCCAACGGCGACGGTTACGCCGACGTCGCAGTCGGCTCCCCGGGTGAGGACGTGGGCTCGGTCGCCTCGGCGGGTGCCGTGGCCGTGCTGCGCGGCGGCGCGTCCGGCCTCACCGGCAGCGGCGCGGTGTCCTTCAACCAGAACACCACGGGCGTGCCCGGCACCGCCGAGCGGAACGACATCTTCGCCAGCCGCACCGCGCTGGTCGACGCCAACCACGACGGCCGCGCCGAGCTGTACGCCGGCGCCCCCGGCGAGGACACCTCCGACGGCGCCGTCTGGGGCTTCCGCTCCACCAGCACCGGCCCGACCCCCTCCGGCTCGGTCGCCTTCGGACCCGCCACGCTCGGCTCTCCCGTCACAGACGCCGAGTTCGGGAACGGCTTCGCCCGCTGACCCGCCTCACGGGTCCTCAAAGCGTCCTCTTATACATGGGGTTCAGGGTCAGTCTCGGGTGTGTGCCCAGGCGCTCCGTTACGGCGGACAGCGGCGATAGAGGCAGCGAGGAGGGCTGCCGTGGCCCAAAACAGAGTGGGGTGGCCTGCCGCGCTGAGGACCAGGCCTCCGGCGACGGCACCTACCCCCGTGCCGGCGTCGAAGGCCAAGTTCCAGGCCACACTCCCGACTTCGACGCTGACGTGCCGTGCCGCACGTAGCATGACGACGAGGGTCGCGTTCTGGATTGCGCCGAATCCTGCGCCGAACAGGGCGGCCCCCGCGATCACGATGCCGGGATGGTGGGGAAAGGCCGTGCCGCACACGCCGGCGGCGGCCATGGCGATGGCGGGCACGAGGAGGGCGGCTCCACCAAGGCGGTCGATGAGTTCTCCGGACAGCAGCCGGGTAATCATGCAAGTGGCCTGCACGACTAGCAGTGCCACGGGGGCGGTCCAGGCTGGTGCGGCCTGCAGGGCCGACGGCAGAAAGGTGAAGACGACGCCGTACGCCGTGGTGCTTGTTGCTTCGACCAGAAACGGGAGGGTCAGACTGCGCACCGCGCTCCGCAGAGGGACGTTTCGGCGCTCTGTCGCAGGATGGGGCAGCGCCGTTCCCACGGCGGCCATGAGAACGCCCACCGCTGCTAGAGCTCCGCCGGAAAACACTGAGGTGTAACCGCTTTGGTGGACCATCCACAGGCCCAAGGGGGAGCCGATGATTCCTGCGGCGCCTACTACAGCTCCGTATAGTCCAAGCCCGCGTCCCCATCGGGAGGTTGGCGTGAGGTCGGCGACGGCCGCGACGCTGATGACG
Organism: Streptomyces sp. NPDC007189; assembly: GCF_040703635.1. Classification (NCBI taxonomy): domain Bacteria; kingdom Bacillati; phylum Actinomycetota; class Actinomycetes; order Kitasatosporales; family Streptomycetaceae; genus Streptomyces; species Streptomyces sp. NPDC007189. The sequence continues at coordinate 4,089 of NZ_JBEYEY010000025.1, forward strand.
ACGACGATGCCGAACCCGCAGCCCCGCAGCAAGGAGAGCACTAGGAGCAGGGGCAGGGTATCGGACAGGTTCATGGCCAGACATGGAAGTCCGAGCAGGACTCCTCCGAGAACTAGGGTTGAGGACCTGCCCAGCGCCCTCTGGAGGCGCGGTACCAGTGGTTGCACAGCAACGGTTGTTGTCATGAGCGCACCGGTGGTCAGGCCAGCGCCACTGGGGCCTGCCCCGCCGTGGAGAGCGTATTCCGGCACGACAGAAAGCAGCAGATAGAAGCTGGTGAATCCCCCGAAGGCACCCAGGAGAGCGAGGGGAAGCGCCCATCGCGAGGCTGCTGGTCGGGGATCGGGAGCGGGTCGAGTCTTCAAGATTCGTTCTTCCATCGTGAGGAACCAAAAGGCGAACGATCCGATGTCAGGTGACGAGCAAAAGGATGGCCCATGCTTACATTGCGTCAGCTCATCGGCGAATCCAGGTTACGTATCGACGTGGTTGCACGCGCTCTTCCCCACGGAATGGAGCGACACGCTCGACGACTACTACAGCGACTACGACCTCCACTACATGGAGAACACCGGGCACTTCAGCCCCGTTGACTCCCCGGAGACCTGGGCAGAGCACATCCGCAAGCATGTAGTGGCCGCCGCGAAGTAGCCGACGCCGAGCAGCGCTTGCGGTGCGGGTCATGGTGGGGTGGGCTGGGGCGGTTCATCGGACGGGTCGTTCGGGGTGATGGTCGATTGGACCGCTTTGCCTGTGCGGTGCCCAGCCCTTGATTTCCCCGGCAACCAGCCGTACGTCCAGTCCGTCGCGGGCGATGCGCTCGCACCGGCCGGCAGCGACGCCCGCCTTGAGAGCAAGTGGACGTCCGTCAGGAGATCACCACACGAATTTCCGACCGCTGACGCCGAGTCAGCCCACCAGCACCGCTGAGGGCGCGCACGCCTCGTGACGCGTGGCCGGAAGATGGCGTCTTGTCCAGGCTCACTTCACGACGGCTGAGTCGTGTCCGTTTCGCCGGAGTCCGCGCTCTCCTCGCGCAGCGGCCGGGCAGCCGCTGGGGACGTCCGCATGACGGTGCCGGGAAGGCGGATGCGGCGCAGCCGTGGGCGCTCGTCTCTGGACTGGTGGGCGTCCTGCCGGGTGCTGGAGGGCGCCGTATGCGCGTCCGCCGACGCCGTCCTCACAGCGACAGGCACTCCCGTCGCATCACCAGGACCCGCGCTCGCCGTCGAGCGAAGCGCCTTTGCGGCGGCGTCCTGCGGTGCCGCGTCGTCTGCCCATGCCCGAAGAGCCCGGACAGGCCGCCCACATCGGGCAACAAGGCCCACCATCACTCCACCGGATCCGAGGGCAGCGACCACATCAGGGGAGCCGGGGAAGACCAGCACGATGTCGAGACCCAGGCGGGCGCCCGCGGCGGGCCGTGCGTGGTTGCCCCGGGCAGCGCCGGACGTGACGAGCGCGTCGGCGCCAAGGCCCTTGCTACTGCTGCCGCGAGCATGCCACTTCTCACCCGACCTGCCTCGGAAAGACTCGCCGCTTGCCTCACCACGCATCACCTGTCAAAGTGGTGATGCATGGCTAACGCCATCGGCCTGGCCGGCCACCGCCGTCATACGTACGCGGACACACACCGGCAACAACGCATGGCACCGCCGTGTGTGCGGCGGACGAGGAGGAACCACGTGAGAACCAGCAACCCGGTCTTCTCCCGCCGGGGCTTCAGCCGTGATGCCGCCCGGGCGGATGCCGCCGTACGCCATCGGGAGGGTGTCGCAGTCGGAGCCCGGTTGGCGGAAGACCATCTGACCAACCCTTACGCCGCCGGACGTCTCAGCCTCGTCAAGCAGGCTCAGGCCGTCCCCTCCGCGATGACCATGGATGACGTGGTCGTCCGCACCGCGACGGCCCTCGGCACGGTGGCCCTGACGGCGGTGCTGTCCTGGCTCCTGCTGCCCGTCGACGACGCGGACGTCGGCCGGTCCTACGGCATCGCCGCCGGCGCGGCCGTCATCGCCTTCGTCCTCTCCCTCCTCCAGGCGTTCCGGCAGGCGGCCTCTGCCGCGCTGATCCTCGGATACGCGGCGTTCGAGGGCGTCTTCCTCGGTGTCGTCTCCAGCGCGACGTCGACGTATCTCGCGCCGGGCGTGGTCGTCCAGGCGGTCCTCGGTACCTTCGCGGTGTCGGCGGGCGTGCTCTTCGCGTACCGGATGCGCTGGATCCGCGTCACCCGCAGGTTCGCCGGGTTCGTCGCTGCCGCCGTGACCGGTTTTCTCCTGCTGATGGTCGTCGACCTGCTCTTCTCCACCTCCGGCGCGGGCAACGGTCTCGGATTCGACAGCGGCGGCCTCGGCGTCGCCTTCGGTGCCGCCGGGATCCTCCTCGGCGCGTGCTTCCTGGCCCTGGACTTCAAGCAGGTCGAGGACGCGATCGCCTACGGCGCGCCACGTGAGGAGTCGTGGCTGGCCGCCTTCGGTCTGACCGCCACACTGGTGTGGATCTACCTGGAGGCGCTGCGCGTGCTGACCATCCCTGACAGCGACGACTGACCACGCCGACACGCGGGAGACGATGCGCATCGTGGCGCATGCCCTTCCGACGCGTCCATGTCCGAGCAGTATGGCCCGATCACGCGCCGCCACCCGCGTGCGCTTCCCCGCCGGGCCGCGTGGTCGAGGAAGGCGATGGCGTCCTCGGCATGCTGGACGGTCCTGACGTGTCGGTGGTGCTGCGAGGCGGGGTGCGAACTGGCTCCCGGCCTGGGACTTCGTGCGCTGGTTCGCCGGTGCTTGGACGGGTTGTCCTCTACCACCGTTTAGGGTGTATCCGACTTCGAGTTTCAGAGTCCCCCACGTGGATGAGGTGTCGGCGGTGAAGTGGACCGTGGTGCGCTTGTCCGCCCACGGTCCCGTGGGAAGCCCCCGCTGGCCGCTGTAGCCACCGGCGTCCACTCTGTCGAGAGCGAATCGATCCTGATGCTGTACACCGACGGTCTCGTCGAATGCGACGCGGCCGACCCGGATGCAGTCGACAGGGAGCCTCTGGGATACGCGCTGCCCTGACGCGGGTGCGACTCGGACAGCCGACCGGCCGAGCGGTAAGTTGTGGCCAATTACAATGTGCCCATGGCAGACGCGACGACGATCAAGCCCCTCAACCTCGACGAGGAGGCGTTCCTCCGCGCTCTCGGGAGAGTGATGGCATACCTGCCTCGCGTCGTCGACGCCGACATGGTTGCGGAGCAGGACATCACCGGTATTGAGTACACGGTGCTGATGCACCTCTCCGAAGCGTCGCACAACCAGTTGCGGATGAGTGACCTCGCCAACGCGTGCGGGCTGTCGCTGAGCGGCATGACCAGAGTCGTGAAGCGCCTGGAGGAGCAGTCCCTCGTGCTGCGTGAGAAGTGTCCGGACGACGGCAGGGCGTGGCTCGCCGTCCTCACCAGTGCCGGCTGGACGCGCTTGAAGCAGGCCTGGCCGACGAATCTCGCGAGTGTGCGGCGTCATATTTTCTCCCGCCTTGAAGGCTGTGACGTCGCTGCGGCTGCCCGGGTGCTGGAGCGCATAGCGCCCGTGTGACCCGCTCACTCTGTCAGGGGCCCGACCCTCCGCGGGCTCCGCGCCACGTTGCCCCTCCAAGGCGGCCAGGGCAGCCCCGCCAGTGGCCCGCCGGAAGGCTCCGAGGCCGGTGACACCCCCTGGCGGCATCCTCACAGGCTCAAGCCACCGAGGTGACGCCGGCGGCCGGGGACGTCGGGCGGCAGGCCGCCGTCACCAGTGCCCCGGCGGATCATCCCCGCGCCGCGACGAAGGCTCACACGGCCCTGAAAGCGCGCAGGGCGGCGACAGATCGGTGCACTGTCTGAGCGTGCCCGAACAGCCCCGGAAGTCCGCCGGAGTGGAGGAACACGGTGCGCTCGCCCCGTCGGACGTCACCGTCCCGTACCGCCTGGATCAGCCCAGCCATGGCCCGTCCGCTGTAGATCGGATCCAGGACGATGCCCTCCAGGGTCGCGGCGGTCCGCATGGCGTCGAGGACGGGCTCGTGCAGGACTCCGTATCCTGAGCCCACCTGATCCGGCCGAATGCGGAGCGCTCCTGGGGTGACGCTGCGCCCGGTGAGCCCATCCGCGAGGTCGGAGACGGCAGCGGCCGGCTCGGCCACCGCCCCGCAGTGCACGCCCAGCACACGCTCCTCCCCCAGTGCGCCGATCAGTCCCGCCATGGTGCCCCCGGAGCCCAGTGCCACCACGACGTGACGCACCCCGGGGAGTTGAGCGAGCAGTTCGTTGCCAGCGTCAACGTATCCCCGGGCTCCGAGAGGACTGGAGCCGCCGAACGGGATCACGTACGGGCGCGCTCCCTCCCGGCGCAGTTGTTCGCACACGTCGTCGGCGGCCTGGGCCAGTGTGCTGGGTTCACCGTCCCCGGCCCAGAAGATCCTCGCTCCGAAGAGGCTGTCCAGAACGAGGTTGCCGGATCCGCGCTCGGCGCTCTTCGGCGTGCCGGAAAAGACGAGTACGACGTTCAAGCCGAGGCGTGCTCCGGCTGCCGCGGTGAGACGGGCGTGGTTGCTCTGGGCGGCACCGGTGGTGACCAGTGTGTCCGCGCCTTCCGCGAGGGCTGCTCCCACGGTCCACTCCAGTTTGCGGACCTTGTTGCCCCCGCCTCCCAGGCCCGTGAGGTCGTCCCGCTTGACCCACAGATCGCCCTCCCCCAGCCCCAGTGCCCGCGCCAGCCTGGGCATCGGCTCGAGCGGCGTCGGCCATGTCGACAGAGCGATCTTGGCACTCATGAAACCTCCAGGTAGGGAGCAAGGACCCCGGCGGGGGCATTGGGGGGCGGTGGCTGCCCCGTTCAGGACGGACTTCGACGATGACCTTGTCGACCCGGTCGCCGCCGCTGGATCTGTCGGTGCTGGTCCAGGACGGCCGGGGCAAGAGGCCCCTCGGACTGGAAGAAGCAGGAGAAGAACCTGGCTTCCCCACGCACGCCGTCCACACCGAGCGTGCCACGGCCGCTGGGGATCCGGCAGATGCCAGGGCCGACGACGCCTCAGTGGCCGGCGCTCTGGCCGCCGTCGACGTGCAGTATCTCGCCCGTGACGAAGGGGGCGTTCTCGAGGTAGACGACCGCGTTCACGATGTCGTCCACCTCCCCCATCCGGCCGACCGGGTGCAGCGCCGCAAGGGCCTCATGGTGCTCCTGCGGATGCATGGGTGTCTTGATGACGCCCAGCGAGACGGCGTTGCTGCGAATGTTGCGGGTGGCGTACTCGATGGCCAGTGCCTTGGCGGCGGACTGCAGGCCGCCCTTGGTCAAGGAGGCCAGGACCGAGGGGACGGCGGAGTGCGCGTGGTCGACCAGACTGGTGGTGATCTGGACGATGTGCCCGCCTCCCTGACGCGTCATTTGCTCGACGGCGAGTTGGGTGGTGCGGAAGAACCCGGTCAGGTTGATGCCGGTGACGGCGTCGTAGTCCTCCTGCGTGTACTCGGTGAAGGGCTTGGCGACGAAGATGCCGGCGTTGTTGACCAGGGTGTCGATGCGACCGAAGCGCTCGAGCCCGGCGGCGATGACGCGCTCTGCGGTGGCCGGGTCGGCGATGTCGCCCCGCACGGTGAGGACGTCGGGGTCCTGCGAGGCGGCAATGCTGCGCGACGTCGCGACCACGGCGTAACCGAGCTTGCGGTAGGCGCCCACCAGCCCCGCGCCGATGCCCTGCGACGCTCCGGTGACAACGGCGACCTTCTGGCCGGGAATGCTCATGACGACCCTCTTTTCCCACGGCGGCAACGGCCGACACGGTGAGCCAGCCCCCCGCAAAAGTAGTCGACCGGTCGTCAAAATTCCACGGCCCCCTCCCGGAACGCACACCAACGGCAGGGCCCCTCACCTGTGGTGGGAGGCTGTGGCTACCAGATGGGAGTTCGCCGGTCGTGGCCCTGGTGCCGGTGACGGGGCGGGCATCGCAAGCGGGCGTTTGCCGCAGGCCGGTCGTTGGCCGGCGTCCGGGGACTGCAGGAGCCCGCTGCACGGCATCGGTGCGCAAGGGAGCGTTCCTCCTGGCAGGGTCCGGACTACTGGATGGGCGTCCCGCCACGAGACACCGGAGGCACCCGCAGCAACTGGCCCTGCGTTTCCCCTCCTTGCGGGTCGAACCGGACGCGATGTTCATGCGCACGGGCGAATGGTGACCTCCGCAGGCGTCAGTGCGGGCATCGACCTGCGCTTGGAGCCCGCCGGAGATCACTACGGTGCGGAGGCTGCTCGAGCGGTCGCCAAGGACATGTTCGCCTTCATTGCAACGACCGGGGAGCCAGTCCCAGTTCACTGTCCGTTCCCAGGCCTGGGCGGCAGCGTCCGTCATGTGGCTCCCGGCGGGCCGACGGCCTTCGCCGCCCCCGGTTTGCGGTTGGCCGCTGATCCGTCGGCGGTGTGCTTGATGTGGCGTCGGTGCAGGTAGCGGCGGTTGCGGCCGGAGCTGTACGCCCTGTCGCCGCCGAGGCGATCGGGTCGACGACATCTGGCGAGGCGGCTCACCGCGATGCCCGCCACGCGGGTCGAGCCGGGCCGGCGCGCTGTGCTTCGCGGGTCGCCCCTGCCTGTGGGATGGGCCACATCTGGAATCAGACAGGTCTGTCTAGTGTTGGGCAGGGCATTGCCACCTAGCCGGAGAGTGATCCATGATCCCCGCGCCGCCCGACTCCCGGACCGCTGCCACGCCCCGTTCGCTCCAGCAGTCTCCGTCCCCGGCACCCGCCATCCCGCACCGGCGGGCCCCCGGCCCCGCCGCCTCCCTCGCTCTGCTGGCCTCGATCCTCGTGTCGCTGCTGGCCGCATCCAGTGCCCCGACCCCCCTCTATGCCATCTACCAGCAGCGCTGGGGCTTCTCGCCGGTCACCATCACCGTCGTCTTCGGTGTCTACGCGGTGGCCGTGCTGATCTCGCTCCTGGTCCTCGGCAGGATCTCCGACCATGTGGGCCGACGGCCGGTCCTGTTGGCGGCCTTGATCGGGCAATCCGCGGCGATGATCGTGTTCATCACCGCCGGCGGAGTGGACGCACTCCTCGCGGCCCGCATCCTGCAGGGCGTGAGCACCGGTGCGGCAGTCGGTGCGCTCGGCGCCGGGATGCTCGACATCCACCCGCACAGAGGCGGCTTCCTGAATTCCTTCGCACCCGCCATGGGCACCGCCGGCGGCGCCCTGGCGTCCGGGCTGATCGTGCAGTACCTGCCGGCCCCCACCCACCTGGTCTACCTCGTCCTGCTCGGTGTGTTCCTCCTGCAGGCCCTGGCCGTCCTCCCCCTGCGCGAGACGGTGAGCCGCAAGCCGGGCGCGGTGGCCAGCATGGCCCCCGAGGTCAGAGTGCCCAGGTCCGCCCGGACCTCGGTGGCGATCGCCGCTCCCATGCTGTTCGCGGTGTGGGCGCTGACCGGCCTCTACGGCGCGCTGGGGCCGGCCCTCACCCGGTCCCTCGTGCACTCCACCTCCGTCGTGTGGGGCGGACTGCCGCTGTTCGTGCTCGCCGCCTTCGCAGGGATGGCCGTGGTGGTGCTCCGGCGGACTCCGACACACAGGGTCATGCTGCTCGGCGCCGCGACACTCATCGCCGGCGTGACGGTCAGCCTGCTCTCCCTCGCCTCCGGCACCGGCGGCGCGCTCTCCGCCACCGGGTTCTTCGTTGGCGGCGCGATCTCCGGCTTCGGCTTCGGCAGCGGGTTCCAGGGCGGCATCCGGATGGTGATACCGCGGGTCCGGCCGCATGAGCGGGCCGGCGTGCTGTCTGTCCTGTACGTGGTGTCGTACCTGGGCCTGGGTGTGCCCGCAGTGATCGCGGGCCTGCTGGTCGTGCATGGCGGCGGCCTGGTGGTGACCGCCAGGGAGTACGGCATCGCCGTCATCCTGCTCGCCGTCGCGGCCCTGACCGGCCTGCTGCGCGGCCGCGCGGCCGACAGCACTCTCGCAAGGGTAAACTGAACAGGTCTGTCTGAAAGGGTGAGGGCCATGGCTATCGGATCGGCGAAGAAGCCGTCCGCGCGTGATCGCCTGCTCGACGCCGCTGACGAGCTCTTCTACAGCGAGGGCGTGCAGACCGTCGGCATCGACCGCGTCATCGAGCATGCCGGTGTGGCCAAGGCGTCCCTGTACAACACCTTCGGCAGCAAGGAACAGTTGATCACGGCCTACTTGGACCTGCGCGGCGTCCGCATCAGGGACCGGATCACCCAGACCCTGACCCGCTTCCGCACCCCGCGCGAGAAGCTGCTCGGCGTCTTCGACGCGCAGGGCGAGATGTGCACGCGTCCCGGCTACAACGGCTGCCCCTTCGTCCGGGCCACCGCCGAGGTGCCCGAGGACAGTGCGATCAGCCGGGCCGCCGAAACGTACCGGAACTGGGTGCGCGGCCTGTTCGCCGAACTGGCCGCGCAGTCCGGATACGCCGATCCCGAGGGCCTGGCCCGCCAACTGCTGTTGCTCTACGACGGTGCTCAGCAGTCCGCGCGGATGGATCGCGACCCCTCGGCCGCCACGACCGCCCGCACCGCTGCTGCCGCACTGCTCGACGCGGCGCCCCTCGCACCCGCCCGGGCATGACCTCGCCGCTGAAGACGACCGCGGTGCAGCGGCCTCGGCTTCGGCGAGGAGCAGCTCAAAAGCCTCGGCATCGCCGACGCCCGTACGCTCCCCAGGGCGCACCGGGAGTACCGCGGTGAGCGCGCACCTCACCGACGGGCACAGCCTGACCGATGCGCTGCGGCCGACCGAGCTCGCCCAAGACGTCATCTGACGCGGCCGCCCTCGCACCGTACGGACAGGCGGGCCCAGCGTGAAGTGGGCCACCAGTGCGAAGCCGTGGGCGCGGTGGTTCGCGTCCTCGGGCTTCCCACTCATCGCTCGCTGGGCCCGAGCAAGGGCCGCAGACTCAGGTGATCATGGCGACCGGCTCCCGGAAGAGCCTCGTGGCCGCCCGGAGTAGCGAAGAACTGCACACCGGCCAGGTGCTCGTGCCGTGGAATGAAAGCGCCGTTTCACCTCAACCGGCAGCACCTGCGGGCCGGCGGGCAGGTACCTGCCCGGCCGGGCGAGGCGGTCCTGCAAGGCGAGGGCCTGGCGACGGGGTGCCGGCATGGAGTTCGACATCCGGGGCGGACTCAGCGAGAGCGAACACCGCGGCCTGGGGCGCCACCAGGCGACCGGTATCCCCGTTGCGGGTAACCGCAGTGGTTCGTGCGGGAGCACTGGTCATGCGGCAGCTGCCCAGGCGCTGTGCCCAGCAGGCACGCCACGGTCCCGAGCCTGCTTCATCGCCACCGCGGGTCTTCAGGCCTCCGGCCCTTGCGGCCGATCGAACCGTGCGGCAAGGTGCACGTCGTCAAGCGGTGATTCTTTGCCCTCGTCGTCGATGAAGGCGACGCGGAGAGGGCGCCCGGTCGCTCGGCTCGCTCGGTGCACCAGAGGGCCGTCGGGATGGGGTCGGTGCAGGTCACCCCACTGCTGAAGGGCGCCGATGACCACGATCAGGTCACGGCCGGCCGGGGTCAGGCGATAGGCCATGCGAGTCCGCGCCCCGTCCTCACGGTACGGGCGCTTCTCCAGCACACCCCCGTCCACCAGGACACCCAACCGTTGAGTCAGCACGTCGCTGGCCACATGAAGCCGCTCACGGAACTCCGAGAAGCGCGTGGCCCCCTGTACCGCCTCCCTCAGAATGAGCAGGCTCCATCGATCCCCGACAACCTCCAGGGCCCGGCCGATCGAGCAGCGCTGCCCGCTGTCCGCGCCCGACGCCATCCGTTTCGTCATGCCTCAAGCGTATCGCTGGGTTGGAAATCCAGACCATGCGAGGTTGGCATTCTCATTTCAAGATCGACGGATCCGACCGGCACCGTTGGCAGGTCACTTTCCCGAGCACCCGCCCCCTGAACCTCACCGATGCCGGGACCGTCGGTGAGGCCGCAGCGCTCGTCGAAAGCCTGGAGAACGACCGCGAGGTCCGCGTTGTGGTCTTCCAGAGCGCCGAGCCGGATTTCTTCCCACTACGCGGCAGAGCTCGCAGAACGCTACGGCTACGTCAACAGAGCCGTAGCCGACGCCGATCTCGACGATCTGGTCGGCTCCATGGCCCGCCGTATCGCTTCCTTCGACGAGGCGACGCTCATCGAGGTGAAGGGCTACGTCGGAGAGGTCTCGCAGCCTGCGCATGCCCTTCTGCCCCCGACATCCCACGCGTTCTGGGCGTCTGCGGCCCGACCGGCGCTCGGCGGCGACTCGCCGGCGTCGCCCAAAAGGGCCTGGGGAAGCGAAGCGATCTGGAGCCGCACATGGGCGACCGTCTCGGCAGGCTCAACCGTGAGACCCACCTCTGACAGCGGACCCGCACATGTTGCCGCTACGGTCGTACGGCGTTCGACTCCCGGGTGGCCGGGCGGAGTATGCGCTCGTTCAGTGGGCGAGGAGCTGCTCGCCGCCGTCGATGTCGTACGTCGCGCCCGCGAATGCGTCATTGCACATGATGTCCGTGGTCAGGGCTGCCGCGTCCTCCGGGCCGACGAACCGGCGGACGGGCAGCGCGGCACGCAGTTCCTCGCGACGGGCTTCGAGCTGGTCGTCCAGGAGCGAGGCGGACAGGGGCGTGTCGACGAAGCCGGCGGCGATGAGATTCACACGGATCGGCGCGAGTTCGAGCGCCAGGTTGGCGGTGAGGGCGGGAAGAGCCGCGGTCAGCGTGGACGCGACGGTCAAACCCAACCGGGGCGTCGCGTGCCCGTGCCACCGAGGAACAACGCGTGCCTTCGGGCCGGACCTTGTCTCGGCTGTAGATTGCGGCAGCGACGTTCATGTCCAAGCGCTCACCGAGGTGGTGGCGAGCCTCCGCGAGGTCCATGTCGGCCAGGGGCATGCAGAAAGGGCTGCCGACTGTGAGGACCACATGGTCGACCGGGTCGGTCGATCGCGGAAGGACTCCCCGCGACGGTCGGGTGTCAGTGGCGTCGAAGTCTGTCGTGCCCGCAGGCTGGAGTTCGAGCGCGGCCTGCACGGTCGCTCGGCAGCGCGTCCGGTCAGGACGACCTGGCCGATCTCGGCGCACACGCGGCGCGCGGTTGCGGGTCCGATACCTGGGCTGCCGCCGATCACCACGACGGTCTGGCCGACGAGGCCGGAGGGGGCGTGCTTGGGCCGGCTGTCGTTCGTCGGCACCTCCGATGGGCCCCGCGGTTCCGCAACGACGACTCCGGATGACGCGGCCGTCACCTGATGGGCTCAGACCAGTGACGGGCCACCGCGCAGCTGCGGGTACAGCGCCTCGGGTCCTTGGGACAGCGCCGCCTGCACACGCCGGCTGACGTCGTCGGCGAGCACCTCGTGCAATCCCGCCTCGACACCTTCCAGGGTCGCGCGGGCCACCGCGGCGGGATCCGCCTTCGGTCCCGTGACGGCCGCTGCCATCTCCGTCGCGAGGTAGCTGACATGCAGGGCGGTGACCTGCGTCTGCTGTTCCGCCAGGGCCACCCGCAAGGCGTTGGTCACCGACCATTCCGCGGACTTGGCCGCGGCGTATCCGGCACTGGGCGTGATCGACACCCAGGACAGCACGGAGAGCACATTGACGATCGCCCCACCGCCGTTGCGCCCGAGAAGGGGGGCGAAGGCCCTGCTCATGGCGAGAGTGCCGAGTACGTGTGTCTCGAACTCCGTCCGGAAGGCGTCCAGTTCGGCGGTGAGGATGTGCGCCCGGGTCGTGGAACCGGCGTTGTTGATGAGGAAGGTCACGTCGTGGGCCTGATCCGCTGCGGCACGGACGGAGTCGTGGTCGGTGATGTCCACCGCGACCGGTACGGCCCCGGGCACGGTGACCTTTGCGGGGTCGCGGGCTCCGGCGTAGACCTTGGCCGCTCCCGCGTCGAGCAGCGCCCGGACGAACTGCTCACCGAGCCCGCGGTTGGCACCGGTCACGAATGCGACAGACCCTTGTACTTTCATGGATGCGCCTTCCCGGCAGGAGGTCCAAAGAGCTGAAGACCGGTGGTCACGAGCGCTACCTCAGCCCGCGACAGTCCTCTTGCAAGCTATATCTCCCGGGCCCTCGTCACCACCCGACGCGGGTCTTGGCCCGACGCCCCGGGCGGGCCGTGCAGGTGGGCCCGGACATGGGTGACCCGGTCTGCCGACATGACGACAATCAGCGGCGCGTCCGCGTGAGGGGACTTCTCCCAGCTCTGCCTTCCGGCAGTGGGTCACTCCGGCCTTCTCCAGATGAGTTCCGCTGTGCGCTGTGCTCCCCACAGCCGGGTGGGAGTGGCGACGCTGAGTTTGAGCAGGGCGCCTTCGAAGCTCACCTTTCGCACCTGGGGCCGTCCGATCCAGTTCGGAAAGAGGCTTGTGGTGACATGATGTTCGACCGTCGTGGGGTCGATCACTTCGAACGGACCGCCGTAGGCGACGTAGCCGGCCGCTGAGTGGGCCAGTTCCTCGGCCGAGGCGTCCTCCAGCCGTGCCGAGCTCGTGGGCGGGCGGTCGCCACGGCCCAGCTGCGCGGACATGTATCCCTGGGGGGTGTAGACGATCAGCCCGTATGGTGCGGGGCCGAGGGGGTGGATGACGTCTCCGTCGGTGCCCGTGGCGGTGTACGACACGAGTTGCCATGCGCCGAGCAGTTTCTCGCGGACCTCTTCGCGGGCCTCGCGTTCGATCCTCGCGGTGGCTTGGTCGGTGGCGGTCATGCAAGGGGCCTCTTTCATTTCGCGAGGTGGCACGGGCCCCGTTGCGGGAGGGGGAACGGGGCCCGTCGCGAGAGTCAGTGCTGGGTGAGCGCGCCGTCGTGGAGGCGCCACAGGTGCAGCGGGTTGGCCTCGCGCAGCGGCTCCGGCAGCAGTTCGTCGGGGAAGCCCTGGTAGGTGACCGGGCGCAGGAACCGCTCGATCGCGCCCATGCCCACGGAGGTGAAGCGGCTGTCGGAGGTGGCCGGGAACGGGCCGCCGTGGGTGGAGGCGTAGGTGACCTCCTGCGGGATCGAGAAGGCGTTGAAGACGATGCGGCCGGTGCGGCGCTCCAGGATCGGCAGGAGCCGTTGGGCTGCGGCGCGGTCGGGCGTCTCGGCGTGCATCGTGGCCGAGAGCTGTCCCCGGAAGGCGCGGGCCACCTCGAGCAGTTGCTCCACTCCGGTCAGCCTGACCAGAAGGACGGCGGGGCCGAAGACCTCCTCCCGCAGCTCCGGTTCGGCCAGCAGTTGGTCACCGGTGGCCTCGAAGAGCAGCGACTGGCCGTCCCAGGTCCGGAGGGGGGTCGGGCCCGCGCCGATCCGGGTGGCGCCGTTGCCTTCCAGTCGCTGCACGTTGCGGGTGTAGGCGTCGTGGATCCCGGGGGTGAGCATGGTGCGTGCGGCCACCTTCTCCACCTCGGCTGCCGCCGCCTCGCGCAACTCCTGGAAGCCGGGCCCGTCGACGGCAAGGAGGATGGCCGGCTTCAGGCAGGCCTGGCCGACGTTGTACATGGCGCGCTGGATCAGGTTGCTGCCGATCTCCGCGCCGCGGGCCGCCAGGGCGGCGGGCAGGACGAACGTCGGGTTGACGCTGGTCATCTCGGTGAAGACGGGGATGGGGTCGGGCCGCCGCTGGGCCCGCCGGTAGAGGGCCATGCCGCCGGCCTCGGAGCCGGTGAAGGTGACGGCCCGGACGAGCGGGTGGTCCACGAGCGCTTCGCCGATGTCGTTTCCGGGGCCGCGCAGCAGGGAGAAGACACCCTCGTGGAGTCCGGACTCGGCGACCGCCTCCTGGATGACGCGGGCCTGGATCTCCGAGGCGCCCGGATGGGCGTTGTGGGCCTTGACGATAACGGTGGCTCCGGCGGCCAGGGCGGAGGCGGTGTCGCCACCGGCGACGGAGTACGAGATGGGGAAGTTGCTGGCGCCGAAGATCACCACGGGTCCCAGGGCGATCTTCTGGAGCCGGTGGTCCAGGCGGGGGGTGGGTTGCCGGTCCGGCTGGGCGGGATCGATGGTCGCCTGCAGGAAGCGGCCCTGCCGGACGACGGTGGCGAACTTGCGGAACACGCCTGCGGTGCGGGTCGCTTCGCCTTCGAACTGGGCGGCGGGCAGGCCGGTCTCCAGCGCGGTGCGGGCGGCGAGTTCGTCCTTGACCGCCTCCAGCTTGTCCGCGATGAGGTCGAGGAACGCGGCCCGCTCGGCCAGCCCGGTGTGGCTGTAGCTGTCGAAGGCCTCGTCGGCGAGGCGGACCGCGCGGTCGACCTCGGCCGGACCACCGAAGGCGAACTCCGGCTCGATGAGCTCTCCGGTTGCGGGGTCGAGTGCCTTCATGGCGCCGGCGGTGGCGGCGACTTCGGCCGCTCCGATCAGCAGGTTGCCGGTCAGGGTCATGCCTGTGCTCCCTTGAACGCGAGGGTGAGCTCGTCGGTGGTGGTGATGGCGTGGGCGTAGGTGGGGCCGTTCAGCTCGTGAGCGGCGTGCATCATCTCGGGCAGGAACGCGGCGGTGGCGTCGCGCACGAGGGTGACGTGGTAGCCGAGTTCCATGGCGAAACGGCCGGTGGACTCGATGCAGGTATTGGCGAGCAGGCCGATGAGCACGACGTGGGTGGTGCCGTGCTGCTTGAGCTGGAAGTCCAGGTCGGTGTTGGCGAACCCGCTCTGCGCCCAGTGCTCGGCCGCGACGATGTCGCCCGGTTGCGGCTGGAAGTGGGGGTGGAACTCACCGCCCCAGGTTCCGCGGGCGAAGCTGTGCCGCTCCATGATGCCGAGCTGGGTGGGGTTGGGGAAGTCCCAGTCCTCGTAGTCGCCCGGCTCCCAGCGGCGGTGCGGGACGAACACCACCCGCATGCCGGCTTCGCGGGCGGAGCCGACCACGGCGCGCAGGTGGTCGAGGAGCTGGGTCTGCTCTGCCAGGGGCTTCAGCCGGGGCCAGATCTTGCCTCCCTCGGACAGGAAGTCGTTGTAGGGGTCGACCAGCAGGACGGCCGTGTGGCGGGGGTCGTAGGTGGGGGACACAGCTCTCACTCCGATCTGGATGACGATTGACATCCACAATCAGGATTACTCTAGTCATCCACAAAGTCAAGGAGACGCTGGTCACCGCCGAATCCGCACGTGGATGTATGATGCCAATCATCCAGTTGCGCGGTGATTCAGGTGCGCCGCGCCGACGAAAGGCAGGGCCAGCCATGGGCCACTCGCAGGCGGAGAAGGCGGCGACCCGCGAGCGGGTCCTGCGCATCGCCTCTCGCAAGGTCCGCACCGAGGGCCTCAACCGCCCGGGCATCGCGGACCTCATGAAGGAGGCCGGCCTCACCCACGGCGGCTTCTACAAGCACTTCTCGTCACGCGACGACCTCATCGCCCAGGCCGCCGCCACCGCACTCGCCGAGGGCACGGCGAAGATGGAACGGTCCGCCCGGAAGAACGACCAGGCCCCCCGCGCCGGCCTCATCGACGCCTACCTCGCCGCCCAGCACCGCGACGCACCGGCCACCGGCTGCGCCCTGGTCACCCTTGGAGCCGCCGCCGGACGCGGCGAAAAGGACCTCAAGGAAGCCTACGAAAAGCAGGTCCGCACCTACCTGGACCTGATCGCCGGCCTCGGCGACGACGTCTCCGACGACGCCCGAGCCGACGCGATGCTCACGCTCAGCGCGCTGGTCGGCGCCGTCCTCATGTCCCGCGCCGTGGCCGACAAGGACCTCTCCGACGAACTCCTGCACACGGTCGCCGAGCAGCTCAAGAAGTCCGCCTGAGGAACCTCGCCGGGCCCTAGTCGCCCGGTGGGCCGGTCCCGCTGTGCCGCCGCAGACCCGGTCGGGCGGGGTGTCGAGAACAGCCCGTTGCAGCGGTTTGTGCGCTCCGGCGATCGCGCGTCGGTCTCATAAGACATGTGCCATGGCCACGAGGTGCGGCGAACTCGCGCTCTGCCACGAGGCGACCGCCCTGGTCGCAGCCTTCGGCGCGGGGCTGCGACCACTCACACCGCGCGCCATGCAGCACGACATCGCCGGCGAACATGGTCGGGGGTCTACGAGCTCCGCCCGGTAGCGGTCGGGCAGCCCGTCCGCATCGGCGACGGCCTCGCCTTTCTCGGCTCCGTCCGCAGGTGGTAGGCCGTCGGCAACGCGGCCGGTCCGGCATGGACGGAACAAGTCCGGCCTGGCGGGCGGACGACGGAAACCTCGGTTTGGTCAGTCAGGACGCCTGCGTCACACGGCAGAAATGGGCCAGGCACGGCCCCTTGGATGACGTCCAATACGCTCCTGGCCGCAGTGAGAGGCGCTGACTGCGGCGATGCCTATGGGAGGTGGGAGTGGGAGGCCTCGGCCTTTCCGCGGGTGCCGCTGCCGCTGTCCGGGGGCGGCACCCGCGCGGGGCTCGGCGGGTGTGGTCGTTCGTGCGGTCATGCGCGACGCGTCGACCCGGGTCCCTGCCCGAAGATTCCGGCGCGCATACGTGTGCCGGGGCGTCCCGTACGGCCCCCGACACGCAGCTGTCCCGGTCGCGGTTCGGCACAGCCGACCTCGCCGGGACAGAGCACTGCTGTTCCGTGAGCATGGTGACCGGTCGTGTTACCAGGCGCTCGCACCGCCGTCGACCGCGTAGTTGGCGCCTGTGATGTATCCCGCTCGGTCCGAAGCGAGGAACGCGGCCAGCTCGACGATCTCCTCGGGACGAGCGAAGCGCTTGAGCAGCGTCTTGCTGACGATCGCGTCCCGGGCGGCCTGGTTGTCCCCCAGGTCACGATCGCTTGCCGGGGTCAACGTCGGGCCGGGGCTGATCGCCACCGCACGGATGCCGTGCGGGGCACCCTCCAGCGCGAGCTGCCGGGTCATGCCGATGACACCGGCGTTGGCCGCTGTGTGCGCGACCATGGGGGGAGTCGAACCCGCTATCAGGCCGGCCTCAGACGCTACGTTGATGATCACGCCGCCACCACCATGGACCAGATGCGGCCAGGTGAACTTCGACACGAAGAAGGGGATGTCGAGTTCACCCACCACGGTCGCATGCCAGTCCTCCACCGAGAAATCCGGCATGGGGCCGAAGCGCTGCATGGCCGCGTTGTTGTAGACCACGTCGAGCCCGCCGAACGCCGCGGCGGCGTCATCGGCCAACTGCCGCACCGAGTCAGGATCGGTGAGATCGACCGGCGCGATGCCTGTCATCTCGCCGCCCGCGCGGCGTACGAGCCCGACCGTCTCGTTGTTGGCCTCGACCTGGATGTCGGCGCCGACGATCTGTGCACCCTCCCTCGCGAAGATGAGTGCCGCGACGCGGCCCATGCCTCCGGCGGTACCGGTGATGAGGGCTACCTTGCCGTCGAGTGTTCCCATGGAACTGCTCCTGGTTCTCGCATGCGCGGTACCGGTGTGCACCGCGCGGGGTGTGCTGGCACGGCGCCGGCCCCCGGCGGTGACGTGAGCTGCCGCAGGGCCGGGGCCGGCGCAGGTTACTTGGCGCTGGGGGTGATGGTGTCGGGAGGCGTGTCACCGCGCAGTTCGTCGAGGAACCTGCCGAAGTTCCCCTCCGACCAGTGCTCGACCGACTGGCCGTGGATCACGCGGTCGATGGAGATTCCGCTGAGCGTGACCTCGCGGCCGGAGGCGGGGATGCCGAAGACCGTGCCGGTGTGGACACCGGTGAAGCTCCAGCGTGTGACGACCTTGTCTCCCTCCACGATCTGATCCAGGACGGTCATCTTGAAGCCGGTGAGCCCCGCCTTGATGTTGAGGTCGCCCTTGATCCAGGCCTCGCGGTCCTCCGGGCCGTTGAACCCGTGCAGCACCAGGTCCTTCGAGATGTAGCGGTCGAAGCCGGCGGCCAGGTCACCGTTGTAGCTGGCGTAGAACGCCGAGGCGACCTGCAGGGGCGAGAGGTAGTGCCGGTGGGCCGCGGACACCGAGGACACGTAATGCGGTGCCTGGCCCTGCGCCGACGCCGGGACCGCCACGGCGGTCAGAGCGGCGACGACGGCCAGGCCGGCCATGGCGCCGATCAGCCGCTTGCGGGGCCTGGGCGGAGAGGCGGTGGTGAGAGCTGATGCGCTTTCAAGATCCTTCTGAGAAGTCACAGATCACTCCTGAGGGACGGTCGGACGTGCCGACCTTGCCAATTTGCTTGACGCGTCAAGCATGTGCCTCAAGTCTGACAAGCGTCAAGCTATTCCCGGGGATGCGTACGGGCTGCCCATGCCGCTCGCCCGGGACCGCGATCATCGTGCGAGACTTGTGCCGCACACGCGGGCGGGCGAATGCCCGCCGTGGACGCCCGCGAAGGACGGCAGTCGACAACGCCCAGGTCGGTACGGGTAGCCCGCTGGTCACACGTAGGTCATACGCCGCCCGGAGGGGAGGCGGTCGGCGCGACTGCCGACAGGTGCGCACGGCCAAAAGCGGACCGAACGGCGGCTAACGGAAAGATGCCGGAGTGACCGACACAACACACGAGATGGCGAAGTCACCGGGGCGCGGAAAGTACACGCCGGTGGAACTGGACGACAGCGAGATCCTTCGCCGCGGCCTCGACACCTTCGCCGAACTCGGGTATGCCGCGACCACGGTCCGGGAACTGGCCCGGCGGCTCCACGTCAGCCACAACTTCATCAACGACCGCTACGGCTCGAAGGAGAACTTCTGGCGCGCGGTCGTGGACTTCGCACTGGTGGACGTCCAGCCCGGGTTCGACCAGCGACTGGCGGAGTGCCATGACGACGAGGAACGGCTGAGAAGCGTCATCGCCGAGTTGTACCGGCTCTCCGCGAACGCCTCCGCGATGAACCGGTTGATGGCGGACGAGTCGACGCGCGACTCCAGCCGCCTCGACTATCTGCACCGTCGATTCGTCAAGCCGTTCTGGGACAGCATCGAGCCGTTGATCGACAATCTCATGGCCGCCGGACGCGTCCCACGCGTGCCGACGCATCTCCTGTACTTCGCGGTCACCGGGCCCGCGCTGGCCCTCGCGCAGGACCCTATCGCCGACCGGCTGAGCCCCGCCGCCGCGCCGGCGGCCGATCAGGACCGGAACAGCATGGCGGACGTGCTGTCCAGCCTCGTCCTGCACGGCCTGCTGCCGCCCTTGCCGAGCGACCCCACCGCCTGACGAGCGTCTCGCGTCCGCTTGGGCGCGGGCGGCGCGGTCGCCGCATCGGAGGCCCGGCGCGACCCGGCGAACCTCAGCCCCGCAACCGACCCCGCAGCCCTGCCACTCTGCCACCCCGCGGCCGTGTGATCCCTCCACGGCCCTGTGCCGCCGTGCGATTCAGGCCACCGGTTCGGCATCTCCCGGCGTGCCGCCCTGGCATGAATGGATGATTTAAAACATCCTGAGTTCTACCAAGGCAGGCCCTGATCAGCGTCTATTTGACTTGCTAGATGATGCACGTAATCCTGAAATGCAGATGTCACCCATCATCCAGATGTGGGTGGAAGAGCGGCAGCAGTCGCTTCCTGCCGATGCCACATCCGTGGATCAACTCACCCGAGGTTTCCCATGACCACCGCAGTCACCCGCCCCTACGTCAAGCGGGGAACCATCCCCGTGCTCGCCACCGCGACAGCGATCACCGTCTCCAACATCTATTTCACCCAACCCCTCCTCGACGAGATCGCCCGCGGCTTCCACATATCTCCCTCGGCCGCCGGCCTGGTGGCCACGACGGGCCAGATGGGCTACGCGCTGGGCATCATCGCCATCGTGCCGCTCGCCGACGGCGTTCGGCTTCGCCGGCTGTCCGCCCTTCTGCTGGGAGTCACGGCCGCCGCCCTGCTCGCGGGTGCCTTCGCCCCCTCGCTCGCCCTGCTGAGCATGGCCACCCTCGTACTCTCGGCGACGACCGTGCTGCCACAGGTGATCATGCCCACCGTGGTCTCCATGGCGACGCCCGGCCATGCCGGACGGGTCCTCGGCGCCGTCGGCACGGGGCTGACCCTCGGAGCCCTGCTCTCGCGCACCGCTGCCGGGCTCATCGCGGAGACCGCCGGAACCTGGCGCGCCGGATTCGCCGTCGCCGGCGTGGCCACCGGCACCCTGCTCCTGGTCCTCCCCCGCTACATGCCGGCCGACCGACCGACTCGCACCAGGGCACCGCAGAGCTACCTCCGGCTACTCGCCTCGCTCCCCAAGCTGATCACCGAGCATGCGCCGCTACGCCTGTCCGCCGCACTGGGAGGGACGGTCTTCGCGGCCTTCTCCGCCTTCTGGTCGTCGCTCGCCTTCCACCTCACCGCGGGCCCCATCGCGCTTGGGCCCGCGAAAGTCGGGCTCTTCGGCCTGTTCAGCGTGCCCGGAGCGCTGGCCGCCCGCTACTCGGGCCGCCTCACCGACCATTGGGGAACGCGGCAGGTCAACGCGCTGTCGCTCGCGTCCGTGCTGCTCGCCTTCGCGCTGTTCGGGCTCGCCGACCAGTCACTGATCGCCCTCGCCGTCGGCTGCAACCTTCTCGGCTACGGGACCACCAGCGGCCAGATCGCCAACCAGGCGCGCATCTTCGCCGCCCAACCCGCGATCAGGGCGCGCCTCAACACCGTCTACATGTTCGCGGTCTTCGCCGGAGGTGCCGCTGGATCCGCTGTCGCCGGCGTGCTGTTCTCCGCGTTCGGATGGACCGGCGTGGTGGTCGGCGGACTGGGCTTCCTACTCCTCGCGGGACTCGCTCTGACCTGGCACACCGTGCACATCCACCACCGGGCCGACGGTACCGCCGTGGCCGACGGCGCGGCGATGGCCGCCGGCGCCGTTCGGTGAGAGCCGGGGAGCGGCCGCGCCCCGCCCGGCGCCCTGACCCCGAGCGGCTGGCAGCGGTGCGGGCACGAGCCCCGTGACCGCATTCCCGCCGGGCGCCGCGCGTGCGCCAACCCGCTCGGACACACGGCTCGGCGTGATGAATCGATTGCAAGATGGATCACACGCTTGGGCAATTTGCTTGACGGAGCAACTAAAGTCTCTATTGTTGATGCGTCAACAACCCAGGGAGGGCGCGCCGTCGCAGGCTGGCCACGGCCCCGCAGGCAACCTGTACCCCCGCGCCGAAGGAGGAAAGAAACATGTCTCACGTCATCACCGACACCCAGTCCAACCACGCCTGGGCCGCGAGCACCATCGCCCGCCCGGGCACCGGCCGACATAGGGGCAAGTGCGCCGACGAAGGTTGCTGCGCCGAAGGCGACACCTGCGCGGGACACGGGCGGCATCGCAGACTCGCTCGTCCTGCACTGGTCCCGGCGTACGAGGATTCCGGCCTTTCCCTCAGCGGGTCGGCACTGCCATCCAGCCGGGACGAAGACGCCGTGCCCGGCTGGAAACACCGCACCGGTGACGGGCTGGCAGCCATCGAGGCGCACACCCTGCACGAGGCGCACTGACCCGAACGCGCGTCCCCGGCCTGCCGGGGACGCTGGGGCCTGCGGCCGGGGACGCTTCCCGGCCCGCCTGCGGTGACGGCAGGAACAACGGTGGAAACCACAGGCAGGAAAGAACCGGTCCACTTCGGCATCTTCGGCGTCGGGGACGTGGCGCGCGACCCGCCGTCCGGGCGGGACGCCCACGGAACACGCGCGGATCAAGGCACTCGCGGAGTACGCGCGACTCGCCGAGGACGTGAGCCTGGACGTCTTGGCGATCGGCGAGCACCACAACCCGCCGTTCGTTCCTTCGTCACCCACCACACTGCTCATGCATCGCGGCACGGACGGACCGGATCCTGCTGCCCACCTCCACCACCCTGATCACCACCAACGACCCGTTGGAGATCGTCGAGGAGTACGGGTGCGCGCCCGCGCGAATGCTCCCGAGATCATCATGCTCACCACGTTCGCCACGGATAGATGCGTCTTGCGTCCCCTCAGGCGGGCGTCAGCGGCTTCCTCCTCGAGCACACCAAGCCCGAGGGCATCAGGACCGCGCTCAGAAGAGCCGCCGCCGGGAACCGGTCCTCTCCTCAGCGCGTTACGCCCGTTGCTCGACAGCCTTGCCGTGCCGGGCCGACGCCGGCGGGCGGGCCGGCCCACCCACGGCGGCCGATGCACAGCCGCTGGAGCGGAGGCCGCTCCGGCGTGCAGGATGCGCAAGGCCTGCTCGACATGTGATCCGGGCAGGGGCCGGCTCCCCCCGCGGGGCCCTGCCCCGGTCTGGCGTCGCTGAGCGGCGCCCGCCTTCCCTGCTCGCCGCCGCCCGGCCGTTCGAGATGTCCTCGGTCACGCCCCTTCTGGGACCGTGTTTCCAACTCAGATGCTAGGTTTGAATTCAGGTTTTAGGTAGGCGCCCTCGGAAGTCACCGCCACCCCCCGCACCTCCGAAGCGGCTCTGTCACCCCCTACCCACCCGCCCACTCCCAAAGAGGATGCGCTCATGAGCAGCAGCGAGCAGTTCACCGTGCAGGAAGTCACCCCGTCCTACTGGAAGGTGACGTTCTCCAACGGCGACATCAACCTGATCGACCCGGACACCATCGAGCAGCTCGCGGAGCTGATCACCCGCATCGAGCAGGCTGCCGATCTCACGGCCGTGGTCTTCCGCAGCGCCAACCCGGACTTCTTCATGGCGCACTGGGACATGCTGGCCGACCGCTCCCGGGTGGCCGCCATGAGGCCGGCCGCGTCCGGCCTGCACCCGTTCGCCGACAACCTCTACCGGCTCGGCAGGGTCCCCGCCGTCACCATCAGCGAGATCAACGGCCGCGCCCGGGGCGCCGGCAGCGAGTTCGTGCTGGCGACCGACATCCGCTTCGCCGGACCGGGCGCCATCCTCGGACAGTTCGAGGTCGGGGTCGGATCGGTCCCCGGCGGCAACCCCACCGGGCGACTGCCGCGTCTGCTGGGCCGCGGGCGCGCGCTGGAGATCCTGCTGGGCGCCGACGACTTCCCCGCCGAACTCGCAGCGGCCTACGGATACGTAAACCGTGTCGTGCCGGACGACGAACTGGAGCAGTTCGTCGACTCCTTCGCCCGGCGCATCGCCGGCTTCGACAAGGTGGCCGTGCGCGAGACCAAGGCGCTCGTCGACGCGGTCACCCAGCCCCCCGTGGAGGAGTTCGGCACGGCGCTGGCGACCTTCTTCCGCACCTCCGGCCGACCGGAGAACGTCGACCGGGTCAAGCGGCTGTTCGCAGCCGGCCTGCAGAGGCCGGACGGCGTCGAGCGCGACCTCGGTCGCCGCGTGGCCGAGTGAACGACGCATCCGGCACACCCCCGATGACCTAACCGCGCGTCAAGACAGGCGCGGACCTGTCTTGACGTGGCGGTGCTTTCGCGGACTTCCCGGTCTTCTGGGCCTCCGCAATCTCCTGGGCCTTCCTGGTCCCGGCCGCCCCGTAGGCGCCGGCTGATCTGGGCCGGCTGCGGCCCGACTGCCTGCGGGCCGCAGCAGCCCCCATGACGCCCGTGCTCCGGGGCACTCCTCGGCGAAGGGCGTCGTGCATGCACTCACTCGTCGGCGACCTGCTCGCCCAGTCGGTATTCGAGTCCGTCGCGCTGCTGCATGCCGCGTCGGCCGCCGCGATGATCTCCAGCTTGTCCCCTACCCACCAGCAGCGGCAGCCGCTCCGTGGCCACGCCCCCTGGCGTGACACCCGCACCGCCTTCCGTCTGCCCCAGCCGGCCGGATCGCCGACAGGTGTGTGCACGGGTCCATCAGGCTTGGAGCCCGTCAGATCGCTCAGGCCGCGTCAGGCTGCTTCGGCGGAGGAGGCCGACGCAGCGGTGCGAGCGCTGCTCACCGCTCGGCCGTACTCGGTCTCCGGGAAGCGGTCGAGCATGGCGCGCAGTTCGCCTGCGCCGACATTGGCGCCGAAGGGTTCGGTGCCCGGTTGCAGCCGCACTCCTTCAGCGAGCGGTCCGGCGAGGACGGGGGCGAACCCGAAGGCGTTCACGAGGTGTGCGGCCGTGGCCGTGTCGTCGGGATGGTCACCGGCGACGGCGATGGCCTTGCGGTCGGCGGTCCCGGAGGGCCGTGCCCCGTCTTCGAGGTCGTGGTAGCCCATGTGGTTGAACGCCTTGACGACGCGGGAGTCCGGCAGGAACGCCTGGACCATTTCGCTGGTGGAGCTGCGCGGGTCGGTGAAGTCGTCGCGTACGCCGTCGACCTCCCACCAGTAGTTCATGGCGTCGATGACGAGTTTGCCCCGCAGCGCCTCCACCGGGATGCTGCGGTACTTGCCCAGCGGCAGGGCCAGGATCACCACATCCGCCTGGGCCGCGGCCTCGGCCGCGTTGACCGCGACCGCGCCGGAGGCGAGGACCTCGACCGTGAGCGCGATCCTGCCGGGTTCGCCCGATCCCGCGATCAGCACCCGATGGCCCGCCGCCAAGGCGAGCCGCGCCAGTACGGTTCCGACTTTTCCGGCACCCAGGATGCCGATGGTGCGCACGTCTGTGATATCCATTCCGTTTCCTTGGGGTCAGCCGGCCAGGATGTCGCGGACCAGGGGAATCACCTTTGTGCCGTACAGCTCGACCGCGCGAAGGCGGGCGCTGACGGGCAGCGCTCCCGCGGTGTAGAGGAGGTCGAACCGGCCGAGGCCCAACCTGCGGACGACACCCGCGATCTTGCGGGCGACGGTCTCGGGTGCCCCGATGTAGAGCGATCCGTGCTCGATCTCGGCCTCGAACTCCGCACGACGCAGCGGCGGCCAGCCGCGCAGCGCGCCGATGCGGTCGCGGATCTCCTTGTACGGCTGCCAGTACACCTCCCGGGCCTCCTCGTCGGTGTCGGCGACGAAGCCGGGTGAGTGCATGCCCACCGGGTGGGCGGTAGTGCCGAACTGGGCCGTTGCGCGCTGGTAGAGGTCGACGTAGGGGGCGAAGCGCTCTGGGGAGCCGCCGATGACGGCGAGCATCAGCGACAGGTCATGGTGCGCGGTGCGGATGACCGACTGGGGTGAGCCGCCGACACCGACCCAAGTGGTCAGGTGCCCCGACTCGGTCGTCGGGAACACCTCGGCGTTCTCCAACGGGGCCCGCACGGTGCCCTTCCAGGTGACGGGCTCCTCCTTGAGCAGGCGCACGAACAGGTCGAGCTTCTCGTCGAACAACATCTCGTAGTCGCTCAGGTCGTACCCGAACAGAGGGAACGACTCGGTGGAGGAGCCGCGGCCGAGGATGACCTCCGCCCGGCCGCCGGAGAGGGCGTCGACAGTAGCGAAGCGCTGGAACACCCGGACGGGATCGTCGGAGCTGAGCACGGTCACGCCGGAGGACAGGCGGATGCGCCGGGTGCGCGTGGCGATGCCGGCGAGCACCGTCTCCGGGGTCGACACCGCCCACTCGGGGCGGTGGTGTTCGCCGACGGCGAGGACGTCGACGCCGAGGTCGTCGGCGAGGACGGCTTCATCGAGAACCTGCCGAATGGCCCTGGCGTGGGTGACCAGGGCACCGTAGTCGTCCACGGGCACGTCGCCGAACGTGTCGAGGCCGAGAACGAGGTCAGACATGGGCGTGCTCCTTCGTGAGCAGTTCGCGCACGCGTGGGGCGACTTCGCGGCCCAGGAGTTCGATGGTGCGGGCGCGGGCCTGGCGAGGCAGGTGCAGGATGTCGTACTTGAGGTCGAAGCGGCTCAGCCGCAGGTCACGGGCTGTCTTGGCGATCTTGCGGGCCACGGTTTCCGTGGAGCCGACGTAGAGGGCGCCGTCGGCGATCTCCGCCTCGTAGCGTTCGCGGGACGGTGCGTAGAACCCTCGTTCCTGGGCCAGTTGGGTCACGACCGGCTCCCAGTACCGCCACCAGGTCTCGGTCGCCTCCTCGTCGGTGTCGGCTACGAGGCCCAGGGAGTGCTGGCCGACAGGTTGCGGGTCGTGTCCTGACTGCTGAAGGGCCCGGTGGTAGAGGTCGACGTGGCCGGCGAAGCGCTGCGGGCGTCCGCCGATGACGGCCAGCATCAGGGGCAGGCCGTAACGGGCGGCCCGGACCACGGAGTGGGGGCTGCCGCCCACACCGATCCAGGTGGGGATCCCGCCGGACCGCATCCGGGGACGCAACCGCTGCTCGACGAGCGGGGCCCGGTAGGCTCCGGACCACGTCACCGTCTCCTCCCGCTGCAGACGCAGGAAGAGTTCGAGCTTCTCCTCGAAGAGCTGCTCGTAGTCCGCGAGGTCGTAGCCGAACAGCGGGAACGACTCCGTGGCGGACGCACGCCCCAGCACGAGCTGGGCCCGTCCGTTCGACACGGCGTCCAGGGTCGAGAACTCCTGGTAGAGCCGCACGGGGTCGTTGGTGCTCAGGACGGTCACCGAGGTGCCGAGACGGATCCGCTCCGTGGCCGATGCGAGGGCGGCGAGCAGTACCGGAGTGGCACTGTCGACGTGTCCCGCACGGTAGTGCTCACCGGCGCTGAAGACGTCGATCCCCGAGGCCTCGGCGAGCCTGGCCTCCTCGACCAGCAGCCGGAGGGTCTCGGCGTCGTCGAGGACGCGGCCGTCGTCGGTCGCGACCTCTCCGAAGGAGTTGAGCCCGAGTTCGAAGCTGGTCGCCGTCATGGTGTCCTTCCCCTGCCGGCCCCGGACGGCTGACCGTCCGCGTTTTTCATTGACGCGTCAAGTATTACGGGACATGATTGACGTGTCAATTGGAGGGATTCAGTGATGGGTCGGCGACGCAGGGCATACCCCACGACCGAGGAGCTGCAGATCTGGCGGGACTTCATCGAGACCGCGCAGGCGCTCCGCGCCGAACTCACGGCGCGTCTGCAGAGCGACTCCTCGCTGTCCTCGGGAGACTACTCGGTGCTGCTCGCACTGAGCGAGGCGGACCGCTCGCGGTTGCGGCCCTCCGTGCTGGCACAGATCCTCGGCTGGGAGCGCAGCCGCCTGTCGCACCAGCTAGGCCGCATGGAGCGCCGTGGCCTGGTGCGGCGCGAGGAGTGCGCCACCGACAGCCGCGGCGCCGAGGTGGCACTCACCGACGAGGGGGCCCAGGCGTTCCGGGCGGCGACTCTTCCCCACCTGCAAGCGATCAGGGAGTTGTTCCTCGATCCGCTCACCGAGGAGCAGATCGCCGCCGTCGGCGAAGCCGCGGCGACCCTTCGCGCCTGGACGGAGGCACACCGGGGCCACCGAGGTGCAAGCGATGCCGCCAGAAGCGGCGATCGCGCACCTTCAGCCGGCGGCCGGATCACCGCGACCGGATGAGCCCCGACAGCAAGACTTCCGGCTGTTACCTCGCTGGTCCTCGGCTCGTTCCGCACGGACTGGGCCTGCCGTTGGTCCGCGTTCCGCGCACCGTGCCGGACTACGACGACGTGTTCGGTCCGATCCGGGCCACCCGGCAGGCGAAGGACGGCAAGCAGGTCGGTGACTCCGCGCGTGCTGCCAGGGCCGTGCTCCAGGTCCTCGACAGTGACAAGCCGCCCGTCCATCTCGTGCTCGGCTGCGACGCTCTGCGCCTGGCTGAGCAGGGGCAACGACAGCTCGCCGACGATCTGACCGCCTGGTCCGAGTTGTCGTCCTCCACCGACTTCCGCACCGAGGACTGGCCGTGCCCCGGCCCGCAAGGACACCCACAGCAACAGCAACAGCAACAGCAAGAGGAGTTCGATGGACACAGCCGTCTCCCCCACATCCCTGACCCCCGTCGTCTTCTAGTCAACGTATAGGAGACGCCGGCGACAGTTTCCGTCCAGGCCCGTAGCGACCTGGGGCTGGGTCGGACTCCGGGCCGCGAACAGCGGACTCCCCGCGCCCTGCGCCACGACCCGCGGTCCGGCGACACCTTCCCGGAAGACGTCCTGCAGCTGCGGCACGAGTTCCGGTCCTCCGCACAGCTGGACAAGCCGTACGTCATCGTCTGCGTGACCGTCGTCGCTGCACCCCCTGAAGGACCGTGGTGGCCAAGCAGAGCGCACCCGCGGCCGACGAAGGAAGCACGTGTCGCCGTCCCCACTGTGTCCCGGAAGGCCTGTGTGCCGGCGGGCCTCGGCACCCGTATCTCCCATGGCGTCCAGTCGGCGGAGATGTTCACCCGAGCTCTGGAGCAGGCCGGGGCCGATCGACCGGCGGCGTGACGACACACCTCCGACGAAGCCGCATGGCGCGGCGTACGGCCTACGGCACACCGCGACGGACGAGAACCCGGTCGACCCGGTCGGTCTCCTCAGCCGCCGTCTCCTCGGGTGACGCTCGCCGTCGGCGCCGTGCGCGCGTTCACGCCCGTGCGTGCGCACGGCCGACGCCTGCGCGGCCGCGTCGAGATCCCACGGCCCTCTGCGCACACCGCCCGGCACCCATCAGCCACCGGGGCGGCACGGGACGCCCGGCAGCAGAGGTCCGGGACTTCCCCTGCGAGCAGATGACGGCCGGGCCGCAGTCGGGATGCGGGCCACACACCTACCGGAACCGATGTGACGAACGTACGTCACCTGCTTGACGGGTGACACATGGGGCTGCCAGAATCTCATCACCCGCTTAACAGGTGACGCACCCGGTGCGACGCCTCCGGCCATGAAAGTGAAATCGCAGATGGACCTGAAGCTCGAAGTTGTGGTGCTGCCCGTCTCCGACGTCGACCGCGCCAAGGCCTTCTACGAGGCACTGGGCTTCCGCCTGGACGTGGACTACGTCGCCGACGACAGCTACCGGGTGGTGCACCTGACGCCTCCCGGCTCCCAGTGCTCGATCCTCTTCGGCACCGGCGTCACCACCGCCGCGCCCGGCTCGGTGCAGGGCCTGCACCTCATCGTCTCGGACATCGAGGCGGCCCACGCCGACCTCGCCGCCCGCGGCGTCGAGATCGGCGAGATCTTCCACGACGCCGGCGGCGTCTTCCACCGTGGCACAGAGGAAGGCCGTGTCAGCGGCCCGCACCCGCAGCGCGCCAGCTACGGCTCCTTCGCTGCGTTCAGCGACCCGGACCGCAACGGCTGGGTCCTCCAGGAGATCACCACACGACTCCCCGGCCGCTGACGCCGAGCCAGCCCGGCAGGAACCGCCGAGGGCGCGCAGACCGCGGCAACACCGCTCCCGCGGGGGCGGCGCATCCGACGTACGACAGGAGCAGTGATGGACGACACTTCCCGCACCTACGACGTGGTCGTCGTCGGCGCCGGCCCGGTCGGCGAGAACGTGGCGGAACGCACCCGCGCCGCCGGGCTCAGCACCGTGATCGTGGAGCGTGAACTGCTCGGTGGGGAGTGCTCCTTCTGGGCCTGCGAACCCAGCAAGGCACTGCTGCGGCCGGTGGTGGCCCGCGCAGACGCACGCCGCGTCCCCGGGCTGAACCGCGCGGTGGACGGACCGCTGGACGTGACGGCGGTCCTCGCCCACCGCGACAGGATGTCCGCCCACTGGACGGACGACGACCAGGTCGACTGGCTCGACTCCGTCTCCGTCGACCTCGTGCGCGGTCACGGCCGCCTCACCGGCCCCCGGCAGGTGTCGGTCAGTACCCCTGACGGCGGCACGATCCGGCTGACGGCGCGGTACGCCGTGGCACTGTGCACCGGCAGCCGCACGGCCCTGCCCAACGTCCCCGGACTCGCCGCCGTGCGCCCCTGGACGAACCGCGAAGCCACCAGCGCCGACCGGGTACCGGAGCGTCTCGCCGTGGTTGGCGGCGGTGTGGTGGCCGTCGAGCTGGCCACCGCCTGGCAAGCGCTCGGCGCGCAGGTGACCCTGCTGGTCCGCGGAGACGGGCTGCTGGCGAGGATGGAACCTTTCGCCGGCGAGCTGGTCGCGGACGAGCTGCGCGCATCCGGCGTCGACATCCGGCTGAAGACGTCGGTCACATCGGTGACGCGCGAAGGCGGCGAGGACCGCGGGATACGGATCGCCCTCGCCGACGGCGGAGAACTGGCCGCTGACGAGATCCTGTTGGCCACCGGCCGGACCCCGCGAACCACCGACCTCGGTCTCGAGACCGTCGGTCTCACTCCCGGCGACTGGCTCACCGTCGACGACACCTGCCGGGTCACCGCCGTCACCGACGGCTGGCTCTACGCCGTCGGTGACGTCAACCACCGCGCGTTGCTGACCCACCAGGGCAAATACCAGGCCCGGATCGCGGGTGCCGCGATCGGCGCCCGCGCCAAGGAAGAGCCCGTCGACGAGGCTCGGTGGGGAGCACACGCCGCGACCGCCGACCACACAGCCGTGCCCCAGGTCGTCTTCACCACCCCCGAGGTCGCCTCCGTCGGCCTGACCACACAGGAGGCGAGACGGGCCGGACGCCGGGTCGAGGTGGTGGACTACGACCTCGCACACCTCGCGGGGGCGCACCAGTACGGCCAGGGCTACCGCGGCCGGGCCCGCATGCTCGTCGACACCGACCGCGAGACCCTGGTCGGAGTCACCTTCGCCGGCCCCGGCGTCGCAGAACTGCTCCACTCGGCCACGGTCGCCGTCGCCGGCGAGGTACCGATCGAACGGCTCTGGCACGCCGTGCCCGCCTTCCCCACACTCAGCGAAGTCTGGCTGCGGCTCCTGGAGACCTACCGGGACCGGGCCCGGTAACGAGGCACCAGAACGCCCGGGCGGAACGGCGGGTGGTTCCCAGCGCAGGGCCTGGTCCATCCGTCACAGCGCACGCTCGCAACTCACCCAGGCGACGTGCGACTCGTGCAGGGTGACGGTGAGGCCGACGAGGCCCTGGGCGATCTGCCCGAAAGCGCCCTTGTGGACTCGGTCGGCGAGCCGGTCGGCGATGCCCTTGGCCAGGAACCGAACAACGGACGACCCTCCAGGTGCGGCACACACAACTTCCCGGCCGACGTTGCCGGGGACACACGACACACGGATCGGCAGCCCTGCGGTTCAGCCCTCTCGCATCTTGAGCAGGGCTGCCGTGCCGGCAGGCCGGACGGCGCGCGGCGACACATGTCGTGAGCCACCACGTGTACGCGCGTCTCTTCAGCTGGGTCCCTCGGCGGCGCAGCGGACGAACACGACCTGATCGATGGCCCGCGCCTCCAGGACCTTTCATGCGGGCGGTGGGCCTGCCCAGGTAGTCTGCGGCGCCCAGGAAGCGCCGCCTGCGTCTGGCCGACCAGCAGCGCACATCGTCCACGGGGTAGGCCGCCATCGACTGCGTGTGGCCGGTGCCGCCGCGGCCTTCAGCGGGTACTGATGCGGCCGTCGGCCACACGCCGGGCGCGCCGTTCAGCGCTGTTCACCGGCAGACGCGGGTTGTCTCGACGCAGGGTGTTCGCACCGATCAGGACCGCGTCGGAACCGACCCTGACCGGGTCCACGCGGTCGAAGTCGGCGGCGTTGGACAGGTGCAACCGCTCCGGGCCGGTGTCGTCGAGGTGACCGTCGACCGAAATCGCGGCGGACAGCAGTGAAACGTTCCGGGTTTGATAGGGACTCGATCATTTGAGAGGATCGAGTCATGGCACGTCCTTCCCCCTACCCCGTTGAGCTGCGTAAACGAGCGATCCGCATGGTCGCCGAGGTACGTCCGGAGCACGACACAGAGTGGCCGCGATGAAGGCGGTCGCGGCGAACCTGGGCATCGGGACGACCGAGACGCTGCGCAAGTGGGTCCGTCAGGACCAGATCGACAACGGGGCCCGGCCTGGGACGACGACGGAGGAATCCGCGCAGATCAAGGCGATGAAGAAGGAGATCGCCGAGCTGAGGCGGGCGAACGAGATCCTGAAGGCCGCGGCAAGTTTCTTCGCGTCAATGACAGAGCCTGAGACACGGGCTCGACCGGCCACACGCGCTCGTGAGCTTCATCGACGAGCACCGGGACCGCTTCGGCGGTGTCGAGCCGATCTGCCGCGTGCTGACCGAGCACGAGTGCAAGATCGCCCCGTCCACCTACTACGCGTTCAAGAAGCGCCAGGCCGCCCCGTCGGCCCGGCAGCTGCGGGACGCCGAACTCAAGGAGCTGATCCGCAAGGTCTACGACACCAGCTTCCGTGTCTACGGGGCCCGGAAGGTCTGGCGAGAGCTGAACCGGCAGGGGCACGCGGTGGCCCGGTGCACCGTTGAGCGGCTAATGGCGAGCTGGGGATCGCCGGCGCGGTCCGCGGCAAGCGCGTGATCACCACGATCTCGGACGCGAACGCGGAGCAAGCCACGGACCTGGTGGACCGCGACTTTGTCGCAAGGGCACCGAACCGCTGCTGGGTAGCCGACTTCACCCACGTGAAGACCTCCTCCGAGGTCGTCTACATCGCGTTCGTCGTGGACACCTTCTCCTGCCGGATCGTCGGCTGGTCCGCCGCCGTCGCCAAGGAGACCCGGCTCGTACTGGACGCACTGGACATGGCCCTGTGGCAGCGCGACCGGGACGGAATCCCGCACAGGCACGGCGAGTTGATACACCACTCGGATGCCGGGTCTCAGGGCGGATTCAACTGGTCGTCGCAACACCTCGTAGGCATGGAGGTGTTGGATGGTGCGTCGTCAGCAGGCAGCGGACCGGGCGCTGCGTCCGAAGCTGAGGTCTCCGGGGCATCCGAAGTATCAGCGTCATGTCGAGGCGGCGTTCTGGGCAGAGATCGCCAAGGGCCTTCTCGCTGAGCCGGCCACCGCAGAGTGGTCGACTGGTACTGCCACCGCCGACTCCACGGTGAGATCGGGCACGTCCTGCCCGTCGAATACGAGGCCACGTACTACCGAGAAGCCATGAAACCCCAGGCCACAGTAACGACCTAGAGTCTCGATCCAACCCGGAACGGTTCACCAATAAGCCCCCCTCCCAGCGTCAAGAACGGCTCCTCGCGCGCAGGCCTGCCACCCCGCCGTACCACACCTGTCCGCGGCACCGCACCACGACGTGTCCTGACGTCTCACGCTGCTGTTCGACCCCACCGACAGTCGGCCACCTCAAGCCCCGCACATGCGCGCGCCATCCCAGGTCGCCGCGGCTACTCCGACCGCACCACGCCGGAGCTCCTGGCCGAGCCCGACCGGACCCCGTGCCCACGGCGGGGGATTCGGAGGGTGATGCAGGTGCCCTCGCCGAGGACCGAGCGGACGCGAAGATGCCCCTCCACCAGTTGGGCGCGCTCGCGCATGGCCGGCAGCCCGGTGCCCGTGGAGACCATCGTGCGGAGCTCGGGGTCGTCGACCGACGTGGAAGGCAGCCGCGCAAACCCTCGGCCGTCGTCGCTGACCCTCACGCTGATCGCATCGTCGTCACTGTCGAGTTCCACGAGGACCAGGGAGGCCTGCGCGTGCTTGACCGCATTGCTCACAGCTTCCTGCACGATGCGGTAGATGTGCGCCTGCGCCTCCGACGACAGTTTGTCGTCGCACCCCTCCCATCCGGCTGCGACGCGCAGCTCGGCGTCCACCCCGAAGGTCGCCTTGGTGCGCTGGCACAGCGTCTCAAGAGCGGGGGCGAGTCCGAGCTGGTCGAGGGCGAAGGGGCGCAGCTCCACGATCAGGTGCCGCAGTGACGTGATCTGGTTCGTGATGAGGCTCCGCGCCTGATTGATGGCTTCCTGCATCGCGGCAGGTTCGCCGGTGGCGGCCGCGGTGGACAGGATGACCTGAACGGCGCCCAGTTCCTGCAGGGTCTCATCGTGCAGCTCACGGGCCCAGCGGCGACGTTCCCGTTCTTCGCCGTCACTGCGGGCCTGGGCTCTCCCCAGCTCGAGCCCGCGGCGCCGCTGGAAGGCACTGCGGCCCAGTATGGCGGCGCAGGCGATCAGCAGGATGGGCACGATGTCCAGGCCGTTGAACAGCGGCTCTTTCGTCATGCGGACCAGTTGCGACACGGCGAGTATGAGCGAGAGCCCGCTCAGACCCGCCAGCCACGCCCGTCGGACGGCGGTACTCAGTGCGGCCGCGACCAGGAAGATGACCGCAGAGCCGAGGGAGAGTCTCATCTCCCAGCGGGGCTGCTGCTGGACGACCTCGATCGCGAAGGCGACCACCAGCAGCCCGGCGCCGGCGGCCTCCATGACTGGGCCGGCCTGGAGTCGTCGTACGCCTTTCATCCCAGCAGCCCGCGCTCTCGCGCCGCGGCGATCAGTTGCGCCCGAGTCTCGGTTCCAAGCTTGTCCCGGATCCTGGCGCGGTGGGTCTCCACCGTGCGCACGGACACGTGCAGACGCCGCGCGATCTCCAGGTTGGTGTGACCTGCGGCGAGCAGCGAGAGAATCTCAAGCTCGCGCGCTGTCAACAGGGCGTCCGCGCCGGTACTCGGGGTGACGAGGTCTGCGGCGGCCAGCCGGGCACCCATGGCGGGCTGCAGATACGTGCCTCCCTTCGCGACCTGGTGGGCCGCGCCGACCAGTTCTTCCGCCGCCGCTTCCTTGAGCAGATACCCGGCTGCCCCGCTCCGCAGTGCCGCCCGGGCGAACGCAGGATCCTCCTGCATCGTGAGGATCAGGATCCGGGTGCCGGGTGACACCGTGATGAGGTCGGGAATCGACGGCAGGCTGGACTGGCCAGCCATGGTCAGGTCCAGGACAAGCACCGCCGGCTGGTGCTTCTTCACGGCCTGGAGCGTATCCGGGACCGTCGAGGTTTCGGCGACGATCTCAAAGGACGTGTCTTGGGACAACAGCACGCGCATGCCGGTACGGACCACGGGATGGTCGTCCGCGATCACCACGCTCAGGCGTGACACAAGGTCCCCCCTTCGGCGGGGTCTGCGTTCATGAAAGCCACGGTACGACGCGAACCCCGCCAGTCCGACAGTCGGGGGACCCGAGGGGATCTCGGTTTCGGTCTCCTGTCGGGTTCCAAGGGGACTTGTCTTACATCCAGCGGTGATCCTTTGCCCGTGCCCAGGGCGTTGGCGTCGACGTCTCCACTGTGACGTCATCGCGAAGTTGCTTGACTTCTGTCACGCCGAGCTCATCGCTGTGCCTGGCCAGTTGCGCACGGACGAAGGCCTTCGGGTTCAGGTCTTGAAACTCGATGTCCCGGAACTCGGGGCCCAGCTCCTTACGGATTTCGTGCTTGGCGCTGTCGGACATCTCCCGCACCTTGCGTATGAATGCCCCGACCTCGCTTATCATCTTCGGCAGCTTGTCTGGACCGAAAATCATCAATCCGAGAACTATGAGAGAAACAATCTCGAGCGGGCCGATGTCGAATATCACCCTACTACTCCTCGAGAAATCGCCGGTCCAGGATGCGTGGAAGCTCGCGCAGAGCACGCAGCCGTGCCGTGGAAGGTGGGGATTGCGTGTCTCTGAGCTGGCGGGTCATGTGGGGTCATCCGGGTGGGCAGCTGTGGGTTGTGCGGATACGAGACGGGAGATGTTCACCGGTTCGGGAAGGTCCAGGGCGGAGGGGGTGAGGTCGGGTGCGGATGCCTGGTGGTCGTCGAGTTGGCCGTCGGGGCTCCCGGCGAGGCGGCGCTCCCCGGCGCGGTCGTGCAGCGTGGCGACGACGAGGGCGAGGAAGTAGAGCACGCAGATGGGCACAGCCAGGACGGTCATCGTGAGCGGATCGCCGGTGGGTGTGGCCACCGCGGCGAAGACGAAGATCAGGAAGACTGTCTGACGCCACCAGCTGCGCAGTCGGTCGGCACTGACGATGCCGAGGTAGTTCAGCAGCACCATCAGTAGGGGCATTTCGAAGGAGAGACCGAAGACCAGCACCATGCGGAGGAAGAATCCGAGGAACTCGTCTCCCGGCAGCGACAGGGAGAAGGACGAGGGGTTGAAGCTCGTCAGGACCTGCAGTGCCTTGGGAAAGACCTCGTAGGCGAGGTAGCTACCGCCGAAGAAGAGGGGTACGGCGGCGAACGCGAAGCCAAGGGCGTACTTCTTCTCCCTCTTGTACAGCCCTGGGGCGATGAAGGCCCACAGTTGGTAGCTCCACACGGGGCTGGCCAGGATCACGCCGGCGGTGAGCGCGACCTTGAAACTGAGTGACAGCGGGGAGAGGATTCCGGTGTTGACCAGCAGGCCGTTGTGACACTGCCTGGTCGGCTGACCGATTCCGTGGACATGGGTGATGGTGCAGGCCGGCCCGGTGAGTTGGTGGAGCAGCCAGCCGCGCAGCAACCAGCCGACGACGGTGGTGATCGCCAAGGCGAGCATCGAGGCCACGAGACGGTGGCGCAGTTCACGAAGGTGTTCGGTGAGCGGCATGACCCCCTTGCCGACTCTCGTGGGCTGCACGGACGGAGATGATCCAGCCTGCTGAGTTTCGTTCACCATGGGGCTTCAGCCTCTGTGCGGTCGGCTCTGGGGCGGGCGGGTGGTGCGCTCAGGATCGAATGAGCGACGTCGGCTCGGACACGCCGTGGTCGGCGTCGGCCTCGGTGGGACCGGCCGCGACGCTCCTCGGAACGCCGGCGGCCGACGCGGCCCCGTCTGTCTTCATAGCGCTGACTTCGGACTTGAAGATGCGAAGGGACTTGCCCAGCCCTCGCGCGGCGTCGGGGAGCCGCTTGGCTCCGAAGAGCAGCAGCACCACGGCCGCGATGATGATGACTTCCAGAGTGCGGTTCTCAAGCATTGATTCTCTCCGATGTGGTGAGTCCGGGTGCGGTTCGGGCGCCGCCCGGCGGAGCGCATCACACGGTCCGCCGGGCATACGCGAGCCGACGCCGGTCAGAAGTGGTCGACGTCGATGACAGCCTGGGCGAAGTGGTGGGGTGCTTCCTGCGGCACGTTGTGGCCGACCTCGAAGGTGCGGTGGGCGTATGTGCCGGTGAACTTGCTGCGGTAGGCCGCGCCGTTGCCGGGAGGCGTGAAGGGGTCGTACTTGCCGTCGATGGTGATGGTGGGCACCGTGATGGCGGGCCTTGCGGCGAGCCGCTTTTCGATGCCGTCGTACTGCGGCTCGCCGGGAGCCAGACTCAGCCGCCAGCGGTAGTTGTGGAGCACGATGTCGACGTAGTCCGGATTCTCGAACGCGGTCGCGGTGCGCTCGAACGTGGCGTCGTCGAAGTCCCACGTCGGGGAAACATTCGTCCAGATGAGCCTGGCGAAGTCGTTCCGGTTCTCCTCGAGTCCGAGCCGGCCCCGTTCGGTGGCGAAGTAGTACTGGTACCACCATGCCCACTCGGCCTTCGGCGGCAACGGCAGCTTGTTGGCCGGCAGGTTGGTGATCAGATAGCCGGAGACGGAGACCAGGGCCTTGCAGCGCTCCGGCCAGAGCGCCGCGATGATGTCGGCCGTCCGCGACCCCCAGTCGAAGCCGCCGAGTACCGCCTTCTCGATCTTGAGGGCATCCATCAGGGCGATGATGTCGAGGGCGACCGCGGCCTGCTGGGCGTTGCGGAACGTTGCGCTGGACAGGAAGCGCGTCGTGCCGTGGCCCCGTAGGTAGGGGACGATGACTCGATAGCCCTCGGCCGCCAGCAAGGGCGCCACCTCAACATAGCTGTGGATGTCGTAGGGCCAGCCGTGCAGGAGGATCACGGCAGGTCCGTCGGCGGGGCCGGCCTCGGCGTAGCCGATGTTGAGCACGCCGGCGTCGATCTGCTTCAGCGGGCCGAAGGACGTGTTCCTCTTCCCGGTCTTCAGCCGCGAATGCGGCAGACCCGCTGCCGCCGTCCTTGCGAGGCGGTCGTTCGTGGCCGCCGCGGCCGATACCGTCGAGATCGCCGGCAGCGAAGCGGCTGCCGCACCCGTGGTGAGGAGCTTGGAAAACGTTCGCCTGTTGATGGCAATCACCTCTCTGTGGAAAATTCAGTACGCCCGGTGCTCGCTTGCCAACCGAGCGAAAGCTCCAGCGCATCGGCGGCGGCCGTGTTCGGCCGACGTGACTGCCGGGGCTCCGTCATCCATCCTGAACCTCGGCGATTACCGGGGAATCGGTGTTGTCCCGCAGGCCTGGTGCGGGTTTCCCGCAGCCGCGCGACGCGTGTCCGGGCCTGGCGGCAGAGAACCCTCTGCGGCGATCGGCCGCCTCGCCTTTCGAGTGTGTGAGTGCTTCTGTTCCCACACGGCCGATGACCACGGTGAACCGGACGACGGTAAGCCGACAGCGCGACGGGGGGGGCTGCTTCAGACGCTGGACGCGGGGGCGCCGGTCTTGTCGCGGCACCCATTCCTGCGGCGTGGCTGGGAGAACATGCCCGGTGCAGTCTCTCAATACGAACCCGCCGAACGCATCGCACTGCTGCCCGCCCCTGGCAGATTTCGCTGCCGCGGTGTTGCAGGCTCCGTGCACCACAAGGACGCATCGCCGGCTGGCGATCGACGGGCTTGTCGACCGCCCCACGACCCACACCGTCGCCGCGGAGGTGGGCGCCCTCGGGCAGACCCGGGTGGCCCACGACGTGCGGTGCAACGACGGCTGGCAAGTCCCGGATGCACGACAGCCGGTCACCTACGAGCACGGCGGCCCGGTACGGCTCTGCGCCGCCATGCCGTACGGATCGCTCTGCGCCGCCCGCACTCGACGACGCCCCCACACCGTCGCCGCCGGTTCTGGCTCGCCGCAGCAGGCGGTACGACGCTGTCGGTCCAGGCGAGCTCCGCGCGAGGCGTCCCTGCCACCGGGTCGGCCGGCCCTGGACAGGGCCGGAGGCGAAGCCGACGTCCGTGAACACCTGGGTCAGCCGCACCGCCTCCGGGCGTCTGCCACAGCCGCAGCAGATGCCCTTATCGGGCCAGTTCGCTCCCGAAGGCCGCCTCCGCCGAGGTGGCCTCGACCAGCGGTCGGATCCGGCGTCATGACGGACATTCAGAGAAAACGCCACCAGGAACTCCTGGAAGGCGCCCGAGGCAACGGCGGCAGCCGGCCCGGGGTCGTTCGGGTGCGGCGTCAGCGGAGCGACCTCGTCACTGGGCCATACGCGCAGCGGCATGGCAGCGGAAGGGAGGTCCTCCAGCCGCGCGGCGCCCGGCACGGCCCTGGGGTGTGCCACTCCCCCGGTTCCAGAGTCCCAGCCAGGAGCCGACCGCCACAGCCGGGCCGCCGCACGGGGCCCCCGTCACTCGCCTGGCGCTCGCACGCATCCGCTCGAAACCGGTGACACCCCCTCCGGCGGGTGCGCCGCGCCGCGTTTTCGCCCAGCGCGCGACTCCCCGCCGTGCACGGTCGGCAGGCCGCCGCCACGCGGGTTTGTGAGTCCGGCAAAGGACGCACGGCCTGCTGTGATGAGGTTCACCGGAAACATGAGGGCCCCCTCGACTACGCTGGCAAAGTCGAACATGAGGGCCTCCTCCGGTTACTCCCGCCGTTCGACGACCAACTGCTGCGAGCGCCTGTCGCTACGCGGCGCGTACGAGACTTGGAGATGACGATGAAGAGGTTGCACACGCGTGTCCGGGTCGCCGTCAGCGCTGCCGCGCTTGTCGGCGGGGTGCTGCTCGGCAGCGCCGGTCCGGCGATCGCACAGCCCACCGCCCAGAACCGGGTTGCCGACGCCATACCCCAGAGCGCCCGTGCCTCCGCCTCATCGACGGGATCGCATCCGCGCGGCCACGAGGTGGAATGCGACGGCAGGGACGGGGTCCGACTGTACGACCGGGTCGAAGGCGGGTCGATCGACGTGACGCCGGCAAGCGAGGCCGCCGCTGCCGACCACTGGTATGTGGACCAGCTCCGTGAAGCCGCCGCTGCACGTCGTTGGTACCTGGACCAGACCCGTGAAGCCGCCGCAGCGAGCCGTTGGTACGTGGACCAGCTCGTGGCGGCCCAGCCGTCGGCGCACCGTGGTGTGTGAGCCTGCTGAGAACCGTGCGCGAGTCGCCTGTGCGGCTTGCCGTGTCACATGACGTGTCGGCCTTACCGGGCATGGGGCTGCGCCAGGAGCCCGGTGATCCTTGTACCGTCCGCGCCGTCTTCCCCTCCGTCGGCGAGAGACGGGCGGTGGAGGAGATCTTCGGCTTGGGAACATATCGCCCCGCCCCCTGACCGGCCACATCGGGCACGGGATGTCCGACCGCGGCCGACGAGCGGAGCGGAGGACCGACTCCTGCCGGCCGCGTTATCCGCGCGGGCGGGGTTCGGCTCAGCTCGAGACCAACGCCTGGACTACTCGATGGTGCCGCAGGGTCCG
This sequence comes from Streptomyces sp. NPDC007189, assembly GCF_040703635.1. Classification (NCBI taxonomy): domain Bacteria; kingdom Bacillati; phylum Actinomycetota; class Actinomycetes; order Kitasatosporales; family Streptomycetaceae; genus Streptomyces; species Streptomyces sp. NPDC007189. The sequence continues at coordinate 43,948 of NZ_JBEYEY010000025.1, forward strand.
AGCTCTGCAGACGGACCGGCACGCGAGGCCGGCCTTGCTCGTGGCCGGCAGCCGGGACCGGTATCTGCTAAGCCCGCGACGCCTCTGGCATCACCATCAGGCTGGAGGCGTAGGGCAAGCCGGAGGCGTCGAGCTCACCCGGTGTCCGTCGTACGCGAGCGCCCAGCCCGCACCCTGGCCGACGCGCACCGGGACGATGGCCGACGCGCACCGGGACGACAGCGCAGGGAGGCCGTCGAGCTGCGCGGCCTCGGCCACCGCTGATGCCGCGGTCACGCCTCCTCGCCACACTCGGGACATTCCTCGTGGCATCCGAGCGAGATCAGGGTCTGTTCGACCTGCTGCGGCGTCAACGGCGGCTCGGGCAGTTCGTGGGCGCACTCCGCGCGGAAGGCGTCCAGCATCAGGTGCAGATGGCGGCGCCAGGCGTTGGGGGCCACAGCGCGGGTCGCCTGGATGATGCCCGCTTGGGACCAGATCACGAAAGCGAGGTCCTCCGGTGTGACGTCCTTGCGAACGACGCCCCGCTGCTGTGCGGTGCGGAAGATCTGGTCGGACAGGTCCCTGGCCTGCTCCTGGACCTGGCTGGTGAGCACGTGAGTGGGCAGCCGGGCGGAGATCAGGTCGTTGAAGGCGCGGTCACAGGCTTGGAGTTCGCACAGTTTCTCCAGGTAGAAGCGGAACGCCTGCCAGGCGTCATCCATGGCGGCGGCCTGTTGCGCAGCGTCGAGCAGCTCCAGGAACTTCGCGGCGAAGAGTTCTTCGACCAGCGACAGCCGAGTGGGGAAATGACGGTAAAGAGTTCCGATCGCCACACCAGCCTCGCGGGCGACACCTTCCAGGGATGCGCCCAGCCCCTGGGCCGCGAAAGCCTTACGCGCGGCGGCCAGGATCGCATCCCGGTTGCGCTGCGCGTCACGCCGCAACGGTTTGACCGGGGCCTCGGGGGATGAGACGGAACGGTCACTCATGCGGTCCAGCCTAACATGAGGCACCCCTCGAAATAGGGGCGTGGCCGAGCGCCCCGACGTGGACCGCGGCCGGAGTGGCACCGCCATGGCGAGGCAGTACCGTGGAAGAGCGTTTTCGGCACGCCGCCCACGCTGCCCGGGCGCGGAAACCGACAGAGCCTTCCGTCCTCCCGTGGCAAGGCTTCCACACGACGCCGATGCGCTGCTGCAACCTCCATCGGCTTCTCCGGACGCACTTTCGCACCGCTCGTCGCCACGAACAAGGGGCTCGTGGCCCCCGGTGGCGTGCACGACTGCCCATGGGCAGGAGGTCTCCACCGTGGACATGAAGCTGGAAGTCGTGGTGATCCCGGTCGCCGACGTCGACCGGTCGAAGGATTTTACGCGGCGCTCCCGTCTGGAGCGCGGAAAGGAAACCCGTCCCAGCCCGGCCGTCGTCGACTCCCTCGCCCGGGCCCTGCGCCTGCAGGGGGACGAGCATGAACACCTGCGCCGACTTGCCGCCCGCGCTGCCCGTACCGCCCCCGAGCCGCCGACCGCGCCCGGCCGCGCCGTCCGGCCAGGGGTGAGGCTGCTGTTGGAGAACCTGCGTCCCAGCCCCGCCTACGTCCTCAGCCGCACTCTGGACGTACTCGCGGCCAACCCCGGCGGCCTGTACCTGTACGCGGGCCTCGACAGCTGGCCGGTCAGGCAGCGCAATCTCGCCCGCTACTACTTCCTCCACCCCGCCACCCGCGACCTGTTCCCCGAGTGGGAGACGCGGATCCGCGGCTGCGTCGCCCGTCTGCGGGCCCTGGCCGGCACCGACCCCGACGCCCCCGACCTCGCCCAGCTCGTCGGCGAACTCCTGCTGAAAAGCGAGGACTTCGCCCGTCTGTGGGAGCGTTACGACGTCCGTACCCACCGCCCGGGCACCAAGCATTTCCACCACCCGCAGGTCGGAGACCTCACCCTCGGCTACCAGTCCATGCAACTCGAAGGCACACCTGCCCACCGCCTCGTCGTCTACTACGCTGACACCGCAAGCCCGACCACGACGCCATGGTCCTCCTCGACATGCTGGGCACCCCCCCCACGCACCCGACACCACTGACCAGGCTGAGGCGCCGGCTGACGACCAGGACCTGAATCGGGACGTCGCCGAGTAGGTCCCGCCGTCCCTCGACGCCCCGCTGCTCGCCTCAGGTCTGCGTCTCGCGCGAAGGCGAGCCGCGCGCGGCTGGGGCCGACCACGGTCCGGTGGAGCCGACCGCGGTGCACACGGACCGGCCCGCCGGCCCAGCTATACGTGCGACCCGGACCCGCGGCCGACCGCTCCCCGTCCCGACAGCGCGTACATCACACGGCGGCTGGTCGGGGAAGGCGAACACAGCCGGCCGAGGCTGAACGGCGTACCGGCGAGGTCCGCCCGCCCGCACGCCGTGGCCCGCGCGCGGCCGACCGCGGACGTGGGCGCGGTTCGCAGACATCCCTGGTCGGTCACTCCAGAAGCTCGAGCAGCCGGTCCGCGAGGATCGCGGCCGAGTGGGGGTTCTGCCCGGTGATGAGGTTGCGGTCCTCCACCATGTACGGCTGCCAGATGGGGCCGCGGCTGAAGTCGACACCGATCTTGTCCTTCAGCTCCGTCTCCAGCAACCAGGGTGCCCTGGAGGCCAGTCCCACGGCCTCTTCCTCCTCGTCAGTGAAGCACGTGACCCGGTAGCCCTTGAAGGTGGACTCACCGTGGATCCTGGTGGCCAGCATCGCGGACGGGGCATGGCACACGATGGCGAGGGGCTTGCCCGAGGCCAGCTGGGCCGTCAGCAGACGGCCGACGTCGGCGTCGAACGCCAAGTCGGACATCGGACCGTGCCCACCGGGGAGGTACACCGCGTTGTAGTCCTCGAGGCGGACATCCGACAGCTTGAGCGGCCGCCGCATCACCTCGGCGGAACGAATGATCTCTTCCAGCTCGAGGACGCCTTTCTCACCACCCGCCATCGAGGGCCGAAGACTCATCATGTCGACGTTCGGGATCGCACCACCGGGCGTCGCGACCACGACGTCATGCCCCGCCTCCGTGATCTTCTTGTACGGCATGGCGAACTCTTCGGCCCAGTAACCCGTCGCATACCTGGTGCCGTCCTTGAGCACCCAGTACGTCGCCCCGCTCACTATGAAAAGGACTGTCGCCATGACACCTGACCTCCTACCCCGTGAACTGCCCGGACATGGTGGAGGGTGGTTGGGACGGCTCGGACACACATTTGGCCGGGCATGCGCGAGCTTCTCCCCCATTGGACGCCCGGCACCACAGCCAGGCAAGTCGGCACCGGCACGCTGGGACCGTGATGCGGCTCCCCTGCTCAGTTCCGCGTGCATGTACGGCAGTTGTAGCGAGATCTGGTAGGAGAGCAGCACGTTGTGACATCCGCGCGGAAGGCTCCACCCTGGACGCCGTGTCGAACGGCCGGGCCCAGGTCGTACTGGGGCGCGCCTCCTCGACGGAGTCCTTCTCGCTGTTCGGTTACGACCTCTCCCGACTACGAGCGGCTCTTCGAGGAGAAGCTCGACCTCTTGCTGCGTCTGCAGCGCGACGAGGAGGTGACGTGGTCCGGCACGGTCCGGACACCGCTCAGCGATCAGAAGCTACGGCCCAGGATGCGGGACGGTGGCATCCCCACGTGGATCGGCGTGGGGGGCAGCCCGGACTCCGTCATCCAAGCCGCCCGTCACGGCCTGCCCTTGATGCTGGCCGTCATCGGCGGACGTCCCCAGCGCTTCGCCGGCCACGTCCATCTCTACCACCGGGCGCTCGAGCAGTTCGGCCACCAGCCACAACCGGTCGGCCAGCACTCCCTGGGCCTCATCGCCGACACCGATGAGGAGGCGGCCGAGACCTGGTGGCAGTACTGGGAACCGGTGATGAACCAGCTGGCCGAGGAACGTGGCTTCCACAAACCCACCCCCAACCGCTACGCGGAGGAGATCGATAGCGGGGCGCTCTACGTCGGATCCCGCAAACCGTGGCAAACAAGATCGCCAGGGCAGCTCGTGAGCTGCGTTTGAGCCGCTTCGACCTCAAGTACGACATCATGCACCTGCCTCGCCCGGCCCGCGCCCGCGCCCGCGCCCGCACGATCGAGTTGCTCGGCCGCGAAGTCGCCCCCGCGTGCGGGAACTACTCGAGAGGGAACCGCCGGTACCTGAACTCGGGCTCGGTCTCGACACCCTCGGTGGCGCCCCCGAGTCTCCGGGTGGGCACGGCGTCATCCGGGGCGATGACGCTCCCCGAGTGCGACACGTCCGGTGCTCGCCGGAGTCGCCGTCCGCACCCGGCGGTCCGGCCGCCCTCCGGCACCACCGTGCCGGGCTCCGACGGTCCCGTCCGGGTGTTCCAGCGCTTCGCCACGGTCGACGGCCTCGCGAACGACCGGGCCGAGGTCATCCTCGTCCGTGGCTCCTTCACCGGAGTCGTCGCCCCTGGATCGGTTGCGACCTGGCCGGCTGCGGCACCTAGACAGCCGGGCCCAGGTCGGCGGATCACCGCACGCGGTCGTACGCACCGCCGGCCACGAGGTTCCGCCGGTGCTCGTCGTCGGCGACTCCCTGGAGCGCCGCGCTCCGCATCGACCTCCCTCACCGCGCCTGAGCGCGGTTCGGCACCACCGCCCATCCGCTCGGGAGAGCACTCCCCCAGCCGGTAACCGCCCGTCTGCGCACGGATCGCCGCGTCCGACCGGGCCGCGGTCTCGGCCGCACAGACCACGATCCCGCCGGGCACGAGGAGCGACCCGGAACGGAGCCCGGCCCGCCGGGCGGCACATCGCAGGTCGATCGCGCTCGCCGGTGACCACCTCGCCGCCCGTGCCACAGCCGCACCCTCGTGACTCCTCCCCCGGCTGAAGCCGGGGGCTTCTCGCTATGCCGGGTTGGCGTCGCGACGGACCAGCCCGGCCCGTAGAACGTTGAAGGCGCCCACTGTGTCCGCGTGGGCGCTGTGGCCGCAGGACCGACAGTGGAACTTCTCCTGGGTGGGCCGGTTGCCTGCTGAGACGTGCCCGCATTCGGGGCAGGTCCGGGAGGTGTTGCGGGGGTCCACGGCGATCACTTCCCGTCCGGCGCTTTCAGCCTTGGCGTGCAGGATCGTCAGGAACACCCCCCATCCGGCATCCGATATCGAGTGGTTGAGCCCGGCCTTCGCCGCCGCCCCGTTGGGAAGGAAGCTGCTGGGCTGTTCGGGGTCGGGCTTGGGCGCGGGGGACTTGATCATGTTGCGGATCTTGAGGTCCTCGTGCGCGATGAAGTCATGTCGGCGCACGAGGTCAAGAGCGGTCTTGTGCGCGTGGTCGAGGCGCTGACGGCGGACCCTGCGGTGCAGGTCGGCAACGCGCTGGACGGCCCGCTGGTGGTTGGCGGTGCGCTTGTCGCGGCGGACACGCGGGAAGCGGGCGAGGGCCCGCTGTGCTGCTTCGAGCTTCGCGGCGGCCTTGCGGCCGTGACGCGGGTTGGAAACGAACTCGCCGCCTGAGTCGGCCAGGAAGTTGGCTATGCCCATGTCGATACCGAGCACGCTGCCGGTCGCTGGAAGCGGCTCGGGCTGGGTCTGTTCAGCGGTCAGGATGACGTACCAGCGCTTTCCCTCGCGCTTGACGGACACGGTCTTGACCTTGCCGACCACTGGCCGGTGCTGGTTGACCTTGACGTGCCCGACGCCTTGGAGGCGAACCCGGGTGACGGGGTCGTGCGGGGTGGAGTTCCAGCGGCAGCCGTCGCCGTCCTTGGGGAAGTCCACCGTGTCGAACCACATCGCGCCCCGGAACCTGGGGTATCCGGGTTTCTCCCCGGCCTTCACGCGCCGGAAGAAGGCTTGGAACGCCTTGTCCAGGCGGCGCAAGGTGGACTGCTGCGAGGAGAACGACCAGCGGCCCTGACGCTCGGGGTCGAAGGCGCGGATCTCCTTGAGTTGTGCGGACTGCTGCCCGTATTTGATGCTGGTCTTCGAGGTGTGCCGGTAGGCGTCGCGGCGTTCCTGCAACGCGCCGTTGTAGAGCGAGCAGTGATCGCGCAGCATCTCAGCGAGCGCGGCGGCCTGGCCCACGGTGGGCCGCATGAGGAACTTGTACGCACGGATCATCCGGCCCACCCCCTTCCTGGTCAGCTCGCAAGATCATACTACCCTTGGTGTATGTCACCGCGCTGGGTACCAGACCCGGATATCCGCACCGGCCGCCACGTCGCCTACCACCTACACGCTCACTTGGTGTTCGTCACCAAGTACCGCAAGGACGTCTTCGATGACGCCATGCTGAAGCGGTGCGAGGAAATCATGCGAGAGGTGTGCGGCAGCTTCGAGACGGATCTGAAGGAGTTCAACGGCGAACGCGATCACGTACACCTGCTCGTGCACTACCCGCCGAAGATCGCCCTGTCCAAGCTGATCAACAGCCTCAAGGGCGTCAGCTCCCGCTATCTGCGCGCCGAGTACACCAGCCGCATCAACCGCATCGGGCTGGGCTCCGTGTTCTGGTCTCGCTCCTACTTCGCCGGCTCGTGCGGCGGCGCGCCGCTCAGCATCGTCCGTCAGTACATCGAGGGCCAAAAGCGGCCCACCTGAGCGTCACCGACGAAGCGCAGCGAATTCCGGCGCTGCGCGCCTCCGGCCCAAGCATGCGTTTCCCTCCCCGGCTGAAGCCGGGGATACCCACGCAAGATCAGGGATGGCCGCCTTCGGCTTCGGCCTCGCGGTCGCCGACCCGCTCGCCGGGGCGGATAAGGGAGTGAACCGGCCGCGGCCGTGCAGGAATGGCGAGATACTGGACGGGCGAAAGATGATGACTATCACCTGAATACGCTGGGTACGGAAGGTGCTCCTCCCGACATCCACGTCTTCGCGCTGGAGGGAGTCGTCTCGTGGCCGGCACCGAACCAGTGACAGGCCGACAGCAGGTCGGCGGCCCTGTGATCAACGGTGCGGATCTCGCGGAGGTGCTCCACAGCGCCGTCCGGGAGGCCATGCACCGGCTGCACGCCGTCACGGCGGCGGTCTATCTGCTCGACGAGCGTCACGGCGAACTCCGGCTGGCCCTGGCCGGCGGAAGTCCGCCGTCGCTGTTCACCTTCGCCGGACGCATGAGGCTGGACGCGCCCCGCGCCACGGTGCGCGCCGTCCAGTCGGGCACCACGGCCGTACTCATCGATCCGAACCCCTCCGGCCCGGACCAGGAACACGTCCAGCCCTATCCGTACGCGGCGCTGTCGGCACCAGTGACCGCCGGGGACCAGCGCTTCGGCGCCCTGACCGTGCTGCGCGCGGAGGACCGCGGCGCCTTCTCGGCCGCTGAGTGTGACCAGCTCGAGGAGGTCGGCAACGACCTCGCCCGGGTTCTCGCCGCGCTCGTCAAGGACGGCGTAGCGGTGGCAGCAGGTCCGATGCCCATGCTGATCCCCCCGGAAGCCGACATCGACACCAGTGCGTGCACACCCGGCTGGGGCGTGCACGGCGTGCCGGGCTCCGGTGGGACGAGCATGATGTACCCCCTGCGGCGTCTGGCCGACCTGCTCAACCGAGCCACGGTCATGGAGGACATCGTCGCGGCGGCCGAGTACTGCGTCATGACCCCCCTGCGCGCCCAGGCCCTGGTCCTGGCCTCGGCGGCCGAGGGCCGTTTGTGGGTGCTGGGACACTGCGGGGCCTCCTCGGACCTCGTCCGGGGCCTCCATGGCCTCCGGATGAACGACCGCACACCGGCCACCGAGGTGTTTCGAGGACGTCCGCTGTTCGTGTCCGAAGGCCTGTCGCGCCTCGGCGACGGCCGCGACGGCCAAGCGCACACCGAGGTCTACATTCCGCTGACAGGCGACGACCAGCTCATCGATCTGCCTGTCGTGGGCCAACGGCACGTCGTCGGCGTGTGCTGTCTGACCTTCGACGCTCCCCGCGGTTTCCCGCCCGAGGAAAGAGCCCTGCTCGGCATGATGGCGGGACTGCTCGGGGCAGCCGTGGACCGCGTCGAGCTGAGCGCGCGGCAGCGTGCCGTCGCCGAATGCCTCCAGAGGACTCTTCTGCCGCCCGTGCTGCCCGATCTGCCGCGCCTTCTCACCACAGCCCGCTACCTGCCCGCCACGGTCACGTCCAAGGTCGGAGGGGACTGGTACGACGTGATCACACTGGCGGACGACCGCGCGGTGCTGATCGTCGGTGACGTCGAAGGTCACGCCATGGAGAGCGCCGCCGTGATGGGGCAGGTACGCACCGCGACAGCTTCGTACGCCACCGAGGGGCACCGTCCCGCCGCGGTGATCGAACGGACCGGCCGACTCCTCCAGAGACTGCGCACAGATCTCACGGTGACCTGCTGCGTCGTGTCACTGGACACCGTGGACGGCACTGCGGAGGTGGCCCTGGCCGGCCATCCTCCGCCCCTGGTACGCGGGCCCGACGGAAAGATCGGGGTCCTGGAGGCCCCGGCCAACGTCCCCTTGGGCGTGTGCCCGGCAGGCGCCTATCTGGGACGGGAGCACACCCTGGAGTCCGGTGCGCTGCTGATGCTGTACACCAACGGTCTCCTCGGCTGGGACACGGCGGATGCCGAGGCCCGCGGCCGGGCACTGCTCGGCTCGGGCGACCAGGGATCGCCCCTCGATATCGAGCAGTTGGCGGACGCGGTCATCTCCGAGGTGTCCGCACCGTGGCAGCGACGCGACGACGCCGTCCTGCTTCTCGCCCTGTACGAAGGGACGAGGGACCAGGACGAACCCCGGGTGGGAAGTCTGCACATTCAGCGTCACGACCTGCGCGGGGTCAGGGAGGCACGCGCGTTCGTGCACGACCGCCTGACTTCGTGGGGGCTGGACACCATGTCGGACGCGATGCAGCTGGTCGTCTCGGAAACCGTGACCAATGCGCTCGTGCATGCCGGCAGCGATGTCGACGTGCGACTGCGGGCGTTCGCGGATCACATCCGTCTCGAGGTACGCGATTCGGACACCAACCCCCCGGTCCCCTCACCCCTGGCACTGGCCGAGGAGACCGACGCGGAAGCGGAACACGGCCGAGGTCTGCTCATCGTCGAGGCGCTGGCCGAGATGTGGAACAGCTCCCCCAATGGGCTGGGCAAGACGGTGTCGCTGAACATGCCCATAACCCTTGACTGAATCGGGCGCCGAGGCACCGGCCAGACGCCCTGAGACCCGAGTGTCGTCGTGCTGCCCGTTGCCGAACGTCGGCCGAACCGAAGCTTTCGACGGCGCCCGGGTGTCAAACGGCGGGGTACTCCAGGGAGTCACCAGATGCCTCTCCCGACCACTGGGCCCATTCCGCGACATTCCGATGCGTGTCCGGTGCACGGGAGTCCGTGTCCCTCTCGTCACGCGGCCGCCGGGCAGCCGCCGGAGGAGCCGTCATGACGGTACCGAGGAGACGGATGCGGTGCATCCTGGGAAGATCGTCTGCGGACTCGGGATGCTTCACGGCCTCTCCCGCCAAGTGTCGATGTCTGATGCCCGCAGCGCTCACGGCACGCGCTGGTGCGCCGGGCGAGTCGAATGCTCGGGACAACCGCCGACGACCACGGCGCATTCCCTGACAGCCCTGACCCGCCCACGCCCGGGTACTGACACCGAACGATCCCTGACGGGACGTCATGTCCGGCTGACTTCCGGGGTGGGGGGAGTCTCACCGATCGGGCCAAGAGGGGCCGACAGCGCCGATTCTCATCGCATCGCATCGTACGGCGGACCCAGTGCTCACCGCTCCGACCGTCCACTCGATCCGGGAGGCGGGAGCGTCCTGTCGTACCCCCGGAACCGGCCGCGACGCGGGCGGCCAGTGGTCACTCGACCGCCTGGGTTGCGCCCTTGTCCAACGAGCTCGGCCGGTGCTCCGCGACAGGCTCCTGGCTCGTCCCCTGGTGTCGCACGGCGGGCAGGTGGTGGGGGAATCCGATGCGCAGGACGAAGGCGGCGAGCGCCGCGGCCAGCACCACGACAGCGGCCAGGACCAGCGCCTGGTGATAGCCGTGGTGCAGCAGGGGGGCGACGACGAGGGGGCCCAGGATCTGGCCGACCGAGTACCCGGCGGTCAGCAGCGCCACGGCACGGGGGAACCGCAGGTGCGCGCCCGCTCCGAGAGCCAGCGTGCTGACGCCGATGAAAGTGGCGCCGAAGAGCGCCGCAGAGATGAGTGCGGGCGCGACCCCACTGACCAGAGCAGGCAGCGCGATACCCACGGCCTGCACGGCCAGCGCGGCGAGCAGCAGGTCCGGACGGGACCAACGGCGCCCCAACGCCGCGCAGAGGGCGGAGGAAGGAATGGCCGCCAGGCCAACGAGCACCCATGCGCCGCTGCCGATCCAACCGGGTGAGGTCTGTTCGATGGCTGCGACCAGGAAGGTGCCGGCGATGATGTAGCCGACGCCCTCCAGTGTGTAGGAAGCGAACAGGGCACCGAACCAGCGATGGGTACGCGGACCTGCCGCCTCTTGCTCTGTCTCGGGCGCGGACGCCGTCCGCTGCGTGGCCGGCTCGGGTCGAAGGCTCCAGGCGGCGGTCAGTAGGACGGCCAGACCCGCGGAGGGTCTGTCGGCAGGGGCGGGAGCCAACTTGGCGACCGCCAATTACGTCGGGTACCTGATCGGGGCTCTGGCCGGGACACCAGGATGGGGGTGTACACGAAGCGGCCGACACCCATGCCGGCCGCAAGCGCGGCAGCCGCCTGGGCGACGTGGGCCCACGGCGAACGCAGCAGCCCGCTCGCGGCGTGCGGATGGCCTTGCGACGGTGTTGCGGTCATGCGATCTTCCTCAACGGTCCTCGAAGCCTCAGGGACAGGGCAGAGAGCGTTGCCGATGGCCCGGCGCGGCTTCGAGGCGTCGCAGGGGTCATCAGCTGCGGCAGGGCCGCGAAGAGCTGCGGTGCGCCCGCGCTCGTGCGCCCGCACTCGTGGACGCGTCGGCCCGGTACCGGGGGCCGTACCACCGTTGGGGGCTCACCCTGCCCCCAGAATGGGCCGGTACCTCCTGGACCTGACACGGCCGCGTTTCTTCCTGCTGAGAGGCTCAGCCTCCTACAGGACCCGGTCGCCGCCGGATCGAATAGAGAGGAACCCTAGCCGACATAGTCGGTCGGTCGTATACTCTGGATATGGGCCGGACAAGTGACGCGAAGGAAAAGATCCTCACCGCTGCGCACTCCCTGATCGAGCAGCGCGGCTACTCCGCTCTGGGCGTGGCCGAGATCTGCAAGACGGCAGGCGTACCGAAGGGCAGTTTCTACTATTTCTTCGAGTCCAAGGAAGCCCTTGCGCTCACGGTGATCGAGGAACACTGGGCCGCGGAGCACCGCGCGTGGACCCAGATCCTGACCAGTGACGCCGAGCCGCTCGAGCGGTTGCGGCAACTGTTCGAGGCCACGCAGGCCACGCAGCAGGCCGGCCAGGAAAGCTGCGGAGTGATCTCGGGCTGCCTGTTCGGCAACCTCTCCCTGGAGATGAGCAACCAGACCGAGGCCATACGCGAACGGCTTCAGCAGATCTTCGAAGCTCAGGCGCAGATGGTCGACGGCGTCATCACCGAGGCCCGCGAGCGCGGCGAGGTCACCGTGCAGGACACACGCACAGCAGCCCAGTCGATCGTCGCCCAGCTCGAGGGCCAGGTACTGTTCGCCAAGCTCTACAACACCACCGCACCACTGGCCACCCTGTGGACCAACTGCCTGGCCCTGCTCGGCGCCCAGGCACCGGCCCGGACCTGAACCGCGCAGCCCCCACCCGCTCTATCTGCCGGGCCGCACCGGCGACGCCGCCCGTGTCTCGTTCCGCTTGCGCGCACGATAAGCGGCCGCCTTGATCCTGTTACCGCACGGATCCATGGCACACCACTCCCGGCGACCGCCGTGCGACCGGTCGAGATACACCTGCGTGCACTCGCCCCTGCTGCATTCCTTCAGCAGCGCCGCCTCCGACCCGCCGAGCAACTCCACGGCCTGCCGGGCGATCGACGACAACGCCTGCCGCGGCGAACCCTCGGCCTGGCGGCACCCCCGTCGGACGAGCCGCGGAACAGCGGACGGCGTCCGGGCGGTGTCGTTGACCAGCGCCAACGCATCGGCGTCATAGTCCTCACCCTGCAGCGTGGCCGCGATCAGCAGATAGATCGCCTCACGAAGAGCAATCGCCTCCCGCACGTCGGCCGGTTCACACCGTGTGTCCCCGTCGACGACGCCCGACTCACGGAACCAGGCCTCGAGACTCTCCGTTGAGGTGAGCATCTCGGTGGGCACAGCGTTGCGCCGCGCCCGCAGCGTGCCCACGAAATCGAGCACCGGAGCCCCACACTTGAACGTATGCACCATGTCACCATTCTGACGGGTGACGAACTACACGGCAAGCAGCATCACCCACGCCCGAAGACGCCACGCCGCCGCTCGGACTCCCGGCCTTGCGGCGGGGATGCGAGATCCTTGTCCGCCTACGGTGCGACGGCCGTCCTCGACATCAACGACCTGCGCATCGTCAGCGACCCGGCGTTCCACCACGCCGGGACGCACGCACGCCTGACGAAGACGGGCACCTGGACACGCCTGCGTCCTGACGTCGCGCCGAGCACGGCCGGGACAGCACACCAGCCCCGTCCGTGGCCTCAGGCGCGCCTGGGCAGCCTCCAGTTGGGGCGCGGGAAGTGGCAGGTGTAGCCGTCCGGATAGCGCTGGAGGTAGTCCTGATGTTCCAGTTCGGCCTCCCAGAACGGACCTGCAGGTGCAACCTCGGTCACCACCGGCCCGGGCCACAGCCCCGACGCCTCGACATCGGCGATGGTGTCCTGCGCAACGTGACGCTGTTTGTCGTCGAGGAAGAAGATGGCGGAGCGGTAGCTCAAGCCGACGTCGTTGCCCTGCCGGTTGTTCGTGGTGGGGTCGTGGATCTGGAAGAAGTACTCCAGAATCGCGCGGTAGTCGGTGGCGGCCGGGTCGAAAGTGATCTCGATCGACTCGGCATGCCTTCCGTGGTCACGGTAGGTGGGGTGTGGCATGTCGTCGTCCCCGCTGTAGCCGACCCGGGTCGACACCACACCAGGAAGCGAACGGATCAGCTCCTGCATGCCCCAGAAGCAGCCGCCCGCCAGCAGCGCCTTTTCATGGACGGCGGTCATGGAGCATCACCCTCACGGTTCGACGAGTCAAGTCTCGCCCATCTTGAGGATCTCTCCGTAACCTGTCAAAGGGGTGACTTTGCGGCCGACGAAGGATCCGGAAAGCTCTGCAAAGAAAAAAATCTCTGGACATCGGACCTGACCGACCGGCCAAGCCACCAGTGAGGGCGCGAGCGCGCTGTACCGCGGGCCACGGCGACCGCTTCGTCCTGACGCCCAGCGCGTTCAGCACGCCGGCCCTTCAGCCGCATGCGCACGTAGACCCTGCCACCCGCGACGATAAGCCCCCGCACCAGACTTGGGACGCATCGCCTGCCAGTGGTTACGACTCCCCTGACGTTGCGGACACGACCTGGCCGAGGGCTATGCGCTCCAGCACTTGGGGAGCCGCGGGGATGTCACAGCCCTCGAGACGGGAGAAGATGCGGGCTCAGCCGAGCCTTCGTCCGGGAAGGGCTGAGCGCAGGAGACCTCGTCGTCGGCACGGTCCGCGATCCGCACCAGGTTGCCGCGTTCGAGGCCTTGGCCCCCGGCCGTGCCGTCGCCAGGCTGCTGGACGTGACCGACGACACCCCCGTCACGAGGGTGGTCGACGAAGTCGAGAGGACCGTAGGCGCGATCGACGTGCTGATCAGCAATGCCGGGTACGGCCTGCAGGGCACGGTCGGGGAGTCAGGCATGGACGGCCTGCGCCGGCAGTTCGACGTCAACGTGTTCGGCAGCGTCGCCGTCATCAAGGCCGTCCTGCCCCGCATGCCGCGGCGACACGCCGGTCACATAGTCACGGTGTCCTCCATGGCAGGGCTGATGGCGCTGCCCGGAGTCGCCTTCTACGGCGCGAGCAAGTTCGCCATGGAGGGCATCGCCGCCTCGCTGGCCCAGGAGGTCGCCGGGTTCGGCATCCGTGTGATCTCTCTCGCGCTGGGCTCCTTCCGTACGGACTGGGCCGGGCGCTCAATGGTTCGCGTACCGCGCAGCGGGCCCGACTACGACACGGTGTTCGACCCGATCCGGGCCGCCCGGCAGGCCAAGGACGGCAGACAGGCCGGTAACCCCGCCCCCGCCGCGAAGGCCCTCATGCAGGTGCTCGACAGCGACAAGCCGCCCGTCCACCTGGTGCTCGGCACCGACGCGATTGCGCCTGGTGGAGAGGGGACAGCGGCAACTGGCCGACGACCTGGCCGCATGGTCCGAGCTGTCGGCCTGCACCGACTTCCCCTCGGCCGGCTGACCTCGGCCACCGCCACGCACAGTCGCCGCACGAGCAGGTGACCGGCGCTCCGCGGTCCAGCGAGTCTCCCCTAACTGGTCGGTCAGGCGTCACCGGCCGGTCCATGCGCGCGCCCAGGCGGTGGAGGAAGACCTCGGCCGACACGATGACCACCACAGGCAGCCGTGGCCGCGGCCAACTGGCCGGACGGCCACGCCTGGTGACTGTCTCCGTTGACGGCCTCGCCGTCGGCCGAGCGCGATCACGGCCACTCCCTCGGCCCGACCGGGAAGCCGCGAAGCTTCCCGATTCGCCGGCTCAAGACGTTCTTCCAGCAGGCCCTTTGGCCGAGGCGGCCACGTTGACAGTGAGCCGACGCAGCAGTTCCCGTGCGGTGTTGATCTCGTCCTCGGTCAGTCCCATGGCCGACCCGATCACCGGGGGCACCCCGCGGATGCGGTCGCGCAGTGCGATTCCCCTGGGGCTGTCAGGGTCACTTCGACCACCCGCCCGTCCTCGGGGCGACGCTGCCGCCTGACCAAGCCGTTCGTCTCCAGCCGCTTGATCAGCGGTGTGAGCGTTCCGTAGTCCAGGTGCAGGGTGGTGACCAGGTCCTTGACGGGGACCGTGCTTTGCTGCCAGAGCACGAGCATGACCAGGTACTGGGGATAGGTCAGCCCGACGGCGTCGAGGAGGGGGCGGTAGACGCTGGTCACCGCGCGCGAGGCGGCGTACAGCGTGAAGCAGAACTGGTCGTCCAGCAGCAGGGAGGGCTCGGTGCCTTCACTCGCCGCGGGAGGACGAACATCGCGCACCTGTTCCTCCTCTTCTCGGTCACACGGATGACTCTACGTCGAGCTTCTAGTTCACTGTTGAATTGCGCACGAGGTAAGGAGGCGAGATGCCGCTGCCTCACTGGAGGGAGCGGGCCGGAAGCCCCTTCGGGGCGAGCGGATCGGAAGCACGTCTCGAAGTGCGTGTCAGCCGGGGACGGGTGCACCTGAGTCGGCACGGCGCGGGCCTGCCGCCGAGGGGCAGCAGTTCGGTGACAGGCCCCGGAGCGGCTACGGCAGGTTGCTGAAGTCCGGGCCGACCGTGCGGGTGCGCTTCAGCTCGTAGAAGCCGGGGGTCGAGGCGATGGCGAGCACGGCGTCCCACAGGCGCACGGCGTCCTCCCCCTTGGGCGTGGGTGTGACGACGGGGCCGAAGAAGGCAATCTGCTCGCCGTCCGGGCCCGGGAGAGCGACGACCGGGGTGCCTACGTCCTGGCCGACCTTGTCGATGCCCTCCTTGTGGGAGGCCCGCAACTGGTCCTCGAACTCGAACTGCCCCTGGTCGGCGTACTCGATGAGGCCGGCGGGCAGGCCAGCTTCCTCCAGCGCACGGACGATGACCTCGCGGGTCGGGCCTTCTCCCCGGTTGTGTATACGGGTGCCCATCGCGCTGTAGAGGCGCCCGAGGACGTCGGCGCCGTGCTTCTGCCACGCGGCGGTCACCACCTGGACCGGGGCCCACGCCTCACCCATGAGCTGCCGGTACCTCTCGGGCAGCTGGTCCAGCCGTGACTCGTTGAGCACCGCCAGGCTCATGATGTGCCAGCGGACCTCGATGTCCCGCACTTTCTGCACTTCCAGCACCCACCGGGATGCCATCCAGGCCCAAGGACACACCGGGTCGAACCAGAAGTCGACGGGTGTGGGAGCGGCCGGATCGATGGTCTGCGACATGGACTTCCTCGTCAATCGGACTGCGTCGTCGCCTTCCGCCGGACGTCGCGCGCACCGGGCGGCTCCTCGTCGCCCAGCGCGTCGGCTTGCGGCGGTGCGGCGTCTGGCCGGTGGACGCCCAGACGCTCCGCGGGTGGCGTTGTCGACCGGTCATCTATTACGGTCGACCCCATCATATCCGGCGCAGCCATCCGCACCGCAGCGGGCGTGCGCCCCCATCGCCGCACCGAGGGTTCCGCCCGGTACGGCTCACAGAGGAGACATCGCTATGAAGGTCGAGATCTGGGCCGACATCGCCTGCCCGTGGTGCTATGTCGGACGAGCGCGCTTCGACCGAGGGCTCGCCGCCTTCGCACGACGCGACCAGGTGGAGGTGGTCCACCGGTCCTACGAACTGAACCCGCAGGCCCAGAACGGCGACGTGCCGATCATCGACGCGGTCGCGGCCCAGTACGGGCGGAGCCGTGAGCAGCAGGTCGCCAGGGAGGAACAGGCCGCGTCCATGGCAGCGTCCGTGGGACTGGACTTCCGCATCGGAGGGCGCGTCTTCGGCAACACCTTCGACGTCCACCGCTTGATCCACTTCGCCCGGACCCGCGGCGTTCACGACCAGCTGCTGGATCTCGCCTTCCGGGTGAACTTCGCGGAGGAGCGCTCGATCTACGACCGCCAGACCCTGCTGGACGTGGCCGTCGAAGCCGGGCTAGGCGCAGAGGAGGCGCTGCGGGTGATCGACGATCCGGAAGCTCATGCCGCACAAGTGCGGGCCGATGAGCGCCTCGCCTCCGAACTGGGGGTGAGCGGCGTCCCCTTCTTCGTCCTGAGCCGGCGCTATGGGATCAGCGGCGTTCAGTCCGTGGAGACGTTCACCCGAACACTCGAACAGGCCTGGACCGAGCAGACGACGGCCTGACACCACCCACAGGCACGCCGTCCGCGGCGCGGGCATGCCTGTGCCGCCGTACGCGGGCGCGACCCCGTGCCCCTCAACCGCCGCCCCGGCACGTCGGCCGACCGGGCCCACGTGGCATCCGACAGGACGAACGAGCGAATCACCCACTTGACAGGTGATGCACCAGACTGCCAGCATCTCGCCACCATCCAGATCGGTGACGCACTGGGATGTGCGACGTCTTCGCCCATGGGAGTGAAAGCGCAGATGGACCTCAAACTGGAAGTCCTGGTGTTGCCCGTCTCAGACGTCGACCGCGCGAAAGCCTTTTACGAAGCCGTGGGCTTCCGCCTCGACGTGGACACGTCGCCGACGACACCTATCGGGTCGTACACCTGACACCCCCTGGCTCCCAGTGCTCCATCCTCTTCGGCACCGGTGTCACGACAGCCGCGCCCGGCACCGTACAGGGCCTGCACCTCGTCGTCTCCGACATCGAGGCCGCTCACGCAGACCTCGTCGCCCGCGGCATCGACATGGGTGACATCTTTCACGACGCCGGCGGCGTGTTCCATCGCGGCACCGAAGAAAGCCGGGGCAGCGGCGCCCACCCCGAGCGCGCCAGTTACGGCTCCTTCGCCGCCTTCAACGACCCCGACGGCAACAGCTGGATCCTCCAGGAAGTCACCACACGCCTCCCCGGCCGCTGAACGGCCAGCGCTATGAACAGCCGACTGAGGGCAGACAGGCCTGGCAGAGCCGCTTCCCGGGGAGCGGCAACCAACAGAGTGCACGAGCGGTAACGGCCCACGCTTCACGCCCCTGCGACGCAATCCCTCGCAGGGGCCGGGCCGGCCGGTGAGCAACGTGGCCGGATGGGCGGTGCCGAAAGGCTGAGCACCGTCATCGTGAAGTGGGAACTGCTCGGCGATCAGCGCCGCTTGGGGGCGGCAAGCCCGGCGAGGCACTGCCGGGGCCGCAGCGCCATGAGGGGCCTGCGAGCCCGGTGAGGCACTGCCGTGGCCCGCGTCGACGCGCGCCACGTGCCCGGCCTGGACCGCAGTGGACGGACCGCTGGACATGCCGGCCGTCCTCTCGCACCGCAATTTGGGCCGCCCACTGGACGGTCGACGACACATCGACCGGCCCGCCCCCGTCTCCTTCGACCTCCTGCCCGGTTACGGCACCCCGCCTGCGCGGCCAGGTCTCGGTGCGCACCTCCGACGGCGGCACCGTCCAGCTGACCGCGCGGCACATCGTGTGCCCGGTGCACCGGCAGCGGCACCGCCGTGCCGCGCATCGCCGGACTCGCCTGTCCCGGACCAACCGCGAGGCCGCCCATGCCAGCCGGGTTGCCGACCGTCTCGTGGTGGTTGGTTGGCGTGGTGGCCGTCGAGCCGGCCACCGTGCGGCAGGAGCTCGCGGGCAGGCGACCCTGCTGGTCCGTGGCGACGGACCGTTGACCGGTGTCGAGCCGTTCGCCGACGAGCCGGGCGCGTCCGGTGCCGACATGCGGATGAAGGCGTCGACCGCCTCGGCCGGCGCCCGCGAACGGCGCGGACGGCGAGCCGAACAGCACCCTCACGACGGCGGGGATTCAGGGAACCTCGCTCGCGCACCAGTGTCCTGAGTCGGGAATTCGGTTCAGATATCCGGCGAGGCGTTCGAGGATCTCGTCCGCGATCTTCGTCCAGATGAAGGGTTTGGGGTCTTCGTTCCAGGTCTTGATCCAGTTGCGGATGTCCTTCTCCCAGGGACTGGACGTTCCAGTGGACACCTCGCCGTATCTGTTTGTCCGTCAGCAGCGCAAACCACCGCTCGACCCAGTTGAGCCAGGAGGAGCTGGTGGGCGTGAAGTGCACATGGAGGCGGGGGTGTGTGGTCAGCCGTCGCTGGACGGTCGAGGTCTTGTGCGTCGAGGCGTTGTCGCAGACCAGGTGCACGTCCAGGCCGACTGGTACCTCCTTGTCGATACTGATGAGGAACTTCTTGAACTCCACGGCACGGTGCCGGCGATGGATCTGACCGATCACCTCGCCGGTGGCGATGTTGAGCGCGGCGAAGAGCGTGGTCACGCCGCCGCGCACGCAGTGGTGAGTCCGGCGTTATGGCATGCCCGGCATCATCGGCAGGACCGGAGCCGAAGGGTCCAGCGCCTGGATCTGCGTCTTCTCGTCCACACACAGCACCAGCGCATGCTCGGGCGGGGCGAGATACAGGCCGACCACATCGCGGACTTTCTCGATGAACTGCGGATCTTTCGAGAGCTTGGAGGTGTCCACCAGGTGCGGCTTGAGGCCGAAGGTCCGCCAGATACGTGTAATGGCCGACTGGGAGAGTTCCACTTCCTTGGCCATCGACCGCGTGGACCAGTGTGTGGCGTCCTTCGGCGTGGCCTCGAGTGTCTTGACGACCACTTCTTCCACCTGGGCGTCGGTGATCTTCCGGCGACCGCCCTGGCGTGGCTCGTCGGTCAGGCCCTCCAGCCGGTCCCGTACGAGGCGGGCTCGCCACTTGCTCACCGTGTGCTCCTCGACGCCGAGCAGGGCGGCAACCTCTCTGTTCGAAGCGCCGGTTGCGCACTCCAGCACGATCCGGCACCGCAGGGCCAGGGCCTGGGGAGGTCCGGCGCCTGGCCCAGCGGCTCAACGCCTCACGCTCAGGACGCATAGTGTTCGGAGTCGCCCGCCGCGTCACGGAACGGCGGGGGCACGCCGTGCGGCGCTCCGGCAGGCCGCGGTTCAGGCGGGCAGGGCCCCACCGAGGGCTGTGGGCGTCACAGCGCACGCTCGTAGCTCGCCCAGGCCACATGCGACTCGTGCAGCGTGACGGCGAGGCCGGCCAGTGACCTGGCACCCTCCCCCAGGGCGCCCCCGTGGATCCGTTCGGCGAGCCGGTCCGCGATGACCTTCGCCAGGAACTCCGTCGAGGTATTCATTCCGTCGAAGTCCGGCTCGTCGTCGAGGTTGCGGTAGTTCAGCTCGCTGACCAGAGCGCCCAACTCCTGGCCGGCCAGACCGATGTCGACGACGATGTTGCCGTCGTCCAGGTGCTCACGCCGGAAGGTGGCGTCCACCACGAACGTGGCTCCGTGCAGCCGTTGCGCCGGACCGAACACCTCCCCCCGGAAGCTGTGGGCGATCATGATGTGATCACGAACGGTGACACTGAACAAAGCGACCCTCCAGGTTCGGCACATACGCATCCCCGCCTGGCGGCGTGGGAACACTGGACACACAGGTACGCGGTCCTCCGCGGTTCAGCCGGCCGCGCTTCCCGGCGAGTCCGACTCTGCAAAGGACCGGAGGATCCGGGGCGACATCCCGGCGCCCTGTGACCCCAGGTGTGCCGGTGGGGCCGTTCCGCACATGCGCGGAACGGCCCCACCGGCATCATCCCCTGCCGCCTTCAACCTTCAGGCGAGAACGCCCGGGACTCAGCGGGCGACGGTTTCAGCTGACGCGCAGCGGCGCGAGGGCCTTCGACCAGGCCACGACCTGGTCCAGCGTGGTGACGAGCGTCTCGCGCTGGACGTCCGCCGGCTTGAAGACGCTGAAGTTCTCGAAGTCGGTGAAGAGGGAGAGTGCCACCTGAGAACGGACGTCGGCCATCTGCAGCTCGCCGGCGATGCCGCGCAGGTGCTCCACGGCACGGCTGCCCCCGACCGAACCGTAGGCGACGAAGCCGACGGCCTTGTTGTTCCACTCGGCATAGAGGAAGTCCAGCGCGTTCTTCAGAGCGCCCGGCACGGAGCGGTTGTACTCGGGGGTGACGATGATGTAGCCGTCGAAGGTAGCGATCTTCTCGGCCCAGGCCTGGGTGTGCGGCTGGGTGTAGTTGCCCAGGGTGGCCGGATAGGCCTCGTCCAGAACGGGGAGCTGGTAGTCCAGCAAGTCGACGATCTCGAACTCGGCGTCCGTGCGTTGGGCGGCGACCTCGTGCACCCAGCGGGCGACCGCCTCACCGTTACGCCCCGGCCTGGTGCTTCCGACGATGATACCGATCTTGGTCATGGTGGCGCCTTTCATGAATCAACTGCAGCACGAACAGAGCTCGGCCCAGCAGGAAATACTTGCTGAGACAAGTAGATACCTGAAAGATTGATGCGTCAAGTAGTTGGATGCAGGGACCGGACCGCACCTCCGCTTCACCTTCGACTCGGAGCGCATGACACACCTCCACACCCGGCGCCCCACCCCAGCACCGCGCCCCACGGTCGGCAGCGGCCCGAACAGCCAGACCACCCCGCACACGGGCCAGCGGGCCGGCACGGCCTTCCGGCCTCCTCGCCGCCTCCACACCCGTGCGGGCACGGCAGCCGGGCCCAACTGACAGTTCTCACGGGAAGCGGGACGCTTCGGCCGCACCCATCACCACCGGGACAGGCTGCGGCGGACAAAGCCGCAGCTCACATCACCACGGATGAGCGAACGCGAACCCGGAGGTGCCACCCCGCCCGACCAGCACCATAATAAGTCACCCGCTTGACAGGTGATGAGCTGGAACAGTCGTCCCACAGCCGCACCACTGCAGCCGGAGCGGCCCCCGGGGCCCGGCCTTCTTCGACACCTACCCCGGCCTCCACAACGGATGGTTCTCATGATCAACAGGCGTACGTTCAACAAGGCCGCTGGCCTGGTCACGGGCGCGGCCGCGTTCGCCGGCCTCCAGGGCCACCCGAACACCTCCGCCGCCCCGCACCCGGCCGGCGGCACGCCCGCGCCGACCATTCCCACGGTGACCCTGGGCACGCACACGTCCTTCGCCAGGCTGAAGCACGTCAAGGCGGGCCTGCTGGACGTCAGTTACGCGGAGGCTGGCCCGGCTCACGGCCCGGTCGTCATCTGCCCGCACGGCTGGCCCTACGACATCCACAGCTACGTCGACGTCGCCCCCCTCCTCGCCGACCAGGGCTACCGCGTCATCGTGCCCTATCTGCGTGGCCGCGGAACGACTCGCTTCCTGTCCTCCCGGATGTTCCACAACGCCCAGCAGTTGGCGATCGCCCTCGACATCATCGCCCTGATGGACGACCTCAAGACCGAGAAGGCACTTCTCGCCGGATTCGACTGGGGTCGCGCACCGCCGACATCGTCGCTGCGCTGTGGCCCGAACGCGTCAAGGCCCTGGTATCGGTGAGCGGTCACATCATCACCAACGTCGTGGCGCAGAAGAAGCCTGGTACTTCGCCACCGAGCGAGGCCGCCTCGCCATGGAGGACGAAAAGAACCGGCACGACCTGTGCCGTTTCGTGTGGGACGCCGTGTCACCGATGTGGCACTTCGACGACGCCACGTTCGAGCGCACGGCCACCGCCTTCGGCAACCCCGACTACGCGGCGACCGCGATCCACAACTACCGCTGGCGGATCGGCATCGCCGACGGCGAGCGCCGCCACGACCGTTATGAGCAGCAACTCGCCACCCGCCCCCTCATCGACGTGCCCACCATCACCCTCGACGCCGAGCTCGCCCCGATCACCCCGCCCGGCAACGGGGCCTCCTACCGCGACCGTTTCACCGGCAATTACGAACACCGGACGCTGTCCGGCATCGGCCACAACCTGCCGCAGGAGGCGCCCACCACCTTCGCCCAGGCCGTCGTCGACGTCGACCATTTCTGAGTCGACCACTTCCGAAGCGCCCCGGCCGGATCGCGGGACAATGCGCGACCCGAACACACTTCGCCACAGTCCGCTGGGCACCAAAGCCCCGGCGGAGCGTCGGCCGCGGTCGCCCGCACCGTGTGGACGACCGCGGCCGATGTGGGCGCCCGTTGTCCCGCCCCTCGACGGCACCCCCGCCCAGCTACGAAGTCACGCTCGGCGCCCGGTGACTTGTCGACAGATTCACCCGAGCCGGGCCGCGACGGTTTCTCACGAGTCGAACGACGCCTTCACATGCTGCGACTGGACTGGAACATCCTCGGCAGGCGCAGCCCCGTCGTCACGGACGCCGGGCAACCGACGGGTACGGGAACTTCCGGAAGACGCCGTCCTTGCGGCGTACCGCGAACATGTCGGGATCGTTCCGGAGCGGGTCCCGTGCTCGGGCCGCGCGCCTCGTCTCCGGGACGCAGCCATCGGGCAGGAACGCCTTCGCTCGTGGCCCGCTCGCGGAACCGTCAGCCAAGTTTGGACACCTGATAATGGGAGAGGTACCACTGGTCGTCGAGGCGCCTGAGCACCACGCTGAGAGTGACCTGGAGGGTGGGCCTGTCGGTGAACGAGAAGTCGACGCCCAGGTAACCGAGCAGGACGTCCTCCGCGAGCCCGCGTGTCTCCAGCACGCGGTAGTCGGCTCTCAGCCCCATCGGCTGGGAATCGTAGTAGTCGGCGACGCCCGGGCTGCCGACGGTGTAGGGGTGGAGTCCCTGGAAGATGGCGTCCTCGGTGAAGAGCGAGGCGACCTCCCGCGGTTCATGCGCGTCGACCGCGGACTTCCACCGGTCCATCACGCCACGCACGATGGCTTCCTGTGCTGCTGTGCCGTTCATCGGTTGCCTCCTGGCTACGGCCTGAAAGTCGTGGGTCAGCTGGTGGTGCCCGGGTCGTTGGGATGCGGCTGCAGCGCGGTGATCTCGGCGGTCATCCAGGGCCACAGGGGCAGCGTGCCGAGGACGTTCTCGCGCAGGTCGGCCTCGTCGTCGGCGCGCCACAGGCCGATGCTGCGCAGCTCCCCGACTGGACGCCACAGCCGGCCGAGGCGCCCGGTGGCCGCCAGTTCCCTGGCGCGGACGGCTTCGGCGGCACGGCGCCGCGTGACCTCCTCCGAGTCGGTCCCCTCAGGGACGGTCGTGGTGAGCACGACCAGGAACTCCTTCATCGTCTTTCGTCCTTTCTCGGTTCTGACCCAGCGCCTGCAGACGCAGCCTCTCGGGCGTGACGACGCCTCAGCATCCCCTGGCGGGCTGGTACCGCAGCATTGGAAACATGGTCGGTCGGTCACCGCCGGACGGCGAGACGCGGCCGCTCGTCCGGCATGTCATGGTGGGGCCCGTACGGCCCCGAGCCTGCCGGCGGCCATGAGCGGCCGCCTGCAGGTTCATCCGGTGGTGCGATCAGGCGGCGGCCTTCAGCTTGCCGGCGATCTTGACGACGCGCTCGGCCTGGATACGTGCGGCGGTGCGGGTGACCTCGTCGACGGGATTGGTGCCCTGACCGTCGGCGTGGGAGGTGCCGTAGGGGTTGCCGTCGGTGAACTTCGCGGGGTCGGTGAAGCCCGGCGAGACGATTATGCCGCCGAAGTGGTGGACGGAGTTGTACAGGGCCAGGAGGGTGGACTCGTGGCCCGCGTGGGCGGTAGCGGTGGAGACGAAGCCGCTGTAGACCTTGTCGGTCAGCCTGCCCTCGGCCCAGAGTCCGCCGAGCGTGTCGATGAACTGCTTGAGCTGCGAGGAGACGTTGCCGAAGCGGGTGGGGGTGCCGAAGATGACGGCGTCGGCCCACTCGATGTCCTGCGTGGTGGCCTCGGGGATACCGGCGGTGGCCGCGTGGTTGGCCGCCCAGGCGGGGTTGGAGTCGATGGCGGCCCGGGGGGCGAGCTCGGCGACCTTGAGTAGACGGACCTCGGCACCCGCCTTGACACCGGCGTCATGGAGTTCCTTGGCTATCTCCGCGATCGTGCCGGTGGACGAGTAGTAGACGATGGCGAGCTTGACGGGGGTGGTCATCGCGACGCTCCGCTTCATGGGATGTGATCGACAAGGGGGATCGATCGGCCTTTTCAACAAGCCGACCGGTCATCTAACAAACTAGACGACCGGTCTACTTTCGTCAACGCCTCGCCTCCCGGCTTTCTCCTCGCACGGCTACTCCCCAGCGGCCGGGGCCAGAACTCGGCCGGCGCCACGCACGAGGTCACTGCGGCCGGCCGCGGTCGCGCGCGGACGGCGAGCGGGCCGAGCGACGCGGTCCGGGCCGAGCGGTCCTATCGCAGGACGACGTCGAAGACGGTACGGAAGAACGCCTCGACCGGCGCCTCGGACTTGTGCGCCCGGGCCGTGATGAGAGTCCCCTCCCAGGCACTCAGGATGAACAGCGCGGTGGCCGTCGCGTCGAGAGCGCTGTCGACGTCTCCGGCCTCCTGGGCCTCGACGAGTACCCGCTGGATGTGCGCGGCCCACCGGTCGAAACCGCGCCGGACGGCCGAGCGGATCTCCTCGTTGTGATCCGCCACTTCCGCGCCGAGGTTGCCGGCGAGGCACCCCCGGATGAACCCGTTATCGAGTGTGTCCCTGCCGAGGTACTCGAAGTGCGTCCGCAGCCTCTCCAACGGAGGGCGCCCCGGCTCTTCGAGCATGTCGAAGCGCAGAGTGCGGGCATACCGGGCCAGCGCCTCCAGAGCACTGTCCTCCTTGCTGGAGAAGTGGTTGTAGAAGGAGCCTTTGGGCACGCCGGCGGCCTTGGTGATGTCGTTGATGCCGGTGGCATTGAAGCCCTGCGCGTGGAACTGCCGCAGGGCGGCCTGTGCGATCTCCTCGCGTTTGGACACACGCCCCATCCTGAATCACCTCCAGATCAATATGGCCGGTCGGCTTAACGGGCGTCAACCCAGGCCGGGACGCCCCTCCGAAAGGGGGTGTACCGGCCTTCTCCTCGCACGGCTACCCCGGCGGCGACGCCCCGACATCCGGGCCTAGGGGCATGCGGGGTGTGCGGCGACAACGGTCCCGGCCCGTCGACCAGGTCGGCTTGACTCAGGTTAAGTCGACCGGTCATATTCGAACGGCGCCCCGCCTCCGTCGACGGCTGAGCCCATGGGGACGGACGGTGCACGGCCGCAGCGGCCGAGGGCCGGCCCCTGCCACACGCAGGGCTTCGCTTCGCCACACCACCCAGGAGCTAGAGCATGTCCACTTATCGAGCCTTCGAGGCCACCGGCGTCCACAACCTCCGGCTGGTCGAACGTGAACTGGTCGAACCCGCGACGGGGCACGTCCGGATACGGGTCCAGGCCTGTGGTATCTGCCACACCGACGTACTGGCCGTGGAGGGTCTGCGACCCGACCCGTCGCGACCCGTCGTTCCGGGCCACGAGATCGTCGGCGTCATCGACGCCGTCGGCGCCGGCGTCACCGCCTGGCAGCCCGGTGACCGCGTCGGCGTCGGCTTCCTGAACGGGCACTGCTGGGAGTGCGAGCCCTGCCGCCGGGGTGACTTCGTCAACTGCCTGAACCAGGCGCAGACCGGAACGACGACCGACGGCGGCTACGCGGAGGTGGCATATGCCCGGGCGAGTGGGTTGGTGCGCATTCCGGAGGGCATCTCGGCCCTGGACGCCGCTCCGCTCCTGTGCGCCGGCCTGACCACCTTCGCCGCGTTGCAGCAGGGCCACGCCCGGGCGGGGGCCCTGGTGGCGGTGCAGGGGATCGGCGGCCTAGGACACCTGGCGCTGCAGTACGCGCGCAGCCTGGGCTACAGGATCGCGGCCGTGGCACGGGGCGAGGAGAAGGAGGCGCTCGCCCGCCAGTTGGGCGCGCACGAGTACATCGACAGCACCAACACCGACCCGGGGGCCGCACTGCGCGATCTGGGTGGCGCCTCGATCATCGTCGCCACCGCCTCAAGCGGTGCCTCCATGAACCCGCTGGTGCGGGGCCTGGCCCCGAACGGCAAGCTGATCGTGGTCGGTGCCGCTCCCGACCCGCTGACCGTCTCGACTCCCGACCTGATCTTCGGCACCCGCTCCATCGCCGGCAGTCTGACCGGTTCCTCCATCGAGAACGAGGACAACCTCGCCTTCAGCCTCGCCCACGACATTCGTCCCAGTCTGGAGGTACTGCCCTTCGAGCAGGCAGTGGAGGGGTACGAGCGGATGCTCTCGGGCAAGGCCCGTTTCCGCGTCGTGCTCGACACGGCGGCCTGAGACACCGACCGCCGGACGAGGCAAGACCTCACGGTGCCGTGCGGGCGGGCTCCGACAGCCCCGCCCGCACGGCCGAGCCGAAACCACGATCGTCAGCCGGCACCTCCCGTTCCCGCCCGTCCCGAGCGGACGGGCCTCCTTAGGGCTTTTGATGACCAACACCACGGCAAACGACTCCCACTCCGTGCCCGCACCGCCGATCGGACTTCCGACCGGCTCCGACGGACACGCGGTCCGAGCGGACCGGATCGGTCTGCTGTCCATCTCCCTCGGCACCGCCGGTCTGGGTGGCGCCTGGCAGGCATCGGCGACCGTCCATCCGGCGGCCCTGCCCGTCAGCGACGCCCTCTACGCGATCAGCGCTCTGGTGTGGCTGGTACTGCTGATCCAGTACCTTCGCCAGGGAGGGGCCAGGTGGCACAACCTCCGCCACGACATCCGCCATCCGGCTCAGGGTTTCGCGATCTCCTACGTCCCCATCATCGGCATGCTCGTCGCTGGTCACTTCTCCCGGTTCGGGACCGACGGTGCCCGGTGGGCGTACGCGGTGTTCGCCGCCGTCGCCGCCCTGGTCGCCGCACGACTGCTGGCCCACTGGCTCACCGGTTCACTCAGCGCCACGCTCCTGCATCCGGGCTATCTGCTGCCGGTCTCCTCCGCCCCGTTCATCGCGAGCGCCACCGCGTCGACACTCAAGCTGCCCGGTACCGCCGACGCGGCGTTCGCGATCGGACTGCTCTACTGGCTGACGTTCGGCACCGTCATCCTGGGCAGCCTCATCACCTCCGGGCCCCTCCCCCAGCCGGCGCGTCCCGTCCTCACGGTCCTGACCATTCCACCGGCGACCGGCGGCATCGCATGGACTGCGGCCCACAAGGGTCTCTTCGGTCCGGTCGGCTACGGCTTCGCGGGCACCCTGCTCTTCACCATCCTCCTCGTCGCCTTCCTCCTTCCCGAGCTGCGCCAGCCGTCCTTCCATCCCGGACTGTGGGTCTACAGCTTCCCCGTAGCCGCGAGCACGAATTTCGCCATCCGGCTGATCGCCGCAACCCGCGGCCCGGCCTACCCGGTTCTCACCTGGGCGCTGCTGGCCCCGGCCACCGGCGCACTCGTTCTGCTGTCGGCCGCGACCCTGCGGCACGCAGCCGGGGCCGCCCGCGACTCGACCGGCCTGGATCCTGCCCGGAGAGCATGACCACAGCCATACGCGAGATGCGGTGGCCACTCGCCAATTGCCTCACGACCGGCCACTGTTGACCATCGCACAGCACCCACGAACGGTCGTGAGTCGTGGGCGACGACACCAAGTGCGAGGGCCGCTGGAGCATCGAAGCCCCGCCCCCGCAGGCCTCGCGCGCAACCAGTACGCGGCAGCGCAGGCCTGACGAAACGGCAGCCGGTCAAGCAAGGGCGCACCGGACGGGAACCTCGTACAGGGTTGTTCCGTGTCGGGGATGGAGGGGCTGCCACCCTCCGGTCAGGCCGGAGCACGTGCAGGACGCCGAACCTGCCGAGCCGCTTCCCCGGCATGCGAGAAACCACATCCCTCTCGCCGCGCGCCCGACCTACGTGCACAAGAAAATCGGGCGCTGTGTTTCTGGGCATCGCCTCCGACGGCAACCGCACCGGCGGAGGCCGCCGACCCCACATGTCCTGCACCGAAGGAGAGACAGCATGAACCCCAAGACCGTCTTCCGCTCCCCCCGCACCAGCGTCGCCGTCCTCGGCGCCGTCGTGGGAGTCTCCGCTCTGACCCTGGCCTTCACCGCCCCGGCTAACGCCGCCAAGGCCGAACAGCACACGCGGCAGACCAAGCCCACCGTCGTCCTGGTGCACGGCGCCTTCGCGGACGCCTCCAGCTGGAACGGCGTCGTGAAGCGACTCGAGCACGACGGCTATCCCGTCATCGCCCCCGCCGATCCCCTGCGTGGGCTGGCCGACGACTCCGCCTACATCCACAGTGTCCTGGCGAGCGTCCGCGGACCCGTCATCCTCGTCGGCCACTCCTACGGAGGCGCCGTGATCAGCCAGGCCGCCACCGGCGACCCGAACGTCAAGGCCCTCGTCTACATCGCCGCCTTCGCCCCCGACAAGGGCGAGAGCGCGCTGGAACTCTCCAACAAGTTCCCCGGCTCCACCCTCGCCTCGACCCTCAGCTCCGTGCCCTACCCGGGCTCCGACGGAACCACCGGCACCGACCTGTACATCAAGGCCGACAAGTTCCACGACCAGTTCGCCGCCGACGTACCCACGTCCGTCACCGACCTGATGGCCGCCACCCAGCGCCCCGTCGCCGCCTCCGCCCTGGAAGAGAAGGCCACCACCACCGCCTGGAAGACCATCCCCTCCTGGGACCTGATCACCACCGAGGACAAGAACATCCCCCCGGCCGCCCAGCGCTTCATGGCCCACCGGGCGCACGCCCACACCACTGAGATCAGCGCCTCCCACGCCGTCTCCGTCTCCCGCCCCACCGCTGTCACCCGCATCATCGAGCAGGCCGCCGACGCCATCGTCCGCTGAAGCCCGCCTCGCACCCCAGATCAAGACCGAGCCCCGAAGGGACCGGGGCCGGCACCACAGAAGAAGGCGCCGTCCATCGCGCCACCGACGAAACAGGAGACGACCCCACCATGAGCAGCACCTCGGAGAACAAGCCCACTGTCGTGCTGGTGCACGGGGCCTTCGCGGACGCTTCCAGCTGGAACGGCGTCATCGAGCGGCTGCGGCACGAGGGCCACCCGGTGGTGGCGCCGGCCAACCCGCTGCGAGGGCTGGCCCACGACGCCGACTACCTCAGCGATTTCCTCGACAGGCTCGACGGGCCCCTCGTTCTGGTGGGCCACTCTTACGGAGGCGCCGTGATCAGCCAGGCCGCCACCGGCGACCCGAACGTCAAGGCCCTCGTCTACATCGCCGCCTTCGCCCCCGAGACCGGCGAGAGCGCGCTGGAGCTGTCCGGCAGGTTCCCCGGCAGCACCCTCGGACCCAACCTCGACTCGGTCAGCACCGGAACCGAGACGGACCTGTACATCAAGGCCGACGCGTTCCACCACCAGTTCGCTGCCGACGTACCCAGGTCCGTCACCGACCTCATGGCCGCCACCCAGCGCCCCGTCGCCGCCTCCGCCCTGGAAGAGAAGGCCACCACCACCGCCTGGAAGACCGTTCCCTCGTGGAGCCTGATCGCCACGGAGGACTTCAACATCCCGCCGGCCGCACAGCGCTTCATGTCCGAACGCGCCCGGGCACACACCACGGAGGTCAGCGCCTCCCACGCCGTCTCCGTCTCCCAGCCCGCCGCGGTCGCGCACATCATCGAGCAGGCCTCCCGGGCCACCGCCGGCTGACCCGGCGCCCACCACCGCCTGGCATCGGTCGTCGTCAGCCGGTCACGGAGACGACGACCGATGCCGCGTTCCGTGGCCGCTGAGACGTCAATGCACCAGCTCCGCCACGGCCGTGGCCTCCAGGCGCGCCTCTTCACAACTGGCGCAGTCGCTCAGCGCCGACAGATACCTCTCCGCGTCCAGGGCAGCGGAACATCCGCTGCCTGCCGCCGTCACGGCCTGCCGGTACTCGTGATCGACCACGTCACCGCACGCGAAGACGCCGTCCAGGTTGGTGCGTGTGGCGCGGCCTTCCACAGCTACGTAGCCGGCGTGATCGAGGGCGATCTGCCCCTCGAACAAGCCGACTTGCGGATCATGCCCGATCGCGATGAAGACGCCGGTCACGGGCAGGGGCCTGACCTCGCCGCTGTCCACCGCACGCAGGAGGACACCGGCGACCCGGTCCTGCCCGAGGATGTCCACCACCTGACTGTTCCAGACGAAGCCGATCCTCTCGTCGCGTCGCGCGCGCTGCTGCATGATCTTCGACGCTCGAAGCCTGTCACGCCTGTGGACGACGGTCACCCGGCGGGCGAATCTGGTGAGGAAGGTCGCCTCTTCCAAGGCGGAGTCGCCCCCGCCGACGACCACGATCTCCTGGTCCCGGAAGAAGAACCCGTCGCACGTGGCACACCAGCTCACACCGCGGCCCGACAGCCGCTGCTCGTTCTCCAGGCCCAGCCGCCGGTACCGGGACCCTGTCGCAAGGATCACCGCCCTGGCCCGGTGGGTCGCTCCGCTCGCGTCCACCACCTCCTTCACCTCGCCCGTCAGCCGCGTTTCCACCACGTCGTCGGGCACGAAATCGGTACCGAAGCGCTCTGCCTGTGACCTCATCCTGTCCATGAGGTCGGGGCCGTGCACCGCTTCGGGAAAGCCCGGGTAGTTCTCCACGTCGGTCGTGTTCATCAAAGCGCCGCCGGCCGAAACGGCGCTCTCGAAGACCACGGGACGCAGTCCGGCGCGCGCAGCGTAGACCGCAGCGGTGCAACCAGCCGGACCGGCACCGACGATGATGACGTCACGGACGTCATCGGACATGTCGATCACCACCTCGTAAGAACCAAGGCCGAGTGTCACGCAGCGGCAGCCACGTTCCATACTGAGCCCGGTCGGCTGCCGCTGCACCTCGCCCCGAACCCCGCCCGGTACGGTTCACGATCGACCGACGGAGGGACGGGCAGCCTCATGACGAGCACGCGACGGCCACGAAAGACCCTGCTGCGGCGGCGCTCGTCCCTGCCGGGACAGCGCCAGGCACACCGTCGGCGGATGGTGTCCGAACCATGGGCGCGGGGCCGGTACGGACCCGGGCTTCGCGAGGTCCGCCTCGGCGTCTTCAGCCGTGCCGAGATGCTCCGCGCCTCCCGGACACGGCGTCCGCCTCATCGACGGTCGCTTGCTGCGGCGTTGGACAGCCGGGGAGTCCCTGGACAAGATGCGCACCTGCTCGGGCCCGCAGACAGGCAGTTGCTCTGAAGGGCACCACAGGTTGTCGCCGGAACTCCCGTGGGCAACGAGGCAGTTGTCGACGAGCGGAAACTCCCGGGCACGAACACAAACCAGTGCGTACCGGAAGGACGCCGACCTGCTGGGGCCGGGTCTCTCCCCTGCCCTCGATCCGGGCTCCCTGTCCGCCTACGGCAGCGTCCGGGCGGCCTCGGCCGCCCGCTGCGTGACCTCGGAGGCGGCCCGTGCGGCCCGCCCGGTGACCCGCCAGCTCAGCATGCTCACGGCGGCGACGGGGCCCGGAGGGAAGACGCCCAGCTGACCGAGCATCGTGATGTCGTCGCGCACCGCTCGATGCCGGATGACCTTTCCGTCGTGCAGGTCGAGCACGTGGATCTGCTCGAAGTCGATCTCCCGCCCGGTGGGCGGCACTATCTGGTCGACGTCGTCCCCCTTGAACAGGACGAAGGCCCCGGTATGACGGCCCTTCATGTGCAACCGCACCCATACCTGGGAGTCGCCGGCGATGACCTCGTCGATGGGCAACCGCAGATCGGTGAACGCGTAGCGCATCCAGGCGCTCGATGCGAGCACGCCTGCCGGCTCCGCGATCCTGCAGGCGGGAGGCGAGACAGCGGCTTCCCCGTTGTGGAACTGCTCGTGCACCACTTCGGCGGCCAGCCCGGAATCCCCCGTCTCCAGGATCTGAAAGAGCGCGTGACCGAGGTCCGCCGCGGGAATTCCCATGATGATCTTGCCTTCCATTGCAGGGGTCCGGGGGCTCCAGCCAGGCGCTCCGTAATCCAGGACCTCCGGGAGAAGTACTTGACACGTCAATCATACCGGAGGTGAGCCGCGGCGGCAGAGAGCCTGCCACCCCCGGGCCGCACGCTAGAGCCCGAGGTCCAGGGCCAGGCAGGAGAAGTACTGCCACGCCCCCTCGGGGTCGTAGGAGGCAGCGAGCCCTCCGTTCGGTGAGGCCTGCCGCTCCTCGGTCATGTCCTCGAGACGGATCCGCTCGGGCAGCTTGCCGAAACGCGCACGCCTCGCCGCGGCAGCGACGTCCGCCGCACTGTCGTCACTCATGGTCTTCTCCGCTCTGTCGGGCCACCAGGGCTGCGGGTCGCCAGGCGCACGCTTCCGCGCGCAGCACAGTCACAGTGCACCCACGACCATCACCTGTCAAGGAGGTGATGATGACGAACAGGGCCAGCCGGCCGCCCCTCACGTCGGTCGCCCCGAACCCGCCGGGGAGCCGGCCCCAGCGGGAAGTTCGGCCGCTCCGCGCCCGCGTCGGGAGGCCGAAGCACCGCGGCCCAGGAGCCACTCCGGGACCGGACATTCTTGTTCCGGACTCCTCCGGCACGGCGGCGCGAGGGGCGACCGACTCACCCAAGACCTCAAGGCCCGTAGGCCGCCCGGCACTCCGCCTCGGCCGTACACCTGCACATGTCGGGTCGCCGGTGAAATGCTCGCCGGCTCCGTACATGTCCGTCCGCAGGGACACACGAGGCGCGGACCTGCGACATCCCGACGTCACCAACATCTCTGGCACCCGGCCGTGCCCACAGCGCGGAACACCGCGCCGCGCCGGTGTGCACCCACTGTGCGATCGCAGCATCCAGGAGACGGCGGGGATTCTCGGAGTGCCGGTCGGCACGGTCAAGAGCCGTCAGAACAAACGCGTTTCGCAGGTCGCGGAGGGTCGCACACCGGAAGTCGCCCGAGGCCCGCGCGGACCTCCCAGCCGGGCGTGGGCGCGAGCTTGCGCCGGAGGCTGCGGCGCAAGCTCACGGCCGTACGTCTACGCAGGCCCGCTGTTGACAGCCTGCAACGACCATGTCAGCATCGTCACCTGTTCAACAGGTGACGATGCTGGCGGTGGGCGGCCGGCCAGCATGCACATGCGCGGGCTGCGTAAGCCACCGCGATGTCATGCGGCCGCGCGCGGACGGAGTCGTCGCCTCGTGGGAAGGAACGCTGAGCCATGGCAAGAGAGCCGAAGCGGAGGCCTGACGGCGCACCGGTGGCGCGGAGGGCGATGTTGGGCGTGCTCGGCGCGGGAGCCGCAGGGCTCGCCGCTGCACCCTATCTGCAGCGCGGCTGGGAAGGGTTCCTCGGCGCCGCCTCCCAGGTGGACGCGACGGGTATCACCGGACTTCTGCCGAACCCGGGTGGCTTCCGCTACTACAGTGTCGTCGGCTCGGTGCCCCGTAAGAACGACACGAACTACCAGCTGAGTGTCGGCGGTCTGGTGGACCAGCCGAAGACATACACGCTGCCCGAACTGCGCGCGATGCCGCAGACACGTGTCGTCCGCGATGTGCTGTGCACCGACGGATGGCGGGTGGACAACACGCCCTTCGAAGGTGTGCGGCTGGCCGATCTCCTGGACGCCGCCGGGGTCCGTCCCGGAGGCGAGGCCGTCCGCTTCACCTGCTTCGACGGTGCCTACACCGAGAGCCTCACTCTGGACCAGGCCCGCCGCTCGGACGTTCTGCTGGCATTGAACATGCAGGACAAGCCGATCACTCACGAGCACGGGGGACCGGTTCGCCTCTACGTGGCGCCCATGTATTTCTACAAGTCCGCCAAGTGGCTGTCCGGCATCTCGATCACGGACAAGGTCGTTCCCGGCTACTGGGAGGAGCGCGGTTATGCCGTCGACGGCTGGCTCGACGACGCCGACCGGCACAGCGACGCGAACTGAGCCGGACGGCAAAGTCCGCCGGTTCAGCACTGCCGAGCGCATGGTGCACCGGGCCACGGGCTGGCTGATGTTGCTGTGCTTGCTCACCGCTGCTTGCTTGTACATCGGCCCGCTGGCCCAGCTGGTCGGCCGGCGCCACCTGATGGTCACGGTGCACGAGTGGTCGGGCATCGGCCTGCCGGTGCCCTTCCTGCTGGGACTTTCCTCTTCCGACTTCCGCGCGGATCTGCGCAGGCTGAACCGTTTCGCCGTCTACGACAGGCAATGGCTACGGGCCGTCCGCAAGCGCCGCACGTCACCGCAGGCGCGTCCGGCCGGCAAGTTCAACGCGGGGCAGAAGATCTACGCGGGCTGGATTGCGGGTGCGGTGCTCGTGATGATGTTCACCGGCCTGCTGATGTGGTTCACCGGACTACTCCAGCTCATCTCGCGCACCAGCGTCATCTTTGTTCACGACTGGCTCGCCTGGGCGATCACCATTGTCCTGCTCGGCCACATGCGCCAGGCGTTCCAGGATCCGGAGACGAGGCTCGGAATGCGGACCGGATACGTCAGCCGGTCCTGGGCGGCGAGGCACCACTCCCGGTGGCTGAGGGAGGAAGCCACCGCCGAGCGGGCCGGGACGGAGGAAAGGCGTGAAGCCGCTCAGGTGACCGCCCTGGATGCCGATCGAGGTGCCGGCGTGGAGTAACTGCCCGACGTAGGGGGCCTCGAGGGCCCGAGGAGGATCGGAGAACTCTCACCGCGGCTGGCCGGCCATGTCTGATACGCCCGAGGGCGGTGGTGCTGCTGCCCTCGGGCTGGATATGTGTCAGCGGCAGGTCTCGGTCTCCACGTCGCCTGCGGTCACCTTGCGGATGCGGTCACCGGCGAGCAGGGTGTGCGGGCAACCAGGTTCGATGCGCCGGTCTTCTCGAGGCGGGCCAGTCGGGGGGCGGTGAAGTGTTCGGCTCGCTCGCCCGCGACACCGTACGGCGCTTCCGCATCCACCCTTGCGTGGTGGTCTGGTGCGGCGCGAACGAGGGCCACCCACCGGCCGCCATCGACGAAGGGATGCTCAAGGCGGCGGAGCGGCAGGTGCCAGGTGTGCCCTGCCAGAACAACTGGTCGGGCGGCATCGTCGCCGGCGGCCGCACACAGAGACAGCAGTCTGCACACCGCGGGCAAGCCGCCGGTTCACCACCGAGAGGCCCGGCCGACGCCCTTCAAGGACGACCGGCCGGCAAGCTCGGATTCCCTGTGCTCGTACTGCCCTCACCGGAGGCGTCCGAGGGGGCCCGTCACCAGGTCTGCTCGCCTGCGCGCACCAGGATTTCGTTGACGGCGACCCGGCGGTCCCGGGTGACGATGTAGCAGATGGCGTCGGCGATGTCCTCTGGCCGCAGCAGTTCCATGTTCGCGATCTGCCGCTCGACGGCCTGGCGCACGCCGTCGCGCAGGTGTGTGCTCAGCTCGGTGTCCACGGTCCCGGGCTCGACGACGCTCACCCGCACACGCTTGTGGCTGACCTCCTGCCGCAGCGCCTCGGTGAAGCCGTTGACGCCGAACTTGGTCAGGTTGTAGACGGCTGTGCCGGGGCGAGCGACCCGGCCCCCGGTGGAACTGATGTTGACCAGATCCGCCACGCCCCGCGGTGAGTCCTGCGCGGCGCTCAGGAGGTGGGGCAGCGCGGCGTGGGTGATGTACAGCAACCCCTGGACGTTGACTTCGAGCATGCGGTCCCACTCGTCCAGCGGTGAGTCGACGGCCTGCCCGGCGCCCATGTAGCCGGCGTTGTTGACGACCGTGTCCAGGCGTCCCAACTCGGCCACCACACGGTCGACCGCGGCCGCGGCCTGCTGCCGGTCGGTGATATCGGCCGCCACAACGCAGGCCGTGCCCCCGTCGGCCCGGACCTTGTCCGCGAGCGCCTCCAGCCGCTCGCGTCGCCGTCCGAGGACGGCGACGGCGGCGCCCTGGGCGGCGAGGCCACGCGCGGTCGCCTCCCCTATTCCGCTGCTCGCGCCGGTCACCAACGCCACCGTGTTGTTCAGACGTGCGTTCATGCGTCTTCCTCTTCATGCGGTGAAGACGGTCTCGACGGACCGCCGGTGGATGGAAACCGGAGGCGGAGCGCACGCGGGTCCTCCGTCCGGGCTTCGGCCACGGCAGGGCCTTCCACGGACGGCGGGCGCGGCCGCCCGTCGCGGATCGGCCGGCAAGGTAGCCTTTCATCCGGAACCGGTTCCGATTGAAACGGTAAGCGGAACCAGTTCCGGTTTGCAAGTGCGGTGGGAGGATACGGGATGACCGGCAACAATCTGGACGGTGCCGGACGGCGGCACAGGCCATTGCGAGCCGACGCACAGCGCAACGAGGACAGGCTGCTCAAGGCCGCGGCAGAGGCCTTCGCCCGGGAGGGCGCAGACGCCTCGGTCAAGGACATCGCCCGCGCGGCAGGAGTCGGCGTCGGCACCTTGTACCGCCGGTTCCCGTCCAAGGAGATGCTGATCGAGGCGACGTACCGGCAGGAAGTACGGCTCCTGTGCGACGCGGCGCCGGAACTCGCGGCCGGCCTGCCCCCTGCGGAAGCGCTGCGGACCTGGATGGAGCGTTTCATCGACTTCATGGCCGCGAAGCAGGGCATGGCCGATGCCCTGCGCGTGGTGCTGACCGACGAAACCGAGCGGCTGCAGACCCGCGCCGACCTGGCCGAGGCGGTACGCCACCTCCTCGCCGCCGGACAGAGTCAGGGCGTGACCCGGCCGCAGGTGGCGGCTCAGGACGTCCTGATGGCACTCGGCGGCATCAGCGTCATGACCGACACCGAACGACAACCCGGCCTCGCCACGGCCCTGATCGATCTCCTCCTGCACGGCGTCCTGGCGGACTGAGCGGTGGCCTCACTCCGCGAGCGCGGCCGGCCGCCCCCCCGTACGCCACGAAGTCGACGGGGGTCGCGAGCGCGGATCGCGGGGATGCGTCGAGTTTCCCAGCATGGTGCCCGGTTGAGGTAGGGCGAGGCAGTAGCCGGGCGACTGCCCGAGGCCTGGTCGGGTGACCGGCTGGTCAAGATGCCGCTTGCCGGGACCGGTTCCGGGGCGTCGGCGTCCCGCGTACGGCAGACCGCCAGCCGACGAGGCTCGCCGGATCCGGACCAACGTGGAGAGCAGCGAAGATGGCGAAGCACTGCCGCGAGTGCCGAGCGAGCTGAAGAACCGCGCGAGCCTCCAGACCCGATCACCTTGGAAGGCCCCCGACGCACTCGCGGCCGAGGACCAGCCGGGAAGTGGACACCCTGACCGCCCGTTGCTCAGAGTGCGCCCGCCGCACGCTCGTGCCCGCGGCTCGTCTTCGCCCGCGGCGCCTGATGCCGCCGTCGGGCGCTTCAGTGGCCCGCGCTCATGCCGCCGTCGACATGGAGGATCTCACCGGTGACGAACGGGGCGTTCTCGAGGTAGATCACCGCGTCCGCGATGTCGCTCGGCTCGCCCAGCCGGCCGACCGGATGCAGGCCGGCGAGGGCCTCATGGGTGTCCTCCGGGTGCATGGGCGTCCTGATCGTGCCGGGCGAGACGGCGTTGACCCGGATGCCCCGGGTGGCGTACTCGATGGCGAGGGACTTGGTGGCGGACTGCAGACCGCCCTTGGTCAGCGATGCCATCACGGACGGGACCCGGGCGTCGGCGTTGTCGACGAGGCTGGTGGTGATGTTGACGACGTGCCCGCCGCCCTGGGTGAGCATCTGCTCGATGGCCAGCTGGGTGATCCGGAAGAAGCCGTTGAGGTTCACGCCGACAACGGCGGCGTAGTCATCGAGGGTGTACTCGGTGAAGGGCTTGGCGACGAAGATTCCCGCGTTGTTGACCAGGGTGTCGACACGGCCGAACCGCTCCACCGCGGCGGCAATGACACGCTCGGCGGTGGCGGGGTCGGCGATGTCACCCTTCACGGTCAGGAGGCCGGCCTCGCCGGAGGGGGCGATGCCCCGCGAGGTGGCGACGACGGCGTAGCCGGCTTTGCGGTAGGCGCCGACGACGGCGGCGCCCAGGCCCTGCGAGGCACCGGTGACGACTGCGACCTTCTGAGAATTCACGATGATCTCCGTGGTGAGGGAGGTGGTTTTCCAGCTCCCTTACGCTACTAGTCGACCGTCTACTAGTCAACCGGTCTACTATTTGCTACTCCGAGCCGACTCCCCTCCGAGAACTGGGGCACTTCCATCCATGGCGGCCTGAGCGGTCACCCGGTCACGCGGATGCCGCACCACCGGACCGCCGACACGGCTGAGGCACTTCAGGACAGAGGGCCGCCGTCCAACGCACCGCCGGCCCTGACGTGTGCTCGTCAGAAGGCTTCATCGCCTGACCCCGGACCGGGGTCAGGTGTCCACGGCGTCGAGGAGGCGCCGTGACCGTCCGGTGGAGGTCGAGGAAGTATGCACGGTGCCGCGTCGTGCAGGGGCAGGGCGAAGTGGGTGCGGATGAGCGCGGAGCATCAGGTGATGGTGGGACGATCCACTCCCAGACGGATCTCGAGTGTGTCGCTCCCCAGATGGTCTGTCGCTTTGCTGACTGTCGGACTGCTCAACTACAGCGGCGGCACGACGTTCCAGACGCCTTCCGCGCACTCCTGAAACCGTCAGCGCCAACCTCGTGGAGCTGTTTCCCGACCGCGGGTGCGCTGCGGCCTGGACAGGTGGGTGAGTGTCACGGTGCGGGGACGGCGCGGGCCAGGGCTTCCAGGTCTCCGGAGAGGGCAGCGTGGAGTGCAGCGACGAGTTCGCGCGCGTTCTTCGCTCCGCACGCCGTGCATCATGAAGTAGACCGGTCCGGTGTAGGCGCCGAAATCGGCCTCCCGGTTGTCGACCAGACGGAGCATCGCCGCCCGGATGGCATCGTTGACGGCATCGGCCACCGTGTGACCGGGGCCGGCGGTGAGGGTGTCCGCCTTCACGGTCCACCGCTGCCCTGGCTCGGATTCGACGGCGACGGAGACGGCCTGGTGCGCCATGGCACTGCGGTAGGCCTCGTGGAAGGCGTTGGTGCCGGTGGCATCCGGGACGAGGTGAGCAGGACAGGGAACCGGCAACGGCTGCACCCATGCATTCTGCCAAGAGGTCACGCCAATTCGCCTCCGCGACCCGGCGGCGGGTCACATTGAGTCGCCGTCTTTGCATCGAACCAGCTGCCAGCGCGAGGGACACCTGCGCGTACCGCGCCAAGCACGTCGAACGCATCGTCGTCGGCGGGGACGGCGAGGAACGGGAGCTCCGGATCGGTGCCTGGGGCAGCAGCCAGCGGAGCAGGGCCGCGGCGCTGTCCCCGGAGCGGGTGGAGCAGCTTAGAAGCCATCTCATTTGGTGAGCCTGCGGTAGCAGATGAGGGTGCAGGCGATGCTGGTGAAGGCGAGGAAGTGCTCGGCTTTGCGCTCGTAGCGGCGGTCCAGTCGACGGCATCCGGCAAGCCAGGACATCGTGCGTTCGACGGTCCAACGGTGCCGGCCCAGGCGGGTCGATGACTCGATGCCCTTGCGGGCGATGCGATGTGTGATGCCC
>NZ_JBEYEY010000026.1:0-71456 GCF_040703635.1 Streptomyces sp. NPDC007189
CTGAGACTGGGGCAGGAGCGCCCGCTGTGGCAGCCGGTGCGTGATTGAACGTACTAACACCCCCTATTGCTGTCATATCGAGCAAATCGGAATCTTGGTTTCGTAGGGCTGATCGGGCATGCGGAGGCCCTCTACGCCACTCAGGAGTGGAGCTGGTCGGTCGCCAAAAATGCTGTCACTAAGGCAAGTTGAGTCACCGTTAGCCCTTGTAGGTGATCTTCTGGCGCCTAGTCACCCGCGGTGGTGGTGGGTCGCCGGGAAGTGTCGGCGAGTCGCTGCTTGACATGCGGCCTGTCGCAGGATCAAATCCTGGATCCGCGCGACGTGGAGATCGTGACTGGGTGCCTGGTCACCCGCATGGCGCGCTCCCAGGGCGGCGCCGTGGCGCCCACCTCGGGCATCCTCGGCCTGTATCGCAAGGAGTTCGTGTTGGCCAACCTGGAGGACTACGTGACCTCCGGCTCGGCCGGTGACGACCGTCGCCTGACGTACTACGCGCTCCAGCACGGCCAGGTCGTCGCGGTGAACGAGGCGTGGGTGTACAGCGCGATGCCGGAGGACCTGAGCGAGCTGTGGACCCAGCGGGTGCGGTGGTTCAAGTCGTACTGGAAGTACGTGCGCTGGGAGCTGACGAACTTCTCGGCGGCCCCACTGTTCCTCCGGCTGTACGGCCTCGTGCTCACCGCGCTCTCGCCGGTGTTCTCCGCCTGGGTGCTGTTGGTGATCCCGCACTGCACGGGCAGCAAGGTGATGTTCCTGTACGGCCTGGGCTACTGGATCATCCTGACCTACGCCCAGACGGGCATGTACGCCGCGCTGAGGCCCGAGCTTGGCACCCGGCAGAAGCTCTTCGCGTGACCCCTGCTGACGCCGCTGGTCTCGCTGGTGAACCTGCTGCTGATCAAGCCCGAGATGTACTGGGCGCTGACTCAGGCCCGGACGACGCACTGGGGCACGCGCAAGGTGGCAGAGTCCAAGGACGCGGTGCCCGCAGGAAGAAGACGACCATGGTGGTCCTCCTGATCCTGGGAGTGGCCACCCTGGCCGCCTGCCAGAACCGGGGTCTCCCCGCCAACGCCGACCGGCGTGGTGCCATGATCGGGGCGATGGGGGAGTAGCTGCCCACACGTCCGAGAAGGACACTGCGGGCCCGTGGTGGCACGTCTGTGGCACGACCCCTGAAGCGCCGAAGAGCCAGCCTGGTAGGAAACCCCAACCCCCTCCTGAGCTGGCCCTTCTCACTGCGCCCCCGGCAGGATTCGAACCTGCGACACTCGCTTTAGGAGTTTTCCTTGGGCGAGGCTGTGACCTGCGGAAACGTTGAGATTAAGGCGTCTGGCCCGGGAAAATGCCTCTCTGCAGTCTCACGTGTTCACGGCGATTCCCGGCCTCGTGTGTGCTGGATCCGTTCTAGGAGTGCCCTGCGAGGCTCATGCCCTACACGGGCTCGCCATCGTCGGCCGTCCGCACCGTCTCCCTCTCCACAGCCGTGGGTACAGTTCGTCGGCGACCGAGCAGCGTGGCGATAGGCAGGGCTGCTGCCAGTCCGCTGAGCAGGATGGCGGCGAGTGCGCCCGGGACGGCAGGCTGGTCGTTAAAAGGCAATGCCGATCGCGGCCATTGCGGGACCGGCGTTCCGGACCGAGGCGACGCTGCCCATGATGGTGCGTCGTACGGACGGACCCGTGGTCAGCAGCGTGCCAACGGCGAAGGCGGCGGCGGAGAGCAGGAAACCGGCGATGAGGGCGAGGGAGCCGAGGAGTGCGACGACGCCTTGCCAGTTGCCGAGGAACTGCCTACCAGCACGATCAGGAACGTGATGTTGGAGACGGACGCTGCTGCGGGGTGCCATGACTGTGCGGTGGGCGTGGCGTAGCGGCGCATCAGCAGGCCGATGGCAAAGGGTACGAGTTGCAGGAGGGCTACGGTCCTGATCAGTGTTCCGGCGTCGAGGGAGACGTCGATGCCCACGTCGGCGGCGTTGAGGAGGACGCCCGCTGTGGGGGCGAAGGTGATGCTGCCGACGGAGGCGAGCAGCACCTGCATCCCCGCGCCGCCGACGACGTCGCCGCTCTGCACCATGGCGAGTTTCGCCCCGAAGGGGCCGCCCGGGGACGAGGCGACCAGGACGGTGAAGACGCAGCGCAGCGCCGATACCGCCCAGGCCGGCGGCGAACATGGTGGCCGCGATGAAGATGACGGTGACGGCGTTGAGCACCAGGTGCAGGGTCTCCATCGGGTTTCCCCTCGGGTGCGGGGCAATGGCCGGACGGTGTCGGGGTGCCCGTCGCCGCGCTGTCAGTCGTGGAGGTCGCCGAGCCAGCGCAGGGCGGTCAAACTCGGCAGGAAGCAGTACTCGCCTCCTCGGGTGACGACGAACCGCGGCAGTGGGGCGAGGCGTCGGCGCAGCGGGCGGCGGGGAATGGTGTAGCCGGCGGACCCGTCGTGGGCTCCGGTGACGGGGTCTTTGGCGTCGTTCGCGCCAAAGAAGACGCCGTCGTTCATCCATTGCGTCTGGACGAACTCGAATTGCCGCCCCAGGTGTGCTCCGATGAACGCGAACATGAGGCCGCGGTCGGCGCCGTCGTCCTCCAGCGCTCCCTCGGGCAGCGGCGGGCCGTAGACGGCGCCGCGTCGGATCATGCGGTGCAGCCGCACCTCTCCTGCCACGGAGGCGTCGCGGGGATTGGCGCGGCGGATGTGGCTGCTGCCGGGCGTCGTGAATCCCGCCGGATCGTCGGTCTTGTACAGGAAGGTGTTGCGGCGGTGCGGGTCGGCGCCGAGTGCGGGATCGTCGGCGTGCGGAGCCAGTGCCAGGGGAGCACCGCTGCGCCAGCGCCCCATGATCTTTGCGGCGATCAGTTCTTCGTCCTGAGGCCCGGTGGAGTTGTCCTTCAGGTACCGCCGGAACTGGGCGACGTTCTGATGGAGCTTGCGGAAGGCCGCGTAACTGCCGTTGCGGCCCAGCACGGTGGGCTGTGGGCTCTGCACACCGCCGAGCTCGTCCCGGTAGCCCAGGATGAACTCGCCAGCCTTCAGCGGCACTTCCAGTTGGTTGGATCCCGGTATCCCGCTGCCTTCGACGGCCGGATGGCTGACACCGTCGCGATAGCCGAAATGCTCGGTCTCGGTGGGCAGCGCGTGGCAGTCCTGCCGCCATATCGCCGTCACCCCGGCGAGCCGATCGTAAGCGGGGCGGGCTCGGTCGAGGGCCGCCTCCAGGTGCTCGGGGTCGGGCGCTACCGCGGTGAGCACCAGATGGACGTCGGGGCTGCCCAGTGGCGTTTCCCAGTGCTCGGGGCTGCTGTCGCCCACATCACCCAGCGTTCTGGCACGGGCCGCCATCCCCTGCCGGAACTCCCAGGCGAACGTGTCCAGTGAGGCGCGCGGTACCCCCAGCGCCTCCAGGCCGCGGCAGGTGACGGCCACACTCACCCAGGTCTCTCCCACGGGGCTGACCGAGTCCGCCGCGGAGGTCACCGCCGTACTCGCGCGCCGCATCAGCTCCCGCCCGTGCCCCCGGTCGTCGATGCGGAAGGCGAGGTAGGTCGCCGCGTAAGGCGTGGGCCGGCCGCTGAGAACCCCGCGCTGGATGTCGTCGAGTTCCAGCGCGACGTCCGGGTGAACGCTCACGGTTGACCTCCCCATGGCCCTACTTGGAGACGAGGTTGCGCCAGAAGTTCCGCAGGCTCTCGTCCCCGCCGAACAAGGAGCTGAAGATCGTCGAGTCCGCCAGCAGCAGATCGCCGGCGCGCTCGCCGCCGGGAGGCATCCACAGGAGCATGTTGAACTCGGTGTTGCCGGCTTCGGTGAAGGGATGCGGCCGCGACATGTCGATCGGCTGCCTGGCCAGCACGTGGACGGTGTCCGGGTCGTCGGTCGTCACGTCGTAGTGCGGCAGGTGCATGTGGAAGTTGAAGTTCGTCACCCCGTCCAGCCAGTCCTTCCGGTCCAGGTCCCGGACTGTGGACAGAGGGGCGATCTGGTTGCCCACGCGGGTCGCCGGACGCAGGCCGTACCGGTTCATGACCGGTACTCCGAGGCCCCGCATCACGTCCCTGACGTAGGTGGCGAACCGCTGTTGGCGGGGCACCAGGGGATCGCCGTGATGGCGGTATTCCATCTCCCGTACCGACGGATCGTCCGATGCGCCCACGTCGTGGTGCGGGCCCAGGACGAGACGGGTGTCCTCCCGGGCGAGGAACGCCCGCAGGGCCTCGATCTCCCCGGGCTGTGCCTCCT
Organism: Streptomyces sp. NPDC007189; assembly: GCF_040703635.1. NCBI lineage: Bacteria > Bacillati > Actinomycetota > Actinomycetes > Kitasatosporales > Streptomycetaceae > Streptomyces > Streptomyces sp. NPDC007189. Next base: position 4,243 of record NZ_JBEYEY010000026.1, read on the forward strand.
GCTCGGTGACCGCGTGGTCCAGCCCGAACACGAACAGGACGTCCGTGTCGTCGAGCACCCGTTCGTCGAGCGGTGTGAAGAAACCTGCCTGGTCGATGCGCTGGTACACCGGCACGGGATGCCCCGTGACCTCCTCGACGAAGTCCTGGAACGGCACCCAGGCCCAGAAGAACAGCTCCAGCGACCCGGCGACGCCCTGCTGGAACCGGTACGGGTCGGACCATTGCGGGTCCTCGTACGCCGGCCATGCCGCCCGCCTGACCTCGGTCATCGTGGAGAACCGGTTGTCCAGCTCGGCGGGGTTGCGGCCGGCCTCGGCCGGATAGCTCCACGAGACGTAGATGCTCACCCGCCGCCCGCCAGGGGTGTACTCCCGCGGAATGTGCCTCTGGTTGTACGTGCGCGCGGTCCTGACCTCGCTCATTGTCACTCGTCTCACCGGGCCCGACCGTCGGTCGTCTCACTGCATCTGGTCGAGCATCTGCGACAGGGCGTTCTTGACCAGCAACGCCTTCTTGATCTCGTCCGCCGTCACGTATGGGTACTCTCCGTACTCGATGAAGCTCGGACAGTGGTGTTCCCGTACGAAGCGCACGAACGCCTCGGGGTTCGTCCGCCAGTCCTCGGGAAATCCTTCGAGGTTCTCGAAGGTTGTGCTCACGCCCGCCTTGCTGAAAAGCGCGACGGCGTCCTCGGTGTACTTGTCGAAGTCGGTGTCGAAGATCCCCTGATACATGAAGCGTGTGTCGTCGTCGAAGAGCACCCAGCGCAGATAGTGCAGTTTCAACGGTGCGAGGAGGTAGGGATCCTGCTCCAGCGCTCGGGCAAGGGCATGGCCGTGCTCCCGTATCGCGTCGGCCCTGCCCGGTTTGACGTTCGCGACGATGGTGAATCCGTAGCAGGCCGGAGTTCTCGGAAAGACGGGGCCGTACTTGCCCTGTTCCAGATGGCCGGTCTCCTTGGGGATGACGACTGCCTGTGGCTTGATCTCCATGTCCGTTCCCTTCCGCATCCGGAGGCCGAGACCGGTCCACCTTCAGCGTTGCACTCGACGGCCGAGGGCGCCTGCCGAGCGGGCGGGAGCTGATCAGGCGCGTCGGGCGGCGCCGACGTCAGTGCGTCACGGCGACCTTGAGGAGCACGATGAGCAGCCCGAGCATCAGGTTGACGGCCCCGGTGGTCACCACCGCGCGGCGGGAAGCCCCCGCGCGCACGGCGGCGACCGTGGACCAGCCGACATGACCGGCCAGCGCCACGCCCAGGGCCAGCCACAGAGCCCCTCTCGGGCCGATGCCCAGCAGGGGGGTGACGCTGACCGCCACGGCCGGCGGGACGGCCGCCGTGACGATGGGCCACTCGGTCACGCACGCCCGCCGGATCTCCCTCGCGCTCACGGGCACGTACATGACCCGCGCCCCGAACAGCCGGGCGAACACGTGGGCCGCCCAGAACACCAACCCTGTGCCTAGAAGCAGGAGAACGAGTTCCAGCCGAGGGCGGGAACCGAGCGAGCCGGTTCCCGCCCCCACCACGACCGAGGCCGCGAGCAGCGAGCCGTACACGGCACCCGTGTAATCGTGCCGCTCCGCGGCATCCGCGTGCGGCATGGGCGGCCTTTGCATAGGAGGCCGATCTTCCATGATCCCAGTGTGGTCACTTATGTGGTGCGCCGCACGGCAACAGGCCGTCGCGCGGTCAGTGCCGACCGGCGTCGTCTGTGCAGGTCAGCTCTGCGACGAGACAAAGGTGGATGTCGCCGTCCTGGTCGGGTTCGGTAGGGGCACAGCGGGCCGCGATCCCGTTGGACAGCGGGGAAAACGGGCGAAGTCCACCCCCAGTGCGGGCCGCCAGACGTTCCCCTTGCGTATGCGTCATCGGCGGTATCCGGCCTTGAGCCGGGCGCGCAGACCCGGGCCCATGGCCAGGCCGACGCTACGCCGTACTGTTCAGCGGCCTGCTGCTCGACATCACCAGCTGGACGCAGGAGGAGGCGGACACCGGCGTAGCCCTCCAGACAAGCTGGGGCAGCCCGGAGCCGGCGGACGAGCCATGTACGACCGGCGCCCCGGCCACCCGACCCGCTTCGAGTGGAGCGGCGACATCCCGTGACGACTGCCGGCAGGGACACTCAACCGGGTGACATCCCAGTCCCTTATGAACCGGGCGTCGCCCGTCGCCCGTGGACGTCGACCAGAGCATGAGGACGAGCAGGGATGAACACGTCGCGGAACCGGGGCTCGTCGTTGTAGACGTCGTGGCTGCAGACGACGACACGGCTTTCGCTTTTCCAGACGGCGCTCACCGAACGCTGGGCGACGGCGACAGACGACCGGACGACCAGGACGCCCGGTGAGCCGGGTGTACGGCTGGGTTGCTACCTCGTCTGCGCCAGGAGCTTCCCGCCGTGGTCGACCCCACGAAGCCGACCACGGTCGGAAGAGGCCTATGACAAGGCAGCGTCCTCGCCGAACAGCGGTACCTGCGCCACGTCGACGTCTGTGCGGATGCGGTGCGGCCGGGCAGGGTGACGCCACCGCCCGGAGCTGTCCCGGGCGACGTCGACGGCCACCTCCATCACCGCCTCGGGCTGCACCAGGTGCACATCGAGCGTGCGCTGTGTTCCCAGCCTGCCGAGAACGTCCATCCCTGCCACGGGTGCCTGCCGGCTGGCGGGGCCAGCAGGTCGGCCAGGGCGCGGCTGGCGGCCTGGACAGTGTGGTGCTACGGCCGGCGTGCTGCAGATGGCCCACTGCGTCGTAGCGGCCCAGCAGTACCGTCCGGGGCGGCTTACGGGCACCTTGGCTCTGGCTGCCTGAAATGGGGCGGCTTCGGCCGGGCGCCTCGTCGGGTTTTATACCGGAGCAGCCGTGGTTGGCCGCGTCCGTGGGCTAATGCCGGAGCGTGACTGTTCACGGTTTGACGCTCGCTGCGGCGATTCCCAAGCTGGTGGGAGGGGCTGGTGGAAGGGGCCGCGGTCGTGAGTGGTGGACAGAGCGGACTGCCCCGGTTGCTGGCGGCGGCGGAGACGGCGGCGCCGGCGGACGCTATCGACGTGATCGCGGAGGACCTGCGGCGGCGCTTCAACGCCGCGAAGGTCTCCTTCCTCATCGTGGATCTGACGGGGAAGGCGGTGGCGCGGCTGTCGACCGCCGCTGCGGCGAGCGAGCGGGAGGCGGAGCGGATCCCCCTGTTCGGCAGCGTCTACGAGGAAGTGATCCGTACCCAGCGGCTGCACCAGGAGGCGACCAGTCACGGACATCGGGTGATCGTGCCGGTCACCAATCGGGGTGACGCGATCGGGCTGCTGGAGGTGCTCCTGCCGGCCGATCCCGGCGAGGCCGTCCTTGACGCGGTCGGGGAAGCAGCACACGCCTTGGCTTACATCGTGATAGCCAACGGGCGCTTCACCGACCTCTACGCCTGGGGCAAACGCTCCAGGCCGCCCACCTTGGCGGCTGAAATCCAGTACCAGCTGCTGCCTCCGTCGCTGTCGTGTGAGGCTGCACAGTTCACGCTGAGCGGGAACCTGGAGCCCTCCGAGGACCTCAGCGGTGACACCTTCGACTACACCCAGGACCGCGATACCTTGCATGTGTCGGTGACCGACCCCATGGGCCACGACATCGATGCCGCCCTGGCCGCCACGGTCCTGGTGGGCGCCCTGCGCGGCGCCCGCCGGGCGGGCGCCGACCTGGCCGAACAGGCCCACCGTGCCGACCAGGCACTGATCGACCACGGCCGCGGTCACGCCACCGGACAGCTGCTGCGCATCAACCTCCACACCGGGCGGGCCCGGCTCGTCAACGCGGGTCATCCCTGGCCACTGCGTATGCGCGAGGGAGCTGTGGAGGCGATCACCTGCGAAGTGGACCATCCGTTCGGGCTGTCCGAGCTGACTCCCCACCCCTACCGTGTGCAGGACCTCGACCTGCGGCCCGGTGACCGTCTGCTCATGTTCACCGACGGCATGCTCGAACGTCACGGCGAGAAGGTCGACCTGGCCGCCCTGGTGGAACGCACCCGGAATCTGCACCCGCGGGAGACCACGCTGGCGTTGACGTCCGCGGTCCGGGACGCCGCCAACGGCCGGCTTGAGGACGATGCCACCGCCGTGTGCCTGGACTGGCACGGTCCCCAGGAAACCCAGCGGCACGTCGGGTCCGGCGCGGACACTCAGCAGGCCTCAGCCGCACGCACGAAGGACCAGTCGTAACTCAGCGCTCTCTTCGACGGTGCCGGACGGCTCTCAGGCCGCGCCTCTTCCTGGAGACCGAGCTTTCGCACTCCTCTACAGCCCTTGCGGGGCGGCTCGGGACCTACCCGAATGAGAAGGCACGGACGCCGGCATCGCGGCCGAGCTTGTCGAGCTGGACGGCGAACAGGACGTTGGCGGTCTTGGCCTGGCCGTAGGCCGCCCACTTGTCGTAGCCCCGGCGCCAGTGGATGTCGTCCCAGCGGATGCCGGAGAGGTGGTGGCCGCGCGAGGAGACGGAGACGACCCGGGCGCCGCCCGGCGCGATCGCGGGCCACAGACGGTTGACGAGGGCGAAGTGACCGAGGTGGTTGGTGGCGAACTGGGCCTCCCAGCCCGGCCCCACCCGTGTCTTAGGGCACGCCATGATCCCGGCGCTGTCGATCACCAGGTCGAGGGTCCGTCCCGAGGTCAGGAACCGCTCGGAGAAGCCGCGCACACTCTCCAGGTCGCCGAGGTCCAGCTCGTCCAGTTCGACTCCGGAGATGCCGGTCGGCGCCTGCTCGGCCACGGCCGGGCGGCGGCCGGGCACGACCACGCGGAGCCCCGAGCCACCGCGGGAGAAGAGTTCGTGCCGCAGACGCCCTGATCTTGGGCTCATGCCCTTCAGCGCAGGCCCCACCCGGACAGCGAGTTCGCTCCGGTCGCGGTGTGCCATACACCCGGCGGAGTAGTCAGGACGACTCCCCCCGCACGATTACCCGGGGTGGGCCATGGGCGATGCTGTGGGCTGTGACAGCTGATCTTCCCGCGCAGCGGCCACGTCGTTCCCGGCTGCGGCGGTGGCTGGGGCGCGCCGCCCTGGGCTGTGCCGTCGTTCTGGTGGTCGGCACGGCGGCCTCTTTCGTCTACAACTCCGTCACGGCCGGGCGCGCCGCGCCGCCGCGGGGCCTCAGGTACGTACAGGCCGCCGACATCCGCACACGCTTCCAGACCTGGGGCACGACGGGCCCGCCGGTCGTCCTGGTGCACGGCGCCTTCGAATCCGTGGACACCTGGTCGCGTCTCGCCCCGCTGCTCGCCCGGGACCACCGGGTGTACGCGCTCGACCTGACGGGCGACGGATACAGCGAGCGCCACGGTCCGTACACGGTCGACCATTTCACCCGGCAGCTCCTCGGCTTCCTGGACGCCATGCACCTCGGCGGACCGGGCGAGCGCCCGCTGCTGGTGGGGCATTCCAGCGGAGCCGCCGTGGTCACCGAGGCGGCCCTGCGCGCCCCCAGCCGGCTGGGCGGTGTGATGCTCCTCGACGGCGACGCCCTCGACACGGGCGCCGGGCCGCCGCGGGCCTTCACGTACGTGCTGATCGACCCGTACCGCACCAGCCTGCTGCGGATCGGCCTCGGCATCGACGCGGTGATCCGCAGCGTGTACGACGCCCAGTGCGGACCTGCCTGTCCGCGCCTGGACCCCGCCGGCCTGGATCAGTGGCGACGCCCCCTGCAGGTGCCGGGCGCGGAGAAAGCGCTCTGGAGCATGCTGTCCGCCGGGGTGCCGGGCCTGCCCGCCGACCAGGTGGCTCGGCTCGCCGGGGTGCGCCTGCCCAAGTCGGTGGTGTTCGGCGCCCAGGACGACGTGTTCACCCGGCAGACACCGCAGGAGACCGCCCGGCGCATCGGGGCACCGCCCGCGACGCTCATCCCGGGCGCCCGGCACCTGACGATGATCTCCAGTCCTCAGGCGGTCGCAAGGGCCGTGGACAGACTCACGGCGGCCTCGATCAGGTCCTCCCGCTGACCCTGCGGCTTCCCTGGTGACCGGATGCTAACGGCTGCGTGGAGATCGCGAATTGGAGGACCATGTCGCGGTGCGCGACTCCAAGGACATCGGTGTCTGTCCGCTGGCGTTCTCACGGGCGCCAACTGACGGAGAGTGCCTGCCTGCGAAGGCTGGTAGAGGCCGAGCGTGGTCGCTGCCTCGTCCAGTTTCTCGTCTGACGGGTTGGGCGTCGGGGACTCGACGATTTCCGCCGCGGACTTTCCGGGCTGCTCGGCACCTCGGTCCGACCAGCCACGCAGCAGGCGCGAAAATTGACGGAGGTGGTCGCGCTCGGCAGGTCGGCGGCAGCTGGCGCAAGCTGTTCTCCCGACCCGCCAGCTCCTCGGCCGGTAGCCAGCCAGGGCGACTAGCTCGTCGGTCTCTCGGTGCTGCAGTGGCCGACATGCAGATCGACCTGGCGTGTCTCCCCTTCGCCCAGGGGCACCTGCGCGGTGACGGGCGCATAGCCGGTCGTGACGACGGTGTAGTCGCCCGGGGCCAGGTCCTGGAGCGTATATGTGCCGTCAGTGACCGTCAGCGCGGAGGCGACCACCTTGCCCGAGGAGTCCAGCACGGTGACACGGGCGTCACTCACCGGCAGACCTGTGCGGCCATGGCGGACCGTCCCGCCGACGCGGCCGAGTCCGGCCAGGGTGACCTCCGGGGCGGATGGCGTCGCGGAGGTCATCTGCACGGCCCGGGGACGGTACCCCTCGGCCGACACGACGAGCGTGCACGGCAACGAGTCCTCGGCCGTCAGCGCATAGGTGCCGTCCTCGCCCGTCCTGGCGAGGGAGCGCTGCCGGCCGTACCTGTCCACCAGGGTGAGGGTCGCGTGGGCGATGGGACGGCCGGCGCTGTCTCGCACGAGGCCGTGGAGCGTCGAAGCCGACGGAGCGGCTGCGGAGCCCTCGGTCCGCACCGGGGGTGGCGCGGAGGGAGTCGGCGCCGGCGCCGAGGGCTGCGTCGCCGGCACCGTGTCGGGGCGGCGGCCCTTGACCAGTGAAGCGGCCGCTGCGGCGATCGACATGGCGATGGCCAGGGAGAAGACCACGACCAAGCCGTCGTGGAAAGGCTGCGAAACGAGATGGGGGAAGTACTCGCGCCCCGTGAGGTGTGCCGCGGCGCCGGGCGAGAGGTGTTCCAGGATGGCCGGGCCGAGGAGGTGCCGGATGGGGTTGTAGCCCAGGAACGCGGCGAAAAGGACACCGACCGGCGGGAGCCCCGCGACGTTGTGAGCGGCGCTCGGCGGGACGCCCTGGGCGGTCAGGCCCGAGGCGAGGGTATGCGGCAGTGTGCCGGACAGTCCCGCGACCATCAGCGAGAAGAACACGCCCATGGACAGCACCATGCCGGCGTTCTGGAAGGTGGCGCGCATCCCCGAGGCGGCGCCGCGGGCGTCGGCCGGGACGTTGGACATGATGACCGACGTGTTGGGAGCGGCGAAGAGGCCGCCGCCGAGGCCGTTGAGGAAGATCAGTGCTGCGAACACCCAGTAGGAGAAGTCACTGGGCAGGGCGAGCAGTCCGGCGAACGAGGCCGCCATCACCAGGAAGCCGGAGGCGGCGAAGAGACGGGCTCCGAACTTGTCGGACAGCGCGCCGGAGACGGGTCCGGCGACCAGAAAACCGATGGTGAGCGGCAGCATGTAGATACCGGCCCACAACGGCGTGTCGGCGTAGTCGTAGCCGTGCAAGGGGAGCCAGATGCCCTGCAGCCAGATGATGAGCATGAACTGCAGTCCGCCCCGGGCGATGGCGCCGAGCAGGGTGGCGGCGTTGCCCCCGGCGAACGCCGCGTTCCGGAAGAGCCGGAGCGGGAACATCGGCTCGGCGACCTTCGTCTCGACGACGCAGAAAGCGGCGAGCATCGCGACTCCGCCGATCAGTCCTGCGAGCACCCAGGGATTGGTCCAGCCCATGGTGTGGCCGCCGTACGGCTGGATGCCGTAGGTGATGCCCGCCAGCAGCGCGGTCAGGCCGATGGCGAAGGTGATGTTGCCCCACCAGTCCATGCGTCCTGGCCTGCGGACACCGGTCTCGTGCAGGGACTTGTACGCCCATACCGTGCCGATCAGGCCGATGGGCACGTTGACCCAGAAGATGGAGCGCCAGTTCCAGGTGACGAGCGCCCCGCCGAGGACCAGACCGAGGAACGAGCCCGCGATGCCCGCCACCATGTTGACGCCGAGCGCCATCCCGCGCTGACGTGCGGGGAAGGCGTCGGTGAGGATGGCCGCGGAGTTGGCCATCAACATCGAGCCACCGACCGCCTGGACGATGCGCCAGCCAATCAGCCACAGCGCCCCGCTGCCGCCGTGGAAGGGGTCCAGCGAAAGGATCACCGAGGTGAGCGTGAAAATCAGAAAGCCCGCGTTGTAGATGCGGACCCGGCCCAACATGTCCCCCAGCCTGCCGAGCGCGACGACCAGCACCGCGGTGACGAGCATGTAGCCCATGAGCATCCACAGCAGGTAGCTGACGTTGCTGGGCTGCAGAGGATCGAGTCGGATGCCGGTGAAGATGCCGGGCAGCGAGATCAGCACGATCGAGCTGTTGATGGTGGCGAGAAGCATGCCCAGCGTGGTGTTGGTCAGCGCCACCCACTTGTAGCCGGGGTGGTCCGAGCCGATCCATCCTCGACCGCGGCGCCGCGCCGGGTCGGCGGCACCGGGTATGTGATCGGTCCTGCTGCTCGTCATTGCTCGCTCCCGGTGTCTCGCCCTTCGGGCAGGGGCTCCGGCTGTCGGTGGTCCGCGAGCATGCGCTGGACGAGCGGAGCGACGATGCGCATGGCCGCGTCCAGTGCTCGCTGATCGTCGTCCGGCAACGTGGCCACCAGATCGGCCAGGCGGGCGTCCCGCGCCTGCCGGCGCGTGGAGAGCACCGCGCGACCGGCGTCGGTGATGGCCACAAGGGTCACTCGCCCGTCGCCCTCGTCGCTGATGCGCCGGGCCAGACCCTGGCGCTCCAGCCGTTGCACCAACTGGGTCATCGATGGCTGCGTCACGCCCTCCGCCACTGCCAGGACCGTGAGCCGGACCGGGCCCTCGCGCTCGAGCCGGGCCAGGGTGGAGGCCGCTGTGAAGCTCACGCCACGGCGGTCCGTCACGACCCTGATCACGGCCGAGGCCGTCTCCGCCAGCGATCGCGCGGTCTGCTGGGCGTCCGCGTCCGCGGGGGAGTGATGCACCCTCCTTAAATATCACGTTCCTATATAGGAGGCCTATGAAAAGTTTCGGAAGGGAGATCCTGGGCGGTCAGGTCACGGTGTCGTGGTTTTCGGTCGTGCGCGAGGGCGTCCAACGCCAACCGGGCGCCCCCCGGCAGCCGCTGCCTACGGGGCGAGTGCTCGGCCCTGCCTGGGGCGCGCAGGAAGATGGCCCGCCCCGTTCGCGGCCTCGCTGTAGGTGGTCGCTACTCGGATAGTCCGAATAGGGGTGAATACCTGGTTAAGGCTTGGGGTGGGGGCCGGGAGCTGGGGTGGGTGGTGTCGGAGGAGGAGTTGTGTCCGGCGGTGGATGCCCTGCTTCAGGAGGAGCCGGTGCTGCCGCCTGTGGGGGAGCGTGCTCGTCAGGCGGGTCTGGCCCGGGTGATGAGGTCGACGCACGGTGAAGAACTAGGAGAACGGCCGGTCGGAGCCGAGGGGCCGCGGTTGTCGACGTACCGGCGGCTGCTGCAGGGCTGGACAGCGAAGTACCCCGCCCCCGCGCCCGCCGGGGACGCGCCCGCTGCCGCCGCAGCCGGTATGCGCCAGCCGGTAGCGGGAGAGCAGGAGCCCACCGGCCCCGCCGGTTTCCGGGCCGAGCAGCCATCCGATGGGGAGATGGGCCGGTCCGCGGAAAGGGCCGTGCGAGCTCCGACGATGGCTCCGCGGTTTCCTCATGGTCCGCTGGTGACGGCGCCGCCTACAGCCGCGGCGACGTTGGTCAAAGGGGAGCTCCAGTCGACGCCTTCGTCGAGCGCCCGGACGGAGGCAGGGGGCCCGGTGTGCGCGGACGGTCGGTAGTCACTCACCCTGTCCGGTCCCGGCGGCATCCTGGGGATTTCAGCCCAGGGCGGGGTAGTCGCCGGCAGCGAGGTCGTCGATCAGGCTCGGGTGGGTGGGCTGCCAGCCGAACCGATCCCGGGTCAGTGCACTCGAGGACGGCATGTCAAGGGCGAACACGCGACCGATGACGCTGAAGCGTTCAGGCGGCACCGACTCGACCGGCACCGCCAGAACACGGCCGATGGCCTCGGCCAGCGACCTCATGGTGTCGCCCCCGTCGGCTACCGCGTGCAGGACCGTGCCCGGCGCAGCCTCCTCGAGTGCGATGCGGAACAGCAGGGCGGCGTCAAGCCGGTTGACTGCCGGCCATCGCTGTGTGCCGTCGCCGACGTACGCCGACACGCCCGTTTTCTGCTGCCGGGCCCGTCTCACGGCCCAAGCTGAGTGAGGCCCTGTGCACCGTGCTCGAGCAGGAGCTCGTCAAGGGGCCGATCGCGCATGGCTGGCCGGTGTCGGCGTACACGTGAACGTGGCCCTGGCAAGATCTCCGTGAAGTTGTGGCGTGCTCCCGTGCGCCGGTGACGCTCCGTCACGGGTAGCGGCGGTGTCGGCTGAGTGTGATGACCTCGTACGGATCGTGTCTCCGCACCTGAATGCGGTGCGGGTGGAGCGTGTGTGGTGGGCGGGCGGCGTGGTTCGCATCGCTCCCCGTACTCGCGAGTTGATGGTGGCGTGTCCGGACTGACGTCGCGAGTCGGCGCGGGTACACAGCCGGTCTCCCCGCACACTGGCCGATGTCGCTGTCGGTGGCCGCCCGGTGTCGACTGGCCGGGGCCGCGGTCGGCGGGGATCAGGACGTCAAGTTCCTCGCGGAGCGCGGGTAGGAGGAATGCGAGTGGCGAGCTGCGGAACCGGATCACACTCCGGGCCTGTCGCAGAACTCTTGCGTCTGTTCTGTTGTGAGAACGGGCGCGGTGAAAGGGCGGAGCGGGATCAGTCGGTGTCGAGGCCGTCGATCAGGCGGTTGAGGAACCGGGTGAAGGTGGCTTCGGGGGTGACGGGGCGTTTGGGGGCTGAGAGGGCTTCGGCGAGTTCCGGGTGGTGGCCGTCCGCGGCGACGGCGGCGAGGTAGCGGGCTTCGGCTGCGGCTCGGTCGGGCGACCGTGAGGCTGCGGCCTGCGCAATCTCGTGGGCGACGTGTCCGGCCACGAATGCGGTGATCTGGGCGAAGACCTCCAGCTTTGCCGCACCGTCCAGCCCCGTGGGTCGCAAGACGGCGAGCGCGTGTTCCAGGAAGGCCAGCGTGTTGGGGCCCGGAACGCGACGGGTGGACAAGGCGGCGGGCAGCCAGGGGTGGCGCAGCATGTGTGCGCGCTGCAGGTGGGCAATCGTCTTCAGGTCGGCGCGCCAGTCGCCACTAGGCGGGTCCATGACCGTCAGTTCGCCGCTGACGTGGTCGACCATCAGGTTCAGCAACGTCTCCTTGTCGGGGGCATAGCTGTAGAGCGACATGACGCCGGCTCCGACCTGTGCGGCGACTTTCCGCATGGTGACCGCTTCGAGGCCCTCCGCGTCCGCCAGGGCGACGGCCGCCGCGGTGATCGCCTCCCGGCTGTACGCCGGCTTGCGGCCCCGGCGGGGCTGGACAGAGCGCAGCCAGAGCCGCTGAGGGTCGACGCCCGGAGCGTCGTTCTCACCGTCACGGGGCATTGTCCACGTTCCCTTCCTTGATCGCGGCGACCCTTGTGCGCCTCAGTCAAGCATCCTCTATTCTCGTACATCGTACGGGAAATCAAGGAGGGGAACGATGACGTCACGCACGCATGGTCCTGTGCCGGGGCCGGCCTGGACACCGCCTTCCGGGAAACCGCCCATGGCCTCACGGATGATGAGGGCGACGTGGCGCCGTCTCCCCGCCAAACTGCACGATGTCGGGTGGGAGCCGGGGCTGGTGGTGCCGGCCGCCGACGGCAGCCTGCTGATCACGGACCACTACTTTCCGCGCACCGAGGGCGACTTCCCCACGCTCCTGGTCCGCTCGCCGTACGGCAGGGGCGTGCCGTGGTCTCCGATGTACGGTCTGCTCTTCGCCGAACAGGGCTTTCACGTGATCCTGCAGAGCTGCCGCGGCACCGGCGGTTCGGGGGGTGCGTTCGACCTGTGGCGCAACGAGGCCGCCGACGGCCAGGCTACGGTGTCCTGGCTGCGCGAGCAGCCCTGGTTCAACGGCACACTGGGTACCGTCGGCCCCAGTTACCTGGGCTACGTGCAATGGGCCCTCGCCGTGGACCCGCCGCCGGAGCTGAAGGCGATGGTGGTGCAGGTGGGCATGTACGACCCCTACGCCCTGTTTCACGCGGACGGTGTGCTACGCCTGGAGACAGCCCTCGCAGTCGGCGTGGGCATGACCTATCAGCACCAGGGCATGCCACCGTTCCTGAGGGCGACCCTGCGCCTGCAGCGCCGCCTGCGCGACGTCACCACCGCGCAGCCCCTGCGCGGTGCATATGTGTCCGCCCTCGGGGGCGAGTTGCCCTGGCTGGACGACGTCATGACGCACCCGGATCCCAAGGACGCGTACTGGCACGGCGCGTCGTTGGCGCAGGTGGCGGAGCGGCTCAGCGTGCCCACGAGTCTGATCACCGGGTGGCACGACGCGCTGGCCGACCAGACCCTCGAGCAGTACGACCGGTTGCGGAAGGCCGGATGCGAGACCGCCCTGCTCGTCGGCCCCTGGACCCACACCTCCGCCCTGCAACAGGGATGGCCTGAGGTGTTCGCTGAAAGTCTCTCCTGGCTGCGCACCCACCTGTACGCAGATCCCTCCGGTCTCCGTCTCACACGGGTGCGCGTCCACGTCGGCGGCGAAAACGCCTGGCGGGACCTCGAAGAATGGCCGCCGGCCACGGCGGTCGACCCATGGTTTCCCACCGCGCAGGGGCATCTCACCCGGCAACCGCCCACGGACTCCGCACCACTGACGTCGTTCCGCTACGACCCGGCCGACCCCACCCCGTCCCTCGGCGGCCCGCTGCTCTCCCGCACCGCCGGTCCCCGCGACAACCGCAGCCTGGAGGCTCGGGACGACGTCCTGACATTCACCGGACCTCCGCTGACCGAGCCCGTCGACATCCTTGGGCCGGTCTCCGCGCGGTTGAGCATCTCCACGGACACCGGCCACGCTGACGTCTTCACCCGTCTGTGCGACGTGGACCCACAAGGCCGCTCCGTCAACATCTGTGACGGGCTGGGCCGGCTGCGGACGGACGGGCAGGAGCCGTCGCGGATCACCGTGCCGATGAGCTCCACCGCCCACCGCTTTGCCATCGGCCACCGCATACGCTGGCAGATCAGCGGAGGCGCCCATCCGCGCTACGCCCGTAATCCCGGACCGGGCAATCACCGGTGGACGCCACCACCTTTACACCGGTGCGTATCACGCTCCACACGGACTCGGCGCTCATGCTTGCAATGCATGCCCACAGTTCCGGGCTCAGCCCTGCGGGGAACGGCTGACCAGCCAGCCGGACCCGACGGCCCGGCTCACTCCTCGGCGCCGTCTCCATCGTCCAAGCCGGCCGCCTCTGGCTTGCGCAGGGCGCGCAGGCCGCCGCCGACCAGGGTGGGAGGGGCGGCCCGGCACGTCGACATTGGAGTGGCGGAGTGGGACAGCCGGGCGACGTCCTCGTCCGGACGTCGTGCTTGCGCTCATCGGCCAGCAGCGCCTGCAACTCCTCCTGTACGTCTGCATGATCTGTCCGCGCTTGCCCTGGCAGATCCCCGGGGGCCGTTTGGCGTGTGCTCGTCGGGCCTGAATCCGCGCCCTGATTGAGTGGCCCGTTCGGGGGGTATCGGTGGTTTTACCGCGCCGCACCTGGGGAGGTTGTGGCGCGGTCCCTGGCCGGCCTCTGTTTCGTCGTCCCCCCTGTGGTGACGGGCCAGAGGCCTTCCTCCGCCGTACATCCGAGCGGCGCGCCGGCAGTGGGCCAAGCGTCAATCCATGAGTGGTTCGTCAGACGTCTGGACGTCGCCCCAGGCTGCCAACAAGCGGGAAGCGCTGCCCGTCACGGATTGGCGCAGCCGTGCACCTCGACCGCGGAACGGACCCTATGACCGACGTGAGGTGGCGGACACTGACAGCAGCACGTCCCGCGCACCTGAGGCGACCTTCCTGGGGGCGATGGAGGGCCTGGCTTCTGCAGGCCTGAGTGAGCGGATGGCCCGGCGCCCTGGGCTGCACCGTGCGCCGCTGCGGACGTCACCGTCCACGGCACCCAAAGGGATGAAGTGGCCCGGCTACGGGTGCAGGGTCCGACGGTTCCCCACACGATTGCGGCGATCCTGCTGGCGCTGCGGGACCGCACGGGCGAGGTTCCGCATGTGTACTTCAGCTGGTCCGAGGGCGGGCCGGTAGGCCGTCTGCTCTGCTTCCTGGTCTTCGGCGACGCAGAGGTGGCCACGGTCACCCGCGAGGTACTGCGCCGCGCCGAGCCGGACCGGGAGCGACGGCCGCGCGCCCACGTGAGCTGAATTCACCGGTCCTGGTGGGCGCGGAGGACGAGCATGGAACGGGCCTCGGCCTCCACCTCGCTGCCGCCCTTGATCAGTGGCCGGTATTTGGTGTAGGGGATGGCGGTGTCCACTTCCACCGCCCACCACGGATCGAGCCTTTCGGGAACGGTGAACGCGAGAGCCTGGCTGTGGGCGTTGAAGAGCAGGAGGAAGGAGTCGTCCTCCACCCGCAGCCCCCGCAGGTCGGGTTCGGTGATGGCTTTGCCGTTGAGGTGGACCATCAGGGACCTGGCGAAGCCGGTCTCCCAGTCGGTGTCGGTCATCTCGCGTCCGGCGGGGGTGAACCAGGCGATGTCCTTCACCGCATTGCCGGATGTGTGCGCAGCCCGTCCGCGGAAGAACCGTCGCCGGCGGAAGACGGGATGGTCGCGGCGCAGAGCGATCAGCTTGCGGGTGAAGTCGAGCAGTTCGCTCCCCTCGGTGACATGGGGCCAGTCGATCCAGGTCAATTCATTGTCCTGGCAGTAGGCGTTGTTGTTGCCGCGCTGGGTCCGGCCGAGTTCGTCACCGTGCAGCAGCATGGGCACGCCCTGGGAGAGCAGCAGCGTGGCGAGGAGGTTGCGCTGCTGGCGGGCGCGCAGGGCGAGGATGCCGCGGTCGTGGGTGGGGCCCTCCGCGCCGCAGTTCCAGGAGCGGTTGTGGTTCTCGCCGTCGCGGTTGTCCTCGCCATTGGCCTGGTTGTGCTTGCCGTTGTAGGAGACCAGGTCGCGCAGGGTGAAGCCGTCGTGCGCGGTGACGAAGTTGATTGAGGCGTAGGGGCGGCGGCCGTCGTTCTGGTAGAGGTCGGAGGAGCCGGTGAGGCGGGAGGCGAACTCGCCGAGTGTGCCGCCCTCGCCGCGCCAGAAGTCGCGTACGGTGTCGCGATACTTGCCGTTCCACTCGGTCCACAGCGGCGGGAAGTTGCCGACCTGGTAGCCGCCGTCGCCGACGTCCCAGGGCTCGGCGATGAGCTTCACCTGGGAGATGACCGGGTCCTGCTGGACGAGGTCGAAGAACGACGACAGCCGGTCCACCTCGTGGAACTGCCGGGCAAGGGTGGCTGCCAGGTCGAAGCGGAAGCCGTCGACGTGCATCTCGGTCACCCAGTACCGCAGCGAGTCCATGATCAGCTGCAGGGTGTGCGGATGGTTCATCCGCAGGCTGTTGCCCGTGCCTGTGGTGTCCCAGTAGAACCGCGGATGCTCCGCGGACAGACGGTAGTACGCCGCGTTGTCCAGGCCGCGCAGCGACAGCACCGGGCCGAGGTGGTTGCCCTCAGCGGTGTGGTTGTAGACGACGTCGAGGATGACCTCGATGCCCGCCTCGTGCAGGGTTTTGACCATCGAGCGGAACTCCTGCACCTGCTCGCCCCGCTGGCCGGAGGAGCAGTAGGCGTTGTGCGGGGCGAAGAAGCCGAGGGTGTTGTAACCCCAGTAGTTCGACAGGCCCTTCTGTATCAACGCGTGGTCGTGGATGAAGTGGTGGACCGGCATCAGTTCCACCGCGGTGACGCCCAGCGTGGCGAAGTAGTCGACCATGGCCGGGTGCGCCAGCGCCGCGTATGTGCCGCGCATCGCCTCCGGTATCGCCGGATGGGTCTGCGTGATGCCCTTCACGTGGGCCTCGTAGATGACCGTCTCGTGAT
The DNA here is from genome assembly GCF_040703635.1 of Streptomyces sp. NPDC007189. Classification (NCBI taxonomy): domain Bacteria; kingdom Bacillati; phylum Actinomycetota; class Actinomycetes; order Kitasatosporales; family Streptomycetaceae; genus Streptomyces; species Streptomyces sp. NPDC007189. Next base: position 20,442 of record NZ_JBEYEY010000026.1, read on the forward strand.
ACGGGGTCCGTGGCGGGTGGTCGTTGCCCCAGTCGAAGAAGGGGTTCACCACCACTGACTTCGGTGCGTAGGGGGCGGAGTCCATGTCGTTTCGTCGGCCGGGGGCGTCGAAGTGGTAAGGGAAGAGCGCCTCGTTCCACTCGACCTCGCCCTCGATCGCTTTGGCGTACGGATCGAGCAGCAGTTTGTTGTGGTTGCAGCGCTCACCACGCTCAGGCCGGTATGGACCGTGTACCCGGAACCCGTAGCGCCGGCCCGGGCCTACGTCCGGCAGATAAATGTGGTGGACGAAGCCGTCCACCTCTCTCAGTGCTACACGCTCCTCCGCGCCATCCTCGTCGAAGAGACACAGCTCCACGCGCTCCGCCACCTCGGAGAACACGGCGAAGTTCGTCCCCGCACCGTCGAACGTCGCGCCCAATGGCGACATCTGACCCGGTCGCGGGCCTACCTCAGTACTCTCCTGCCATATACGCATGATCACGCGCCTCCCCAGCAAGGACGGCGGGCAGCCCGCACCCGTCGTTCCCTTTTGCCCGCGTCATCCGGTGAGCATGCGCGCATGCCTGCCCTGCCAGGGCTGGGCGATGGAGTGTGAAGTCGCAGCATCTCGTCGGGCCCCACCAGCAGACCGGGGCTGACCACGGCGTACGTCGAAGGGGGCGCATGAGTAGCGGGGAGTGCCTTCCAGCGCAAGAGTGGGACCTGCGGGCAGCAGCTGTTTCAGTGCGCTCGGGCTGCTGCCCGCAAGCTCTCCGGGGCAGCCCGAGGGAAACAAACCACGATCAGAGCGGCGAGCGGCTATGAGGCACCCGGACCAAGGGGCTCGCAACTCCGTACAGCTGGTTGAAGATATCCCGCAATACCGGGCGGTCTGGTGGTGCGGCGGTCACCAGTGTCTGTTCCAGAAGTTGCCGGCGGCGCTGACGTGTCGCTTCGAGCACACAGTTTGCGGCGCCTGTGAGGGAGAACTCGCCGGACGGGAGGCGCCGTACCAGCGTGCGCTGCTCCAAGCGGTCGAGCAACCGACTTACCCATGAGGCGCTGACGCAGAGGTCATGGGCAATTCGGTCAGGATCGGCGGGCTCGCTGCCCAGGGCGAGCAGCACGCGCATCTGCTCTTCGGAAACCGTGGGGGCGACGTCCTCATGGGCCTGCTGCCACAACTTGACCAACGCTTCGGCGACGTGTTCCGCGGCAGGACTCGCTTCGGCACGTTCGGGTTCCACTGACATGGCTTCCCCTTTCCTCGATGCCGTCGAGTACGCGCTTACCCGACCGAAGGACCCTCAGCCCCGCCTGTATGTTCGAAAATGCTATGAGCTGGGACGGAAAGTGAATAATATGTAGAGTTGGTAGGTCATTCGGGTGACACGGTCTTCGTTTGGGGACCGATATTTCTCTCATTCCTCGAATTGCCGCCGCTGTGGCTTGAAAGGTCCGTGACGGCATCTTCCGTGGCGTCGTAGACGTCGAGAATTCTGTCGACGCCGGTGAGCTTCAGTAGCTGTCGCAGTTGCTCCTGTGCGCCGGCCAGCGCCAGCCTCGCACCGGCCGTATGTGCGCGCCGACGGGCCGCAAGAAGGCTGTTCAAGCCCGCTGAATCGCAGAATGAGACACCGGCGAGGTCCAGCACGATGTACCGTTCGCTGCAATCGATGAGGTTCAAGAGCTCGGTTCGAAACATCGGCCCGGTCAGGTAATCCATGTCGCCACTGAAGGCGGCCACCAGACAACGGCCGGTATGGGTCTTCGTGACCGAGGGAACACGGGACATTCAGATGCCCTCCCTGCCATTTTCCACGGCACGCAGGTCGCACCGTGAAGTGGCGCCTGTCCTAAATGTCCCCGCCCAACCGCCGCAGCGCCGACGAGACTTGGCGGACTTGTACGCCGTTGGTGTGAGATGCCAGGAGGCGGGAATTCGGAGTGCAGTGCACCACAGACGTCACCCGACGAGGAGACCGAAAGCCATGCTGGCCATCTTTTCTGCTGCCCTGTTCTTCATCGCATTTTTGATCAACGCGGCGGATATCTCGACCAACCACACCTTCACCTCAACCAACGTCATGCTCCTTGGTCTCACGGTTCTGGCCCTGCACCTCGCAGGCCTTGGAGGCGGCTGGACCGTCCGCGGCCGCAGACGCTGAAGACCTCTCAGGAACCTCCACCTGCCGGCACTTCCCGGCGGCCTGTTACGGACGTGCGGGTACGGCTTGAGCGACACAAGATCGGGGAGGAGGGCACAAGTGGCTGGGCACGGGACGCGGCTCGGCAGTTCGATCAAGACGGTCCGATGCGCGCTGAGGAGGGCTGCTCATGGCACGCAGCTACGCCGCTCGCGCCCGCCGTCGTGGGCGGGCGGCGAAAGGATCGCTGCAGGGAACCCGGGCCGCTGCCGGGGGACCAAGAAACGGCGGGCAGGGCGGGGGAGGACTCGGAAGCATCCGCCCGCGTCCCGCAGAACGCAGTGGGTCGTGGCTGCGGGCGGGCTTTGCTCTCGGACTCGGTGCGACTCTGGCCTGGCTGCTGGTGCACACCGTGCTGCAGATCGGACAGCTGCTGTCGTTGTTCTTGGCGGCCGTCTTCATCGCGATCGGACTGGAGCCGCTGGTCGCCCTGCTGACCAGACACCGCCTACGTCGCGGCTGGGCGGTGTTGATCGTCCTCCTCGCGTTCGTGCTGTGCCTGGCGGGGTTCGTCGCACTGATCGCCCAGCCGGTCACGGACGAGGTCAACTCGTTGACCAAAGCGATTCCTCAGTGGCTGACCCAGCTGCACGACCGGCACACCTTCCTCGGTCACCTGGAAGACCGCTACCACCTGATCTCCAAGGTCCGCAGCGCACTGGCCTCGGGCGGCTCCAGTGTCCTCGGCGGGCTGCTGGGAGCGGGAAAGATAGTGCTCAGTCTGGTCACGTCGGCGGTCATCGTCGTGGTCGTGACCGTCTACCTGATGGCCGCCCTGCCCGACATCAAACAGTTCGGATTCCGCTTCGTCCCCGCGAGTAAACGCGCGCGAGCCGAGACGGTGACGGACGAGATCCTGACCCGGACGGGCCGGTTCATGCTGGCCAACCTCGCAACCTCGGGTATCGCGGGGCTCGCGACCTTCGCCTGGTGTGCGGCCATCGGTGTACCGTACCCGGCCGCCCTGGGCTTCTTCGTCGCGCTGATGGACCTGATCCCGGTCGTCGGCTCAACCGTCGCCGGGGTGGCCGTGAGCCTGGTCGCCCTGTCGGTCTCCCTGCCGGTCGCGGGTGCCACAGCCGGCTTCTACGTCGGCTTCCGCCTTGCCGAGGACTACCTGATCATGCCCCGCGCGATGAAGTACGCCGTCGACGTGCATCCCGTGGTCACCGTCGTGGGCGTCCTCGTGGGTGGCGCGCTGCTCGGGATCATCGGGGCCTTGGTCGCCGTACCAGCCGCCGTCGCCATCGGCATCCTGCTGGACGAGTACGTCTTTCCCCGCACCGACGCGAAATGAGGCATCGACGCGGGCTCCCGGCGGCGCGCACCCGACACACCGTTCGGAGCCATCTCGGCGCGTTCCGGTCCCAGGCGGCCCTCACTCACCGGAAGTGCGGTTCTGGACAAGGCAGGCCATGCATCGAGGACCTGGGCAGTGGCGACGACGCCCAGGCCCAGGAGCCGACTGCACCAGAACGTCGCTGATCCAGAGCAGGCTCAGGAGAACCCTGCGAAGCCGACGTCGACCACGGAGAACAGGGCGACGCACCAGCGCGGAACGGCGCCGCGGGACCAGGAACAGCCGCACCGGCGCGAAGAAGACGAAGGACGTGGTGGTTGTCCCGCCTGGTCGTTCCGCCACCCATCCGGCGCAGCCAGGGCATCCGCGGTGGCTGAGGGGGTACGCGACGCACCCAGCGAACATGAAGCGCGAAAGGGGCGTTCCGAATGAACCTGCCGTGGGATCTGTTCCTGGGCCGGGTGCGTGAGAGCGGTGCGTACACCACTGACAAGGAGACCGAAAGCGTCGTCCGCGCGGTCCTGACCGCACTGGGCGCCCAACTTGAGGGCGAGGTCCGCACCGACTTGGCAGCGCAGCTACCACTGAGGTGCAAGCCACTCCTGCTCGATCCGCTGCCGGCCACCAGGCCGATGACACCGACGGAGTTCGTCGCGGCGGTGACTCTGCTGATCGACGGCGCAACCGAGGAAACCGCGCGCTGGGATGCCAGCGCGGTCCTCACTACTGTGGCGGACTGCGTCGACAGCCAGCTTGTCCAGCAGATGCTCGTCCAGCTGCCTCCCGGCTATGGACTGCTGTTCGGCCATCCGGTTCACACCTGACGGGCCACTCGCATTAGCCGGTGCTGCGCCGGTACTTGCCGCCTCACGGACCAGCCCACCCGAAGGGCGGAGCCGGAGACAGACGAGAAGGGGTACGTCCAGGACATGACTTTGCCTGAGGACGTGAATGGAGGCGGTGTCGCGCGAGTGGGCGCGCGACCGTACGTCGAAGTCGAACGTGCACTTGACGACCTGGCGATCCACGGCAGGCTACGCTCGTCGCAATTCTCCATCGGGGCGGCTGCGGCATACGAGTGGGCCCTCGGGCGGATCGAGAATCCTCCGGTGACCGGCCGAGGCGGCCGGGGCCCTCTTGACCTGCTCCAACTGACATCCGAGTTGGACGCGGCTGCCTCTCTGCTCGAAAACCCCGATGACCAGCCCGGCAGCCTTGACTTCCTGAGCGGGGTGCGCACGGCTCTGGCATGGGTATGCGGTGATGACCGGTCCGCTCTGACCGACAGGGCACGGGGTTGATGCTGCCGGTGATCGATGGTCTGTACGGGGCGTCGCCGTGGAGGCTTGCGCACAGCAACGGCAGACGGGGAAGGACCCGCCGAAGCAGGACTGAGTCCTCAGCGTCGTCAAGGCGAGCGGGTCCGCCGTCACCGTGCGGGGCGCCGCTCTTATGCCCTCCCCCTTTGTCGTCAGCGGTTACTGTTGGGAACTTATCGCCGTGTCTCAGCCGCGTTGTCAGCTTCGGGTCAGCCGACTGATCTCCTGGGGATCCAGCCCGGTGAGATGGGCGATACGCGGCGCAGGGGTACCGGCTGTCAGCACCCGGTGCACAAGCATCTCCCAGTCCTGAGCAACATCCCGGAAGTCCAGAAGCTCCCGCTCCATGTCCGCCACGGGTGGGGGCGCGCACTCTTGCTGTACGCGCACGGCTTCCTCGTCGCTCTGCCGATTGTCGGGCTGGCGGCACACCGACCTCGTGATGACGGCACCGCACATGCAGTGCCGTCATCACGAGGTCAGAGCAGCCCGGTGTCGTATCCGCACACCCAGCTGAGCGCCGCGCGGATCCCTCGCAGATAGTCGTGGTTGCCGGGCGAGTCGTTGGGGTTCTCCAACTGGACTGTCGCCGCGTCCAGTTCGGCCGTCAGCACCGCCAGATCTGGGGCGTGAGGAACCCCCCGGCCTGTGACCGGGGAGCTCCCGGAGCGCCCCAGTACCCACTGGAATGCCGCCACTTCTCCCGCTTGAAACTGCGGCGAGCCCGCGCCATGACCGCCTGTTAGGTCATTGAGTACCGTCTCGACATCGACGCATAGGCGTACGCCTGCGCGCGAGGCTTGGCTGCCACCGCTGTCTTCGCCAGTCATCACCCTCCATCCGTACCAATTCGCCCGCGGCGGAGGTCCGCTCTTCGAGGCTACGGTATGAGGCGCACACAAGATCGGAAGGCGCCCATGCTAGTGAGACCTCCGGGCTGGTGTCCTACGACCGCCGGCGTGCTGTCGCAGCCTTCGTGCTTCGGAAGCCGCCTTCGACTTGACCGCGGGATGTGCGATACCCAGAACCGCCGACAGCGGCAGGGACAGGGTGCGGGCGAGTTCCCTCAGTTCGTCGTCGGTGGGGTGGATGGGGCCATTGGCACCGTCTTCTGCGAACGCCTTGACCCGAGGGGTACGAATACCGGTCTGCTCGGCGACGGCCTGGGCCGTCAAATGACGGCGGCGCATCGTGTGCTGGATCAGTCGCGCGAGATCGTCCATCTTCTCTCTCCTGTCCGGTCAGCCACCTGAAGGCCCGGCTCGCCGGGATCGCCTGCTGCTGCGTCGGCCCCTGTGACATCCCTGGTTCGCTGGCTCGTCCCAGCATGGCGTGTTCTTTGGCTGTAGTGACGCGCCTACCCTCGACGTTCGTTATGACCCCACGGTCACCCGAACGGCTGTCGTCGATGACCCACATGACGAGGGCGATGCGGCTGTACCGACGTAAAAGATCGACTCAGAAAGACGCGAGCAGCGAGACACCAACGCCACCCGCCTGACGGCCGGTGCGCAAAAGAGGCACCAGGAGGCACCGCTCCTCTGCGGTGTCGTCCTGTCACGGAGCGGGCTGGTCATCGTTGGATGCCGTGTCACGCCCCCAGTGAGGTGACCCCGGTTTGGTGGAGTCCCTTCAAGGGGGCCCCGGTTGGAGCGGCTCACCTCGCATGGTGGAGGATGCGGGACGGGAGGGGATTTGAATGCGTTCAAAAGCGTGGCCGGTGCAGAGGCAGGCGCGTGTGGGGGACAGGTTCGGCGCGGTGCTGGCGGCTTCGATGTCGGTGCTGTTCGTCGAGGCTGTGATCGGTGCGATCGCGTTCGTGGTGTGGGGGCAGACCCAGGAGCGTCCAGGGTTGTCCTACAACGCGATGTCGGTCATCTTCCTGGTGGTGATGGCGCCGTTCGGGGCGGCGGCGGGAGCTGCGTGCGGCGCCCTGCTGTCGGTCGGGGTGGTGATGCCGGTGCTGGTTGTGGCCGGATGGCTCGGCCGCCGGCTCTCGCGACGCGAGGCGTGGTGGTGGGTCCCGGCGCTGGCGGCCACCGGAACTGCCCCCTTCGCCCTGGCCGCGGCGATGCTCGCGCGGACCGGTCTCCTGGCGGGCCTGGGGGTATGGCTCGCGGTGACCGCGGCGCTCGCCGCCACGGTGCTGGTCGCCCGAAGGTTGCTGCTGGTGGACCGCCCGTGGCTCTCCGGCGGCGCGATGTTCGGGCGGGTGGCGCTGCACGGGACGCTCGCCGTCGTCGCCGCCGGCACGCTCGCCGGCATCGGCCTGTGGGCCGGGATCGGATACGAGCCTCCGCGGCTGAGCACGGAGCAGGTCACCGGCACCTGGTCCGACGCAAGAGGCGGCACGCTCATTCTCACGGCGGATGGCAGGGCCACGGCGACCCGCGTCGAGACGTTCGCCGACTCCGACGACGTTTTGGAACCGGTGGTGCACAGGTGCACCGGCACCGGTACCTGGGAGTACACACGGGGTACCGGGCCGTGGTCCCAGGAGGTGGATGTGTCTGTCGACGACTGCCCCATGGACACCTGGGAGGTGTTCGGGACCCGCGAGCACCCCAAGCTGTACGTCTACATCGGCGACCCCGACAACTGGAACCTCTACATCCTGCAACGCCGTGGCCGGCCCGTATCTTTCGGATCCCGCCGCGACGAGCCTGCAAGGCGCAGTTATGCCTCGGCGCCGAACCACGCAGGTGGTGCGGTGTTCGGTGAAGATGCTGTTCCCGATTCTCGGGTGTGCCAGCTGTCTGACTTGACCTTGGTGATGGACCAGTACTTGGCTGGGCAGACGATGAAAACATCATCAGTGTGTACAGCGGGATGAGCAGGGGTGCAGTGATGCGTTCCGCGGTGGTCAGTCCGGGCCTGAGGATGGCGTAGAAGAGGGCCTCAGCGGCCATGAAGACGCCAGCGGTGGCGAAGGCGTGAGGCAGGAAGGCGATGGTTCCGCCCTTCCACATGTTCACGGCTAGGCCGATGTAGAGGATCTGCAGCAGGACCTCGGTGCAGACCTCAATGAGCCGGGTTGCCATCGACGCCGTGGGCAAGATTGGTCAGTTCCCAGGGGATGAAGCGCCAGCCGGACTTGCCCCAGCGAAGCCGCTGGCGATAGGTCCCCTTGACGGTCTCCGGCATGTCGGTGGTGACGTAGGCGCGGGGAACCGACACGACGCGTCCGCGCAATGCGTGCGCGATCGCACGCTTCCGGAGGTGCAGCCCCAGGCCTGTAACCTGCACAAATAGACAACCCGCCTTGGATCGACGCAGGCGGACTTGAACGAATTCGATCTTCACAACTCTCTGCGGGCGTGGAATATGCTCGGGCACGATGACGACGTGCCCGATGCCAGCCGCCGGTGCTTGTGGGAGGAGTCGGCGCGTGAGTCGCCGACCCGGTCGCACTCGGCCAGGGTGCCGTCCAGCAGGATGAAGCCGGGGTCGGCCTCTCGTAGGACCTTCACTGCTCTGCGAGAGTGGACCACCGTCACCAGATCCGAACTCTTCCCAGGTACCGCCGCCGACCGCCGGAACCGGCCCCGGGACTATGTGGGCCCGTGCGGTCGCAGGCCAGGCCCCGGGAGTCCCAAACTGGGCGGGGCCGCTCCGCGTGCCTTCAGCAACACCAACACCTCACGCTGCAAGGGGGAATGTCGCTAAGGTCTCGTGCGGTGAACATGGATGAATCCGGACTGACCAAGGCGGTTGCTGATGCGCTGGGCGCTCAGCGCACCGCTGCCCTTGCGGAACTCACCGACCGTGTCACCGCGCTGCGCCGCATGAGCGAGGATGCGGGAACCACCGAAGTGCTGCTGACCCCCCTGACAGGCCGCGCTGCGGAAAAGTGGGAGCGCCTCGCCCGGCGGGAGGCTGAGGACTGGGTCTATGTCCGTTCCGACGATGGCGCAACTGTCCTTGCCGTGGACCAGGCATCCGAAGCCGGAGCCCGCGATCCGGCGGCAGCTGTTGTCTACCCTGAGCTGCACACGCGACTGGTCAGCTGGTGGCTCGTCCACGCCTGGCGCAGCGCCGACCTCTTCGCTGACAGCCTGGACAACCTGACCCGGTGGCGTATCACCCCCGGCGCGGTCACGGCCCGGGCTCTCATCGAAGAAGCAGGAGCACTGGTAGACGAGGAGAACGCCATCGCCGAGGCATGGCGGACCGGCAAAGCCGCCGCCAAAGACGCCTTGAAACGTCCCGCCCTTGTCCGCGAGGCGCTCGCTCCCGTCCTGCTGAAGGCCGGGTTTGGTTCAAGGATGACCGGCAGCAACGAAAAGCTCCAGGCCACCAACGTCCTGACCCTCGTGAAGAAGTTGACCAAAGCGACGGGCGATGACAGATTTCCGAAGTGGTATGACCTGCTCTCCGACGCCGCGCACCCCGCCTTCGGAGCCAGAATCGCCTTCGCCACACCTCCGCTCGTACACACCTCAAGTGCTGTCACGGTGCGCAGTTACGCCCGATCTCCCATGTCGCTCGCTGATGGAGAATCGGTCCAAGTTCTGGAACCGACCGTCGCCTTCGCAGTTGCTGACTCCCTGATCTCCGTCGGCACCCACATGTTGAACGTTCTCGAAGACGGCCTGGCCGTCGTGGACGACTTCGGCCTGACGACATCAGCGGCAACGCTCACCCGCCGTACGTACTGGCGCGCCTTCCACCCCACGCGCGGCAGCCGCGCCTGCCCCTGCGGCCGCGGTAAGTGGTCCGCCTGCGGTCACCACTGGGGAAACCAGATCCGCAGCCGTTGATCACCAGAGCGGCACGGCAACGCCAGACGTACGGCCGCTGCTGCCCTGGATCCCCAACGCCGAGGTCCCCTCGGGCCGCGGCGAGCTGCCCGCCCTGCTGCGCGGCTACCTGCGGCTCGGCGCGTGGGTGCGCGGCGAGCCCGCGCACGACCCCGATGCGGGGTCGCCGACCTGTACGTGCTGCTGTCGATGCGCCGGGTCAACCCGCGCTATCTGCGGCACTTCCTCTCCCTCGTGCCGGCCTGTAGGTGTCGAAGGCGTCTTCGGCGGCCTGGCAGGCCTCTTCGACCTCGGCCGTGCTCGCCTGGTGGTACGGCGGGTCGAGCGGACGGCCGGTACAGGCGTCGAGGGAGCGCACTTCGGCGCCCGTACCGGTGACGCGCCTGTCGGCGATGAACATCGCACCCGTCAGGTCGACGGCAGGTGGTCGTGGGGCGGACTCGCGGGGCGGGGGAGGGGCGCTCATGGGGCTCCTGCGGGAACGGCGGGGGATCAGGCGGTGGGGGTGTGGTACTTGGCGATCAGCGCACTGAGTTCCCCGAACTCCGGCGGGGTCAGATCAGTCAGCGGCGGGCGGACGGGGCCCGCGCTGTGCCCGGTCGCGGTCATGCCGGCCTTGACGATGCTGACGGCGTAACCGGCCTGTCGGTTGCGGATCTCGGTGTAGGGCAGGACGAAGTCGGCGAGCAGGCGGGTGACCGTGTCGTGGCGGCGGGTGCGGACCGCAGCGAAGAAGTCGAGGGCGAACTCCGGCAGGAAGTTGAAGATGGCGGAGGAGTAGGTGGTGACTCCGAGTTCCAGGTAGGGCAGGGCGAACGTCTCGGCGGTGGGCAGGCCGCCGATGTAGATGAGGCGCTCGCCGAGACGGGTGTGGATGCGGGTCATGGTGTCGATGTCGCCCACACCGTCCTTGTAGCCGATGAGGTTGGGGCAGTTCTCGGCGAGGCGGGCGATGGTGTCGGCGGAGTAGACGGCGTTCGCGCGGCTGTAGACGACGACGCCGAGGGAGGTGGAGCGGCAGACGGCTTCGACGTGGCGGGCGAGGCCTTCCTGGCCGGCTTCGGTGAGGTAGGGCGGGAAGAGCAGGATGCCGTCGGCGCCCGCCCGCTCGGCTGCGGCGGCGAGCTCGATCGCGGTGGTCGTGCCGTAGCCTGCCGGGGCCAGGATCGGCGTGTTGCCGGGCGCGCTGTCCGCGGCCGCGGTGACGACCTGCTCCACTTCGGCGGGGCTCAGGGAGAAGAACTCTCCGGTGCCGCCCGCTGCGAAGAGACCACCGACGTCGTACTTGGCCAGCCGGACGATGTTCTCCCGGTAGGCGTCCTCGTTGAAGGACAGGTCGTCGTCGAAGTGGGTCACGGGGAAGGACAGCAGTCCGGAGCCGAGGCGGCTGCGCAGTTGGGCCGGGGTGAAGGACGTCATGGGTGCTCCTGAAGGTCACGGGTCGATGGGGTGGGGTAGGGCGGCGTGGGATCGGGACCGGGAAGGCGCTTCGGCCACCGACGTGGCGACGGCGTGGCAGACGGCAGGACGCGGTGGGCCCGGCACGGGCAGCGCGGTTGTCCGTGCCGGCGCTGCCCGCGCCGGGGTCAGGCACTGCACGCGGGCAGGGCTCGCAACGAGATCGGCCGGTGCCCGTGCCAGACCGCACGAGGGTCCCGACGCGGCGGCCGGAGGGCGGCGGGTCGGCTCAGGGGCGGGAGCCCACCTCGTGCTCGGCGGTCGTCCAGGCACGCGCCTGATCGCTGAGGGTGAAGCCGAGGCCGGGGCGGGCGGAGACGTACATGCGTCCGTCCTTGATCTCCAGGCGCTCGTTGAACAGCGGCTCCAGCCAGTCGAAGTGCTCCACCCACGGCTCGATGGGGTAGGCGGCGGCGAGGTGGAGGTGGATCTCCATCGCGAAGTGCGGTGCGAGTTGCAGGTGGTGGTGCTCGGCGAGGTGGGCGAGCTTGAGGAACTGCGTGATGCCGCCGATGCGGGGAGCGTCGGGCTGGATGATGTCGCAGGCGCCCAGCCGGATCAGCTCGACGTGCTCGGCGACGCTGGCCAGCATCTCGCCGGTGGCGACGGGGGTGTCCAGAGACGCGGCGAGCGCGGCGTGCCCCTGGGCGTCGTAGGCGTCGAGGGGCTCCTCGATCCAGACGAGGTTGAACTCCTCCATGGCGCGGCCCATGCGCTGGGCGGTGGGCCGGTCCCACTGCTGGTTGGCGTCGGCCATGAGCGGGACGCCGTCGCCGATGTGTTCCCGCACGGCGGTGAGGCGGGCAAGGTCGAAGGCGCCGTCGGGATGACCCACCTTGATCTTGATGCCGCCTATGCCTTGGCTCAGCGACGCGTCCGCGTTGTCCAGGACCTGCTGGGTCGGGGTGTGCAGGAAGCCGCCGGAGGTGTTGTAGCAGCGGACCGAGTCCCGGTGGGCGCCGAGCAGCTTGGCCAGCGGCAGACCCGCCCGCTTGGCCTTCAGGTCCCACAAGGCGATGTCGAAGGCCGCGATCGCCTGCGTGGCCAAGCCGCTGCGGCCCACGGAGGCTCCGGCCCAGACGAGCTTGGTCCAGATCTTGCCGATGTCGCTGGGGTCCTCGCCGATCAGGTTGTCGGCGATCTCCCGGGCGTGCGCGAACTGGCCGGCTCCGCCCGCGCGCTTGGAGTAGCTGAAACCGATGCCCTCGTGCCCCTGCTCGGTGATGACCTCCACGAAGAGGAGAGCGACCTCCGTCATCGGCTTCTGCCGGCCGGTGAGGACCTTGGCGTCGCTGATCGGCGTGGCCAGCGGCAGCGTGATGGAGGACAGGCGCAGCCAGGCGATGCGGTCGAGGGTGGCTTCGCCCGCGGCATGGGCGGCCTGGACTGTCGTGTTCGTCGTGGTCACCACTTCGTGTCCCTGTTCTGACGCTGTTGGAATCTTACGGGCCGCTGAGGATCGCGGCGGTTTGCCGGCCCTGCGGCAGTGAGATGCGGAGCAGGCGGGAGCGATGTCCGCCCACTAGCCGTTCGCGCACCGTCCACCCGGTGCCGCCGCAAAAGCGGCTCCCGGAAACGACCGGTGCTGCCGCGGGCGGCCCCCGGAAGAGACCGGTACCGGTGCCGCCGCGAACAGCGACCGGAGAAAGGACCGGCGCCGCTGCGGGCAACCCGGCGAAGACCGGTATGTGCCTATTGGTCAGGAACACGGCCGGGTCGCACCCTTTCTGGCTCTGCCCGCGGCCCGTGGCCGTGGAGAGCGGCCGGAGAGGCGGAGATCACCCTGTCGATCACCGTCGACGCTACGTCCGCTATTGATATACGTCCAACATAGTTTTTGGATGTTGCAATACAAGGAGGGCATCAATGTTCACGCTCGCCCAGCTCACGGGTTTCGTGGCCGTCGCAGAGGAACTGCACTTCGGGCGGGCGGCCGAGCGGCTGCGCATGACCCAGCCGCCACTCAGTCGGCAAATCCAGCTCCTGGAGAATGGCTTGCAGGTGCGCCTGCTGGACCGGACCAACCGGGCCGTCCGGCTGACACCGGCCGGGCGTGCCTTCCTGGTCGAGGCCCGGCGCCTGCTGAAGCAGGCCGAGACGGCCACCTTGTCCGCGCGCCGGGTAGCGGCGGGTGGGGCGGGGAATCTCGCGGTCGGCTTCACCGCGGCCGGTGCGTACGCCGTCCTGGGCGCCCTGCTGGAGTTGATCAGGGACGCGCTGCCGGAGGTGGAGGTGACGCTGAAGGAGATGGTGACCCGTGACCAACTGGAGCAACTGCGCGAGGGCGGACTGGACCTGGGCCTGGTCCGTCCGCCGGTCACCGCGGTCGATCTGGAGGCCCGGCAGGCGCTGCGCGAACCGCTGCTGGCCGCGTTGCCCGTGGGACATCCGCTGGCCGCAGGTGACGGGCCGCTGCACCTCTCCGCGTTCGAAGGCCAGCCGCTGATCATGTACTCGCCGGTGGAGGCCCGCTACTTCCACGACCTGCTGGTCAGCGTCTTCCGCACCGCCCGGGTCACCCCCGTCTACACCCAATACCTCAGTCAGGTGCACAGCATCCTCGCCCTGGTCGGCGGCGGCTGGGGCGTGGCGCTGGTGCCGGCTGCCGCCGGCCACCTCAGGTACGCCACCGTCGTCTTCAGGCCGGTGGAGCTGCCCGGTGACCCGGAACCAGTCGAACTGAGCCTGGCCTGGCGGCGTGACAACGACAACCCGGCCCTGCACGCTCTGCTCGACCGGGTCGCCGACGGCATCGCGCTGCCTCGACCCCACCCGGACCTGGGCTGACCTGCGGAGCGGACGCTGGCAGGGAGCCGGGGGAGAGTCGCGGGTGTGTGTACCCGTCGGCAGCGGTCCGCACGGCCGGACCATGGGCCGGCGATGCTCGGCGGGTATCAGTCGATACAAATTTGATTATGGACCGGCATCGTATGCAGGTCTAACGTCTCTGCCCAGCCGCCGTGGCGTGTTTCCGCTTGCTGGGTCCCCTTTCCTGACCGTTGCCCGACGGCCCTTCCGTACTTCCCGCCTTCTGTCCCGGTTCGACGGAGAAACGGACAGCGTATGCCCCTCGTTGTCGTCGGAATCAGCGTGCTGGTTCTGCTCTTCCTCATGACGAAGCTGAAGGTCAACGGCTTCGTCGCCCTGCTGTTCGTGTCCATCGCGGTGGCACTGGTGCAGGGCATACCCATGGCCAAGCTGCCCGACGTCCTCAGTGAGGGCATCGGCGGCCAGCTCGGCGACTCGATGATCACCATCGGGCTCGGCGCCATGATCGGACGTGTCATGGGTGACAGCGGTGCCGCCCAGCGCATCGCGGACAGCCTGGTCGACGCGTTCGGCGCACGCTGGGTGCAGCTCGCGATGGTCGTCACCTCCATGATCATCGGCGTGACCATGTTCTACGAGGTGGCCTTCGTCATCCTCGTGCCGGTCGCCTTCACCCTGGTGCGGCGGACCGGCAGCCGGCTGCTGTGGATCGGCCTGCCGATGTCGATCGCCCTGTCGACCATGCACAGCTTCCTGCCGCCCCATCCGGGCCCGACTGCCGTGGTCGGCACCTTCCACGCGTCCGTCGGCAAGACCCTCGCCATCGGCCTGCTGTTCAGCATCCCGTTCGCCGCGCTCATCGCGCTGGTGTGGCCGCGCCTGTCCTTCGTGCGGCGCATGGACCCGCCGATCCCCCAGGGACTGGTCTCCGACCGGCGGTTCACCGAGGAGGAGATGCCGCATCTGGGCTGGGCCCTGTCCGTCGCGCTCGTGCCGGTGGTTCTGATCGCCGGAGCCGCCGTCTACGACATGTGCGTCCCGGACGACGCCCCCGCGCTGCCGTTCGTCACCTTCATCGGATCCGCACCGGTCGCGCTGCTGTTCACCCTGCTCCTCGCGGGCTGGGCCTTCGGCCCGCGCATCGGGCGCAGCCTCCAGGACGTGGCGTCCTCCTGCGCCTCCGCCGCCCAGGCCATGTCCATGATCCTGCTGGTGATCGGCGCCGGCGGCGCGTTCAAGCAGGTCCTCACCGAAGGCGGCATCTCCGACTACATCAAGCACGTCACGTCCAGCTGGGACATCTCCCCGCTGATCCTCGCCTGGCTGATCGCGGTGATCCTGCGGGTGGCGCTCGGCTCGGCGACCGTCGCCGTCGTCACCGCCGCCGGAGTGGCGCACCCGCTGCTCGCCGGCAGCGGCGTCTCACCCGAACTCATGGTCCTCGCCGTGTCATGCGGCTCCATCGGCTTCTCCCACATGAACGACCCCGGCTTCTGGATGTTCAAGGAGTACTTCAACCTGTCGGTGCTCGACGCCATCAAGGCCCGCACCACCTACACCACAGCCCTTGCCGTCCTCGGCCTCGGCGGCGTACTGGCCCTCAACGCCGCCGGCTTCTGACCGCCCCCAGCCGCCGCAGCCGCAGCCGCATACGGCCGGCCCGCACCGCGGTCCGGCCGACGGCACCGCACCAACCAAGGAGCACCAGCGTGAGCCGCCCCACCGTCACCGATGTCGCCGTCTACCCGGTCGCCGGCCGCGACAGCATGGAACTGAACCTCTCCGGGGCTCACGCCCCGTACTTCACCCGCAACGTCGTCGTCCTCACCGACTCCGAGGGACGCACCGGCCTAGGCGAGGTCCCCGGCGGCGAGGCCATCACCCAGACCCTGCGGGACGCCGCACCCCTCATCCTCGGCGCTGCGGTGGCCGACTACAAGCGCGTGCTGCGTGAGATCGGTGCCCGCTTCGGCGACCGGGACGCCGGCGGCCGCGGCGCCCAGACATTCGACCTGCGCACCACCGTGCACGCCGTCACGGCCGTGGAATCCGCCCTCCTCGACCTGCTCGGCCAGCACCTGGAGGTCCCCGTCGCCGCCCTGCTGGGCGACGGCAAGCAGCGCGACTCCGTCCGCGTCCTCGGCTACCTCTTCTACGTCGGCGACCCCGACCGCACCGAGCTCGACTACCTCCGCGAGCCCGACGCCGAGGACGACTGGCACCGGCTGCGCCGCGAAGAAGCACTCACTCCTGAGGCGATCGTGCGCCTTGCCGAGGCCGCCGAACGCCGCTACGGCTTCCAGGACTTCAAACTCAAGGGCGGTGTGCTGTCCGGGCCCGAGGAGGTCGCCGCTGTCCGCGCCCTCAAGGAGCGCTTCCCCAAGGCTCGCATCACCCTCGACCCCAACGGCGCATGGTCGCTGCGCGAGGCCGTCGAGCTGTGCGCGCCGCTGCTGGGCACGCTGGCATACGCCGAGGACCCGTGCGGCGCCGAGGGCGGCTACTCGGGGCGGGAGATACTCGCCGAATTTCGCCGTGCCACCGGCCTGCCCACCGCCACCAACATGATCGCCACCGACTGGCGGCAGCTCACCCACGCGCTCGCCCTGCAGTCGGTCTCCATCCCGCTCGCCGACCCGCACTTCTGGACCATGCAAGGCTCCGTCCGCGTCGCCCAGTTGAGCAACGCGATGGGCTTGACCTGGGGTTGCCACTCCAACAACCACTTCGACATCTCCCTGGCCATGGTCGCCCACTGCGGTGCGGCGGCGCCGGGGCCGTACAACGCCCTCGACACACACTGGATCTGGCAAGAAGGCACCGAGCGGCTCACCGAGGACCCCCTGCGCATCGTCGGCGGCGAGATCGCCCTGCCGGACGCACCAGGCCTCGGCATCACCCTCGACAAGGACCGCCTGCTCGCCGCTCACGAGCTGTACCTGAGCAGGACCCTCGGCGCCCGGGACGACACACACGCCATGCGCTACCTCGTCCCGGACTGGACCTTCGACCCCAAGCGGCCCTGCCTGGTGCGGTGAGGCGGCCCGGCGGTCCGGTCGACATCCCAGGCTCGGCCATCCGCCGCCTGTCGCAGGCCCGCACCGCGGTGCGTGCGAGCCGGGATCGGCCGACGGCCGCGAGATGACCGAGGAAGAACACCGCCAGGCGGTCGCGAAACTCGGCCAGTTGTGGGCCATCATCGGCTTCGAACTCTTCCAGGGCGGCGTGCAGTTCCTCGCCTGCCACCTGCAGCGCCCTCAGGACCTTCTGGCCGCGCGCCAGCAGGAGTTCACCGAGCTGCCGCTCCTGGCGCCGCAGCACACCTGCTGACCTCCCGGGGCCCCGCGGTTGTGCCGGCCTGTGTGTGAGAGGCGTTGGCTGACTCCCGTGCCGGGCACGCCCGGTTCTGTGATTCTGGTCCTGGCGACTGGGGTGGTCTGTCGGCCGTGTTCGTGGCGTTCCCGCCGCGCCGACTGCGGGGCGCCACTGCGCGCCTGTCATGCATGACGCGATCGCGGTCACGTTCCGGTGAGGCGACCGTTCCGTGCTGGATCGAATTCGCGGGGCAACTCGTCGAGGTGACCTTTGCGGGGATGGTCGCGTCGCGGTGTGGGGGTGCGGGGCCGTCGGGCAGATGGCGGCGCCTGCCGCGATCCTGATGGGCCCGGTGGCGGGCCCCGACGTGTGTATCGAGGCAGTCGGCATGGAGGCCCATAGCGACAGTCCCGTACACCTCTACGACCAGGCCAAGCAGCAACCGCGGTTGCAGACGGACCGTCCCACTGCCGTACGGCAGGCCATCCACGCCTGCCGCAAGGGCGGCACAGTCTTCGTCCTCGGCGTCTTCGCCGGCGCCGTCGACAAGTTTCCCCTCGGCGCGGTGATCAACAAGGGCCTGACCCTACGCGGAGCCCAGCAGCACGGCCAGCGGTATGTCCCATGCTGCTGGACCACCTGGCTGCCGGTGATCTGAGCACAGCCCACCTGGCGACGCACAGCCTGTCCCTGGACGAGGCGCCGCGTGCCTACCGGATGTTCAAGGAGAAGGCGGACGGTTGCGTCCGATCGGTCATCCGGCCGGGCGCCTGACGGCGGGCGCGCGGGAGGCGTCAGCACAGGGCAGGATCACCAGACCACCGGCTGCCGCGGCCATGATCGAACGACGATGCCGCAGCGCCTCGGGAGGACGGCGCCGAGCAACGCGCCTCCGCTCTGCCTCCCGTCAGTATCGTGTCGTCGACTCCGGACATGGTGAGATCACTCGCCGACAGAAGCCCGGTCGGTCCCCGCCCCGGCCGGGAGAACGTCCGCTGCTGGTGTTCCGGGTGCGTTGCGGGAACCACCAGCGCAAACGTCCTTCACGCTCACACGTGCAGTGTCGGCCCTGCCCGAAGCTTTGGCTGGGCGGGACATCAGGCGGCAGTTTCCGCAGGTGAGAGGCGTGGACGTGCTGGGGGCAGGAGGCCGGTGTACGGTCGCCGTAGGACATGGACACGTGGATCCGTGCCTGGCGGACGGGCCGACGGTGGACACGTGCCCTAGGAGCGCCCATGTCTCAGCAGACGAACATCACCGCCCGGACCGCGGTCGCCGAGGCCGTCCGCGACGGCCGTTTTGACGCGTTCGAGCAGATCGTGGCGCCTGGTTCGATCGACCACGACCCAGGTCCCGGACGGATGCCGGGGCCCGACGGGTACAAGGCCCTGTTGGGCGCATTGCGAGCAGCCTTACCCGACCTGCATGTGGCGGTGGATCATCTGATGGCTACCGGTGAGGAGTTGGCCTTCGCCTACACCAGTGCTGGGACACATCGGGGACAGCTGATGGCACAGCCGCCGACCGGCAAGACGGTCGGCTACCGGGATGTGCAAACCAGCCGGTTTGACAGTATCGACAAGTTCACCGAGCGCTGGGCAGCAGCGACGAAGGCGGCATGCTCCGCCGACTCGGACTCGCTGAGATGTGACCTGGTCGGCGTGCCGAGCACACACTGACACATGTGCCTCACGTCGGCCCAAGGCCCGTCCGACTCCTAGGTGCGAGGTCCTGGTACTCCGACCGTGGACAAGCGAACAAATGCGGGCCGGCGCGCATCTCACCTCGTAAAGCCCCTCCCGTGCTCTTACGGCCCGCAGCGCGACGGGCACCGTCACGACATCCTGAAGGAGACCTGGCGATGAATCTCCCGTCGTACCGAGACCCCAGAAACGCGACAGCACCGACGCGGGTCTCCGGCCGGGCCAGGAACGCACGAAGGCTGAGCACGGCCGCTGCCGTCGCCGCGATGCTCCTGGCCGGCTGTGGCACGGGGACCCCCAAGGCGACCTCGCACTCCACCAGTGGCCCCGGCCTGTCTCCCGTCCCACCCGCTTCGCCCACCCGCTCCCACTCGTCCTTCGTTCCGGACCTCACCACCACCGCCACCGCGTGCACCAACAGTGCGAAGCTGGCTGGGTGGTCGAACCGCCGGCTGGCCATGCTGACCATCGCGGTCCCGGTGTCGGAAACCTCGGTGTCCGACGTCACCTCCGAGGTGAGCGCCGGCGCGGGCGGTGTGCTGCTCTTCGGCAGCAAGGCGCCGTCCGACCTCGGCTCACGGCTGAACACACTCAAATCCCATGTGCCGGGCCACCTGGGCCTGTTGGTCATGACCGACGAGGAGGGCGGCGGAATCCAGCGGATGTCGAACCTCGTCGGGTCCCTGCCCTGGGCCTCCTACATGGGCGCGCACTGGACCCCGGCCCAGGTTCAGCAGAACGTCACGAAGGTCGCCACCAAGATGGCGGCCGCCCAGGTCAACATGGACCTCGCGCCGGTGGTCGACGTCGACGGCAGGAACGTGGCCCCCAGCAAGACGAACCCCGACGGGTGGCGGTCGTTCAGCGGCAGCACCTCTGTGGTGTCCAAGGACGGTGCCGCGTACATGAACGGGTTGCGTGCCGGGCATGTGATACCTGTCGTCAAGCACTTCCCGGGCCTTGGCGGCTCCAGCTACAACTCCGACTTCGGCCCCGCCCGCACCTTGCCCTGGTCCACCCTGCAGAAGGTGGCCGTCCCGCCGTTCACCGCGGCCATCAAAGCCGGTGCCCCGGCCATCATGGTCGCCAACAACACCGTGCCAGGCCTGGGCACCAATCCGGCGAGCCTGTCACCTACCGTCATCACCTCCGAACTGCGCGGCAAGCTGGGCTTCAAGGGCCTGGTGCTCACCGACTCGCTCAGCGCCAAGGCGATCTCGGCCGCCGGGTTCAGCGTCTCCACGGCCGCCCTCCAAGCCCTGCGTTCCGGCGCCGACATGGTCATGTTCGACCTGAAGGGCAACATCAGCTCCCAGACCTCCTCGATCGCCACGGCGATCACGGACGCGGTGGCCGGCGGACATCTCTCCCGCAGCCGCCTCATCGACGCGGCGGGGCACGTTCTGGCCGTGCGGCACGTGAATCTCTGCTCCTGAGGCCAGCGTGCGAGTGGCGACTGTGAGCCCTTCTCCGAGGAGGGCGATCTGGTCGATCACTTGTGAACCGGCGCGTCACGGCTTGTTCCTCATGGTCGGACTGGTTACATTCCGTGATTGTCTCGGGCCGCCTGAGCCTTCTGTCACCGTCGTAGCGGGTGGTGGGGCGGGGTCTCGTTCTTCGGGACGTGCGGTCGGCCGGGGCCGGCCCGGTGCGGTGTCGCTGCGCGAACAGGGCAGCGCAAGCTCGGTCGGAGACTGTCGAACCACTGGCGGACCGGGCAGGGGTCAGCCGGCCCTGGCTCGGCCGCCCTCTCTGCCAGGGCGGCGGAAATCCGGGGCCGACGGCCGAGTGAGACGGAGCTGCGTGTGGGCGGTGACCAAGCAGCCAGGTCCACCGCCGAGCGGCATCCCGAGGCGGAGATAGACGACCATGTCGGCGATCTCCTCGGGTTCGATGAGGCGCTGGATCAGGGACTGAGGGCCGGTACTTGACCATGAACGCGCGCTGCGCTTTGTCCCAGGGCAGTTCGCCGCCGACGAGTGCGCGGAGGAACTCCTCGACTCCACCGGTGTGGGTGGGACCGGCGATGACGGAGTTGACGGTTACCCGGTGCCGTCGGCGTCCTCGACGAATCCGCGGCTGACCGCGAGCAGCGAGGTCTTCGTGTTCCGGTAGTGGATCATCTCGGCGGGGATGCCCATGGCGGAGTCGCTGGCGCGGTTAAGGACCCGTCCCCAGCCGCGTTCCTTCATGCCGGGCAGGTAGGCGCGGATGAGCCGGACGGCGGACAGGACGTTGACCTCGAAGTAGCGGCGCCATTCGGCGCCTTCGATCTCCAGCGGGGCGGCGCTGACGAAGATGCCGAGGTTGTTGACGAGGATGTCGACCGCGGGCACGGCCTTCAGGACCTCGGCGGTGCCCTGCTCGGTCGCCAGGTCACCCGCTGCTGGCCTCGAGCGTGCGGCCGTGGTCGAACCACCGCCGCACGCTGACCGGATCGGCTGGCATCAGCGGCTTGATCCGGTCCCACATCGCATCAGCGATCAATAATCGGACAGGCATACCCGATCAACCGACGAGCGCGCTAATAGAGACACGCTCTAGCTGTACAGGGCTACGCCCACGGCAGCGCACCACTGAGACCGAGGTTCAGGCGCCGGGCGGTGGTCCTGGTCATCCAGCCTTCGGTTGCGGGGTGTCTCTCGTCGAGTTCGTACATGTGTTTGCGTGTGGGCGGTGGGGGCTACTCGCCCTCGGGAACAGCCCGCGTCGCATGGAAGGCAGCGCCGACGGGACCGTGCGGAGATGGCAAGGGGCTGGTCGCAATGACCGTAGCGACACAGCAGGGCGGCGGGGGCGGTACCAGCGGCCTGTACGACGTTCTGGAACTCATCCTCGACCGCGGGGTGGTGATCGACGCGTTCGTCCGGGTCTCCCTCGTCGGTATCGAGATACTCAAGATCGACATACGCGTTGTGGTCGCCAGCGTTGACACCTACCTCCGCTTCGCCGAGGCGTGCAACCGCCTCGACCTGGAAGCGGGACCGAGCAAGCCGGCCGGGCTCACGGAGCTCACGGGACAGCTCACGGAGTCCGGCGCCCGAGGCAAGACCAAGGGCGCCCTGTCGGGTGCCGCGGAGACGATCGCCGATGCGTTCCAGCAGGCACGTGACGAGGGCCGCGAGCGGCAGGGCGACCGTGCCGCACGCAGCAGAGGGGAGTGAGGATGAGATGTCACGTCTACGCAATCATCGCGCCTCGCAGTCGCTCTCACGCCGTGACCACGAGACGTGGTGCATGACCCCGACTCAGTACACGGCCTTCTAGGCGGATGAGTCGGGGTCGAGTGGGGAGATGGGAGTGTTGTCGTACAGCTCTGGTTGCAGCGACAGCACGGGGCGGCCGTGTGGCCACGCGGCCGAGGGCAGGGCCATGGTCAGCGCGTGGCCGATGCGCCAGTCGGCGACCACTGTCCCGGCGGCGACGGCGCTGTCAGGGTCGAAGGGCTCGAACCTGAACACCGCGCGGGCGCCGATGGAGGAGAGCCGACGCCGCGACGGCTCGCGCACGGCGGCATACAGCGACAGTGCGGGCAGGTGCAGGCTTCCATGCCCGCGACCGGCTTCGATGTACAGGCCGAGCAGCACGGGATGGGCGTGGTGCAGGGCCAGTAACGCGCTGTGGTCCAGGACGACGGCGGTGCTCACGCAGCCGTGCCCCACCGTCCGCCGCCCTGGTGCTCGGCGATGCGGGCCCACAGCGCCCTGCCTGCGGCCGCGTCTTCGGCGGTTACCGTGACGCGGACCGTTGTCTCGAGGTCAGCCCTGGCTCGCTGGGCGTTCCGGTTTCCGGCTGGGGCCGACGGGCACCCACGAAGCGGTGGAACCTGACCTCTGCTCGTCGACAGCCGTTCGTAGGACGTGCGCGCGAGGCCGGCCGTGCGTGTGGGGGCCAGATCGTACAGCGGTGAGCAGGGGGTCGGCTGAGGGCGGGCACGGGCCCGTTGGGTCCCGATGGTCACCCGCAGAAGGGCAGGAGGAGATCGATGATCACTGCGGATCATGTGCGTAACCTGCTCAACCGTACCGAGGGGGACGCCACGCTTGTGCTGCTCCGCGGCCGGGTCGAGGTGGTGGAGTCCGCCGACGCGGACCTGGAGCGTTATCGAGGCGCCATGAAGATCGTCTCCCGCCGGGATCTTGTCGAGCGCCTGGGCGGCGACCGGTTGGCGTCCGGGGACCTCGAGGCGGTGGCGGCCGAGCTCGATTCGATAGTGACGCATCAGGGCGGCTGAGAGCGCCCGCGCCGGTGGCGGAATGCCTCAGCCGGGCAACCGGGTCGCTCGGCACTGCAAGGGTGCGCGTCCCCGCGTACATCACCCGGTCTTCGATGGGGGCGTTCGTCGCGGCCTTGGTGATCAGGTCGGCGGCGCGCACCAGGCCGGGGAGCCGGCTAGTTCGTCGATGAGGATCCGCCGCAGGGAGGCCGCGCTGCCCCTTTCTCGCGCCGCGACGGAGGCCTCGCGCGCAATGGTCACCCAGGCGCTCGGGATGTGCCGTGCGGCGTCCCCGTCGGCGAAGTTGTAGAAGGCCGCGTGCACGACCTCCGCCAGCACCCGCCCCAGCGGCGCGGCTGGCGAAGCAGCCGTCCCAGTAGGTCCGGTGGCCGAGCGCGGCCAGTTCCTCGTTGCACTGGTCGCGACGAACCTGACCAGGCCGATCGGTTCCAGGAGCGCGGTCGGCGCGCCCGCCGGTTCCGGGTCCGCGCCCGGCTTCCTCGCTGCGTCTGGGGCCGGTCCGCCTTGGTCCGGGAACGCGGCGAGGTGGTAGCCAGGTGTTCAGGACACGGCAGCCGGGGGTGGCGGCCGCGCATCGGGCGCACATCTCCGCAATGCGCCACAGCCGACCGGCACGGTCGGCGCACACCGTCAGGACCACCGGGTCCCCGCATCGCGCTCTCCCGCCGGCGGCCGCGCGGCAGGCGCACCACATGTCGCTGCGCGGTCTGCCGCCCGCGCGGATGCGGGCCAGGTGCATGTCGACGTGATCGACCGCGGCCTTGCGGCCCGTGGTGGCGCCTTCGGGAATGCGCTGATCGGCGCAGACCGGCCGGGAGCAGGAGAGCCTGCCCGCGGCGGAGGAGGGGCGGCCGTAGGGGCCCGGCCGCACCGTCCGCATCCGCCCTGCGACGCGCTCGGTCGGCTGCGTATCGGTCGTCACCGTCATGTTGGTGTCCTCCGTTCCAGGCGTCTGCTTGATCCGTTATCCCAGGGTGGTCCCCGTCATCGTGGATGCCGGCCACCAAGCCTGGCGGGTGGGCGGTGCCCGGTCCGGTGTGCCTGCACGGCAGCGCGTGTGTTTTCTGTCCAGCGCCACGGTCACATGGGCAGCGTCTGGCGGGTACCGCTGGGGATACGTGTCTTTGGGTGTCCCTGGCACGGGCTGCCAGAAGGTTTCACAGGTAAAAGTCGGTATGGGCAGGGGCACAGGAGGCGGGACGCAGGGCGGGGCCGCTGCCGGCGGCAACGGCATGCGGTGCCATGACGGGTGTGGCGTCCGGTAGTCGGTGGTGGCGGGGTTACTGATGGTGGCGGCTGTGACTTACAACGACTGGCTGCTGCAGTTTTTGTCAGCGAGCTCTCCCTCGCGGCGGCGGACGTAGTACAGCGCAGTGTCCATGTTCGAGCCCAAGCTGGGCGGCCCGTCGATGGTGATCACATCAGAATCAGCTTCGAGGGGCTCCAGGGCCCGTTCGAGAGCGGCTTCGCTGAAGCTCACCTTCGACAGGGCGACGTCCCGCAGGAATGCGCCGGTGGTGAACCGCAGCCGGAGCGGCTGCGAGACCACGTCAACCAAGCCCAGCGGCGCAGTCGTTGTGTGTTGCTTCCTGGCTCGATGCGGTGTGGGTGCTCAGTGAAGGACGGTGAGCAGGCCTTCGACGCCGCGGCGGAACGCGGCGCCTACGCTGTCGACGCCGTCGAGGTGGGCGCCGCTCATGGCGCCGTCGCGCATCATGACGAAATGCCGGGCGGCGTGTTCTGGTTTGCCGCGACGCGGTGAGTTCCCGAAGACCTGCGCGAAGAGTTCGGTGAGCGTGGTCGTGTACCAGGCTCGATGATCGAGGATCACCTGGCGCACCCGGTCTTCGGGGTCGGGGTATTCGGCGGCGGCTTTGAGGAACGCGCAGCCGCGGAACTCCGGCGAGGCCAAGCTGTCGGCGACGGCGGTCCCGATCGCGCGCAGGGCGTCGGCCGGGGACGGTGCGGCCTCGATGGCGGCCTGCACGCCGGCACGCATGTCGGTGTCGACGCTGCGCAGGTAGGCGATCACGAGGTCCTCTTTCGAGGGGAAGTGCCGGTAGAACGTCGCCCGCGTGGCCGGGGCCTCGGCGAGGATCCGCTCGACCCCGACCGCCCGGATGCCTTCGCGGTAGAACAGCCTGCTGGCCGTGGACAGCAGCCGCTCTCGCGCCTCGGACCGGACCGGCTCTTCCGATGAGCTGCCGTTCGGGTTGTCGGGCGCGGGGCGTCTCCGTGTGGCCATGAGCCCACCGTAGCAGAAAGAACGATCGGTCTTGCTATCGCCGGGGAGTCGTGTCAGGCTCCGCACTGGAAGAGAGAACGGTCTTTCTCCTAGGAGCCCGGCTGCCATGCCGGTTCCCGCTCCACGTCAGCAGAGACCAGAGCCAACGGTCTTCTTTGGAAAGGAACAGTCATGACCACGACTACTGCACCTGCCCCTGCCACCGTCGCGTCAGCGCTTCGCCGGCTCTACCTCGTTCGTTTCGGGTTCGCCCTGATCTGGGCCGTCGTGCTCTTCTTGAGCGCGTCGAGCATCGGGCCGGTGAGCGCGACCCTGCTCGTGATCTACCCGCTGTTCGACGTGGGCGCCGCCGTCGTCGATGCCCGCTCCTCCCGAGCGAGCCAGTCCGCTCTTGGTCTCTACGTCAACATCGCGATCAGTCTGATCGCCGCGTTCGGACTGGTCTTCGCGGTCACCTCCGGCATTCCGGGGGTCCTTCGTGTGTGGGGGGTCTGGGCTGTCGTAGCGGGCCTCGTCCAGCTCATCGTTGCTCTGCGGCGACGCGACCTCGGGGGACAGTGGGCGATGATCGCCAGCGGCAGCATCTCCACGCTCGCCGGGATCTCGTTCCTCCGGCAGGCCGAGGCCCCGCGTTCCTCGCTGAGCAGTCTGGCCGGTTACGCCCTGCTTGGCGGCATCTTCTTCCTCGTCTCTGCCCTGCGCCTCGGACGCAACGCCAGCCGGAGCACTGGTGGGAGCAACTGACATGACCGACCACACCACCAGCGTCGACAGAAGGGCGCCGCTGGAACCTGCGCACTGGCCCGTCCACCGCCCACGCCAGCCGCGGCCACCTGTTCCGCGGCGACAAGCTCACCGTGCTGTGCAGCCGCGGCACCTGGGACTGCAGCCGGCTCACCCAGCGCTCCAAGGCCGACATTCCCAAGGGCAGCCGGGGCAGGGCACGCGAAGACGGTCTTGCGCCCCTGGGTGGCTGACACACCGAAGACCAGTACCGCGCTACGGTCAGCCGTATGAGTACCGCGACACCCGCGCGCGCAAGGCCATCGAGAGCGCCTACGCCAACGAGGTCGAGGCGCTCTACCAGGCGTGACTAGCTGATGCTCACCCGGAATTCTTGTCCGATCCGTCGGGCTGGTTGCCGTTGTTGTCGCAGTTGGTGGTCGACAGCCACAGCTGGTCGGCGCCGGGGACCTTGGTGACGGTCCGCAGCCGGCCGTAGGTGCCCACGTAGTACGCGGTGGGTGTGCCCGCTACGTGCCGGGTGCCGAGAACAGCAAGGCCGGCTCGGAGCTGTCCGACTGGTACGGCAGCGACCGGATCCTGCACAACAACGCGTACGGCATCTTCGTCAAGTAACCGGCCTCCGCCGGAACGGGGGGCGGTCCGTCAGGCCTCCCCCCGGACCTGCCCGATGGATCAGCGCATGTTCAGTGGGGGCTTTCCGTGCCCACGGGCCATGCGCTCTCGCCGGCTCCCGGCTTCGGAGGGAGCCGGCGGTTCCTGCGCTCCGGAGGGAACGAAGACAATCACATACGTCTCGAAACCCTCAGGAACTTCCGATTCCTCGTGCTCCGCAGCGGCGTTGAACCGTTCGCGGGAGTCGCTCCGGCCCTGTGACCAAACCTGCGCGCGGTAGGTACGGGACGGATCCAAGTTCACACACGGCTCACCCGGTTCGGCTTGCCGACCGAACACCTCGACCGATTCCGGGGCCGGCCGGGCGGGGCCGTTCATCGTGTCAAACGCTGCCATGCGGCCCTTGTAGACCGGCTGGTAGTCCACAGAAGCGACCAGGGTCCAGGCCGGCCCCGGTGCCTCGTCCAGTTCGTCGTTGACGGCCAGGACGACCGGCGCAGTGTGCTGCTGAACCCGCGACGTCACGACGATCTGGCCGGGAACGGTAATGACTGGCTCTTCGGTCTGGAAATCAGGCTTGCTCTCCCTGCGCTCGAAGCCTCGTTCCCAATGCTCGCCCACTGAGAAGTGGCTGTACTCGATGCTGACTGCTCCAACCCCGCTGATCTCCGGCATGCCCTGGAGCCTTCCAGGAAAGAAGCCGTCGCGCAGTAGCTGTGTCGGCCAGGCTGGTCCTACCAAGGAAGCAGACGGGGAGTCCGGGGAGCGATCCGCCAACCGCTCAGCGGGGGAGCGCGGGTCAGGCGCAGACGGCGACCTCGCCCTGCGCCGCGCGCTCGCACTCGTACGTCGCCGCCCCTTCGCCGGCATGAACACCCAGCGCTACGCCTGGGGGCGGGGTTCTTCTATCACCAGGGCCTGTGCGCCGGCTGTCATCCGTTCTCGCCGGAGCGTCGCGGCTGGTGCCCCGACTGCTTCGCGTGGGGCACCAGCCGGGCCTCGCGGTGGCGGTGCTAGGGCTGTCTGGGTTGGCACCGCAAATCCTCGAAGGCGGGGCCGGGTGGGCCAGCAGCTCGTGGTGATCAGGTCGTGTCGTCTGCACTGCGTGGGGTGCATTTCCGTTGATCGTTGGTATGAGCCACTGCCACCGACCGTGTGGCCGCTCAGCAACGCCCACCACCACCTGCCCTGGACCCTGCCCGAGGACATGCAGGGGCTGTCCCCAACCACCCGGCTGCAAACCCAAGCGCGCACGGTTCGGCATGTGGTGACTGCCGATCAGATGCCTGCAGAGCCCCCCATTTGACCTGTCCTCATCCGCGTCCAGGAGACAGGTGAACCGATGCTGCGCCCAAGAAGCCTGCCCAGGTTGCGCGTTGGGTGACGCTCCGAGTTCACCCGTGCGGGAGGTACCCGCCATGGTCTGCTCGGGCCTACGCTCTACGGCGGCCGCCGGTTCCGGGCGCCGGCCGGTGACACGCGGCTCCACTCGTCCGGTGAGGTCGTGTCGTCGGTCAGTGGGTCTGAGTGCGTCGTCATGCTCTTGACCTGGTGTTGTGCAGTTTGACCGGGCGGGTCGGTGCTGTGTCTTGGTTCCTTGGACCTGCGCAGGGGCGTTGTTTGTCAGCCGTCTGACGTGTGGTGTCGGTCGACCCGGGCATCGGTTGGGCAGGTTGGTTGGGCTCTGCGCAGTTTGAGTGGGTGCCGGTGGGGCTGGACGGCTCGGTGTGGGCTGTGTGGTCTTGTACGGGGTGTGGGGGTGCCGGCGGGTACCCGGGCGGGTTGCGGCGGGTGCGCAGTGCCAGCACCAGGCAAACCGTGGTCGCGGCGATGGCGAGTGAGGCGGGCAGACGTGCCCATGAGGTGCCCGCGACCGGTGCCTGCGCGGCGAGCAGTACCACTGCGGTCGCGGCGGTGGCCGCGAGTGCGGGTGTCGCCTGTGGTTGGCCGGGCGGGGCGGTGACGCCGGCTGTCCAGGTGTCGGTGACGAGGAGGTAGGCGAGCAGCAGGGCGGCGATGCAGACGACCAGCCAGACCGGGGGGCCGGCGACCGCGGCGACCGCGATCGCCGCGGCCGGCAGCACGGTCGTCCTGCGGCGGGCCGCGAAGGTCCGCCAGCGCATGGAGGTCAGGACGGGGCGCGCGTCGACCATCGGAGCGGCCCACCACGCGGCCGCTGCAGCCCCCAGGACCAGTACCCTGACCGGCAGTGGTGCGTGCAGGGCGGCCGGCGGGTTGCAGGCGGCGACGGCGAGGGCCGTTCCGAGTAAGCGGTCGGTGATGCGGGAGGTGAGACGTGCGATGAGCAGAGCGGTGCGGCTGTCGGCCGGGCGGGGGCCTGGCCGGGCGATCGGGGCGCGGGTGGTGGTCATCGGGTCCCCCCGTGGATGCGGGTGCGCAGCAGCGGCGCGAGCGCGAGGTCGAGGGTCTCGCCGGGCCGGTGGGTGACGACCGCGATGCCGCGTTCTACCAAGGCGAAGCGCATGGCGTCGCGGTCGGCCCGCCACAGTCGCAGCGCGAGTTCGCCTTCGGTGTCGCCGGGTTCCAGGACCGGCTCGCCGGTGGGGATCTCGATAGCGACCATCGGGTTGGCCCGGCCGCGTACTTGGTGCAGGATGTCGAAAATCCGCTGATCTGTCAGCGGCGTGATGACGTATACGAGCGCTCCTTCGGGCAACGCGGGTGGTGGGAGCAGGCGGAGTCCCTCCGTGCGGTACGCGAGGTCCTTGCGGACCGGAAGCACGCTCTCGACGATGCGGTAGAAGTAGCCTTGGCCGCTGCCCGGTTGCAGCCAGCGGGTCGCTCCACCCACCGACACGACGCCGACCCGGTCGTGGGTGCGCAGGTAGGCGCGGACCAGCCCGGCAGCGGCCCGGAAGGTCTCGTCGAGCGAGGACGCGCCGGTGACCGGGTCGACTACGTCGGCGAGCACGTCCAGCAGCACCACGGTGTCGGCGGTGCGCTCCGCGGCGAACTGGTGGACCTGCAGGGTGCCGCGGCGGGTGGTGGCCGGCCAGTGGATCCGCCGTTGCCGTTCGCCGCGCACATACGGGTGCACGCCGGTGACTTCGACGCCCTCGCCGCGCTGCACGGCGGTGTGCTCGCCGAGCCGTTGCGGCAGTCGGACCGGGATGGGCGTGAGGCCGGCGTGTGCGGGCAGCGGGAAGACGGCGATCTCACCGAGTTCGGCCCGGACGGTGCGGCGGGCCAGCCCGCCGTGGTCGTAGACGTCGACGTCGACCGTGCCGAGCGTCCAGCGGCCCCAGCGCTGCACGGTCAGGGCCAGATCGACGCGGTGCGGGCCGACCGCCAGGTGGTCGAGCCGGACCCCGTGACCGAGGGTGACGCCGGGGTCAAGGCGGCCGGCCTCACCGTCGTAGGACACCGCGATCCGCACCGTCACCTGCTCGCCTTCGAAGCACCGCCGCGGCTCCACCTCGGCCTCGGCCGTCACCGCCTCCGGACGCGGCCCGCTCGGCAGGGCGAGGGCGAGCAGCACCAGCGGTGCGGCGGCGAGAGCAAGCACCCAGGGGCGGCCGGTGACCAGCGCGGCGGCCAGCGCGACGACGGCCAACGTGACCAGCCGCAGGGCGCGTTCACCGGCGCGCCAGCCGGGCGGAGGCGGCGGCGGGGGTTGGACGGTCACGTCGTGGCGGCCGTCCAGGGCCCGTTGAACGGCGGCGGCCGCTCTGCGGCCCGGCACAAGCTCCTTCATGACGCGATCGGCGTGCGCGGCAAGGTCTGCGGGGCGTGCACGGACTGCACGATCTCGCGGACCACGTCGTCGCCGTCGATCTGCCGGACCCACAGCTCCGGCTTGAGGGTGACGCGGTGCGCGAGGGCCGGCACCGCCACGGACTTGACGTCCTCCGGGGTCGTGTAGTCCCGCAGGTTAAGGACGGCACGGGCGCGGGCGAGCTGCACCAGGGCCAGGCCGCCACGCGGAGAGGCGCCGACCTGGATGTGCGGGTGGGCCCGGGTGGCGCGGACCAGCGCGACGACGTAGTCCACCAGGTCGTCGTCCACCTCGACGCGTTCGACGGCGGACCGCATGGCCAGCACCTCGTCCGGACCGCTGAGCCGGCGCAGCACAGCCTCGGCAGCCGCCCGATCGACCCGCGCGCGCAGCATGCCCGCCTCCTCGGACGCCGCCAGATAACCCATACGAACCCGGAGCAGGAACCGGTCGAGCTGGGCCTCGGGCAGCGTGTAGGTGCCCTCGTACTCGATGGGGTTGGCGGTGGCGAGGACCACGAAAGGCTTCGGCAGCGGCCGGGTGGTTCCGTCGATGGACACCTGGGACTCGGCCATCGCCTCCAGCAGCGCGGCCTGGGTCTTGGGCGGGGTGCGGTTGATCTCGTCGGCGAGCAGCAGGTGGGTGAAGACCGGTCCGGGCCGGAAGACCATGTCGGCGCTCCGTTGGTCGTAGAACTCAGTTCCGGTGACGTCGGAGGGCAGCAGGTCGGGGGTGAACTGGATGCGGCGGAAGTCCAGGCCGAGGACGGTGGCGAAGGAGCGTGCCAGCAGGGTCTTCCCGAGTCCCGGCAGGTCCTCGATGAGGACATGTCCGCCGGCGAGGATGCCGAGCATCACCAGCGCCAGAGGCTCCGTCTTGCCGACCACGGCGGTGCCGATCCCGCCGAGTACGGCCGCGGCCCTTTCACCCGCCTGCCGAGGTGTCAGGGTGTCGTGGTCCGGTATGGGTTGCGTGCTGGTCACGGTCGGATCGATCCTCACAGGATGGGGGCGGCGTGCGCGGGCTGCGGGGTCGGCCGCAGCGTCACCGGTCACAGGGCTTCCAGGCGGTCGAGCAGGGAACGTAGGACGGGCTCGGGGAGAGCGGGCTGCGGAGCGGGTGCCTCGGGATCGATCCACGGCCACAGCTCGGCGCCGACTAGGGCTCGGGCCTGCTGTGGGTTCCGGTACATCACCACGCCGTGCCGCTCGGCCAGCCGGGCGGCGAACAGCCGCTGCAACTGCGGCCGCATGACGGTGCCGAAGTACGCTTCGCCGTCGTCCGCCAAGGTGTCGGCCACGATGCGCTGCCATCCGCCGAGGGCCGGGGCCCGGCTGTCCAGCAGGCGCACCGGCCTGCGATAGCCGCTGTCCTGGGCGCCGCCACCCGCGGCATAGCGCCCCAGCACCAGCGCGACAGCGGTGATGAGGGCGAGGCCACTGACGGCCGCGGCGGCACCGTCGGCCAGGGCGAGCAGCACCTCGGCCGCGACCGCGACGGTGCCCAGTACGGCCAGCGAGTGCCGTACCGATCCGGGCGCACCTAGCACGGAGCCGACGAAGGCACGGATCCGTATGGGCGCCTTCACAAGGCACCCGCCACGGCTTCCGGACCGGACGCCCGGGCGTGTAGACCGTCAGCGATCTCGGCGAGAGCCGCCGCGGCCCGGTCGCGGTGGCTGCCGTCCATCGGGTGCGTGGAGTAACGGGCCTCACGGAACAGGGCGGTGAGCGCGACGACGGCCGCCCCCGCGGGCAGGCCGCCGGCGACAGCCCGCTCCAGCAGGTCCTGCGGACTGTCCGAGGCGCGCCGGGCCACCCCAGAGGCGGCGAGCGACTCCTCCATGGCGGCATAGCAAACGATGACGGCTGCGCGGGCATCGTTTCCGCCCAGCAAAGCACGGCGCCCGGAGTCCACGGCCTTGACCAGGCGTTCCCGCTCGTCGCGGGGCGTCGCGCACGTCGCCGGGGCCTCGGGCGCCGGCGGCCGGGTCAGATACCGCCACAGATGCAGCCCGGCGATCACGACGACCACGACAAGCAAGGCGATTCCGAGACCGAGCACGATGCGCGTCAGCCCGGAATGCATGCCGTGGCCGGCGTGCCCGGCATGCCGTGCGGGTGGCAGAGCGGGTACCGGCTCTTGCGACGGGCTGGGAAGCGGTAACGACGCGTGGCCGGCCGCCTCATGGCTGCTGCCGGACCAACCGAACCGGTGCAGGACCAGGACGAGCAGCGGGACGACCATCCCCGCAGCCAGCAGGACGCGGCTCACGCCGTCCACCAACCGCTGTTCCACCGTGTTGAGTTCCCGGGCAGCGCCGACTTGCTCCCGATACCTCTCGCGCGGCGCCAAGCCGCCAAGGAATGCCAGCAGGGTGAGGCCGACCACGAGAACGGGGTTGCCGCCGAGCGGCCCGCGGCCCTTGGCCAACAGGCCCGTGTCAGGATGCAGAAGCAGTGCTCCCAGGGCCAAGCCGCCCACCACCAGGACGGTCAACGCGGCCTGTGCGGCGCCGATCGCGCTGTGCAGCCGTCGCCCGCCCGCCGTACGCTCCCGCCCCACCGCCACACCCCCCTGTGATCGCCCAGGCCATGCGCGCCGTCCCCGGTCACCTGTCGCCGATGCCCGACTTGACGCAATCCTGACACGGCGAGGCGCGCCGCTTCATTGCCGACTTACGGCAATCCTTACGGACCTTTTTATGCCGTCTCTCGGCTACGACCGGACGGGCATTCAGCGGTGGTATCCGGCGTGAAGGCGACGCCATACCTGTGTGAGGAAGCGGGTGACAGGGATGGCCATCATGAGATGTCGGAACAGCGCCTCCGCATGCGCTCGAGGGCACGATGGCCCCGTGGTTGACCGGGAGCGAATCAAAACAGAGACCCCCGTTGCGTACCGCTGTTCCCCGTCATTCCCCACCTGATCGGGCACGTCAGGGGCACGAGCGGCTGTCTGTGCGCCTCTACGGCGGCGCAGCGCGCTTCCTGAGTCGGGAGAATCGGCGCCAGGCCACCCACAAGTTGATCAAGAGCAGAGCTGATCCCGCGATGGGCCAGCCTATGGATCCACCCTCACGGTAGGTCTCGATACCTACGGACAGCATGAGTGCACCGACCACGGGGCCGCCCACGAGGTCGAGGAGGAGGTTCACCTGCCTCGCGATCTTTGGGAGGAGGATGTCTATCCGCGCCGCGCTTCTCGTAAGAAGGATGTCCATCCGCACCGCGATCTTTGCAAGGTTGACCACGGCTTGATCGTCACAGTCGGCCGCCTCAGCTGCCAAGGGCGAGGTCCTCGCCACAACGTGCGTCTTGGGCGTGCGGTCGGCGGAGTCTCAATGACCGAGTCAACCCATCGCTGGGCGGGCGCCCCCTCGATGCGAACTACGGGCGGGACGGACACTGAGGTCTGCCAGGCATGTCAGTCGGCTGCTTGTGGCTGGTGACGGTCGTTCGGGGGCACGGAGGTTGCTGTACTTCGCTGCGGTACGGCACCCCAGGAAGGTCTGCCTGGACGGGACGGCATGACGGCCGGCGCTTGCGCGATCATGAGCGCATGGAATCGTGGACGATCAAACACTTCTCCCAGGCCAACCCGGCGGGAACCGGGCAGGATGACGTGCCTGCGCTGCTCCGTAGAGTCGCAGACTCCATCGAAAGCCTTGGCTTGGTTAAGGTTCAAGATCTCGTCATGCATACGGAGATCACTGCGGACGGCGATTGGCCGAGCCTTACGGTCTACTTCCACGACGCCGAAGACTGATCCGGGCTGTAGACGGACGCTTTGCACTTCGTCCGCTTCCTTATCGGAGGGCAATAAGCGAGTCTTCCGCCGTTTTGGGTTAGCCAGTCGGTTTCCGGCCATCAGGGGCGTTACGAGATGCGGAGATCGTCAACGCGCTGCGGACCCAGCCAAGGGCAACGGCCGAACCTGGTTCGACACCGCCGCCTGTGCCAACGCGCTCAACCTGCGCGCATACTGCGAACGGCGCAAGGCCGCGCGATTTTCTGACCTGAGTGAACGCGATCCGGGCTGAGCGGCAGACACCCTCGACTGAAGACCCGTCGACATCGTTGCGATCACACTGTTCTCACCGGATTCTTGGCGGGATGCGGTGTCGATGTCGTGTGCGGAGCAGGACGATCCGCGGTTCCGCTCGAGTGCTGCGGATCAGGGCTGGTTGCTCACGAGAGCAGTTGCGCGCGTCTCGGGAACTCCCAGCATCAGCAGGCTCGTGATCGCTGCTGCTCGGGCGCCGAGGGTCCCGTTCGACAGGTCGCTGTCCGCGATGGCGAACACGACGCCGTAGGCAACCTGGCTCAGAATGCCCGCCGGCAGGTGCTGTGCGAACACGTCGGTGTCCTGGCCCCGCTTTACGAGGTCGGCGAGGAGCTCGTCGAGTGGCCCGAGCAGGCTGTGGATCGCCTCGCCGTACTCGCCGCGGCGCAGCGCCAGCAGCACTCGGTAGCGGTGCGCCACCGGCCAGAGGCGGGCGATGAATTCGGCCCACGCCGCGTCCGCTTCTGCGTCGGAGGCGTTGACTTCGGTGAGCACGGCTGTCATCTCGGTGACGGCCCGTTCCGTGAGTGTCCGAATCAGGTCGAGGCGCGAGGGGAAATGGCCATAGACGGTGCGACGGACGACGCCGGCAGCGGAGGCGATGTCGCCCATGCCGGCGTCGGGGTTCTCTCCCAGCAGGTCGAGGGCGACGTCGAGGATGCGATCGCGTGTCTCGTTCATCGAACGCACGCGGGAGGACTCGGTGGGCACGACACCATTGTTGCACACCAGTGTGCAGTGAAGTAGATTGCACACTGGTGTGCAACGGAGGGTTGCGCTGTGCTTCGAAACCCAGGAGAAGAAGGCAATGACCGCACCGACGCCGCCGGCCTCGGCCCTCGTCCGCCCGTTCACCGTCTCGATCCCGGATTCGGAGATCGACGACGTGAAGCAGCGACTGGCCAGGACTCGATGGCCGGATCCGGAAACGGTGGGCGACTGGTCGCAAGGGGTCCGCGTAGAGAACGCCAGATCGCTGGTCGACTACTGGGAGCGCGGCTACGACTGGCGGCGCTTCGAGTCCGAGCTCAATCGCTTCCCCCAATTCCTGACCGAGATTGATGGGCTCGACATCCACTTCATCCACGTCAGGTCCAAGAATCCCAACGCGATGCCGCTGGTACTCACGCACGGATGGCCGGGCTCGATCGTCGAGTTCCTGAAGCTGATCGGCCCCCTGACCGATCCGGTTTCGTTCGGAGGAGACGCCGCCGATTCATTCGACGTCGTCGTCCCGTCGCTCCCCGGGTTCGGGTTCTCCCAGAAGCCCATGGAGACCGGGTGGACTGTATCGCGCATCGCAAGCGCGTGGGTGGAGCTGATGAAGCGTCTCGGCTACACGAGATGGGCCGCGCAAGGCGGCGATTGGGGTGCCGTCGTCACCACCGCCCTCGGGGCCATGCAACCTGAGGGGCTTCTCGGAATTCACCTGAACACCCAGTACGCCTTTCCCGCACAGATACCCGACACCTTGTCGCCCGAACAGCGCTACGCCGTGGAGACCCTCGCCCTCTACACCGGCGATCTCGGTGGGTCGAACCACCTTCAGCGCACGAAGCCGCAGACTGTCGGATTCGCCTTGGCGGACTCTCCCGCTGGTCAGGCAGCCTGGATCTACGAGAAGTTCCAGTCCAAGACCGACAACCACGGGCTGGCCGAGGACGCCCTCAGCATGGACGACATGCTCGACGCGATATCCCTCTACTGGTTCACCAACAGCGCAGCGTCGTCCGGCCGCATCTACTGGGAGAACAAATCGGCCACTCTCGCCGGCCCGAAGCTGACGCTTCCGGTCGCGGTGACCGTCTTCCCGAGGGACATCCCACGCCTGCCACGAAGCTGGATCGAAGACACCTACAGCAATCTGATCCATTACGGCGAGGCCGACAAGGGCGGCCACTTCGCGGCCTTGGAACAGCCCGAGATCCTGGTCAGCGAAATCCGCACCGGCCTGCGCACCCTTCGTTCCTGACGCCATCGCGCGAGCTCAGAGGGCAAAAAGCGCGCCTTCTATCATTTTTGCCCCGTTGCTCTGGATCACGACTGTTGGTCGTCGGGGCCTGTCGGGGCATGAGGGCCGGGCTGTGCGAACAGTCCGGCTTCGGTCTCGTCGAGGAATCCAAGGCTGACCCGGCGTTTGAGTTTGGCACGGGTGCCTTCGACGTGCTTGGGCATCAAGGGCAGGCGCAGCGCGAGGCATAGGTCGCGGGCGCGTAGCGGTCGGCGTTCGTGCTCGAATACGTCCATGATCTGCTGGTAGACCGCGCCGTCCGGCAGCGCCGGGGTCGGCGGCAGCTGGAGGTGAGGTCGGCGGCCATCGCGCGGACGGTCTTGGCCGTGGTCGCCAGGGCCTCGCAGCCAGCCTGCGCCTCGCGCAGGCGGGCGGCGAGTCCGCCGATCTGCTCGGCAAGTTGACGGCGCTACTGGGTAGCGGGGTGCCGCACCTCACTCTTCAGTAGCGCCGTTGTCGTGGCCAAGCCCTCGGTGACCTTCTCGACGTGGGGGTTCCTGGTCCGGTAAGGAGGGATCTACCTCGTGATCGTCACCCGCAGTGGTGCGAGGTCCGGGCTCGGGGCGGACCCCGTGGTGCCGCCGGACAGCGTCTGGGCGGACGTCGTCTGCGGAGCCACGCCCTTGTAGTAGGGCGTGTAGGCGTAGTGGGTGTCCACGCCGATGGCCGCACCGATCTTGGGAATGACCGGCGCGTCGACCGATCCGGTGCCGCCGAAGACGGCCACGTGGTCCATGCTCGCCGACATCCGCATCAGGTACCGCTTGGTGTCGTACGGCAGCGAGGTGGTGTCGGTCCACAGCAGCGGACCGTACGTGGTCATCGCCGACGACGCGGAGACACCGCCTCGCCAGCTGCTCACGGAGGCCACCGCGGCGTTCGACGGCAGCGACCACCACAGGTAAGCGAGCTGCATGGCGCTGAACTGTGGCGAGCCGGCGACCCGGTAATAGCTGTACTTGCTGGGCCAGTGCGGCATCTTGCCAGCGTTGTACGCCTTGGCCAGCGCCGACTCGGCGTCGGTCCCTACCGTGATGATGTCCGTCGTGCTGGGACTGTACTTGTTGAGGTACCCGTAGACCGACGACGTCATGGTCGTACCGTCGGTCAGGACGACGGTCGCGGTTCCGGAACTGCCCATGGAACCGGCGGCGGAGCTCGCCGCGAGGGCGTTGTGGTAGTCGGTGCCCGTTGCCAGGAAGATGTACTTCGGCGTGCTGGTGACGGTGTTGGCCACGGCCACCGAGGTGGAGTAGCGCGAGGTGCCGGACAGCCGCTTGGCCACGTATCCGAGCGAAGTCACCTTGGAGGCCACCGTGCTGTTGAGGATCGTGCTGCCGCCGATCAGGTAGACGGTCTTGCCCTTTGGCAGCATGCGCTTGA
Organism: Streptomyces sp. NPDC007189; assembly: GCF_040703635.1. Lineage (NCBI taxonomy): Bacteria > Bacillati > Actinomycetota > Actinomycetes > Kitasatosporales > Streptomycetaceae > Streptomyces > Streptomyces sp. NPDC007189. The sequence goes on from NZ_JBEYEY010000026.1 coordinate 58,291, forward strand.
GTTCCGTCTGCACCGGGGAGTCCAGGCCCGTGCCGGACGTCATCAGCACCGGCCCGCGCTTCTTGCCGGCCAGCGATGTGGCGGTGGTGGCGTATGCCGAGTCGGACTTGCTGATGAGCACGGCCGCGCCCGCGTTCTTCAGGCCTGGCGTGCTCGTACCGACCGTGTTCCAGGTCCACTTGGACGCGGCGATGTTCGTGTCGTACGAGTCCGAGCCCCAGACACGGGAGATCGCGTTGTCACGGAGCGGCTGCCAGGCCACGTTCGTGCCCTGGGCCTGGGGCACCTGCGTCGCCGCACTCGTGGCGATCGTGTGGAGCCATGCCTGGGGGCTCTGACCGTAGACGTCGATGTCGTACGCGATGCGGTCGCCCTGCGGGGACCAGGCGGGACGGTTGTGGTCGGCTGCGTCCGTGGTGAGCTGGGTCAGCCCGGTGCCGTCGGTGTTGACCGTGAAGAGCTGCTTGTGACCGTCGACCGATAGGGTGAAGGCCACCGACTGGCCGTCGGGGGAGATGCTCGGCTCGCTCGCGTCATCGGCCAACTTGGTGAACGCGCCGGAGTGGCCGTTGTAGACCCAGACGGCCGGGGTGCCGGCGGTGGCGCAGCTCGTCCCCGTCCGTACGAAGGCGAGCATGCCGTTCACCGCGCCGCTCGGCTGGGAGTCGCAGCCGTCGACGTCGGTGCCGAACAGGGCCTTGGGCGCGCGGGTGCCGTCCGCTGCGGTCAGCCGCAGCCGGCCACCGGCCGTGAAGACGACATCGCCGCCGCCGTACCAGAACGTCGGATCGTGCGGATGCCAGCCACTGCCCGACGGCATGGCGATGCGGATGCCGGTGTCCTCGGAGTCGGCCCATGCCGTGGCGATGTAGTCGCCGTTCACGAACGCGACCTGACTGCCGTCGGCGGACCACGCGCCCTGGTTTCCGGACGTGGCGAACGCGGACAACCGCGACCCGTCGGTGTTGACGAAGTACATCCAGCCGCCGATGTCCGTGTACAGCAGCTTCCCGTCGGTGGCGGGCCGGCTGCTGGAGACGGCCGCCGCCGGCCCCGGAAGCGCGGCGAGGCCCGCCGCGAGCGCGGCGGCGCCGGTGAGCGCCGCAAGTATGCGGCGCATACGCATGTTCAATGTGCCCCCACAAGTGAATGGATGGCCGCCGCGCCCCTTCCCCAAGGTGAACGGACGGCGTCATGCTCATCCACGCGGCAGCGACGAAACACTAGAGCCAGGCCCCGGTAGCCGGGAAGAGACAGAAGATCACGGCTTCGCGAGTGTTTGCCGCCCGGTCGGGGCCGCCCGTCGACGGAGTGGCGCGGCAGTCGTGTCACCACCTCTGGTGCCGAACAGCGTCGGCTTGGCGAGGGTTGAGACGTCCCACCCTCAGCGGCCCACGTGGCCGGATGTCGTTCCGCTGCCTTGTTATGGGTTGTAGTCGCTGTTTGACGATCTGTAGATTGCGCGGTTCTCTGCTGCCGCAGGCACGTCTGCGGAGCCCTATGACCACGGGTGCGATGCGGAGATGCCGGACAACCGGCTGTCCTGGGGCGTCGGCGACGCCCTTAAACGGGAGGGATCTGTGCGTTCGCGCTTCAAGAGGACGGCGTTCACGAACGCCGCCACGCTCTGCATACTCGGCTCTGCACTGGCTGCTAGCGCCTGTGCCGAACCCGCGTCCGTGCCCGCGAGCAGCGCTTCTCAGAGCAAGCCTCAGATCATGTCGAACGACGAGTACGTCGCGCGCTTCTGTGTGAAGAAGGCTCTGGAACAGGGAGTACCGCTGCCGGCCGACACTGCCGAGAACCGAGGTGATAGTCGTCTGTCCGGAGGCCGTAGAGTGCGCCCATGGAGATCCCCGGCCTCGGCCCCGTGACCGTCGATGCTGACTTCGGCGACTACGTGAGCCCGTCGCTTCCCGTTCCCGTCTTTGGTGACGCCCTCTGCCGGTTCGTCGTCGTCGACTATGACGATGACGATGCGAAGGCCGACTTCGAGACGGCCATCAGCGCGTTTCTGGGGCTTGACGAATCGGCCCTGAGGTCCGCGTCGGTGCCGATCTTCCAGTACTACCTGGATGTGAAGACCGAGGCGGGCGACGATGAGGACCTCGTGTCCATCGCCGGCCCGGACGACATCTGGTCGTCTATCCGGCCCGGAGGCGAGGTGACGGTCCAGCGGGAGGACGCTTACGGCGACCGGCAGGTATACGTCTCCGTGGAGTGCGAGTGCGCTTGGGAACCCGAGCACGGTCTTCAGATCGTGTTCCGCCGGGGTTGTTCGGTGACGAAGGTGGGTCCCTTCGACAGTCACCTCACCAACGTCTCCGCCTTCGGCCGTGCGGATCTCGCTGACGTCGTCTACCACCGATTCGGCTGAGGCGGCCCGCAGCGCTGAGGTCTGGCTTCACCGGTTCTCCTTCCCCAGGAGCTTGCGTCGCTGGCGGGTCCGGTGGGAGTCACCGGTCAAGGTAAGCACCTCGGCGTGGTGGACCAGACGGTCGATCATCGCGGCCGCGACGACGTCGTCGGAGAAGGCGTCTCCCCACCGCCCAAAGGGCAGGCTCGAGGTCACCAGCACCGAGCCCTGCTCATAGCGCGCTGCGATGAGCTGGAAGAACAGGTTCGCCGCGACCCGCTGAGGCCAGGGGAGCCGAACGAACCGGGCGGAGGCCCGCCGTGCCGCCCGTCGGGGGCGCGGCGGCCCTGAGGGATTGCCGCGGGGGCGCCGGCCCGGTCATGCGGGACCCCGTGCCGGTGTCGTGCCCAGCTCGCGTGCCGCCAGGGCCCAGCTGAGTTCCACCACGGTGTCCGGAGCGTCCAGGCTCGTGCCGGTCAGCTCCTCGAAACGGCGCAGCCGGTAGCGGACGGTGTTGACGTGGACGTGTGCGCTGCGGGCGACTGCGCGGACCTGCCGGCCCTGCTCCAGGTACGCCCGCACCGACTCCTCGATCAGCGCACCGAACTCCCCCTGCGCCTCCAGGGGGCGCAGGTAGCGGTCGCGCAGCAGGTCGGCGAGTTCCGGTTCGGCGACGACCGCGGCCCGCCAGGACAGGTCGCTCAGGTCGTACGCACCGCGCAGACCGTAGGCACGGGCGGCCTCCAGCATCCTGCCGGCGGCACGGAAGGAGCGGTGCGCCGCGGCCAGGTCCGTCGGCGGGCCGAGCCCCGCCGTCACCGCCAGGTCACCGGTCTCCGGCTTCCCCTCGACGACTCCGGCGACTGCCTCGTCCAGCACCGTGAGCAGCGCGCTTCGACCGTTGCGGCGGCAGTGGGACTCGAGGGAGCGCGACAGCGCGTCCGAAGCCGCGTCGCCGTCCGGTACGGCTCTGACGGCCCGGTACGGCCGCGACAGGTCCAGACCGTAGATCGCAGCCCCGCTGTGGATCTCCACCGCGCTGAGCGTCCCGTACAGCACTCCGCGCAGGAAGTCGGCGCGGCGGCGGGCGTCGAACAGGGCGGCGGCGACCTCCGCCTGCCGGTGGACCGCAGCGATCTGCAGGCTCGCGACATCCGCGAGTTCCCACAGGCAGGTGGTGCGGTCGATGACGAGACCGGGGTCGAGACCGCGTTCGGTCGCCTCCGCGATGAACAGGTCCCGTATCGCGCTCAGCGCCCGGCGGAAGGCACGGAGCCCGTCGCTGAGCGGCACGCCCTGGGCGACCCGGTCGCGGGCGACTTCTGCTTCGCCGAAGTCTTCGGGTGGAGGCACCGTCCCCTCCCGCAGCACGGTCAGAGCCCGCTGGAAGTGCCGGCGCCAGATCTCGTCCAGCAATTCCTGCGGCACCGCCCGGTAGGACGGGATGTGATCCATCAGGTCCGCGTGCAACCGCCCACCCAGGTTCCTGTGCTGCGCGGCCATCGCGGCGATGACCCGTTCGAGGGGCGCTGCCGCACCCGACGGTCCGGGCATGGACCTCACCTCCGCCCTTCCGGAAACCGGCCGTTGTGCAACTGAACAATATGCCGACCTCCTCCCTTGGCCGGCGAGCCGGCGACAGGCACCCGCCTCCGACAGCACAGTGGCACTGCGGCGGAAGCAGTGCACAGGCGCACGCAACACGGCGCCGATCACCCGTGCCCAGGCCCGCCTCCATGGCAACGATGCACCCCGACGAACAGTGCGGAGACCTCCATGCCCGACGATTACCCCCCGCGGCCCGGCCCCGCTGCCGCCGACACCGACCCGCGCCTGGCGCCGCTGCCCGAGGACCGCTGGGACGCGACCACCCGGGAACTGCTCGCCCCGATCCCCCGGGATGCCGACGGCCGCCTCGCCAACGTCTTCACCACCTTGGTGCGCCACAACGGCCTGTTCCGGCACTTCCTGCCGTTCGGCACCCACCTGCTCCGCGGCGGCCGTCTTCCGGACCGGACCCGGGAACTGCTGATCCTGCGTACCGCGTACAACACCCGGGCCGGTTACGAGTGGGGGCGGCATGTACCCCTGGCCAGGGCCGCCGGGATCACCGGCGAGGAAGTCCGGCGGGTGGGCGCGGGCCCGGACGCCCAGGGATGGGCGCCGGCCGACGCCTGTCTGCTGCGTGCCGCCGACGAGCTGCACCGGGACGCACGCCTGTCCGCTGCCACCTGGTCCGCACTCGCCACGGACCACGACGAGGCGCAGCTGATCGAAATCACCATGCTCGTCGGCCAGTACCACATGGTCGCCTTCTTCCTGAACTCCGTCGGCACCCCGCTCGAGCCCGGCTACGCAACGGAAACCCTGCCCGCTCCCACCGAAGCCGGCCGGGACGCGGCGGAAGGAGCACACGGCGATGTCTGAGCGCCAGCTCCCCACCATCCGGCCGAACGGCCTCCTGACCGGCCGGAACGTTCTGGTCGTCGGTGCGGGCACCCGCCCCAGCGACGATCCGGCGGCCCCGGTGGGCAACGGGCGGGCGGTGGCCGTGCTCGCCGCCCGCGAAGGAGCCTCCGTGGCCTGTGCCGACGTCTCTCCCGGTGCCGCGGAGGCCACCGCCGCACTGGTCGGCGAGGAAGGCGGCCGTGGCGTCGCCGTGGTCGGAGACGCCACGGACCCCGGCCAGTCCTCGGCCGTGGTCGCCGAGGCCCTCAGCGAACTCGGGGCGCTCGACGCCCTGGTGGTCAACGTCGGCATCGGCCTCGGTGCGGGCCTGACGGACACCTCACCGCAGCAGTGGGAACGCGTGCTCGCGCTCAACCTGGGCGCCCCGTTCCTCGCCGCCAAGTACGCACTGCCCGCGATCGCCGATGGGGGCTCGATCGTCTTCGTCGGTTCCGCGGCCGGCCTGCGCGCCGCCACCAACTCGCCCGCCTACGACAGTTCCAAGGCGGGCCTCTTCGGTCTCACCCGGCATGTGGCCAAGGAAGGAGCGCCGCGCGGCGTCCGCGCCAACCTGGTCGTCCCGGGCCTGATCGACACACCGATGGGCCGCGAGGCCTCGGCCCGACGCGCGTCGCGTACCGCCTCGCTCACCCGCATACCGCTCGGACGCCAGGGCACCGCCTGGGAGGTGGCCGAAGCCGTCACCTTCCTGCTCTCCGACCGTGCCTCCTACATCACCGGGCAGAGCCTGGTGGTGGACGGAGGACTGAACGCCGTCTGAGCAGCCGGTGCCAGTTTCCGGGGCGAGGGCGGTCCCCGGCGGGCGCGGCGCCGACCGGGACCGCCCCGCCGACACGGGTCGGCCGGCGCGGGGCCATCGGCGGCCGCTACGTTGGCCGGGTGAGGACTGTCTTGCCTGCGTTGTCCCGGTTGCCTGCCGATCCGTCGCTGATCAGCCTCGCCTACCACCACGAACATCCCGTCGAGGCGTTCGAGTTCGACGACACGCTGGAGGTCTGGGCGGTGACCGCGCGGATCGACGCTGACGTCCTGGCCGAGGACGTGGCCGCCCGCGGTGACGGTGACGATGACCAGGAGATACTGGACGCCGTGCAGGATGTGGCGGTCGCCCGTATGTCCTTTGTCCGCGTGCGGATGCTCGGGCCTGGCGACCCCTTCGAGGCGATGGACGCCTACACCGGGGACGTCTCCCGCATCGGTGAGACGCTGCCGGACGTCGGCCGCAGCGAGTACGCCCCCGCTTTCGAGGAGGCGCTCTCACATCCTGTCGGTGACCTGCTGGTCATGGACCGGGCCATTCTCGAGCCCGAATGGCGCGGGGCGGGCCTGGGTCCGGTGCCGGCAGGCGCGGCCATCCGCCGCCTGTCGCAGGACTGCACCGCGGTGGCGTGCGAGCCGGGACCGCCGACGGCCGCGAGATGACCGAGGAAGAGCACCGCCAAAGCGCCACATTCACCGGGATCTGCTCACCCATACCGGCGGACACATCACCGACGACGCAGCCGTCCTGGCCATCGAACGCACCGCTTCCCACCACCCCCCTCGGCCCCGGACCGCCGTCCCCAGCCCGGTAACCGTCACGGGGGCCGCAGACCGCAGGAGGTCGTCAACGGCGGTGTGGAGGTAGCCGTAGCCAAGGTTCGGGCGGCCGTGGCGATGCGGCTGCCGTGTCGCACAAGCACTCGCGGGATCCGGCCGACCGCGGGCTCATGCTGGGCGAAGCGGGGCGAGCCCGACCGGCTGCCGGTGGCCTGTCGCCGCACGCACGGTGTCACCTACTTCCATGGCTGCTATTCCGTTGGCGACGACCGGGTCGTGGGGCGTCAACGGCCGCCGCAAGGGCACTGCCAACAGCCTGGCTGCGCTGAAGTCGATCCGCGCCGCCCGTCCGGCGGCGCCACGATCTACATCGTCTCGGACAATTTCTCCGCCCACACAGGCGCCGACATCGGCCGCTTGGCGAAAAAGAACAAGGTCGAGCTGTGCTTCACCCCGACCTACGCCTCCTGAGCCAACCCGATTGAGGCACACTTCGGCCCGCTGCGGCAGTTCACGCCGGCCAACTCCAGCCACCGCAGTCGCCCCGCGTGGACCCGGGCCCTGCACCGCTACCTGCGCTGGCGCAACGCCAACGCCCGCCACCTCGATCTGCTCGCCGCCCAGCGCAAGGAACGTGCCCGCATCCGCTGTGAGAAGGGCATCTGCTGGGGTGGACGCCCCCTTGCAGCCGTGGCTTGACAACGGGCGAACCCGATGCGGTCACAGCATTAGTTGGGTGTGGGGAGGCGTGCAGGGGCGGTGTTGCTCACCTGCTGAAAAATGACCGAGGTGCGGAAGCCGGTGATTTCACCGCGTTTGCTGAGCCGGTCGGTCAGGAAGGCGTGCAGGTGGTCGAGGTCCTGCACCGCGACGTGAAGGAGGAAGTCGTCGCCTCCGGAGAGCACGAACACGTGGAGGACTTCCGGCAGGCCGCTGGCGAAGCCCTTGAAGGCGTCGATGACGGCGCGACTGAGGGGACGTACCTGAACGGACACGAGCGCCTGAACGTTGCGATTGAGGGCTGCGGGGTCGATGTGGGCGTGGTAGCCGCGGATGACGCCCCGGCGGTGGAGCGCCCGAACCCGCTCCAGGCAGGTCGACGGGGCGATGCCGAGTTGCCGGGCGATTTCACGGTTGGACTGCCGTGCATCTGTCTGGAGAAGCCGGACAATTTCCGAATCAAGTTCGTCCATGGCCGGCAACCGTATCCCATTTTCCCTCAGTCGTTCGGCCATGACCGTGTTCAGTGAAGCGTTCGTGCAGCATGTCACTACCAAGCCGAATAAGCGAAGGGACGGGCGGGTTCATGCTCGATCATGAGCAGGTCGCGATCCACACCGGTCGGCGCTCGCGACTTCCGGTGATCGTGGCTGTGCACTCCACGGCACTCGGTCCGGCAGCCGGCGGCCTCCGGGTCTGGCACTACCCCCACTGGCGGGACGGCCTCACCGACGCCCTTCGCCTGTCCGCCGCGATGACCTCCAAATTCGCCGTTGCCGGGCTGCCCAGCGGCGGCGGGAAGGCCGTCGTGGTCCTGCCGGAGGGGATGAAAGTCGATGTTGGTCGACGTCGCGACGTGCTGCGTGACGTGGCAGACGTCATCGACTCGCTCGGCGGGGCGTACGCCACCGGACCGGATGTCGGGACCGGCCCCGACGACATGGCAGTGATCGGGGAAACCACTCCCTATGTGTTCTGCCGGCCGGTGCATCTGGGCGGCAGCGGCGACTCGTCTCCGCATACCGCACAGGGGACGCTCGCCGCGTTGCGCGCCGTGAGCCGACGGTTGTACGGCACCGCGAGTCTGGAGGGCCGAAGTCTCGCCGTGGTCGGTCTGGGCCGCGTCGGCGCCGACCTCGCCCGCCTCCTCGCCGCAGAGGGCGCCGCCCTGACGGTCACCGACATCGACCCGGACAAGCGCAGCACCGCCGACGAGCTCGACGCTGTCTGGCGGTCGCCCGACGAGATCCTCGCCGCGAACGTGGACATCCTGGTCCCCGCGGCCCTCGGCTCCGTCCTGACCAGGCAGACAGTGGCGGAGCTGAACTGCCGCGCTGTGGTTGGACCGGCGAACAACCAGCTCGCCACGCCCGATGTCGCAGACCTGCTGCACCACCGCGACATCATCTGGGTGCCGGACTATGTCGCGAGCGCAGGAGGAGTCATCAACGCCGTCAGCACCGAACTCCACCACGTCAGTGCCGACGAAGCCCACGCACGCGTCCGCGCCATCGAGGACACCGTCGACGAGCTGCTGGACACCGCGCAACGCCGCGGTCAGACCCCGGCGCAGGCGGCCGGCGAGCTGGCCATGCGCCGCCTGCGCGCCGCCTCTGCCCCGGTCAACTCACCCACACCATCGTTGCGGCTGCGGGCAGCGGGGCCCGGCGACGCCGAGAACATGGCACTGCTGCACGCCGACAGCTGGCGTCGGTACTACCGCGGCGCGTACTCCGACGCGTTCCTGGACGGTGACGCGGTGGCCGACCGGCGGTCCGTCTGGTCCTCGCGTCTTTCCGCCTCGACCAGGGGCGGCGCGACGGTCGTGGCCGAGGACGACACCGGACTTGCGGGGTTCGTCCACGTCGTCTTCGACGAGGACAGCCGCTGGGGCAGCCTCGTCGACAACCTGCACGTCGCCCAGCACCGCCGGCGAACGGGCCTCGGCACCACGCTGCTCTCCCACGCTGCGCAGGCCGTTGTCGAACGCGCGACGGGCAACGCCCTGTACCTGTGGGTGCTCGAAAAGAACACAGCGGCCCAGGAGTTCTACCGAACCCTGGGCGGCATCTGTGTCGAAAAGGCGCCGGTGTCACCCCCCGGCGGCGTACCGTCCCGGCTCGCCGGCTCACCCACCAAGCTCCGCTTCACCTGGCCCGACGCCTCGCTGCTCACGCAGACCGACGCACGACGAGGCGCACAGACAACCCCGAGGAACACGCCATGACCACCGATACGGGCACCGCCGTCGACCATTACGACCGGCTGCTCGCCGAGCACTACACCTGGATGCTGGGCGGCGATGTCCACGAAGTCGCGGACCGGCAGGCCACGCTGCTCTCAGAACTCGGCGTGGCGGGGGTCGAAGACGGCGGGACGGCCATTGATCTGGGCTGCGGCTCCGGTGCGCAGACGCTGGCCCTGGTCCGCCTCGGCTTCTCACCCGTGATCGCCATGGACACCAGCCGCCGCCTGCTCGACGAGCTTGTCGCGCATGCCCAGGGCACCCAGGCGGTGCGGCCCGTTCACGGCGACATCCGCACCCTGCTGCCCGAGGCGGCCGAGCCGGGCACGGTCGCGGCCGTCGTCTGCATGGGTGACACGCTTCCCCATCTCCCGGCCAAGGAAGACGTCCCCGTCCTGCTCGGCCACATCGGCCGTGCCCTCGCCTCCGGTGGCCACCTCGTCGTCACCTACCGCGACCTCACAGCCGAGCTACGTGGCACCGACCGCTTCATTCCGGTACGCAGCAGCAACGACCGGCTGCTCACCTGCTTCCTCGAATACCGCGACGAGGACACCGTGATCGTCCACGACCTGCTCCACACCCGGACGAACGGCTCCTGGCAGCAACAGGCAAGCAGCTACCCCAAGCTGCGGATCGCGTCCGCCTGGCTGGCCGAGCAGTGCCGGGCGGCGGGACTGGACGTCCACCGCGACGCCGCCGACTCCAGGGGCATGCGGATCCTGCACGCCGTAAAACCCTGACGGGCGATCAAGGCTCGTCGGCAAGAACCGTGACGACCACCTTACGGAAGGCCCCAGTCTTCGGCGAGGGACCTTCCCGGTGAACACCAGGTGCCCTGGCGCCGACCAGACGTGATGCGCAACGGCTCCAAGATGCGGTACGCGACCGTGGCGGTCATGGCCACGTGCGCACCGGCGCGAACTGAAGGGCGGACATGACCGATCCAAGCAGAAGAGGCGAGCTGTTCGGCGGCGCAGACGGTGCTCGCCGGTTCACCGGCCCGACGACCGGCGGCCTGCTCAGCGCCGCCGGGGACGCCGACGCTTCCGCACGGCCATGGCCGCCGCGATACGCGACATCACCGGCAGCGGCTCCACCATCACCTGGGTGCTGAACAACCATGACAGGTTCGAGCCGTCGCCCGATACGGCGAAGCCGGCAGCCGCGACAGCGGCCTGGGCACGGCCCGCGTCCTGGCCGCCGCTCTGCTCATGTTCGCCCTGTCCGGCGCGGCCTACATCTACCAGTGCGAGGAGCAGGGTCTGCCCAAGGGGCTGGACCTGCCAGACGAAGTGCTCACCGACCCCATCTTCCGTCGCACTGACAGTCGTGACCGAGTCCGCGACGGCTGCCTGGTCCCGCAGCCCGACCATGGCTGCCACAGCCCGCATGATTCGCCGAAAACGCCACCGAGCGTGCCCTGGCCGACACCCGCTCGTTCCGGCACCTGCAGCGGGAGTCCCTCCAACTGTGGCTCTCCCCGCCGCAGTTGGGCGACGGCTGCTCCCCTGGCTCGAGTCCCTACCACACGTCCTGGCCTTCGCCCGCGGCGACGAACGGATCCGCGCGGGCCAGCAATGCCTGCCCACCCGGCAACACCGCCGCATGGTGGATCGTCGACTCCCAATGCCGGAATCGCTTCCGCCGCTACGCGATCAACTTCAGCGACCACGCCACCTCGGCCCCCGTCACCGGCGCCCGAAACTGCCCTGGGCGGCGCGTTCACCCGAGCGTCGATCCCGAGGTGGACTGACCACCAAAATCCATCTCACCTGAGCTGCCCCGAGTTTCGTGGAGTCCGCGATCGTGTGATCAAGCGGTCTGCGGGGCTTCCGCCGGTTGCGCCCAGTACGCCTGTTCGTACTCGTCGGGCGGCACATAGCCGAGGGCGGAGTGGAGCCGTTCACCGTTGTACCACGCGACCCACTGGAACACAGCCCGCTCGACCTCGTCGAGGTTCCGCCGCGGCCCCTGATGCTCGATCAGTTCGGCCTTGAACGTGCCGTTCAGGGCCTCGGCCATCGCGTTATCGTAACTGTGCGCGACGGAGCCGACCGACGCGGAGGCGCCGACCTCGGCAATCGCTCTGTGTAGCGAATGGACACGTATTGCGACCCGCGGTCGCTGTGGTGAATGAGATCGGCGTCCTTCTTGATCTTCTGCCGCCACAGGGCCATCTCCAACGCGTCCAGCGGCAGGTCTGTGCGTATGTGATTCGCAACCTGCCAGCCCACGATCCGACGGGAGTACGCGTCCAGGACAAAAGCGACGTAGACCCAGCCTGACCAGGTGCGGACGTAGGTCAGGTCGGCCAGCCACAGTTGGTTCGGCCGCTCGGCGGTGAACCGCCGGTTGACCAGGTCGGGCGGACGCGGGGCGGCCGGCTCGGGGATGGTGGTGCGCCGGCGCTGTCCGCGGATGACGCCCTCGATGCCGAGCTCACGCATCAGCCGCTCGATGGTGCAGCGGGCGACGCGGTGCCCCGCGCGGATGAGGGCGCGGGTGACACGGCGGGCGCCGTAGGTGCGGCCCGAGTCCTCCCACACGGCCGTGACCAGCGGGATCAGCGCCTCGTCGCGGAGCTGGCGGGCCGACTTCGGCCGCTGCTTGCGCGCGAAGTACGTCGACGGGGACAACTGAAGCACCCGGCAGACGGGATCGACCCCGAAGCCGTCGCGCAGGTGGTCGATCACCTGCTCGGCCTCGTCCGGGGACGGTCGATCTCCTGGGCAAAAAACACGCTGGCCGCTTTGAGAATCTCGTTGGCCCGCCTCAACTCGGCGTTTTCTTTGCGGAGTTGTTTCAGCTCCTCCAGCTCGGAGCTGGTCAGGCGGTCGTCGCGCTCGCCGGCGTCGGCCTCGGCCTGGCGGACCCAGGACCGCAGGGCCTCTTTGTGGATGCCGAGGTCACGGGCTACGTGCGCGATCGGACGGCCGCTCGAGCGGACCTCGCGGACGGCGCGCTCGCGGAGCTCATCGGGGTACTTACGGGGTGCTGGCACTGCTGATGGTTCTCCTTACGCCTGGATCGTAACCCAGGCTTCAGGGACTCCACGAAAGCAAGAGCAGCTCACACCTGCGACGGCAAGGGCCGCCAGCTCGCGATCCTGGTGACGCCAGGACAACGCCACGACAGCATCTGTGCACGCCCTCTTCTGCGACGGATCCGCGCTCCTGGCACCGCCCTGGGCCGACCACGCTGCCGGCCCGACAAGGTCATCGCAGAAAAGGCCTACAGCTCCCGCGGGTTCCGCGCCTACCTGCGCAAACGCAGCATCCCGAACACCATCCCAGAGAAGACCGAGCAGCGATGGCACCGGCTGGCCCGTGGCACCCGCATCACGCTGCTTCAACCGGCTCAAAGGCTTCCGCGGCATCGCTACCAGATAGGAGAAGACCGCCACCTCCTGCGAAGCGGCGGTCACACTCGCGTCATTCCTGCTCTGAGCAAGATCCGTCTGAAGACGGACCCTGGTCCCTGCGTACGGCGGATACCGCCAACACCCTTCCCGTTGTCACGGGCCCGTCGGGCATCGGTGTGAAGGAGGGCGGAGCTTCACTTGCAGGTGCCGCTGCCGGAGTCGTTGTACTGCAGCGCCGTGGAGTCGAAGCCCGGGCCCGGCTGGACGGGCTTGTAGTCCCAGTTGTAGCTGTGGGACTTGAGAGTGAGCTTCATGCCGCCGAAGGCGCTGTCCTGGGCGGTGACCACGTTGGGGTTGTCGTAATTGCCCGGTATGCCGGCGAGGGTGTCGATGGCCTCGCCGCCGGAGCCGACGATGAACTCCGGGATGCCATGGTTCGGGTCGTACTCACCGGCCGGGTTCATCGGGCGCAG
>NZ_JBEYEY010000027.1:0-64293 GCF_040703635.1 Streptomyces sp. NPDC007189
GGGTATTTGCGTGGTGCTGGCACTGCTCGTGGTTCTCCTTCGGGCCAGGATCATAAGCCTGGCTTCAGGGACTCCACGAATCCGGGGTCAGCTCACGTCGTTTTCATGGAAGGTCCCAGCGAGATGGGCACTGCCGCGCAAGCGGCAACCGGCGCTTTGGTGCCGTATTTCGGTGCAATCATCGACTGGCTGCACGCGGTTGACAATGAAACAGAAACGCCGCAGCACAGGGCAGAGCAGGATAGAACGCACAGCGAAGCATACGGCAAGCTCCTGGAGTTCCTCTATGCCGCCGCGGATACCACCTTGCCGGGCATCCAGGACTGGTGAGCCTGGCGTATTCGGGCAGTTTCAAGACCCGACTCCACCATTACATGTGCGTGCCGAGCACATCAAGCACGCGTGGCAGGGGAATGCGCGGGTGGCCGGCGGGCCGGCTGGCCCTCGGCGACGGGCCGGGGTGTTGATGCGGTAGGAGCTGCGGGAGCGGGCGGCCGAGCGCGGGATCACGACGTCGGCCGAGGTGCGCCATCGGCAGGGCTGTGTGCCAGCACGGGGAAGGTGTCCGCACTGTGGTCGACCACGCCGGTCAGTATCCGGCTGGACGATCTGGAGGTGATCTGCGCGGGGCTGGGGTATTGAGCCGTCCCATCTGCTGATCCGCCAGCCGCCGCACCCGTTGCCCGGCCCGATCACGCCGTCCCGGCCTCAACCCCGGCGCGCCTGCGCAGCGACCCGGGCCGCTGTGCCGGGCGGTGCCGCCGCTGTGAGGGCCCGGCTTGTCCGGGGGTCCCCTGGGCTGTGTTCGTGACAGGCATGGCTTGTGTGGCCCCGATCTTGCGTGTCAGCCTGGGGTGCTTGTTGGCACCGAGTTCGCGGACCGGCCCGCACCGGGTCGATCCGGCGATAGCGTGATCGTCATGACGGCTGAGGGCGAGGCGCTGGTCGGCGGGATGATGAACGCGGGGGCGGTCTTCCGCCGGGGTGCGCTGGTTGACCGCCCGGCGCCGCGCAACGCGCGCGCCCTGCATGCGTATCTCCTCGCGCTGAAGGCGCATGGCTTCGACGCGGCGCCGGCCCCTGTCGGTCTCACCGCGGACGGCCGCGAGCAGCTGACCTTCATCCCAGGCGACGTGGCTCTGCCACCCTTCCCGAACTGGGCGATGACGAAGGCTGCTCTCGAATCGGTGGGGAGCCTGCTGCGGCGCTTGCATGAGACCAGCGCGGCCGTGGCGGTTGACACCCATGCCGAGTGGCCCTGGGACCTGGCCGACCCGAAGGGGGGAACGATGCTGTGCCACAACGACGTGTGCCCGGACAACGTCGTCTTCCGCGACGGCCGTGCCGCTGCCCTGATCGATTTCGACTTGGCGGCCCCGGGCCGCCCGCTCTGGGACCTCGCCATGACCGCACGCTATTGGGTGCCCATGCTCGATCCCGGATCCGCAGCTCCCTTCTACCCCTCCGGGCTGGATGCCCCCGCACGGCTGCGGGTCCTTGCCGACAGCTATGGCCTCTCGGCGGGGGACCGCGCTGAGTTGCCCGGCGTCATCGAGCAGGCCACGGAGGTCTGCCGGGCCTTCGTCACCCGCCGCGTGGCCGACGGTGACCCTGTCTATCTCCAGGCGCTGGCCGAGCGTGGGGGATGGGAACGCTGGGACCGTATGCAGACGTGGCTGGTGGACCACCGCATGACGTTCACGGCTGCCCTGCTGAACTGACTGGACCGGACGTTCGAGGACAAAGGGCAGGGCTTGAACCGAGCCGGGTCGACAACCCTCCACACACCTGTCGGGGATGCGCTGACCAGGACTCCTCGTCCGGTCGGCGGTCGGCGGTCGGAGGACGCAGCGGAGACACAGCGGCCGCCGTGGACGCGATTCTGCGTGCGGGAGACGGCCGGCAGCGGTGCCCGACCTCGGTTGAGAGCCCGGCCGCCGTTGCCGTAGAGGCCGTTCAGCCCAGTTCGGCGTCGCCGTCCGTGCTGCGCGAGTACCTCCTGCCGCACATCCCGCAGGCGACCTTGACCACCGCCCTGGCCGTCGGCCTTTGCTCCCTGCGGAAGCCCCCGGTGCCGTTGCGGCCGCGCTGCGAGGCTTCCTCACACACCTTCAGTCCTGACCGCCCACGGACCCGGTCCGGCCCGGAGGCCGGACGGGCCGGCGGGCGGAGCCTAAACGGAACACGCGCCTTCGGAGGTCGCGGCTTGAGGGGAGGCCGCGGTTTCGTGGTCACTCGGGTGTGGTCCGCTCCGCGTCGAGAACCGGCGCGTGGGCATGGCCGGTATCGCACAACTCCGCGACCAGTCCTCGTGCGAAGCACTCGTCCGTCCCGGGGATCGTGAACACCACGCGGAAATACAGGGGCGCCACCACCCGGTCGAGCACCTGCTCCAGGGAGGGCGTTGCCTCACCCCGCTGGGCTGCCGCTTCCAAGGGGGCCTGGAAGCGCGCACTGACCCGCTCCAGGCAGGCGCGCAGGCCGGCCCTGCGGTCGTCCACGTCCGGTGCCACTTCGGCACGGAAGAACGCCACCCCGCCCGGGCGGGACAGATCCGTGAGCGTCCAGACCGCCACCCGCTCCAGGTCCTGGCGGAGGTCACCGAGCAGTTCGGGTGTCTCCTCGTCCTGGAGTCGGGCGGCCACGTCCGCCAGCAGGGCGGCGGTCGTACCCCACCGCCGGTACAGCGAGCTGGGGTTGACGCCGGCGCGGCGCGCCACGGCCGGGATGGTCACCTTGTCGGCGCCGACTTCGTGCACAAGCTCCACCACGGCTTGATGGACGGCGGCACGTACGCGGGCGCTCCGGCCACCCGGTCGGGTGTCTTTGCTTTTGGCGGGCATACTCCCACATTAAAGCAAAGGCTTGCGCTTTAGCGATCCGCATGCTTAGGCTGCTAAAGCAAAGATAGACGCTTTAAGCGCCCTTCCGCGTCACGTGCTTTCCCGGAGGATCCATGTCCCAGTACGAGGCTGCCCAGCAGCTCGGCACCAGGTTCCACGCCCTGCTCACCGTCGGCGACTGGGACGGCATCAGAGCGCTGCTCACCGACGACGCCACCTGGACGCTGCCCGGTGACAACACCGTCTCCGGTACGGCGGAGGGCGCCGACGCGGTCGTTGAGCGGGCCAAGAAGATCGCTTCCTACGGTCTTCACTTCGAGCTGCTGCACATCCTGGTCAGCCGCGAGAACATGGCCCTGTCGCTGCACAACACCGCCCGCCGGGGTGACGTGCGGCTGGACGAACACCTGTCCACCGTCTGCCGCTTGCGCGACGGCAAGATAGCGAGCATCGAGACGTACCTCTCGGACGTCGCCGGCATGGACGCCTTCTTCGTCTGACGGAGCCGCTGTGGTGGCACACAGCGAGCTATCGTCTGGCGCAGCTCCGGCCGGCTGATGCCCGGGGTGGCGCATGCGCGGCCCCGAGAGATGCCTCCGGTTCGCGCAGCGCGAGACCCGTGCGGTCGGCGCCGCCGTCACCGCACGCACCATCCCGCCGCGCGTGATGATCCGGCGAGGCGTCGTACCGCTCGCGGGTCAGCGGATTCCACGCCGCAGGCGGGCCGTGCGGCGGTCAGGCGATGGTCGCCTGCCGCTCGGTGGGGAGGCCGAGGCCGCGGGCGGCGATCAGTTGGGCAATCTCCTCACTGCCCTCGAAGGCTGCGGACACCGTTATCGGACCCTCTACGAGCGGCTGTGCCGGCGCCGGGCCGGGGCGCGCGGCGCGGAGAGCGCCGTCCACGGCTGCCGTGCGAGTGGTCCGGTCATGGAGGGGACATCACCCGGGGCGGTGCGGGTACAGGTGCTGGGGAACACGACGAGCGCGGGCTGGGAAGGGCGGTTTCGATGAGCGGTGCGGACAAGGCAGGCAACGCCGGCGACAAGATCAAGGGCAAGGCCAAGGAAGCGGTCGGCAAGGCGGTCGGCAACGAGCGTCTGGAAGCGGAAGGCAAGGCCGACCAGGTCGAAGGCGACGTCAGGCAGGCGGGGGAGAAGGCCAAGGACGCGGCGAAGGACATCTTCGGGGACTGAACGGCATGCTGACGAAGGCGAGTCATGGCTGATCGGGCCGTGGCCCGCCTTCGACGCATGCTTCCGCGGATCCCCGGCGTCGAGCCGCCGCAGGGGGACGGACAGCCGGGCGCGAGTCGGTGACGGTGCGTGGAGAGGGCGTCGCGGTGATGCGGCACGCTGACGGTCGGCGGTACGGGTGGTGGGCGGCGCTGCGCCGGACACCGGTGTCCGTCTGGAACGACGACGTCATGGACTGGGCGGCCGCCCTGACGTACTACGCGGTCCTGGCCCTGTTTCCCGTACTCCTGGTCATCCTCTCGGTCCTCGGCCTGACCATGCCCAAGACGACTCCTGAGGTGATCGACCGGATGACGGGGGTCGTCCCGGCCACGTCCCGCGGACTGCTGCGCAGCGCTCTCCGGCAAATGGCCGGTCAGTCGTCAGCGGCATGGATGCTGGTGTTCTTCGGTGTCGTGGGGGCGCTGTGGTCGGGCTGCAGTTACCTGAGTGTCTTTCGCAGGGCTCTGCACGCGATCCACCACGTCAGTGCGCACCGACCGGTGTGGCGCACGGCTCCCCGCATCATCGTCACGGCGATCGTGCTGATCAGCCTGCTGGTCACCACCACCCTCGCGCTGCTGGTGAGCGGCAGCCTGGCCAGACGTCTGGGCCGGGTGTTGAACCTGGGCACCGTGCCCCAGACGGCGTGGGACACACTGCGCTGGCCTGTTCTGGCCGCCGTCGCGGGCGCCCTGGTGCTGGTGCTCTACCGCTCGGGCCCGGCTTGCTCGAGACCCGTGCGGAAGATGGCACCGGGCGGCGGCCTGGCGATCCTGCTCCTGCTGATCGTCTCGTTGGGCTTCACCGTCTACGCCTCGCATGTGAGCACCTACTACCGCCTGTACGGCTCACTGGCAGGCGTGGTGGTCTTTCTCGTCTGGCTGTGGCTGTCCAACCTCGCGCTCCTGATTGGCGCCCAGTTCAACGTCGAGTTGGCGAAACCTGCCGCGCTCCGGTCGGCATCGATCACCGGCTCCGCGTCCCCGACCGCACAGCCTCCCGGATGATGATTCAGGTCATGACTGTCCTCGGTGCCGGCAGGCGCGGGGCGTGTGAGGGCGCAGTGACATCACGCAAACCGCATCGCAGGAGTCTCGGCCGTGGCGCCAGTGGCGCCGTACGCGCGGGCACCGGCGTGGGACTGGATGAGCTGCGCGATGGACCGGTGGGCCGGCAGGCGGGTCTGGACGTGAACCGGACCCCTCCCGTCCCGTCCGCCGCTGACGTCGTGAAACGCCGACAGGCTTGAGCCTGCCGCATGCCTGACGGGGGAGCGGGACAGCGACACGTCCGCGCCGACGACCGGCCCGCTGTGTCTCCGCTGCGTCCGCCGACCGCCGACCGGACCAGGAGTCCGCCGACATCGAACCCGACTGGCTACCACCGTGCGCAGCTCACTCCCGTGCCCTCGGACTCCCGTCGGGCTCGACGCGGACCACCACGGCGTAGGAGCCGAGGCCGAGGAGGTGGTCTGCGGGGATGTCGCCGAGTGCCGTGTAGAGCGTGAGGATGTGCCCGGTCGTGTTGTCGAAGGCGATGTCCTTGACAGTGCCGTGCGCGGTGCCGTGCTCCGTCAGGACCCGGTGCCCGAGGGCCTCGTGGTGGGCGGGAACATCGCTCTGCCCGGGCTCGGTGCCGACGCGGGAGCGCACGATGACGGCGTCCCGCCCGACGGCTTCGACCGCGTTCCATGCGATGGTCGTGGCGTGTTTCGGGGCCCCGGACAGACGAAGGCAGGCGACCCGCCTGTTGCGGGCATCGATGGTCAGCGACTCCACGCGCCCCAGCTGTTCGGCCTCTTCCGCGGTGATCACGGGCAGGCCCAGGGCCTGGGAGAACATCATCATGCCGCGCCTCCTTCTCCGGCCGTGGGCACGCCTGCGCACGGTTGCGCGGCCTGCGCACGGAAGGCCTCGACCTGGGCGCTGAAGCTGGGCAGATCGTCGGCGACGAACCGGCTGGCGTGCGCGGGGACGACCAGGGCCCGGCCGGAGACGGCCAGTGTCTCCCCGCGCGGGATGAACGTCTTCCGCTTGTGGGAATCGAGGTTCTCGTGGGCGGCGATCTCGAAGCCGATGACCCGTCCGCCGACGCCGGCCTCGATCACCACGTCCAGGACTGTGCCCACCTCGGTCCCCTGGTCGGTGAGGACGGGCGCGCCGATGACCTGACCGCGTTCGGCTTCGCCGGTACCCACGACCACGTTGCGGTTCTCAAGAACCGCCTCACTGGGAATCATCACGGCGGACGGTCCGATGGCGTGCACTCCGGAGAAGGGGAGGCTCTCCTTGAGAGGGCCGGACAACAGCCCGCGTCCGCTCAAGGTGAAGCCCGTGACCCGACCGGCCTGAACGTCGAAGACGGTGTCGCGGATCTGGGCGACCGCCTCGCCGCCCAGCGTCACGACCACGCGCTTGGTCAGCTCGGAGGCGAGCATCAGGGTGTTCACCGTCCCCCCTCCCTGCCGCTCCGGTGACCCGAACGCACCGCGATCACCGTGCCGTTACGGCGTTTCGCCTGAACTCCCAACGTTGTCGCGGCGAGCAGTCCTGCCACCGCGATCAGCAGGACCACCCAGCCCCACCATTCCATCGCCGACCTCCTTCCTTCCGTCGTCACCCGGGCCGTCGCGCTGTGTGCACGTCCCCTGGGCTATCCGGTTGCCCGCGGTAAGGGCTTTGCACGCCTACGGCGCAGCGGGAGGCACGCGTTGGAGACATCAGGTCCCCCCTGGCTCCCTTCCGGGGCGGCGGGCAGGGTCAAGCAGCAGCGGGTGCCGGCCGGCGTCGAGGTGTCGCCCCATGCGGGTGAGAGGGGCCAGACCCGCTGTCCGGTGCGTTGCCAGGTCGGGCGTGCAGGCGCAGCCGGAGCAGACCGGTCAGCCGGCCGGCCACCTCGCGCTGGATGCCGGGGACGGTGTACTTCGGGGTCAACACCTGCGTCATGGCTCACCCCGGTATGTCTGCGAAGAATCGGTTTCCGCGTAGATCGCGCGTCCGCACCAGCTCGCTTGCCCGGTTCGTCCGGCGCAGACCTGAGCGACCCAGGCCGGTGCCGTCTCGGCGTGCATGGCAGGCGGTAACCGGGCAATGCGCGAGGTGTGACACGCATCGTCATCATCGTCCTGACTCTGCTGGCCGCTCTCGGGGCCCTGGCCGCGGCGGTCGCCGACTCGCCCGCCTGGTGGTTCGCGGTCCTGCCGCTCACCTTCTTGGGTGCGCTCGGCGCCTGGGACCTGCTGCAGCGCCGGCACTCGGTGCTGCGCAACTATCCCGTTCTCGGCCATCTCCGCTTCCTCATGGAGAGCATCCGCCCGGAGCTGCAGCAGTACTTCATCGAGCGGAACTTCGACGGGCGTCCCTTCGACCGGGACGTGCGCAGCATCGTCTACGAGCGCGCCAAGGGCACCGACGCGGAGGAGCCGTACGGCACCGAGCGGGACGTGTACCAGCCCGGTTACGAGTATCTGGTCCCGTCGATGGCGCCGTGCCCGGTGCCCGAGACCGCGCCGCGCGTGCGGATCGGCGGCCCGGACTGCGTCCGTCCGTACGACATGGCCCTGCTCAACGTGTCGGCGATGAGCTTCGGCTCGCTGTCGGCCAACGCCGTCCTCGCGCTCAACGGGGGTGCCGCGGCCGGGGGTTTCGCCCAGGACACCGGTGAGGGCGGACTGTCCGAGTACCACCTGCGGCCCGGGGGCGACCTCGTGTGGGAGATCGGCACCGGGTACTTCGGCTGCCGCACCCGGGACGGGGACTTCGACGCGGCCGAATTCGCCGACAAGGCCGCGCACGACCACGTCAAGTGCGTGTCCCTGAAACTGTCGCAAGGCGCCAAACCCGGCATCGGCGGTGTCCTGCCCGGAGCCAAGGTGAACGCCGAGATCGCCCGCGTCCGGGGCGTGCCCGAGGGGCGTACGGTCGTCTCGCCGCCGTACCACCGGGTGTTCTCCACCCCGCGCGAACTGGTCCTCTTCGTCGCCCGCATGCGCGAGCTGTCCGGTGGCAAGCCCGCCGGGTTCAAGCTGTGCGTGGGCTCGCGACGGCAGTTCCTGGCCGTGTGCAAGGCCATGCTGGAGGAGGGCACGGCACCCGACTTCATCGTGGTGGACGGCGCCGAGGGCGGAACCGGCGCGGCACCGCTGGAGTTCGCCGACCATGTGGGAGCCCCGCTCACCGAAGGCCTGCTCACCGTGCACAACGCCCTTGTGGGGACCGGTCTGCGCGACCGGATCAGGATCGGCGCCAGCGGCAAGATCGCCACTGGCGCCGACCTGGTCAAGCGCATGGTGCAGGGCGCCGACTACGGCAACGCCGCACGGGCCATGATGTTCGCCGTCGGCTGCATCCAGGCCCAGCGGTGCCACACGAACACCTGCCCCACCGGTGTCACGACCCAGGACCCCCGCCGGGCCCGCGCGCTCGACGTCCCCGACAAGACGAAGCGCGTCCTGCGCTTCCAACAGGCGACCGTGGCCAGCGCGTTGCAGCTCATGGCGTCCATGGGGGTCACCGATCCCGCGGACCTGCGCCCGCACATGCTGCGCCGGCGCGTCGACCCGTTCACCGAACGCTCCTACGAGGAGCTGTACGAGTGGCTCGAGCCCGGGCAGTTGCTCGCCGAGCCGCCGGACTCCTGGGCGGCCGACTGGAAGGCCGCCGACCCCGACCGTTTCACCGTGTGAGCTGGAGGAATCACGTGGCCCGTACCGTTGCCCAAGCCATCGTGGACCCGCTGAGCGAACTCGGCGTGCGCCAGGTGTTCGGCGTCGTGGGAGACGCGCTCAACCCCCTGACCGACGCCATCCGCACCATCGAGGGCCTGGAATGGGCAGGTACCGCTCGCCGAACTCGGCAGCGACTACTTCCAGGAGGTCGACAACGACGCCCTCTTCAGCGATGTGGCCGTCTTCCGCGCGACGGTCACCCCTCCCGACCAGCGACCGCAGATGCTGGAGACGGCGGCTCACCGGAGCGTTCAGGAGAACCGGGCCGGCCGGCCAGCGGTCAGTTCCCGCTCGCCCAGGTCGCCCGGTACGGGAGCCGAGCAGCGTGGCGTTGATCTTCGCGATGGTGCCGTCCATCCGTGTGGACAGATAGCCGCACGGCGCGGACTCGTACAAGTCCTCGGCGCTGTCCTCCAGCAGCGAGGCGAACGCCGCATCCGATGTCTTCTCGTGGTCGGCGTCGTGGGGGTCGGGCGCCGGCTGGACACAGTCCCGTTGGGCAGGCGGTCGGGTCGGCGGCGTTGCTCGCGGGCGATGGCGCTGGGGGCGTCACGCTGGGGCTTTTGGAGCGGATCATGCGGGATCGGTGACGGTGGGGGAGCTGGGGCGGGGGATGGCGCCCGAGGGGGCGTATTGCGCGGCTTGCGCGTCGAACATGGAGGCGTAGCGCCCTTGAAGAGCCATGAGTTCGTCGTGGCTGCCCTCCTCGACCAGCCGTCCGTGGTGTAGGACGTAGATGCGGTCGGCGTGGCGGACACCGGACATGCGGTGGGTGACCAGGACGACGGCCCGGTTCGGGGCGGCGAGCCGGCGGATGCGGTCGAAAGCGGCGATCTCGGCTTCCGGATCGAGGGCGGAGGTGGGTTCGTCGACGATGAGCACGCCGTCGGCATCCGAGGTGGAGCTGCGCCAGTGGGTCCGGGCGAGCCCGATCTTCTGCCACTCACCACCGGACAGTTCGCTGGCACCGCGGAACATCCGTGCCAGCAGGCTGCGCAGTCCGTCGGGAAGTCTGGCGATGACCGGTCCGGCACCCGCGTAGTCCACGGACGGCTGCAGGTCCACGGGACCGGCCTCCTGGTCGGGTCGGCCGATCCGGATGTTCAACGCCGCGGTCACGGGCCAGCGTTGAAAGTCCTGGGTGAGCAGCGCGACGCGGTCGAAGACCTGGGAGCGGTCCAGGGAAGCGACCTCCGCGTCACCCCACAGCACGGTCCCGCTCTGCGGCAGCAACAAGCCCGACAACACCTTCATCAGCGTGCTCTTGCCGGAGCCGTTCTCGCCGACCACGGCGGTGACCGAGCCCATGGGCAGCGTCAGTGACACGCCGTCCAGAGCGGGTGTGTCCCGGTCCGGGTATCGGTAGTCGACCCGGGCGAGGACGACCTGCTTCACCTGTGCCGGAACGGGATCGCCCCCGCTGGGGATGGTGCGCCGTGCCGCCTCGTCCAGGAACCGGGCGTGGTCGCGGACGTAGAGGGACTCCTCGTGCAACTGGTTGATGTTCATCACCAGCGCGCCCAGGCTCGCCGAGCCGGACCGGACGGCGATGACGGCGGTCCCGGCCACGGCCAGACTCATGTGCCCACTCATGATGAGCAGGAACATGGCCGCGTACGTCGCCGCAAGGGCGAGTCCGGACAGCGCGGCGGCCACCCACTCGGTGACGGCTTTGCCGGTGGCCAGCCGCTCTTGCTCGGCCTCGGCGCTCTCGGCCATCCGCTCGTAGCGGCTGAGCAGGAACGGCCCGACGGCGTGGATGCGCACCTCTTGGGCGGCGGTGCGCTCGGTGAGCAGGTTGCCGATGAGGCGGCTGGCCCGCACGTGTTCGACCCAGGTCATCACCGACACGTACCGTTCCTGCGCCACCCGCATTGCGCCCCAGCCGCGCGGCGCCGCGATCAGGATCAGCATCGGCAGGAGGACCGGGTGGAGGATGGTGAGGACGCCGGCCGTGGAGATCAGGGAGATGGTTCCGTTCAGCGCGGCCACGCAGGCGCTGATCATGCGGCGGGCGGATCCGGCGCCGTACTGGGCGACGTCGATCAGCCGCCGGAACTCCGGGTCCTCGATGGCCTCCAGCTCCACGGACGCGGCGGCGGCCAGGTAATGGGTCGTGGCGATCCGCTCGACCAGCGGCTCCAGCCGGCCCGCCCGCGAGGTCGACCAGCCGGCCAGGCCCGAGTTGACCACGGCGGCTCCGGCGGCGGCGAGCAGCCCGGGCAGCACTGCGTGCAGCCGCTGCCCGGGAGTGCCCGAGCCGAGCAGCGCGTGCATGACGGCGTTGACCGCGAGCAACCCGACGGCCGCGGCGAGACCCTGTCCGATCTCGCTGATGGCGACCGTGAGCAGCGCACGGCGGTCTGCCTGCCACGCCATCCGCAAGGTCGCCCCGACCAGCCTCGGCATGGAGCGCAGAGCGGACATCATCGTCAAGTCCAGCCGGGCACGCTCGTGTTCCGACCAGCCCAAGTCGTAGCGCAAAGGACCGCCGAAGAGCTCATGCTCGGCGTCGGAGACCTCCGGCTCGGCCATCTGCACGCGTCCGAAGAATCTCTTCACAGCGCGCCTCCCGTCCCGGGCCGGCTCAGCGTCTGGAAAGCCGGCGTGGGCAGCCGCCGCGCCGTGGTAACCGTGTTCATCCGCACTGAGGCCCTGCGGCTGGGCTCGTCGCGGTACGAGTACTGCGCACTCGCTGTCACGTTATGGGGAGTCGCATGTGCTGGTGTCCTGGCCGAAGTCAACGTGGTCCCCCTTGACGGTTGTGTGGCTGCTCCTGCGGTTCAACGAGCCGGCGAGAATTTCGAACACATGTGTTTCGGTCGTGTTGGTAGCCCTGGGATTCAGCGCGCGCCGGAGCTTGTGGGTTGCATCGACCCTTGCGGCCCCTGGGCCAGGGGCTGGAGCAGCGGTGGCCGAAACGCCGAGGGTTCCGGGGTCTTTCGTACCGAGTGGCGACGCCCGCCATGCCTTGAGCTTGTTGATCAGCCGTTCGACGGTGTTCCTCTCCTTGTGGAGGCCGGCGTCGTGGCCGACGGGCCGGCCACCCCCGGAATCCTTCCTCTTCCGGTTGGCGGCCTGGTCGGCCTTCTCCGGGATGACCGCCTTGATGTGGCGTTCGCGCAGGTGGGAGCGATTGCCGCTGGAGGAGTAGGCCTTGTCCCTGTCCCCGGCGACGGCGTCCGGTCGGGTGCAGGGGCGGCCGACGGGCCCGCGGACCCGGATCTTGCCGCAGGACGAGGATGAACTGCGGGCTGTCGGCTGCCTGTCCGGCGGTCAGCACGAACGCCAGCGGGCGGCACCTGCGGTCGGCGGCGAGGTGGACCTTGCTGGTCTGCCCGCCCCGCGAGCGTCCCAAGAGGGCGGTCTTCAGGCGGAGCTTTCGCCGGCGGCGAACCCGTCGACATTCCTCCCGCTCGGGGGCCGCTTCGGCGTCGCGTCCGCTTTGTTCTTCGGGGCTGCACCCTTTGCCACTGGCGGAAGCGGTTGGAGACGGTTGACCGGGCACCGAACTCGCTACGGCATCTCCCGCCACTCCCCGCCGGTCCGGAACCGCCAGATCACGCCCTCGAACTGCTGCCGCAGGGCCTTGGGGTACGGGCCGTACTCGCCGATCGGCAGGCGCGGCTCGATGAACTCCCACTCTTCGTCCGTCCGTTGCGCGCGCGTCACGCACGACGGTCTAGCGGGCCAGGGCCTGGAGCGGGGCGAAACCCACGGATTGATCACGACCCGATCCGCGCCTTGGAGGAGCTGACACAATGCCTGGACTCGCCTGTATGTGATCACACAGCAGGCGAGCTTCAGGAACGCCTCGTGGATGTCGTCGCGGATTTCCCAGCGGATCCGTAGCCGTCGGAAGCCGTGGATCCACGCGTTCGCCCGCTCGACCACCCAGCGGACCGAGCCCAGGCCGAAGCCGTGCGAAACTCCGCGTCGGGCGATGACCGGCTTGATGCCGCGCTTCCACAGGAGCCGACGGTACCTATCGAAGTCGTAGCCCCGGTCGGCGAACAACTGCCGCGGCCGGTGACGGTGCGGACCGGTCACTCCGCGGATCCGCGGGATCGCGTCGAGCAGGGGCAGCAGCTGGGTGATGTCGTGGCGATTGCCGCCGGTCAGGGTGATGGCGAGCGGGGTGCCGCCTGCGTCGGTGATGACGTGGTGCTTCGAGCCGGGCCGGGCACGGTCGACCGGGCTCGGCCCGGTTTTGGGCCGCCCCCACGGGCCTGGTGGTGGGAGCCGTCGATCACCCCCCGGGACCAGTCCAGCTTCCGGCACGGTGCAGCTGGGTCAGCAGCACCTGGTGCAGCCGGTCCCACACCCCGGACTCGTGCCCGTCCCGCACCCGGCGCCAGGACGTCATCCCGGACCCGAAGCCGAGCTCCTGCGGCAGCCACTCCTCCTGGATCCCGGTGTGCAGCACGAACAGGCTGCCCTGCAGGCAACCACGGTCGTCCAGTGGCAGCCGGCCGGGATGGCGCGGACGCCGCTGCCTGACCGGCAGCAACGGCTCAATCCGCCCCCACGGGTCATCCGGCACCATCCACGGAGGACCGTTCCCCTTCCCCATGACTCGGCCAACGAGCCGGCCAGGAAGGGGACATGGCTACAACCAGGCTTTCTATTAGGTGCTCCAACTCCCGCAGCTGACGGCCTGGAAAATAGGGTGCGGTCGGCTGAACTGGGGTGATAGGTAAGCGATGTGACAGAGAGTCTTGAGTATTCCGCCCTGCTGCAACTGATCGACGAGCGGTCGGCCGCGTTCCGGAGTGCGGTTGCCGCCGCGCCCAGCCTTGACGCGCCGGTGCCGTCCTGCCCCGCGTGGACGTTGTTCGATCTGGTGCAGCACCTGGGTACGGGCCAGCGCTGGTGGGCCGCGATCGTCGCCGCGGGCCCGGCCGAGGCTCCGCCGGCCAAGGATGCCGCGGAGGTGCCGCGCGAGCTCGAGGCGCTGCTGGCCTGGTACGCCGAGTCGAACGAGCTGCTGCTGAGCGCGCTGCGCGAGGCTGGCCCGGAGCGCGAGTGCTGGGCGTGGTGGGCCGCCGGCGTGTCGCCGGCGAATGCCTGGGGCGTTGCCCGGCGCCGGGTGCACGAGGTGCTGGTGCACACCTACGACGCCCAGCTCGCCGCAGGCGCCGTGCAGCCAATGCCGGCGGACGTCGCGATCGACGGCGTGGCCGAGTTTCTCGATACCTGCAACTCCACACCGGCGGCCTGGCCGCACGAGGCCGCCACCATCCACTACCACGCCACCGAGGGCCGCTCCTGGCTCCTCACACTGGACGGCACCGGCGCCTGGCCCGCACCCCTCACGGACGACGCCGCGCCCGCCTCCGCTTCCGCCACGGGCACGGCCGAGCAACTGCTCCTCTTCGTCTGGGGCCGCCTGACGCTGAGCGACCTGAAGATCGAGGGCGACCAGCAGGTGTTCGAGCAGCTGATTGCCTGGGAGCCCGAGGAGTAGCCCGTCAATACCGCCAGCGGACGGCCAGTACGACCTCGTACAGCTCGGGCCCGAGCGCCTCCCGCAGCACGGTCGACTCAGCGGGACACTTTGTTAGCCATCGCCCAGTGGATCATCGTCCGGGATCGCCGCGGCAGGGCTTCGTAGTCCCGCGCCAGGCGGCGATGTTGCATCAACCAGCCGAAGGTCCGCTCGATCACCCACCGCTTCGGCAGTGGCTCGGACCCCTTCGCCCGCGATCGTTGCGCGACTGGGGTGCGCCATGGCCAGGCCGTCGAGCAGGAGCTTTCCGCTGGCCGCCGAGGTCTTCACGCTCTGGGCGTCCACCACGGTCGCGGTCGGCTGCGTGCTGCGGCCGTGGGCTCGGCGGCTCTTGTCGCGTAACAGGTCGTGGACCTGCTGCGTGGTTCCGTCGGCTTCCCACTTGGCGTAGTAGTCGTAGACGGTCTTGTAGGGCGGGAAGTCGTGCGGCAGGTACTCCTACGGGATGCCGGTGCGGTTGACGTAGGGGATCGCGTTGACGATCTCCCGCAGGTCGTGCGCACGGCCCGCCGTGCCGGGGCCGGTTCGCTTCGCCCTCCAGGCGGTGAAGACCGGCTCGATCAAGGCTCAGCGGGCATCAGACACGTCACTGCGGTACGGACGACGAGCACTCACACACCGTGCAACGACCACCAACACCACCAGTCACAAAAACCTCCCAGAACACCAACTACGTAGATCAGATGCCTTCTTAGGCGGGCTGCGGGGCGGGTGTTGCCGGAGTGGCCGCGACCTTGCGGGTCTCGTGCATCATCAGAAGGCCGTTGACCACCATCAGTGTCGCGGTCAGGCCGTGGACACCGAGCGCGGTGGCCACGGAGCCGTGGTGGGCCAGCACGGTGGTCATGTCGCCGTACGCGGCGAGGGCCTCCACCAGCAGCACCCAGCCCAGCGCCCGGCGGTGGCCCGTCACCAGCAGGATGCCCAGGACCAGGGCCAGGACGACATCGCGGATTCCCTTGATGATCAGGAAGCCGTCGCCGTCGCCGGACGGCCAGCTCGGCAGGCCGAAGCCCGGCGCCGTCGTCTCCGGGCTCAGGATGAACTCCATCCCGAACCAGAGGATGAAGAGGATGAAGGCTGCGGCCAGTACGGTATTGATCTTCTTCAGCGACATTGTCCTTCTCCTTGCGAGTCTTCGCCGGCTTGGTGGGCTTCGAGGAGCTTGCTGAGTTTGTGGGATCTGCGCGGCAGCTGTACTTCCGGATGTCGGGATTTCGGTGGTCAGCCGCCGCTGAGGAGTGGGGATTGTGCGGCCACCGGTGCCGCGTCGGCCTGCGGGGTCAGAAGTCCGAAGCCCTCTCGGGCTCACCCCGACGGGGCAAAAGCCGTCGATATGCAGGGGCGAACCAGCGCATGTCGGGGCAGCGCTGGTATCAGACGAGGGCGGAGGTCAGCAGGGCGAAGGCCGTGATGATGACGGCGACGCGGACGTAGTGGTAGCGGTCCCAGCGGTGCAGCTGCTCCTTCCAGTCGGCGGGCCGGTTCTCGGGGGTCCAGGTCTTGTTCCGGTTGTTGATCGGGACGAGCAGCAGTACCGACATGACCACGCTGACGATCAGCAGGCCGGCGGCGGTGGCGACGAGTCCGGCGCCGTGGCGGTGCCATCCGGCGACGGCCCAGATCGCGGTGAGGACGAGCGAGCCGATGTACCAGAACGGCATCAGTGCTCCCAGCATCCGGCCGCCGTGGGCGTGGCCGAGCTGGCCGCTGTCCTCGGGAAGCGCGTCCAGGATCCGGTTCATGATGAAGGCGACGGAGAACTCCACCCCCACCATCAGGCCGACGACGACGGTGGTTACGGCCTCGAGTGCGTTGAGCATGACGATCCCTCCGTGAACTAGCGTTGCTAGCGAATGAGGCAACGCTAGTACTGCTGCCGCTCGGTTGTCTAGCGATGCTAGGATCGATGCATGTCGGTACAGGAACGCAAGCAGCGCGAACGGGCGGAGCGCGAGCGCCTCATCGTGGCGACAGCCCGCGAACTCGCCGAGCAGCAGGGCTGGGACGCAGTCACCACACGCCGGCTCGCCGAGCGCATCGAGTACAGTCAGCCCGTCCTCTACAGCCACTTCCGAGGCAAGCGCGAGATCATCGGTGCCGTCGCCCTTCAGGGGGCCGCCGAACTGGCCACGGCGGTGCGGTCCGCGACCTCCGCCGCGGACCGCCCCCGCGCCCGGGTCGCCGCCCTGGCCCGCGCCTACCTCGACTTCGCCGCACGCAACCCGGCGGTCTACGACGCCTTGTTCCAGCTCGACGGCGGCCTGGCGTACGCGCAGGAGGACACCCCCGAGCCTCTGAAGGACGCCTTCGCCGCCCTGCTGGAGACTCTCGCCGAGGTCGCCGGCGACGGCGTCCACCCGGGACTGTTCACCGAGGTGTTCTGGGCGGCCCTGCACGGCCTTGCGACCCTGACCCGCGCGGGTCGCCTGCTGCCCGAGGACGCCGAGCCGAGGGTGGAGCTGCTGGTGGACCGGCTCGCCATGATCTGACACACCGCCCCGGCGGGCACTCAGCCGGGGCCCTCGGGACCCGTCGCTGCCTGCCTGCGGCAACGCTTCCGATGTCGAGCTGGCATGGGAGCCGGAGGACTACAGGCCGCCCCGGCACACCGCTGCGGCCTGGCCGTTCGTCGAGGATGTGTATCAGTGCCTGCGCTCTGCGGCGGGTGTCTGGGCGGGTGTCTTGGCGGCTTGGGGCGCGGTCGACGCCCATCGATATGAGGGCGCGCAGCCACTCCATAAGGACCGCGATGTTGTGCGCCGCCGCTGCGGCAGGAAGCTCGCCGCGATTGCTTGTGAAGGCGTCCAGCGCGAGCTTGGGCACAGGCCGAGCAGAAGCAGACCGGAGAAGGCCATCAGGTCGGGGAAAAGAACGTGCGGTGACTGGACGGGGATGCTCTTGTTGGTCTGCGCTTTCTCGCCCGGGGCGATGATGTGCCGGTAGCGGCTGCTGGCGCCGAAGGCTGTGAAGGCGGCCGAAGGCCAGCGCGCCGAATGCCGCGAGATCCGTACGTAGCAGGGCAGCCCTGGGGACTTCCTCGATGACCTGCTTGAGATGGCCTCGGTCGATTCCTCGTCGCGTAGCCATGAGACATCCACCGGAGCGGCGAAGATCCCCCCTGGGCCGTCGAGTTCCAGGACTCGGGTCACGGCGGCCCGGAGGGCATCGGAGTCCTCGGCCCTCTGACCTCGTACACCGTCGGGGCGGCGTAGCCCTCCCTGTGTCGCAGAGCGCCGACCTTCTTCACGGCGTCGGTGCCACACAGGATGAGTCGCCGACACCCGGCGCGGCAGCACAGGCAACTCGACTGCAGCAGCGGCTGGAGCGGCAGGCCGCTCCCTCCGTCAGGTCGAGGAGTGCACACGGACGTCCGCTGTCTGAGGAGCCGTGCCCGTCGCCGGTGTCGCAGGCTCAGCCCGCATGAGGGCGGGCCAGGCCGTGGTCGTAGGCGAAGATCACCGCTTGGATGCGGTCGCGGGCGCCGATCTTGGACAGGACGCGGCCGACGTGGGTCTTCACCGTGGATTCCGACAGCACGAAATGCGTGGCGATCTCCCCGTTGGACCAGCCCTTGCCGATGGCGACGAGGATCTCGCGTTCGCGGTCGGTGAGGGCGCTGAGGCGCGGATCCTCGGCAGAGCCGTTGCCGCCGGGTGGCACCAGACGGGCGAACTCGTGCAGCAGGCGGCGGGTGAGTGCAGGCGCGATCACCGCGTCGCCGACGGCCACGGCGCGGATGCCGGCGAGGAGTTCCTCGGGACGGGCGTCCTTGAGGAGGAAACCGCTGGCTCCGGCGCGCAGGGCCGCGTGGACGTACTCGTCGACGTCGAAGGTGGTCAGAACGAGGACCCGCGAACGGTCGCCGGCGGCGACGATGCGGCGCGTGGCCTCGATACCGTCCATACCCGGCATGCGTACGTCCATCAGGACGACGTCGGGGCGCAGTTCGGCAGCCTTGCGGACGGCCTCGCTTCCGTGCGCGGCCTCACCGACCACCTCCGTCTCGGCCACGGAGTCGAGGAGCATGCGGAACCCGTACCGCTGTAGCGGCTGGTCGTCCACGATGAGGACGGTCGTCATCGAGCGCCACCCTGGGGAGTCAGTTCGAGGGTGGCGCGCACCGTCCATCCGGCACCGGCCGGACCCGCGCTGACGTGCCCTCCGTAGAGAGCCGCTCGTTCCCGCATGCCCACCAGGCCGTGTCCTTCCTCGTTCGCCGGGCCGGGACGGCCGACCGGTGTGGACGGGCCGGAGTCCTGGACGGTGATGGTCAGCCGTGCGTCCTCGACGAGGATCGCCAGGTTCGCACGGGTGCCCGCGCCAGCGTGTTTGAGGGTGTTTGTCAGGGCCTCCTGCGCGATGCGGTAGACCGTGAGTTGCACCCCGCTGTCGAGGGCGTCGACGTCACCGGCCGTACGGTAGACGACTTCCAGGCCGGCGGCGCGCACCGCCTCGCACAGCGCGCCGATGTCCGCGAGACCAGGCTGGGGGCTGAGTTCAGGCTCCCCGCGCGGGCCGTCCGGCTCACGCAGGACGCCGAGCACCCTGCGCAGTTCGCCCAGGGCCTGGCGGCCGGTGTCGCCGATGAGGTGCAGGGCCTCCTCCCCCCGCTTGGGGGAGGCGGCGGTGGCGTAGGCGCCCGCGTCGGCGAGGGTGATGATGACGGACAGGTTGTGGCCGACGATGTCGTGCATCTCGCGGGCCACCCGTGCCCGCTCGGCCGCGACGGCGAGCCTGCCCCGCTGGTCGCGTTCGATCTCCAGCCGGGCCGCGCGGTCCCGCAGCCCGGCCAGCTGAGCCCGCCGGATACGGATCATCAGGCCGAGCGCGAGGGCCGCGGTCGCCGTGCTGAGCAGGAAGAAGAGCGCGTCCCAGACCGAGATCGCCGCCGACAACCTCGCCGCGACCAAGCCAAGTGCCCCCGCTGTTGCCGCGCAGGCCCACGGCAGCTGCTGTAGCCGCCCGTGCAGGGTCAGGCTGTACAGGGCGATGAAGAGGGCAACGTCCGCGCGAAGGGCGGCGCCGATCGCCCACTGGAGAGCGAACACGGCCGTGACCGCGCCGAAGGCCACCGCGGGTGCCCGGCGTCGCCACAGCAGCGGCAGCACCAGACCGGCCTGCAGGGCCAGCATCCCCGCCACGGGCAACCGGGTGAACGCCACTCGGAAGCGGCGCGGTCCGTCACCGTCACCGTCCCCGCCGACCAGGCCGACCGCGTGCAGCAGATCGGGCAGGCAGAACGCCACGAGGACCAGCACCACCGCCCCGCTGTCGAGCACCCACGGACGGGCCCGATCGGCGTACCGGAGCCGCTGGCCGGCCCGGCCGAGCCGGGCTACCAGCGGTCCCATCCCGCTGAAATCTTCGGTGGTCACGGAGGTCACCAGCCCATGATGCGGGTAGCTGCGCTCAGACGTCGCTGCGCAGCAGCCGGTACGCCGCTCCAGCGAGCGCCAGCGCCGTCCAGCCGAGGAAGACCACGAGTCCGCCACCGGGCGACAGGGTGGTCGAGTCATGGGTCAGGGCGAAGATCGACTCCCCCGCGTGGCTGGGAAGGTAGGGGGCGATGTGGCCCTGCCACGAGGTGGGCAGCAGGGAGACCAGCCCGGGTACGAGCATCAGGGCGCCCACGAGCACCGAGATGCCGCCGGCCACGGACCGCAACAGCGCTCCGAGGGCGGTGCCGATCACGCCGACCAGGCCGAGGTAGAGCCCGGCGCCCAGGAGGCTGCGTACGACGCCGGCGTGCCCGAGGCCCATCGCGGCGGGCGTGCCGGACAGGATCCGGCTGCCGACGAGGAAGGCGGCGAACGCGCCGACGGTGGCGACCACCAGCGCGACGAGCCCGTACACCGCCGCCTTGGACCACAGCACCGGCAGCCGGCGGGGCACGGCCGCGAGGGTCGAGCGGATCATGCCGGTGGAGTACTCGCCCGCCGTGACCAGCACGCCGAGCACGCCGAGGGCGAGCTGGGCGAAGTTCGTGCCGAAGAGGGACAGGCTCACCGCGGTGGCGGAGGCGAAGTCGCGGTCCAGGTGCCGGCCGGAGTCGAGGTTCGACTTGTAGTGGCTCGCGGCGATGACGCCGAAGGCGACGAGGAACAGCAGGCCCAGGCCGAGGGTGATCCAGGTGGAGCGCAGGGACCAGAGCTTGGCCCACTCCGAGGCCAGGACGCGCCGACCGGTCACCCGGTAGGCGGGCCGGGTGGGAGCGGCCGGAGTGGTCCCGGAGGTTTCGGGTGTTGCCGTGAGGGTGCTCATGCCGCGCTCCCGGAGGTCTCGGTGCCGGTCGTGGAGCCGTGGTACTCCACGGCCTCCCGGGTCAGTTCCATGAACGCCTCCTCCAGCGACACCGCCTTGGTGGTCAGTTCGAACAGGGGGATGGCGTGCTCGGCCGCCTTCAGGCCGATCTCGCGGGCGGACACCCCGGTCACCTGCAGTTCCTCCGACCCGATGCGGCCGGTGATCTCCACGCCCGGCCCGGCCAGCACGTCCCGCAGCCGCGCTGGGTCGTCCGTCGCGACCCGCACGCTGTCGCCACCGGCCTCGCGCACCAGGTCCTGCACGGTGGTGTCGGCCAGCAGCCGCCCCCGCCCGACGACGATCAGATGATCGGCCACCAGCGCCACCTCGCTCATCAGATGCGAAGAGACGAACACCGTGCGCCCCTCGGCCGCGAGGGAGGTGAGCAGGTTGCGGATCCAGAGGACGCCCTCGGGGTCCAGCCCGTTGACGGGCTCGTCCAGCATGACGGTCTGCGGGTCGCCGAGCAGGGCGGCCGCGATGCCGAGCCGCTGGCCCATGCCGAGGGAGAAGGCTCCGGCCCGCTTCCTCGCGACGCTGCCGAGACCGGCGAGTTCGATGACCTCGTCGACCCGGCGGCCTGGGATGCCGTGGGTCAGTGCGAGCGCCCGGAGGTGGTTGTGGGCTGAGCGGCCCGGGTGGATCGACTTGGCCTCCAGCAGGGCTCCCACCTCCTGCAGCGGCGCCTGGTGGCGGGCGTAGCGCTGTCCGTTCACCGTGACGGAGCCGCTGGTCGGAGCGTCCAGCCCGACGACCATGCGCATCGTCGTGGACTTGCCCGCACCGTTGGGTCCCAGGAACCCGGTCACCGTACCCGGCTTCACGGTGAAGTCGAGACCGTCGACGGCTGTCTTCTCCCCGTACCTCTTGGTGAGCTGCTGTGCCTCGATCATTTGCGCCCTCTCACTCGGACCCCGGCGCCCGAAACGCCTGGCGCCTTCTCCATCACGCTAAGCCCGCGACCTGCGCAATCCGGTGGTACCAGGGGGCTGAACAGCGCCGGGCAGGTGGTACCGGGGTACTACGACCCGGTGGTGCGCAGGGAGCGTGGGCGAGGTTGGAGCAGGTGCGGTTTGTCGGGCAGCGTGTTGGTGATCAGAACGGCGCTCGCGCTGCTGTAGTTCATGCCGCAGGCGAGCGTGAGTGACGAGGCCGAGGGCGTCCAGTCTCAGCAGGCGTGCGGCTGCGTGGCCGGCCGTGAACGACAGCGGGCAAGCGCTTGCCGTCACGGTCGGCGCGGCGGCGAGCAGCACAGGGCGCGGGTGGGCCAGGAAGGAGCCGAGGGCGCCGTAGGCGTTGACGTACGTATGGACGAGCGGGCCGGCCAGGGGAACCGGCTCGATGACGCTGAGTACCCGGCTCAGCCACGGCGCGGGCAGTACCAGACGGCACAGAGCGCCGGCCGCGCAGGGCAGGACCAGCCGATCAGGGTGATTCCGTCATGGGCGGTGTGTGCGGACCTGGCGAGTGTGCCCGCGTAACCATCGCTGAGCAGCGGCAGCAGGCTGCCGATGACAGGGGAATGGTGAGCGGGCTCGAGGAAGGTGGAGGCGAGGACGAGCCCCACCATGGGTGGCTGGTCGCCGTCCCCCTTGCCGGTCCACACGGTGGCTCCGGCGGCGACGGGCATCGCCGTGATGAGGATCATCGCGGTGACCGGCCGCTGCCGCCGTCGGTGTCGGGGGTTTGGTGGAGCAGGGACGCGACGCCGGGGATGGCCAGCAGCGGATCGTCAGGTGCAGGACGAGCCCGGCCGGCAGAGCGATCGGGCGTCGAAGCAGGGTGCCGAGCGCGCGCAGGGGGACCTGGAGCCCTGCCGAGAAGACCACCAGGGAGAGCAGGAGCGGTGCAGTGGACACAGGCAGGCTGCCCGCTCAGCCGAGCGGCAGCGAGTGATCCCTGCGCAATCACGGTCCGGGCCCCGGCTGGAGCAGCGCGGCGGCGTAGGCCAGGACCGCCGCGCGGCCGAACCGGTGGCGCAGCCGGCTCGCCGCCTGCTCAGTCGGCCGACGGTCGGCAGGTGTGATGGGCAAGGCGGCCTTCTTCCGTCACGTGGGCAGGAGCGGGAAGGGGCGCCTGTATGGGGAGAAGTAGGCAGTTGCTCATGGTGCCCAGTGCTGCTGCAAGAGGCATGGTGCGCGCGGTGCCGCGTGAGCAGTCAGGATGCGTTCAGGTGTCCGGTGGCACGGTCGTTGGCCATGACTTATGAAACCTCTGAGACATCCGCGCTCGCCGAGGCCGGGGAGCCTGCCGGTCCGGCGCGGCACCGGCTTCGTTGGAACAAGGTGCCCGAAGTCACCGCCTACTTCTGGATCATCAAGGTGCTGTGCACCACGGTCGGGGAGACCGCGGCCGATCTGCTGAACGAGAAGGCCGGCCTGGGTCTGACCGGTGTGTCGGTGCTGATGAGCGCACTGCTGGCCGTGGTGTTGGTGGTGCAGTTCCGTACGGCGGCGTACCGGGCCGGCGTGTACTGGCTCGCCGTGGCTCTGATCAGCGTCGTCGGCACCCTGATCAGCGACAACCTCACCGACAACATGGGCGTGCCGCTGGAGACGAGTACGACGGTGTTCGCCATCGTCCTCGCGGTCGTGTTCGTCGTCTGGTACCGGCGTGAGCGGACGTTGTCCATCCACAGCATCGACACCACCAGCCGCGAGTCCTTCTACTGGCTCGCGGTGTTGTTCACCTTCGCCCTGGGCACCGCGGCCGGCGACTTGGTCTCGGAGCGCATGGATCTCGGTTACTGGCTGTCCGCCGTCCTGTTCGCGGCTGCCATCGCCGCGGTGGCCATCGCGCACTTCACGCTGGGCCTGGACGCGGTGTGGAGCTTCTGGATCGCCTACATCCTCACCCGCCCCCTCGGCGCGTCGATCGGCGACTACCTCTCCCAGCCCACCGGAGACGGCGGCCTGGGTGTGGGCACCGTGATCACCAGCGCTCTGTTCCTGGCCGTCATCCTCGGCCTGGTCGCGTACCTGAGCGTGACCCGCAAGGACGTCACCGGGACGGAGTCAGCCCCTCGGCACACGGCCTGACCTGCCGCACGGCAGGCGTTCAGGATACGTTCAGGCACGCTGTGCCACGGTCGAAGATCGCCACCGCTCGGCGGTCGGCTCGTCTCACAGGGCGCTCGTCCCGCTTCCCGGGGGCGAGCGTCCTGTCGTTCGACCGGACAGGAGAGTTGAATTGGAGAAACCGGAGGTCCTCACCGACCTCGACGTGGCGAGCACGTCGAGTACGACCAAGTCGGTGATCAAGAAGCTGCCCGAGGTCACGCTGGCGTTCTGGATCATGAAGATCGCCGCGACGACCCTGGGCGAGACGGCGGGCGACCTCTTCGCACAGACCCTCAGGCTCGGCTACTTCCTCACCACGATCGCGCTGTTCCTGATCTTCGTGGTGACGCTGGTGCTCCAGCTGCGGTCCAGCCGCTACAACCCGTTCTTCTACTGGACCGTGATCCTGTCGACCAGCATGGCCGGCACCACGATGTCCGACTTCATGAACCGCGACGCCAGCGCCAGGTACCTCTCGAACGGCGCGACCAGACTGGGCTGGGGCCCGCAGGGCCTCGGCCTGGGCTACCCCGCCGGAGCCGCCATCCTGATCTCGATCCTCCTGGCGATCTTCCTCGCCTGGAAGCTGAGCGGGATGACGTTCCAGATCCGCGACATCGTCACCTTCAGGGGCGAGGCCCTGTTCTGGTCGGCGATCCTCGTGTCGAACACCCTCGGCACCTCCATGGGCGACTTCCTCTCCGACAGCTCCGGCCTCGGCTACGCCGGTGGTGCGCTGCTCGTGACCGGGCTGCTCGCCGTACTCGTGGCGCTGATGAACGTGCCCGCAGTGCCGAATGTCCTGCTGTTCTGGATCGCCTTCGTCCTCACCCGCCCACTGGGCGCCACCGCGGGCGACTTCCTCACCAAGCCGGTCGCCAAGGGCGGCCTGGATCTGGGTACCGCGGGCTCGTCCGCCGTTCTCCTCGCCGTCCTGTTCGGACTGATGGCGTACGCCCAGGTTCAGGAGCGCCGGTCTGCCGCCCGGCCGGCGAGGCAGGGGCAGGACCCCGTCACCCGGCGGGCAGGCTGACCGTGAACCTGGCACCCGGCACGTGCCCGGGGTCGTAGGACACCTCACCGCCGACGGCGCGGGCCAGGCGTCGCGCGAGCGGCAGCCCCAGGCCCGCGCCGTCGTGCCCGTCGCCGGGATCGGCGCGCCGGCCGGGCTGGAACAGCTCCGCCACGAACGCCTCCGGCACACCCGGGCCGTCGTCGACGACGTCGATCCGCACGGCGCCGGGGATGCGTCGCGCGGACACGATCAGACGGGAGTGGGCGTAGCGGGCGGCGTTGGTGAGCAGAGGGCTGAGGATGCGTTCGAGGAGAGCGGGGGCAACACCTGCCTCCAGCACCGGCGCTTCCGTCTCCATGGCGGTCTTCACCAGGGCCGGTGTGTCGAGGCCCTTTAGGAGGCGGTCCAGGACGGGCACCACGTCAGTTGCTCCGGGAACCGTTGCCGGATTCAGGGCGTTCTCGCGGGCCTCGTCGAGGAGCGTGTCGCAGATGGTGCGCATGGACTGGGCGGCCTCGGCGATCACCGCTTGGGTGGCGCTGGTCTCGGCGTCCGTGCGGGGACGGGCCCGCCACCAGTCGAGTTCCATGATGATCCGGGTGAGCGGTGTGCGCAGCTCGTGGGACAGCTCTCCCGTCAGCTGCTGTTCGTGGCGCAGGACGGTGCGTATGCGGTCCAGGAGCGCGTCCAGGGAGACACCCAGGCGGGCGAGTTCGGCCGGGTGGTCCTCCGTGCCGAAGCGCTCGTCCGAGCCCACGGCGCTCCACTGCGTGGCCTGGTCGGTCATCGTCCGCACCGGGCGCAGTGCCCGGCCGACGGACAGGCGGGTGAGTACGTACGTGCATCCGAGCATCACGACGTCCAGGACGAGTGACCCCACCAGCAGGGTGTCGGCCGAACTGCGGTACGGAGCCAGGTCCAGGGCGGTGACGACGGTGGCGGTAGCGCGGCTACCGGGGAGAGGCTGGGCGCACAGCCGGACGGGGCCGCGACCGTGGGCATGGACGGTCGCGCAGGCGTGCTTCCGCTGCGCGGCCAGGCGGCCGGCGGCCAGGGCCGGCGGGCTGCCGGCGGTGGCGGAGGGCGGCTTCTCCAGCAGACGGGTTCCGGCGTAGATCCACACGTTCGTGTCGAGGAGCCGGTCGTTGACGGTTTCCAGGACGCGCACCCGGGGTCCGGTGGTATCGACGGTCGTGGCCACCGCTGCCGCCCGGTTGCGGAGTTCGTCGTCCGCCTGGTGCTGCAGGTGCCGGTCCATCACGGCGTTGAACACCACGGTCAGGATCGTCATCAGCAGGGCGGCGGTGGTCAGCGCCACCAGGGAGAGGCGGCCGCGGAGGGTGCGCGGGGCGAGACGGCGCAGGACACGCAAGGCACGGGTCACGACAGACGGTGTCCGATCCCGCGCGCCGTGTCGATCGTCAGGCCGCTGCCGGCCAGCCGCAGCTTGCGGCGCAGCCGGCTCAGGTACTGGTCCAGGGTGTTGTCGCTGACCTGCGCGCCCTCGGGCCAGCCGGCCCGCACCAGGTCGCGGCGGCGCACGAGGGTTCCATCCGCCGCGGCGAGCGTGGCCAGCAGCCGGAACTCCGTGGGGGACACGGTGACACGGGCGTCATGCACGGTCATGCTGTGGTCCACCGCGTTGAGAACCAGGTCACCGGCCGAGGCCACCGTCGTGGTGGCTGTCCGTCTGAGTACGGCTCTCAGCCTGGCGGCGAGTTCGGCCAGGTGGAAGGGCTTGGGCAGATAGTCGTCGCCCCCGGCGGAGAAGCCGGACAGGCGGTCGGTGAGCTGGTGCCGGGCGGTCAGGAAGATCACGGGGGCGAGGAAGCCGTTGGCGCGCATCGCCTGGCACACGTCCCGTCCGTCGGCGTCAGGCAGTCCGACGTCCAGGACGGCCGCCGCGATGTCGGCCGTGGCGATCCGCATGGCGGTTGCGCCGTCGGCTGCCAGGACGGGGTCGAAGTCCTCGTCGTACAGCCCCCGGCGCAGCACGTCGCGCAGGGCGTGATCGTCCTCGACCACCAGGATCTTGGGGCGCATGATTCTCCGTCGGCTTGCGGCCGGGTCGTACCTGCGATGAACGAATCGGGCAGCTGTCGCCCTCATGAGCTGAGCAGCAGAGCACCCAGGCGCCTGGCGGCGAGCCGCCGCGCCAGGGTTTCCGACTGCCGCCGTGTTGCGAGCGTCGCCATCAGGGCCACCAGTGTGCCGACGACGAGGCCGGCCAGGACGTCGTGGGGATAGTGTGCGCCGACCCACACCCGGGACGCTCCCATCGCCAGCGCGGCCACGATCGCGACCGCCCCGAGACGGCGCGAGACGAACACCAGGGCCACGGCCGCCGCTGCGGCGATGGCCGCGTGGTTGCTGGGGAAGGACCAGTCGCCGGGCGACGGACACGCCTCCAGCGTTTGGACGTGCAGGCTCTGACACGGCCGTTCCTCGCGCACCGCCAGCTTCAGGACGGCGTCCACGCCGTACGCGACAACCACGACAAGGGGGACTGTCAGCGCGGTCACCGCCGCGCCGGCGCCCGAGCGCCGGGCCCGCCACCAGCCGACGGCGGCCAGGACGGCGAACACGGCGAGCCCGTACGTCGACCAAGCCGACAGCGTGTCGTCCAGCCAGCCGGGCGAGTGCTGGGCAAGGCGCACCACGTCCGAGTAGGCGGAGCCGTCGATGGAGGACCCGTCAAGAGCGAGGATCACTTGCTTCCTCCCCGCACGTCGGCGCCGCGTCGGGCGTGCAGCGCCTCGACGAGAAGAGGAACCAGGGACAGGACGACGATCAACGCGACCAGCGGCAACAGGTATCGGTCGACGTTCGGGACCGAGGAGCCCAGCGCGTACCCCGCAAGGGTGAGGCCGATGCTCCAGGCCAGGCCGTCGATCACCTGCCACAACGTGAAGGTCCGCACCGGGACCTCCAGCGCCCCCGCCATCGGGTTGAGCACCGTCCGCACCACCGGGACGAACCGGGCCAGGACGACCGCCTTGGCGTACCCGTACCGCTCCAGCAGCTCCTCGGCACGTTTCACCCCCTCGCGCAGCCGCCGGGAACGGCTGCGGGCGATCAGCACGCCGCCCGCCTTCCGGCCGAGCAGGTATCCGCACTGGGCCCCGGCCAGCGCGCCGAGGGCCGCGGCGACCAGCAGCGGCACCAGGGACAGTTTCACCGCCTGGTCCCCCGTACCCGTGCACAGCAGACCCGCTGTGAACAACAGGGAGTCACCGGGCAGGAAGAATCCGACCAGCAGCCCCGTCTCGGCGAACAGCACCACGCCGACGCCCAGCACACCGAAGGCGGCCAGCAGCGAATGGGCGTCGAGCACGTTGACGGCCAGCTGCGCAGCCAGGTGCGACGGAGTGGTCATACGGGGCGAGCCCTTTCCGGGTGATCAGGGTGGTGCGAGTGAACGGCCGGGATCAGTGACTGCAGAAAAAGGGACCGTCTACGGAACTGTAGACGAACGGCGGCCGAGGAGCGTTCCCATGCCATGGGCAGCGCGCGAAGGCCACCCGTGGTCGCACAGCCGGCCGACCTCGAAGCCCCGTTCTGCGCAGGTGTCGAGGATGCGGGGCAGGGCGCCCAGGGCCGAGTGCCAGGCGCCGGGGGCGGAGGTGCAGTCGGAGTCGTGGAGGAGGATGGTTCCGCCGCCGTCCAGATCGCGCGCCACCGTGCGGTGGACGGACTCCGGCGTGGCCCGGGCCGTCCAGTCCTCCCCCCAGCAGGTCCACAGTACCGGCGTGAGTCCGAGGCGGCGGGCCGCCAGGTGGGCGGCGGTCGACATGACACCGTACGGCGGCCGGAAGAGCGTGGGCCGGCGCCCGGTGATCGCGGCGACGGTGTCCCGGGCGCGGGCGAAGTCGTCATAGGTGGCCCGCGGACCGCGCAGGAGCAGAGGGCGGTGCAGCCAGCCGTGGATGCCGATCTCGTGGCCCGCCGCGACGATCTCACGGACCAGACCGGGGGAGCGGTGCGCCTGCGTACCGAGCATGAAGAAGGTGGCGTGCACCTCACGCTCGGCGAGCAGCCGCAGGAAGTGGGGGGTGGATCCTGGGTCGGGTCCGTCGTCGAAGGTCAGGGCGACGTGGTCCGGATGGCCCCGGCCGGAGAGGCCGGGCAGGAGGCGGTTGCGCAGCGGCCCGAACGTGGAGACGACGGGCGTGGCATGTGCGGCGGCGAGAAAGGCGGCCAAGGCGGCGCTGCGGAGGGTAGGGGCGGCCGTCATCAGCGGTGCCCGTCCGGCTGGGAACCGTGCAGCGGGGCGCGGTCGTCCAGGTCGAGGCCGTGGCTGATGGCGCGTGCCAGCCCAGGGCCGTCGTGCGCCGTCGCGATGCCCGTACCGACGGCGCACGCCCACGCGGCACAGCCGACCGCGACCGTGGTGGCGAGCCGGCGGGGGGCGGGGCGTCGGCGCACGGAGGGCCGCCGGCTCGGCCGCGGGTCCGGTTGCGGGAGCCCCGAGCGGTGCATGCGCCCGATCTCCGCTGCCGGGCCTTCGGCCGGCGACGCGGCGAACAAGGCGAAGCCCGTCTCGCGCTGGCGTGGCCCGAGCGGGCCGTCGATCAGGTCGTGCAGTACCGCCTTCAGGGCGGCCGGCTCGCGGATC
Organism: Streptomyces sp. NPDC007189; assembly: GCF_040703635.1. Classification (NCBI taxonomy): domain Bacteria; kingdom Bacillati; phylum Actinomycetota; class Actinomycetes; order Kitasatosporales; family Streptomycetaceae; genus Streptomyces; species Streptomyces sp. NPDC007189. Next base: position 29,309 of record NZ_JBEYEY010000027.1, read on the forward strand.
CAGACGGCCGCGCCTGCTTCGTCCAGGGCAGCCGCGTTGGTCAGGCCGTGGCCGGGTATGCAGCGGTAACTGGCCACGGGCAGGCCCGCGGCGAACGCCTCCAGGCAGGTGAGCCCGCCGGCGTTCTGGACCAGGACGTCGGCGGCGTGCATCAGGCCGGGCATGTCGTCCACCCAGCCGTACACGTGCTCGATGCCGTCGGCGCGCAGCCGCTCGGCCAGGGCCTCGTTGCGGCCGCAGACGACGACCGGTACGGCGGCACCGCAGTCGCGCACCTCCTGGGCCACCTTCCGGACCGGCCCGACACCCCAGGATCCGGCGACCAGGAGGGCGAGCGGACGGTGCGGCGGCAGCCCGAACCTGGCCCGCGCGCGATCGCGTTCCTGTCTGTCGCAGAGCCTGAACCGCGGGTCGGTGACCGGCCCGCACACCCGGACGTCCCGGGCGCCGACGGCACGCGCCTGGGCGGCGGGCACGGCGTGGGCCGCGAGGTGGACGTCCACGCCCTCCGCCACCCACAGCGGATGCACCGAGAAGTCCGTCAGGTACGTCAGGACCGGGACGGTGAGCCGTCCGGACAGGCGCAGGTTGCCCAGCACCCGACTGGCCCCCGGGTAGGTGGAGACCACCGCGCCGGTCCCCGGGGCCAGGGCCCGCAGCACCTGGTTCTCGGCGGAGCGCAGCAGCGCCCGCGCCGCCGGGCCGCTGCCTCCGGCCCGCTCGGTAGCGGCGTAGATCCGCTGGTAGGCCCACGGTGCCCGGACGAGCATCCGGTGATAGCCCTCCTGGACGGCGCGGCCGAGCCGGGCGGGCAGCAGGTCCAGCAGGTCATGCCGGTCCACGGTGAAGCCGTCCGCCGTGAGGCGGCGGGCGAGTTCGGTGGCGGCGCCGTCGTGCCCCGCGCCGACGCTCGCGGAGATGATCGCGATACGGCGGGAGGCGGCGGCCTCGCTCCGCGGGAGCGGTACCGCGCCCGCGAGTGCGGGCACGGAAAGAGTGCGTCCGGCGTGGGGCATCGACTGGTCCTCCGGCATCGGGAGAGCTGGGGAACTCTACAAGATGTAGTAGTTCGCGGTTCGAAGCCCGGAGCTTACCTCCTACAACTAGTAGGAGATGACCGGGTAGCCTGTTCGGACGAAAGCGAGGAAGGGCGGACAGTGGGCGACCCGAGGGACGACGAGGCTTTTGGCGGATCCGGCAGGCGGGCACGCGGCGAGCTGGAGAGCGACGTGCTGGCCGCTCTCTGGGCTGCCGACGGCCCGCTGACCGCCCGCCAGGTCCTGGAGCGGCTGCCGGGCGACCTGGCCTACACCACCGTCCTGACGATCCTGTCCCGCCTCTACGACAAGGGCATGTTGGCCCGGCAGCGGGAGGGCCGCGGATACGCCTACGCACCGGTCCGGGACGAGGCGTCGCACACGGCCCGGCGGATGCGGTCGCTGCTGGAGGAGGGCTCCGACCGCGAGGCGGTGCTGACCCGCTTCGTGTCCGAACTCTCCGCGCAGGACGAGCAATTGCTGCACCAGCTGCTGTCCGGCCAAGAAGCCCAGGGCGAGAACTTCGACGGGAAGCGGTGAGCCGGTGCTGATCAGCGTCTACGTTCCGTTCGCCGTCACGGCCGTCCTCACGCTGGTCGCGCCGCGTCTGGCACGACGGCTCAGCCCGCGTCCCGCCGCCTGGGCCCTGGCCTGCGCCGCGCTCGTCACGGCGGTCGGCTGGACCGGGTCGCTCGCCCTGCTGGCCTTCACCGGTATCGCGCAGATCCCGCCGGTCGCGGCCGAGGGCCACTGGTCGGTGACCGCACTGCGCGCCGAGGACCCGGTGTACGTCGTCGTCGCGGCCGTCAGCGCACTCGTCCTGGTCGCGAGCGTCGCCTCGCTGGGCGTGACCGCTCTGCGCCAGGTCCGCCAGGTGGTCCGGGCCCGGCGGGAGTGCGCCGGGCTGCGCGGCGACACGGAGCTGGCCGTGCTCGACGACGACGCCCCGCTGGCCTTCGCCCTGCCCGGAGCACCAGGGCGGATCGTGGTCTCCCGGGGCATGTTGCGCTGTCTCGGCGACGACGAGCGCGATGCCCTGCTGGCGCACGAGCGGGCCCACCTCCGCGGAAGGCACCACCTCTTCCTCGGCCTGTGGCGGCTCACCGCGGCCCTGAACCCGCTGCTGCGCCCGCTGGCGGGCACCGGCGCCTTCGTCCTGGAGCGCTGGGCCGACGAGGAGGCAGCCGCGCAGGTCGGCGACCGGGCGGTCGTCGCCCGCGCGGTCGGACGTGCCGCCCTCGCCTCCGCCGGCGCCTCTCGCCCCGCCCTTCTGCCCGCGACCGGCGGGGAAGTGCCCCAGCGGGTACGGGCTCTGCTGGCGCCGCCTCCCACCCGCCGAAGCCTGCCCTTCCTGGCCGGCGCCGTCCTGCTGACCGTGTGCTGCGCCAGCCTGGCCAACGCGGCGTCCGACAGCGATCACATGGTCGACGGCGCGAAGCGAGCGCAGTGCGCAGTGCTGGCAGGGACCGCGAGTGCACCGTCGCTGGGTGAGCACGGGGATGACCCTGGCTTCTGCCGCGGCCCTCACCGCGGGGGCGAGCGCGGAGAACGCCGTCACTCTGGCTGACCACGGCGGTACCTGCTCTCAATCGAGGCAGCGGCGGATCGGTGTGATGCCGTGGGCGACGAATAAGGCGGCCCGGTGCCGGAAGGCGACCGCGGTGATGACCTTCTCATCGTCCAGGGCCTCGGTGTGGGCGAGCCGGGAGTGGTCGTCGAGCGCCGAATGCGGGTACGTGTATCCGACCTTGCCGGTGCCGGGACTGGTGCCTTTGGAGGCGCGGGCGGACTCGGCGCCGACGCCGTGCGACTGCCAGCCGCGGCCGGGTCGGGACGCGTCCGAGTTTCTTGGCGTCGACGTGGACCAGATCGCCGGCCCGGTCGTGCTCGCAGCAGATGGCCTCGCACAGATGCTCGCCGGTCGGTGGGTCGAGGTCCCGGAGCCGGTTGAGTCCTCGCCTCACCAGGATGCGGTGGACGGTCGCGGGCGCGCGTGTGACGGCGCGCAGCCGCTGTAGGGCCGGTGGCGAGCCGGGCCGGCCCGCGCTTGGCCTGCCGCCGCAGCGCCTCCACAGGTCGGCGAGTCCTCGGGGTGCGGGCGGGGCTGGTGGCGGGGCGGGAGGAGTGGTCGAGTAGACCGTTCTCGCCGGGCGCGCGCCGGCGGGCGTACCACTTGGCCAGGCAGCGGCGGGCGATTCCGGCGTCCGCCGCCACGTGCGCGGTCGGACGTCCGACGTCGATCCGCAGACACAAGCGCAGGCGTCCTTCGAAGGTCAGCGGTGCGTTCCGGTGTCCTCTGCTGGTGGCGCTCCTGGACTCGGTGGCCGCGTTCACCGGGAGCCCTGGGATCTCAGGGCTCCCGCGTGAGCGGGTTTGCGTGGCGTCAGCGTGCGAACTTTTCGATGGCCGCTGGGGTGGCGGGGGTGAAGAAGTTCACGAGGTTGCCGTCGGGGTCACGGAACAGCAGCGACCGGTTGCCCCAGGGCATCGTGGTGGGCTCGGTGACGAAGTCGGTGACGAAGCCGGTCAGGTTCTGGTGAACGCGGTCCACGTCGTCGACGAGAAACTCGGTGATCACGCTGTGGTTGTCCGCCGGGCGGGCAGAGCCCGGGGCGAACAGCGGGACGGTGCGGGTGCCGGCGATCGCGAGGGTGGCGCCCGCGGTGTTGAGTTCGGCGAAGTCTTCGGTGGCCCACGTCGCCCGCGCTCCTGTGGCTCGCTCATAGAACTCGACGAGGCGCGCTACGTCGCTGGTGATGATGCGGATCGAGACGAACTCCATGGGGATCTCCTTGGCTGTGCTGGAGGCGTGCACTGCGCAGGCTAGGAGAAATAGTGGACAGAATCGGTCCGGTATGGACGTTAGGCTGTGCCCATGCCCCGACCCGCTGCCCGCGTGCTGACGCTCCTGGAGCTGCTGCAGTCGGGCGGCACCCGGACGGTGGCCGAACTCGCCGACCGGCTCGGCGTCGAAGGGCGCACCGTGCGGCGGTATGTGGACCAGCTGATCGACCTGGATGTGCCTGTGGAATCGGTGCGCGGCCGGTACGGCGGGTACCGGCTTGCTCCCGGGTACCGCTTGCCTCCGCTCATGCTCAGCGACGACGAGGCGCTGGCCGTGCTGCTCGGCCTGGTCGCCGGCCGCCGAGCAGGGCTGACGACGACGGAGCACACGGCAAGCGAGACGGCCTCGGCGAAGATCCGGCGGGTGCTGCCCAAGCACATCGCCCGCCGGCTCGACACACTCCTGGAATCCCTCGCCTTCACGGATCAGATCGGCGAGTTCGACACCCCGGACGCCGGGGTCCTGCTCGCCATCGCCGATGCCGTGCGCCACCGCCGACCGGTCTCGATCCGCTACACCGACCGCGACGGACGGCGCAGCGAACGCACGCTGCACGCGTACGGGATCGTCGCCCATGCGGGCCGGTGGTACGTCACGGGCAAGGACGCCCAGATCGGCGAGGACCGGACCTTCAGGCTCGATCGCATCGCAGACGCGCGGACCCTGCCCGGCTCATTCGAAGCGCCCGTGGGTCCCGGTCCGGCACAGCGCGTGTTGTCAGCGTTCGCCACGGCCGAGTACCGGCATGAGGTGACCTTGCGGATCCACGGGACAGTTGAGCAGATCCGCGCCCACCTTCCCGCCAGCGTCGCGAGCCTGGAGGAGCGGGAGCCCGCGGCAGGCCAGGACCGGGCGACTGAGCGCTGGCTGCGCGTCGAGCTGCGGGCGGAGCGGCTCGACTGGTTGCCTCCCGTACTCGCCTCACTCGACCGGCCGTTCGTCATCGAGCGCCCCGATGAACTGCGCGACCTCGTCACCGCGCTCGCCGGTCGCCTTGCCTCCTACGCCCGCCAAGCCTGACCGCGCGAAACCAATGTCATGAGATGGCACACCTGAAGGGCGATGACCTCATCCCCGCCCACCAGGTCGCCCAGCAGGTCAGCCTCGATCAGGCACGCGAGTCCCGGCTCGGGGCCGAAGAAGCCATGGACCGGATCCGTGCGAAGTCCGGCTCCGGCGCGGTCTGCCCGGCCGCCACCGGGCCGGGGGTGATGGGCGGCGGCGGTACGAGGCCTGCAGGGGGCGACGGCTGGTGCCGGTGCGGGCGTCTTTGGGTGTCGGCGGGTTCGCCCGCTCTGGCGGCCGGACGCCCGCGCCGGGACCCGGCGCTGTTTGCCGGGAGGGGAGCTGCGTGGCGGTGGTGTGTGTGCTGCTGGGCGTGTTCGCGGGCGCGCCGTCGTCGGTGGCGTTCGTGGCCGTGTTCGGCGCGTTGGAGAGTGGACATGGTGGTGTGGCGGCGGCGGGTCGGAAGTCGGGTTGTCTTGCCCAGGGCGGGCAGCGGCTGGGGGCCAGGCCACTTCAGCCTTCTCGTCGCCGCTCCAGTCCTCGCCGGGCTGGGGGTGTAGGTGTGCTGCTGGCCGCGGTAGCGGAGGAGCTCGGCGGGCATCGGACAGATCACTCGGGTGACGACGGCACTCGGCCGTGGCTTCTGACGTAAAGGGAGACTGCTCACCCGGCCAAGGCGCATGCACCCCGCGCACGTCCGCTCGCTGACGACCCCGAAGTCGCGGGCCTACGACCTCGGTCGGAGGCACCACCCTGCGGAACATGTCCCACAATTTCTCTGGCATCAGCCGCTCAACTAGATTCGCCACGAACGGTCCAACGACCGCGAGCAGCACCAAAAGAAACGACGTCGAGTCCAGGGTCGCGGGCGGCCGCCGCTCGCCTCGGCAGCGGTGGCGGTTCCCCTCAGGAGCGTCGACAATCGAAGTTGTTGGCCCGGGGCCATGTCAAGCGGTGGTGTGCGTGATCGAGATCGGCACAGGCAACGACATCGGGTAGCAGGCGAGCGTCCCAGAGTTCTTCCTCACCTCCGACGAGTCCGTTCCGCATGTTCAGGGAGTCGACGGAGTGGACCTCAAAACAGGTCGTTGGCCGCCGGAGTCGGGACTGCGTCCAAGCGCGAGTGACGCTTCTTAACGACCGCCGGGAGGATGATCGTGGCACTTACCGAGACGGATCTGCTCAAGATCGGCGATGCCGGCTTGGAAGAACTGTTCCGCGCCAGTCCGCCCGGCAAGATTCCGAAGGGCCCGCTGGAAGGTACCGGCATCGTCCGGTGGGGAGGCGGTTGGGTGGCTCAGCCGCTTGCCTGGCTGGTACGCATGACCCTGTGGCGGGGAAAGGTCTTCGATCCTGAGGGCTATCTGAGTAATCGGATGACCCCGTTCGACATGCTCGCCATCGTGGCCCAGGTTTATACCGGGCCGAGCCTGATGGACGAGCAGGACTGCATTGTCATCGACTACTCCAAACTCTCGCTCGTGGCTCGCGGCGTCCGCGACGAGATCCGCGAGGTGGAGCCAGGACTGTATTTGGGCGTGGTCTGGCTGCTGGGGGCCCGAATCGGCTGGTTCGCGCTGAGGGTGCCGGAAAGCGGTGAGGCAGCGACAGAAGCCGAGGAAGCCACCCCTGGCCGGTCCCGTTGATCGGATATCGGATCGCCCGCAAGCACGGCCCATGCCTCTCCCCTCGTTCGGTCACGCTGAGTGAAGGGAAATTATGAGCATCCCAGGCATACACGCTCGCAGGTCGCTCGCCCGCAAGGAACGCCGCGCCCGAAGAATGGCCGGGGCGATGCGATGTACGTCGGTCACCGTCGCGGCGGCATGCGCCACGTTCGCACTTCCGGCGGTGGACGCCTCGGCGTCGGCGTCCGGTGCCGCGCCGATCGCGGTGCAGGGGACCGTCACCGGGGCAGGCAAGCCGCTGCAAGGTTCTCAGGTCACGCTCATGGCTGGGTCACGGTCCGGAGTCAGGAAACTGGGCCAGGGCACGACCGATGCGCACGGTACCTTCCGGATCACGTACACGAGGCCTGCCGATGGGGTGGTGTACGCCGAGGCCACAGTCGGGCGGGCGCACAGACTTCGGCTGCGCTCGGTCGTCGGGTTCGGCACGGGTGGCGGTGTGGCCGAGCGGACCGTGAGCAAGGTGACGGTCAACGAACTGACCACGGTCGCCGCGACGTACGCCCTCGCCCAGTTCAGCGACCAACGCGGCATCAGCGGACCCGGTCCGGGGCTGCAGAACGCCGCCGCGACCTCGTTCAACCTTGCCGATCCCGCGACCGGCAAGGCAGGAGGGCCCCTCACCGGCGACAGCGCCAACAGCGAGACCCTCGCCACGCAGAACACGCTGGCCAACCTCGTCTCCCTCTGCGTGACGGACAATGCGCGCTGCGACAAGTTGGTCCACCTGGCGACACCGCGCGGCGCGGCCAGGCCGGCCGACACCGTGCAGGCGATCCTCAACCTGGTCCGCAACCCGACTCAGTCGCCGGGTGGCCTTCAGGCCCTGGCGCGTACCGCGACAGTCTTCACACCGGCGCTCACCGCTGCACCCAAGGACTGGGTCCTGGCCGTGCGCTACACCGCTTCCGAGCTCTACGCGGCTGGGCGCATCGCGCTCGACGCGAAGGGCAACGTATGGGCGACCAACAACTGGAAGCCCGGCACACGCGATCCCAACCCCTACGTCACCGTGCTGGATCCGACCGGTCGGCCGACCCTGGGCAGCCCCATCAGCGGCGGCGGAATGAAGACCGGAGCCTGGGGCCTCGCGATCGACCACGACGGATCCGTGTGGGCGCCCAGTTACGGCGGCAACGCGATGTCGAAGTACTCGTTCTCCGGCAAGCCGCTGTCCCCCTCTTCGGGGTGGAAGGACGGCGGACTCGTCAAACCGCAGGGCGTCGCCGTCGACCAGCGAGGAAACGTATGGATCGCCAACTCCTACGGCCTCAAGGGCAAGCCCGGCGTGGGCAGCGTCGTCGTCTACCCCCACGGCGATCCGAGTAAGGCCATCAGCATCACCGACAAGAGCTTCAACCATCCCTTCGCCGTCCAGATTGACGGCCAAGGCCGGGCCTGGGTCACCAACAGCCACCTTTCCTTCAAAGAACTCATGGAATCACGGCGGCCCAGCAAAGTCGGTGGGAGCGTCACCGTGATCGGTCCCGACTTCAAGCCGATCGCCTCCACCAATGACAGCTCACTCCAAGCACCCGTGGGACTCGCCCTGGACTCCAAAGGCAACGCTTGGACCGTCAACTTCTTCAGCAGCGCCGTCACCGAGATCCAGCCGAACGGAACCGTCGCGGGCGTATACCAGCTGCCCAAGAAGGTTGTCCCCTGGTCGGTCGCCATCGACGGCCAGGACCGCGTATGGGTCGCCGGTTTCGGTGACTCCTCCGTGTCACTCCTGTGCGGGGTGAACACCGCCGCCTGCCCGTCCGGCGCTTCCACCGGCACCGTCCTGTCCCCCGCGCAGGGCTTTCGGAACAAGGCGATCCAGCACCTCACAGCAGTGCAGATCGACTCCTCGGGCAACGCCTGGGTGGCCAACAACTGGGCGAAAATCGTCCCGCCCACCGGAGGCGTGGGCCTTGTGGAACTCGTCGGCGCCGCCTCCCCGGTGTGTACCCCCCTGACCCCACTGCCGGTACGCCCGTCGTCGGCTCACGGGAACGCATGCCCGAAGTAGGTATGGCGGGACAGCTGCGCCGGCCTTGCGAAGCCTTAGCAGTGTTTAGGCGTAGAACTTGACGATAAGTCCCGTTGTCTGGCAGGAGCTTTTGGGATGATGCCTGCGGGACATGCTGCTTAGCGCCCTTCGGCGCATCGGCCCCGCCGTCCGTTTGCTCCGCTAGGGCCGGGACTGATGAACGGCGAACCTAGCGGAATTCGTCCGCGTGCTCTTCCACCCACGAGCGGAACGTGCGCGCCGGCACCCCGGTGATCTCTTCCACCGTGGAGGTCACCAAGTCGGATTCGGGCCGGGTCGCCGCGCTGGCCAACAGGGCCTCGACGAGAGCGGGCGGTCGGCCGTCGGCGAGCATCTGCTGTCGTGCGACCTGTACGGGGACCTTCTCGAAGCGTGTCGTGCGGCCGATCGCTTCCCCGATCGAGTGGACTTGCTCGGCTCTGCCCAGTACCTGCGGGCCGGTCAGAACGTGTTTGAAACCTGCATGCCCGTCATCGGTCAGCGCATGTGCCGCCACGGCCGCGACATCGCGCTCATGGATCACCGCTGTGGCGGCGATGTCGGGACCGCGCACGACGTGCGTGGTGCGGATCTGCTCGGCCCACCCGCGCGCGTTGGAGGCGATGGTGTTCGACCGCAGGACGGTCCACTCCAGGCCGGACTTTTCGATCATGCGCTCCATGTCGGCGTGGAGCTGGTTGATCGGGTCGGTCTGCCGCTCGGCGTCCTCGTTCACACCCGACGACGAGAGATAGACGATGCGGCGGGCATGTCGTGCAATCGCTTCCAGTACGGCAGGGGCGCCCTCGGTCGTAAGGAAAGGCCAGATCAGGAACACTGTCTCGCTCCCGGTCAGAGCCCCCTCCAGCGTGTCCGGCTCGGACAGGTCCCCACCCAAGACCTCGGCTCCCTCCGGTAGCGCGGCCGATTGGGGATCACGCGCCAATGCGCGTACAGCGGTGCCTGCGGCCAAGAGCTGAGCAACAACCTCTCGGCCGACATTGCCCGTCGCGCCAGTCACAAGAATCTCAGTCATGATCAGCTCAGCCTCGGCCGTGCTCGGAGTATTCCGTCCTGCCTGCCCGGGCCCGAAGGCGAGGGGCGGGGGCACGACTGGCGAGGTGTGCCGGAGCCTTGCTGAGGGTTCGGAGCGGAGCCGCAGGGCACTGTGTTCCCCTGGTTACGGGGGTCGGCCGTCACCGACGAGGGGCGGCACCATCTGTGTGCGGCGTGCCAGAGCGTGGATCCTCCCCGAACCCGCCCGGCCCTCGCCGCCGGCGAGCATAGGCGGCTGTTTCTGAGCGGTTCATGCCATAGGTAGGGAGCTGTTGCACCTTTCGGCCTGGTGATGGCCGGTGATGCTCGCGGTTGAGCGGGCTGGCGCCTCTGGCTGGCGGGGAGGAAGGTGGAGGTAGGGAGAGCCGCACGCTCAGGAGGTGCTGCTATGACGATCACCCTGGGCGGGGCGGAATCTCCACAGGTCCGCCCGTTTGAGTCGGCGGACGAGGCGTCGGTGCTGGACCTGCTCGCGGCGGACCGGCTGCCGGGCCAGCCGGCGTGTTCTGCGGTGATGCTCGCCGACGCGGTAGCCGGCCGCTCAGTCGTCGACCCCGACGCGGGGGCCGCGCTGGAAGGGACGGTCATCACCACGGTGCTGTGCGCACCCGACGGCGGTATCGCCGGCATCGTGTCCTGCGCCGGGCACCCGGGCGACGGCACGTCGCTGCTGTTGTGGCTGCACTGCTATGAGGACTTCCCTACGGCGCAGGCTCTGATTGCCCAGGCGCTGGAGTGCCGCGGTGCCGGGCCTGTGCAGGCCTTCACGCTGGCGTGCGCTCTCAGCCGGGGTCTGGTCGGTCTGCCGGAGCACCACCGCCGGGTCACCCGCGAAGCCCTCCAGGCCGCGGGTTTCACCAGCCGGTGCCGGTGCAGGTACCTGCGTGCTGAGCTGCCCATCGCAGGCTTGCCCCACCTCGCCGGTGTCCAGATGAACGACACCGCACAGCCGCCGGGCAAACACCTGGAGGTCCGCCGCCGCGGCCGCATCCTGGCCCAGGCCGCCCTGGAGTACCCCGCCGCCGGGGTCGGCTTGATCCGCAGCATCACCGTCGCCCCGGACGCCCGAGGCCAGGGCATGGGGCTGGGCCTGCTCGGCAACGCGCTGGACGTCCTCGTCTGCCTTGGTGCCCGCGAGGCGATCGTCTACCTGAACGAGATGCCTGCCGACCCGGAACGGGACCCCGTCGCCGCCCTGCGTACGTACGCGGCTTCCGACTTCACCGAGGTCGACCGGCTGCTCACGTTCACTCGTCCGTCGACGCTGTCCCTGGCGGAAGCGTGACCAACTCGCCGCCTGGGGCGTGCCGTGGCCTCTGCCAAGGGCTGGAAGGACGAATTGACCAGGCGCTGGGAGAGCGCACGGCAGGACGGCTGACCCGACGGCATCGGGCCCGGAGAGGATCACCTTTGTCAGTCATGTGTACCGGGCCCGGCGCGGGCGCTCAGCCCGCCTGCCGTCGGTCGGGAGCCGACCGGTGGGTGAGGGGTTCGCGCAGGCCGAGGTTCTCGCGCAGGGTGGTGCCGGTGTACTCGGTGCGGTAGATCCCGCGTTCCTGCAGGTCCGGGACGAGCAGGTCGACGATGTCGTCGAGGCCGTCGGGGATGAGGTACGGCGTGACGTTGAAGCCGTCGATCGCGCCGTGCCGCACGAAGTGGGCGAACTTGTCGGCCAGGCGGGAAGGAGTGCCGATGTGCCCGCGCTGCGGGCCGATTGCGATGACGGTCTCGCGCAGCGACCAGCCGTGGGCCTCCGCCTTCGCACGCCATTCGGCCACGACCGAGCGCGGGTCGGCGATGCGCCGGGCGCCGAAGGAGCCGTCGTTCTCGGTGACGACCGGCTCCTCCGAGCCCGGCCAGTTCGCAAGCCGCTCCGAGGGCGCCGTCATGGCGTGCGGACTCCGCCGCGGCCATCAGTGTGCGGGCGGTGGTCTCGTCCTCGTACGGATGGGCGTAGGCAAGGTGGCGGGCCCGTTCCACGGGCTCGGTGACCGCGCGGGCCAGCAGGGCGTGGGCCTGCCGGCGGCCGTTTTCCGTCGCGTCGGCGGAGACGGCGGCCCGGACCAGTGGATGACCGAACCGTACGGCACCTTCGGCGTCGGCTGTCGCGAGGCCGACCCGCTCGGCCTCCGCGAGGTCCGCGGCGGGGTCGGGGAGTCCTGCGGCACGCAGCAGGGTGAGGCTGGGGCGAGCGGCGACGCTGCTGACGAGGAGGGCGCGCTGTACGGTCTCCGGCAGTGTGCGTGCCTCTTCCAGGAGCAGGGTGCGCAGTCTTCGGGGCACGCGCAGCGGCAGGGTGGAGCCCGCGCGCGCCGGTCCGAGCAGGGCGGCCCGGCCCAACTCCAGTGCGTAGGAAGGGTTTCCGGCAGCGGTGTCCTGGGTCGCCCGCAGCGTCGTCGGCGGTAGGTCGGCGCCGATGCCGGCCCGCAGGAGGTGGGCCGGTCTCCTCGTCCGTCAGCGGCGGCACGGCGAGCTCGGCGGTGCTCGGCGGGCAGCGGCGCAGCCGCTCGGGCTGTTCACCGTCGCGCACCCGGTCGGCGGCCACCACTCGGACGTTTACGCTCTCCAGACGCCGTACGGCGAAGGCGAGCGCCTCGGCGGTCGGCTCGTCGAGTCACTGCAGGCCGCCGAGAACCAGCACGACCGGGTTGTCGGCGGCCAGGACACGCAGCACCTCGAGGACGGCGACGCGCACCGCGAGCCGGCCGCGAGCCGGCCGCGGGCGCCGGACCACGCAGCAGGGCCGCCCGCAGTGCGTCCCGGAGCTCGGGCGCGAGGGCCTGCAGGCAGCTGTCCGGTATGCGCGCGACCAGGTCGACGAGCCCGGCGAACGGGAGGTGGGCGTCCGCCTCGGAGGGCGAGCAGCGCAGCACGGTGCCGACCGTGTCCGCCGCCAGGGCCGACACGAGGACGGACTTGCCGATTCCGGCCGGACCATGGAAGAGGACTCCGGAACGGGCCGTCAACCCGGTCCGGGCAGTGTCGAGCAGTTGAGTGCGCAAGGTCAGTGACCGTACTCCCGTGACGGTCGGCCGCCCTGTGTCCGGCACGTACCAAGACCTCGCTTCATGTGTTCATGACAGCCTTGGTGGATTCCGGTTGTCAACGGCCTCTGTCCCGTCCGGCGATCAAGAGACGCGGAGACACCTCCGGAGAACTGACAGTCCCTCGGCCGGGGCGATCTCCACGCGCAGCGGAAACCGACGCCCCGTACCGTGGCGAGGAGGGACGCGGCGCGCGGGCCGAGCTTGCTGCGGGCCGCCGTCGATCGGGTGGGTGCTCTCGCCCCGAGAAGGAACAGATGACCTCGCCCCTGCAACTGGTGCCCGCCCCGGCATCGGATCTGCTACCAGCTCGTGCCGAGCGGCTGCGTGAGCTGATCTGCCCAAGACGCTGGAAGTGCTGAACTGGGACGAGGTGTCCCAGATCTTGGGAAGCCTCCGGGCTCGGTGCCCCCGCGGACGTCGAAACACTCACCCGCCGGATCGGCGAGCCGGAGCAGCGGATCCTCGATCTCCGCTCCGAACTCGCCGAGCGCGACGAGGACTTCGCCGCGGCACGTGCCGCGAACCGGGACTTGATGGCTCAGCTGAACCGCTGACGGGGTGGTTCCGGACTACGCACGCCGAAGACCTGCCTGAGACCTGCCTTCTGCCAGCGGCAGAACATCGGCCCGACCGAGCTCGGCGATCACTACAGTCCAGGCTCATGACGACGGTTACAACGCGCACGGTCGAATATGCAGCCGACGGCCTGACGATGATCGGGCACCTCGCGCTCCCGGCCGGTGTCGACCGCCGGCCCGCGGTCCTGGTCGGGCCCGAGGGGATGGGGCCCAGCGACGTCGAGCGCCGCCGGGCCGATGCGCTCGCCGAACTGGGATACGTGGCGCTGGCCTTCGACCTCCACGGAGGGCGCTATTTGGGCGACCCTGAGGAGATGCTGGCCCGTTGCATGCCGCTGCTCGCCGACCCCGACCGGATGCGAGGCATCGGCCACGCCGCGCTCGACGTGCTCCGCGCAGAGCCGCGGACCGACTCCGACCGGATCGCCGCCATCGGCTACGGCACCGGAGGCGCAATCGCGCTGGAACTCGGGCGCGACGGCGTCAACCTGCGCGCGATCGGGACACTCAACGCACTGACCACGGGCCGACCGGGCGAGACGGCGCGCATTCGCTGCCCGGTGTGGGCCGGAGTCGGGTCGGAAGACCCGATCATGCCGCCCGCGCAACGGGACGCGTTCACCGCCGAAATGCAGGCCGCGGGCGTCGACTGGCGCCTCGTGGTCTACGGCGGCGCCTTGCACGCCTTCCACCACCCACCGGTCGGCCACACTGTGCTCCCCGGCGTCGGCTACCACCCACGGCACGCGCAGCGAGCCTGGCGTGACATCGTCGACCTGCTCGCCGAGTGCCTGCCCATAACGGAGTGATCTGGTCGGCAACCGCGATTCCGGATCGCAAACCAAGCCGGTCGACCGTCACCACTTACCAAGCTCGGCCGCCTGCCGCCGGTGCTTACCGGTCACCACTGCGGGTTTCTGGCGCATTCCGGTCCTGCCCCCTGACCAAGTCATCGCCATCACCCCCAACAGGTCAGGGCGACGGCGTTAAACGCCAGGTGCACAGTGTTGTCAGCAACGACGACCAGGGCGTTCGCCAGGCCGGACGGCACGGCCACGGGCGAGCCCTGGTTCTTCTGCACGTCGGCCCAAGCGACCCGACGTGAGGCAGGCGCCAGCAGGTTCCGCGCCCAGACCAGGTACTCCGCGGCCCGATAGCGGTCCAGGACAACGTGCGTCGCCACGATCACCGCAAGTGGGAGCGGGGACTGCGTGATCAACAGGAACGGCAGCCCATACGTGGTGCCATGCACGATCGCGGGTCACCACCGCTTGACCTTCTCCTCCGCCATCCCGTCCGACTGGATGAGGTAGTCGCCGGCCAGATGCGCCAGCAGGCTCTCGAAGAACAACATCAGGCGGCCACCGCCTCGGTCCGCGACACCTGTCGCTCACCCAACGACCGCGGACACACGCCCCTGAGCTGCACGGTCATCGTGCTTCCCGAGCTCGAACTCCGAGCGACCCCGAGAGAAGCGACGATGTCGGTGGCTGCAAGGCAGTCCCAGGTCGTGCACCGGCCGCCTCCATGCTCGACACGTAGCCCTGCGAGCACATGACGACGGCGCGCAGGGAATGGTCGGCGGCCTCCTAGATGCGCCGGCTGCTGCACAGGTCGAGCCGCCACTCCAGCAGGTCGCGGTCCACCACCAGCGAGCCGGGGATCTCGCCCTCCGCCCGGCGCACCAGGTCGGCGCGCACCTCCACCGGGAGGGTGCCGTCGGCGAGTTCGCGCGCCGCCTGCCGGGGAGTGAGCCGGACGAGACGGCAGCGGGGCTTGAGCCAGCAGGTCGTCGATCGACCGCTGGCGGACGGGCTCCCCGGTGTCGTCAGTGCCGGGCGGATCCTGCCACCGTATGTGCCCCGGTGACTGCATGGTGAGCAACTCCTGTGTCGTCCCTCGGAGACGACCAGTGGTCGTCGGAATCGGGGCGGCGACAGCCTTCGGCGAGCCGCAAGGGAACACGGATCGCGGAGACCTTGTTCCGCGCCACCCTCACGGCCACCGAGCACGCGGTGATGGACGGCAACATCGCCGTCCTCCACCGGATGCGCACGCCGGGCGAGGACATGCGACCCACGATGAACGAGGTCGCCTACCAGCTGGTGCGCTCCTGTTGCGGCGGCCGGCGCTCGCGGTCGCTGCGCTGGCTGACCTACGCGCAGGTGGCCCGCTTCCCCGACCTCATCGAGATCGTCCAGGGCTGTACGTCGGTGCGCATCGCCGAGGCCATGGCGGACCGGCCCGTCCGGCTCAGCCTCGCCGGTCGGCTGCGCCCCTGCGACCCCGTCCTGGCGGCCGAGCAAGTGCTCGCCCTGATCACGGGTCCGCTGGAGACCCGTCCCCGGCTGGGCACCCGCAAGCTGACCACCACCGAAATGCGGACGCCGGCCGAGGCCGCCGTCGACACCTTCCTGCGGGCCTACGCCGCCGACTGAGTGAGCGCCGAGCCAGGAACGCCTCGGTCGACTGAAGTCAGCGCCCGGCCAGAAACGCCTCGGTGAGGTTGTGCAGACGGCGCGCCGCCGAGGCATCGAAGTCCGCCGTGCGCGCGTCCAGTTCACGCCCCTCGACGAACGCGGTCAGCGGCTGCGGCGGCGGGGTCTCCAGCACGGCGAGGATCGGCGCCAGCGCCTCGTCGACGGACTTCGCGGTGCGCTTCATCTCCTCGATGTGGCGCAGCGTCGGCTCGTCGTACTCGCCGCGGAGGCTGGTCCGGGTCATGCCCGGGTGGATGAGCACGTACCGCAGCCCGACGGGGCCGTAGCGCTCGGCCGAGGAGACGCCCAGCAGGTCGTTGAGCTTCCCGCCCTGCCCGAGGGCCGCGCCCCCGTGGTAGCCGTTCCGGAACTCCAGGTCGTCCCAGTGCACCAGGTCGAGCCCCGCGCCGGGCCCGGCCACGTTGACCACGACGGGCAGCTCGGCCCGCAGCAGCGCGGGCGCGAGCCCGTGGCCGAGCAGATGGCGGCTCAGATAGAAGTGCGCGAACGTCTCCTCGATGCCCTCCGCGGTCTCCGCCCGCCGGGAACGGTAGTGACGGGCGCAGAACACCAGGGTGTCGATCACCGGGAAGGCGTCGAGGAGTCGGGCGACGAGGCGCCGGTTGTCCGCCAGCAACCCGAGGTCGGCCGGTAGGAACAACGCCCGTCCCCGGGTGCCTAGTTGCCGAGCCCGCTCGACGAACGCCTTGCCCTTCTCCGCGGACCGGCCGACGATCACCACCGTGTCGCCCTGCTCCAGCCGCGCCTCGGCGAGCGCTCGACCGATGCCGTCCGTGCCGCCGGTGACCACGACGGTCCTGGCGCGACCCTGCATGCGTTCTCCCTGCACTTCCAGCTTCCTCGCGGTGATGACCACGCCGACACGGTGGCGACCGTAACGGGGTGGCACCCGCACGTGGGCACATTCGCCGCATTCGAACGGCAGTTGTGTGGACCAAGTCTGCCCGGTGCGCCCCATCAGGCGTTCCCGAGACGGGACAGCCGGCGAGGACTGGGCCATGGGTGCAGCAGGCGGCGCGCGGATCGCCCCCCGCGTCGGCCGTGAGGACGACGCGCCCGTGCCGGGCGGCGGTATGGCGGGCACCGGTGCTGGCGTACGTGCTCGTTGCGGCCACCGATGGGCGCACTTCTTCAGGCGAGCGGTGGGCGGCCATCGCCCCGACCTCCCCGGGCACGCCGCGGCCGTCGACCACGGCGCTGAGCGGGGCGGCTCACTGTCGGCCCGGAGTCGTCGGCCTGGGCGACGAAGGGCCGCCTGGAGCAGGCCGTATCATCGCGGACGCTGACGAGCTGGTCGGCCGCATGGTGGTCCCTGCCATGCGCAACCTCGCACCGGGTTGGCGCTCGTGTCCGAGGCGGTCCGTGCCCAGCGCCGCCAGGCGACCGAAGCCACCCGGCTCGCCCCGTCGTTGCCGTGCTCGCTCACGACCTGCGCGTTCGATGTCTCCGAACGCTGGGCAGGGCGGTCGACGCGTAGGCCCCCACATTCGATCGAATGACGTCCATCTGCCGTGGCAGCCGTCGGTCCGAGCCGGTCAGGCGGCCGGGTACGGCAGCAGTCCGCTCGCGGTCTTCTCCCACGCGGCTTTCAGCTCGGCGAGCAGCTCCGGCCGGTCCGCGGCGAGGTCGGCCTGCTCACGCTGGTCCTGGACCAGGTTGTACAAGTGGTCCTTGCCGGCGGAGTCCTGGTAGTACTTCCAGTCGCCGCGCCGCAGGGCCCGGTTGCCGCGCACCCGCCAGAACAGGTCGCGCTCGGGCAGTTCCTCGCCACGCAGCAGGTAGCCGGCGAGGCTGTGTCCGTCCAGCGGGTGAGTGGAGGCGGGGCGGGCGCCGCCCAGCTCCAGCAGGGTCGCCGTCCAGTCCGGGGAGAAGACGGGCTCGTCGCTGACCTGGTGGCCGTCCACCCGGGCGGGCCAGCGCAGGATGGTCGGGGTCCGGATGCCGCCCTCCAGCAGCTCCGACTTCCCGCCGCTGAGCGGCCACACGTAGGAGAACCGTTCGCCGCCGTTGTCGCTGGCGAACACCACGACGGTGTTGTGCTCCTGGCCGGAGCTCTTCAGCGCGGCGAGCACCTCGCCGATGGAGGCGTCGAGGTTCTCCACCATCTCCTTGTACTTCTCCACCGAGCCGCCGTCGTTGTGCAGCAGGCTGCTCAGCACCTCGCCGGCGCGGATCTTCGCGGCGATCTCGGCGCCGGTCTCCTCGTCGTCCTCGCCCAGCCAGGGCCAGTGCGGGGTGGTGAAGTTCAGGTTGAGCAACCACGGCTGGTCGTGGTCGCGGGAGACGTACTCCACGGCCCGCTCGGTGAGGACGGTCGTGTAGTACCGCAGGTCCTTGTACTCGGCGTCGCCCTCGTAGAGGTCGTAGTCACCGAGCTGGCCCAGCTTGGAGAAGTACTCCAGGGCGCCGCCGAAGTTGCCGAAGAACTCGTCCCAGCCCGACTTGGTGGGGCTGTAGTCAGGCAGCCAGCCGCAGTGCCACTTGCCGATCAGGGCGGTCGCGTATCCGGCCCGCATCAGCAGGGAGGCCAGGGTCGGATGGTTCGGGTCCAGCCCTTGCGTCTTGTTGCCGATGGGCTCGGCGAGCCCGCCCTGGGTACGGCCCGGGTAGCGGCCGGTGTACAGGCTGAAGCGGGTGGGGGAGCAGGTCGCGGAGCCGGAGTAGGCGTTGGTGAAGCGCACGCCCTGCGCGGCGAGCCGGTCCAGGTTCGGCGTCTTGATGTGCGGTGCGCCGTACGACGACAGGTCCGCCCAGCCCAGGTCGTCACCCAGGATGAACAGGAAGTTGGGCCGCCTGCCGGAGCCGGCCGAGCGACGGGCGCGGAACGGACGCTCGGCGGAGGCGGGAGCGGCTTCGGCGCTGCCGGCCGTACCGGCGACCGCGGTCACGGCACCGCCACCGACCAGGCCACCGAAGGAACGACGGGATATTTCGGACATGCGGAATCCTCGTAATCTGCGTGCCCCGCACGAGGACACGCGAAGAGAAGGAGAAGGAAGGGAAGAAGAGGAAAGGGAGGTGCGGGCTATGACTCAGCGACAGATGGCGCTGGACTGCCGGCACAGGTCGACGTGACGCCGCTCCACGAGCGCGACGCGCGCGCGGCGGTGGTCAGCGGGGTTCCTCATGATCGCGAACGGTGCCAGGGTCCGACCGGAGCCGTCAAGGCGTCGTCCACGGACCGGGACCCGCGGCCTTCCTCCCGTGTGAGAGACACGCCCTCCTCACCGGCCCGCCACCCGCATCCCTGACCAGGACCTTTCCCGGGCAGCAGATCGACCCCCACCGGTCGGACGGCTCGTCGACGAGAAGCAGCCTCCGGCCGCTGATGGCCGTCCCCTGTAAAGCGATCGGCAAGATCAAGATCCGTGACAAGGTCGAGTCGGCCGACCCCAAGACGGGAAGCACCGCAGCGCCCGCACCGTCCAGCACGTCGGGATCAACCACGACGAGGACCTGCTCGACGTCACCGTTGGAGACAAGGGCGGCCACACCGCAACCCTCCACGCCACCGCCAATCACCCCTTCTGGAACGACACCACCCACAGTCGGGTCGCCACCGGCGACCTGCGTCGAGACGACGCCCTGAGACGGTGATCTAACGTCGCAGTTGTATGGGCACGGGGGGCTGAGCTGCTCCCGGCTCCGCCGTACAAGTCTGTCCGGGCGGGCGACATTGAAGCTGCGGGGCGGGCCACTGTCAGTCTGCGGGTGTCTGGGTGGGAGATGGAGCACCTGGTGCGCACCCGCGAGGTGGGCCCGGGTGACCACGTCCTGATGGTCCCCCAGGGCCCCGGCTGGATCTGCACCGCCTGCGTCGTCACCATCACAGACCTGCCGACCTGGGCGATGTGACCCCGGCACCACCCGGCGCCGCAACGATGTAAGG
Source organism: Streptomyces sp. NPDC007189 (assembly GCF_040703635.1). Taxonomy (NCBI): domain Bacteria; kingdom Bacillati; phylum Actinomycetota; class Actinomycetes; order Kitasatosporales; family Streptomycetaceae; genus Streptomyces; species Streptomyces sp. NPDC007189. The sequence continues at coordinate 48,969 of NZ_JBEYEY010000027.1, forward strand.
CGGCGGACTCTCGGCAGCCTCCTCGCGACGATCACGGTCCGGCCCCGGACACCGCGCCCGGTGGCCGTCACAACATGACGTGCCCTGACCTGTCGTACTGCGTCGTCAGTCGGGGGCGCGGGTCTGAGCGGCTTCGGTGAAGTTTGCTGCTGGTCGTCGGATCCCTGTGGGCCGGGGGGTGAGTGCCTGATCGACGGCCTCGTTGTGATAGGGATCAGTCATGCGTGTCCTCCTCCCGCTGCCCGACCGGGACTTCGACGTCACCGAGGTCGCCGTCCCCTGGCGGCTGCTGCGCGACGCAGGCCACGACGTGGTGTTCGCCACCGAGCACGGCGGCGTGCCGCCGCAGGCCGATCCGCTGCTGCTCACCGGCGTGCTCTTCGGGCAACTCGGTGCGGAGCCGGAGCCGAAGGAGTTCTACCGCGAGCTCACCGGCGAGGCCGCCTTCCGTAATCCGCTCGCCTGGGAGACCGTCAAGCCGGAGGAGTATCACGGGCTGCTGCTGCCCGGCGGGCACGCGCCGGGCATGCGGCAGTACCTCGGCTCGCCGGTCCTGCAGGCGAAGGTCGCCCGTTTCTGGGCGACGGGCCGCCCGGTGGGTGCCATCTGCCACGGCGTCCTAGTGCTCGCGCGCACCATCGACCCGGCCACTGGCCGCAGTGTCATCGCGGACCGGCGCACCACCTGCCTGCCCAAGTACATGGAGCGCAGCGCCTATTACCTCACCGCATGGCGGCGCGGCCGTTATTACCGGACGTATCCGACGTATGTCCAGGACGAGGTGGCCGCCGCCCTCGACGACTCCGTGCAATTCGAGCGCGGACCGATCGAGCTGCGGCGGCGTGGTACGGCCACCGACGACACTCCCGCCTTCGTCGTCCAGGACGGCAGGTATCTGTCCGCCCGATGGCCCGGTGACGCCTACCTGTTCGCCCGGCGCTTCACCACCCTGCTGGAAAGCCCGCCTGCCTGACTGAGCGGCTTGGTGAGGCTCGCTGCCGATCGTTGGATGCGAGTGCGCTGGCGGGGGAGTGCCTGGTTGATGGCGGCGCCGATGACGTCGACGGTGGTGTGTCCGGACGGGGTAGTCCTCGTGCGTCGCCGAGCACCGGATGCGCTCGTTGGCGTTGAGCTCGGGGCTGCGCGGCGGCAGGTGGAACAGGCGGACGTCGAGCGTGGCCAGGTCTTCGCGTCGGCCTGTGAACGGGCACGGTCGTCCTCGACAACGCTTCCGCGCACGTGGCCCAGCGCTCCGCTCGGGAGCCCGGCGAGGCAGGTGCACACGAACTCCGGCAGCGTCCCGGCGTCGACCTTGCCGCTGGTCTTCTCCCAAACCGGTCGTCAGCCCGCGGCGGTGAGCGCCTCGAGGGCGCTGGCCTGGGTGCGCCAGTCGGTCTGATTGGGGCTGGTGCCGGCCCAGCGCTGACCGAGGGCGTTGAGGGAGTCGCGGTCCTGCGCCCACAGGGTGTCAGCCTGTTTCCGGAGGTAGCTCTCGTAGGTGCTGGAACCGGTGGCCTTCGCCAGGTCGGTGAAGTTCCGCATGAAGATGCCCTTGAACTGCTTCTGGTTGTCGTCGCAGGACGCCGAGCCGATGTCGCACGACTCGGTGAGCACTCCGTCCCGGGTCAGTGCAGGGCTGCTGATGGCGGCGTCGGCCAGGGTCCGCGCGGTGGTCAGCAGCGAAGCGTCCCCGGTCGTCCGCCACAATTCGGTGAAACCGCCGATGGCCAGGCCCTGGTTGTAACTCCAGACAGTGCTGCCGTTGTTGGTGCAGGCCGAGGTCAGCCCGTCGTTCACCAGCCCCGAGGAGTTGATCAACCCGCTGGACCTGTACCAGGCGGCGGCCGTCTCGGCCCGCTGGAGCCATACGGTGTCGCCCGGGATGCGCTGGTGCAGTGCGGTGGTCAGCCAGAGGTACTGTCCGTTCGTCACGGCGTTCTTGTAGGTGCGTTCGCGGTCCCACCACACGCCGCCCCCGCAGGTGCCGGGGTCCCAGTACTGCTGGATGTAACGGGCGATGGTGACGGCCTCGTCGAGGTAACGGGCGTCGCCGGTGTAGTCGTACGCGTCGATCCAGGCGATGGCCCACCAGCCCGAGTCGTCGATGGAACGGCTGATGAAGTCGCCCTCGATCGGATCCGAGCTTCGCGTACCGGCGGCGAAGACGCCCTTGTTCTGCTCGAAGGTGCGCGCCACGATCCAGTCGTAGTCGTGCGTGCCGGTTGTCCTGGCGAAGTCGATGAGGGCGGTGAGCGTGGCGGCGGAGTTCCACCAACTGCTCCGCCACCAGCCGTCGTACGGGTCGTAGGAGGACATGAGCGCGTCCGCTGCCGCCCGTGCCCTCGTCGGCGCGGGCCTGACCCACGCGGTGCAGCTGCCCTCCTGATGGGCGGCCTCCCGGCCGCAGGCGCGGACCGCGCCGCCGTAGAGGAGGCCGCGCGGATCGCGGGTGGCGTACAGGGCGGTACGGGTGCCGGTGGCTCCGGGCGGGGTGCTGGTGCGGCCGAGGGAGGAACCGTCCGGCCAGGACGAGCCGCCGTCCCAGGAGCGGTCGAGCCAGATCTCGTCACCGCTGCCGCCGTTGTCGATGCTCGCCCAGGCCATGGAGTTCTTCTGGCCGACGTGCAGTCGGATCGTGCGGCCATAGAGACTGGTGGACGGCACTGGCTGGTCGTCGCCGGCTGCCTGGCCTGCGTTGGTGCCGTCGCACAGTGTGTCGCAGACGGTGGGGTAGACCCAGTCCGTGCAGCCGACGCCGGCGGCGTCGCCGCAGGCCCGCACGAGTCCGCGTCTGCGGTTGGCGGGATCGGTGATGTTGTACATCAGCGTCCTGGCGCCGGTCCAGGTTCCCGGGATGCTCGCCTTGCCGAGCAGTCCTTCCCAGGTGGCGCCGCCGTCCCAGGAGCGGTCCAGCCACACCGAGTCGCCACTCACGCCGTCGTCGATGCTGGCCCAGGCCATGTCGTCCGCGTCGGAGACGTGCAGTTCGAGGCGCCGGCCGTTGAGGTCCTTGTTGGGCACCGGAAAGCTCTCCTGCCGGGCCTGTGAGGGATCGAGGGTGTCACAAGCCAGCGCACACACGGGGGTGGCGGCGGACGCCGGCGTCGCGGTCGGGATCAGAGTCACGCACGCGAGGACGGCCGTCAGCAGGAAGCCGAGGGGCCGCGGTCTGACAACGATGTCGGCACTGTGTAAGGGCACGGTACTCGCCTCGAATTCACGACGGGGGATGCCGGCCGGCGAGCGTGACCGGAGTCGGCCGCTTCAACTGCCGGGCGGGAACCGAGCGTTGGTCCATACCTGTCTCGGAGGCAGTGAAGCGGCTTGGTGGGGACCTGTCAATCCCGTCAACCGGCCTCCAGTGCAGCGGAATTCGCGGCGACCGCGACGGTTGACACCCCGATTCCGCGCACCCATCAATCGGTGGGACTTCGGCGAGGCTCCTCGTGCACCCAACCGTTCGATCAAGCGCTGGGTCTTGTGGGCCGTGGTCTTGAATCGTTTCATCCCTGCGTGTGCGTGTGCGTGTGCGTGTGCGTGTGCGTGTGCGTATGTGCATGTGTCTGCGTGTTTCGTGTGCCGGCAACCCGTCCCGGAGGTTTCCATGCGCCGTCGTCTCCCGCTGAGCAGATCGCCAGGTCGACATCATGTGCTCGGCCTCGCCGTGATCGCGGCCACCGCGCTGACCGTGGGTCCGGTGCCGTCCGCGGACGCCGCGCCGCCCGCATCCACGGCGACCTCCACCACCGCAACGGGCGTTCACAAGGCGGCTGTTGACCCTCTGAACTATTCGCCGGCCTCCCGTACCGTCGAGCCGACCGCCGTGTATTCCACGTCCGGCAGAGTCGCGAATCCACAGAATGTCCTCAGGGGACAGGCGACGCGGATCTCCGGCGCGAAGTCGGCCATCACGCTCGACTTCGGCAAGGAGGTCGGTGGGCTGGCAACGTTGTCGTTCGGCAGTACCAGTGACAGCGGTCAACGGGTCGGCCTGGCCTTCAGTGAGTCATCCCAGTACGTGGGCACCGACAGCGACCTGAGCAGCGGTCGCGGCGACGTGGACGGAGCGCTTTACACCACGCCGTCCGCGGGCGGCACCTACACGATGCCCACCGCCCGACTGCGGGGCGGTTTCCGCTGCCTCACCGTCTTCCTCGACAACTCGGGCTGGGTGGACCTCAAGGGCGTCAGACTGGACTTCACCGCGGCTCCGGGGAAGACCGACCCGGCCGACTACGCCAACTACTTCCACTCCAGCGACGACCTGCTCAACAGAATCTGGTACGCCGGGGCGTACACCGTGCAGCTCGACACCATCGCCTCCGACCAGGGGCGTCCCTGGCCCCCGCCGGCCACGGGGTGGGACAACAGCGCCACCGTCGGTATGGGTGACTCCGTCCTGGTCGACGTCGCCAAGCGTGACCGCACGGTCTGGCCCGGCGACATGGGTATCGCCGTACCCACGCAGTACACCTACTCCGCCGACCTCACCTCGACCCGCCGGGCGTGCGGAAGAGCTGCTACCTCACCCCCTGAGGAACGCCAGGCTACTGGGCTGCTGCTGGTCTTCGGCCTACTCCGGCCCGCGCGGTCAGGGCGAAGGCCGGCAGTGCCGTCCTGGTGAAGTCCAGCGAGGGTTCCGCGCCTTTGCCGTGGTGGCTGATGACCAAGCCTGCTACTGCCAGTAGCACCGCATGGCGCCGCTCTTGAGGTCAGCCACTGACCCGCTCGCACACGAGGCTGTGGTCGCCCGGCCCCAGGCCCGACACGGTGACCGTTCCGTCGGCCACGGCCACGTCGCCTGTCGATGCCCGCCGCCCGTCCCACAGGGTGCGCCGACCGGCGCGCACGCGTTGCGCCCGCGCGTCGCCGGGAAGGGCGACCGAGCCCTGGGTATGTCCGGGCACGTGGACGGTGATGCGGAAGACGTGCGAGCTGTTCTCCCACTCGACGCGCAAGGGGCCGTACGGCGTCGGCAGTTGACCCGTCGCCCAGTCGACGCCGCCGGGCTGCGGGTGTACCTCCCAGGTGGCGTATCCGGGCGAGGTCGGCCGCGCACCCAGCAGGTGGTGGGTCAGAGCCGGCAGGACACCGGTGGACCAGCCGTGGGCCATGCTGGTGTAGGCGTCCTCGTACGGGGATCCGCCCGGTCCGATGCCTTCCCAGTGGGTGATGCCGGGATCGTTCTTGTCCATCCAGCCGTACGTGCGACGGATCTGGTCGAGCGCGGATCCGGCCTGGCCGCTCAGGAAACGGGCCTCGATCTCCGGGTAGGAGGTGAAGGCGTAGACCCGCTGAGAGGCCTGGTCGAAGAGGGTGTCGTTGTCCATGAACGCGTTTCCGTACGCCCGCTTCGTCGTCGCGTCGAGATGGGCGAGCGCCGATGCGGCGCGGTCGGTGCCGGCGATACCGGTCACGACGGCCAGGGCGTTGCCGTCCTGGGCGTGACGTACCGCGCCGGTCGCGGAGTCCAGATAGGCACCCGCGTCGGCGTCCCACAGCAGCGCGTTGACGGCCTGCGCGACCTTGTCCGCCCTGGTGATCCAGCGCGTGGCGTCGCCCGACTGCCCCAGCAGCCGGGCCAGCCGGGCCGCGTCCCTCAGGGCTTGGACGTAGAGCGCGTTGTAGTACGCGACGCGGCCCGTGCGGCCCAGGAACGCATAGTCGCCATACCCGCCGGTGTCGTTGAGGCCCTTGCTCAGCAGGCCCGCGTCGTCCGTGACGCTGGGGTACCAGGTGTCCAGGACCTTCAGCAGGGCCGGGTAGTAGCGGGTGGCGTACTGGCGGTCCCCGGTGTAGAGGACGTAGTCCCAGCTGCACGTGACCCAGTACAGCGGATAGTCGAAGAGGGGCAGGGTGTAGTTGCCGATGGAGGCGGGTGGGATCCAGCCGTCGGCGCGCTGGTGTTCGGCGAGGTCGGCCAGGACGTTGCGGGCCGCCGCGGCTGCGTCGTCGTGTGTGAGGTAGAGGGTGCGCGCGGAGACGGCGAGGTCGCCGACGTACGGGTCGCGGTCGCGTTTGGCGCCGTCCTGCAGGACCAGCTTCCCCTCCAGCGTGGCGCTCCAGGCGTTGCGTGGATCGACGTCGTCCTGGCGGAAGGTGTCGGTGACCAGTTCGTTGGTGTACGCGGCGCCGTACCAGTAACGGTTCAACTCGTCGTCGGAGCAGAGGAACCAGCCGCGGTACGTGCTCGGTGTACCCAGATAGGCGGTGAACTGCAGCGAGATCGAGTCGATTTCCACGGTTCCCCAGGGCTGAGCGGCAGGACTGTCCGAGGCGAGCGCGTCCAGGCTGATCTTGAGGTAGCGGAAGCCGTGCAGGCCGTCCGCGAACACCTTGTCACCGGCCTGGAAGCCCTTGTGATCGACCCAGTTGGCGCCGCCGGCGGGAACGGCGAACTGGTCCGTGCCCTGCCCGGTACCGCCCGCCTGGTCGGAACGCGTGAAGTCCGAGCGGTCGGTGAGGAACCGCCGGGTCTCGGAGAACGCCACCCGGACGCCGGGGTTGTTGTCGGATGCCGAAGTGAACCGGACCTGCGGATACCCGACCACGACCTTGCCGAAGTCCACAGTGACGCTCGGAACGGGAATCGGATCGACCGGTGCGGGCCAGACCTCGTTGATCCGCGTGAAGTTTCCGTGCGAGGTGTCCTGCGCGTTGGTCACCGTGATGCGCACGCGATCAGTGCTGACCTCCTCCCTGAACGGAACGGCCGTCTGGACCGCGTCGTTGCCGGTGACGGTGGCAGCGGTGTGCCAGTCGCCGTCGCGCCACACGTCGACCGTGTAATCGGTCGGCACGCCGTCGCTGTTGGAGATCACTGTTATGCCCCGCAGGGGTGTGAACTGCGGCGTGACGATAGTCAGAGTGTCGGGGAACGCCCCCAGCGTGTCGTCGTTCCAGAACGTGTCCGGGTTGCCGTCGATCGCGTTGGCGGCGTCGTAGGTACGCGGCTGCCCGTCGTTGCCGTTGTTGCCCGCATGAGTCGACGAGGCCTCGGCCGTCGTGCCGTCGGGCCAGCGCGGCGCCGCCTCGGGGCGCGGGCGCCGCAGGACGGATGTGGCGCCGCCGGGCTTGAGCAACGCCTCGGGGTTCTCCACGTCCCCGCTCGACGAGACGATCCGCAGCGGCCGTACCGTGCGTGAGGACGGCCCCTGGACGTATCGGTGCCACCCGCCTGCGCGACGCGACCGGCTGGCCGGGGCCGGATCGGCGGGTTCCTCTGCGGGCAGCGCCTCTGCCGAGGGAAGTCCGGCGGAGAAAGACACCGCGGTAAGCCCCACGGTGCCGGCCGTCGCCAGAACGGTGCGCCGGGGAAGGCCCTTGTCCGGTGTGCTGCGTGACGCCATGATGTCTCCTCGGCAACAATGAATTGAATCGTTTCATTCGCCAGTTGCGAGGTGACGGTATCTCGAACCCCAGGCGCCCGTACAGCGTTGAGGCAGGAGTAATTGGTGCGCCAGTCGCCGGCCCGGCAAGTGCCCGGAAGACACAAGCATGGTGCAGCGATGGCCATATCCCGGCCGGCGTGCGCCCGGCAGAACGTGGTGCGAAACGTCGGCCGAGGCGACGATGCGCACATCGCCGAGCCCGGACGAAGGGCCGCATACCTTGACACGAGCTGTGCCAGCGCCTGAACTGCTCATCCACACATGTCTGGACGTCGTCCTCATCCCGCTGAGCGGCGACGACCCACCCTGCCCCGGACGGCTGCAGCCGCCAGGCAGCGTGACCACCGTCCGCTGCACGGGTCAGCTCCTGCGGGCTGAGTCTGGGCAAGCCAAGGCGCCCGCAGGGGGTCTTCGTTGACGTCTGCCCAGTCGCGGGAACAGATCCTCTCTCCCGTGTCGCGCGGTTGTGGGGGGCAAGCCGGGTCAGATCACGCCGACGGGGTCCGTGGGTGCCGGAAGCCTTCGCCGACAAGAAGTCCGGCAAGACCGACCTACGTCCGGAACTCAAGGTGTGCCACGCCTTCCTCGACGCCGGCGACACCCTCGTGGTCCCCTCGCTCGGCCGCTACGGCCGCGGCCTCCAAGACCTCATCAACATGGTCGCCGAACTGCGCCAGCGCGGCATCGGCTTCTCCTCGCTCCATGACAACCTCGACACCACGACCCCTGGCGGCCGGATCGTCGTCTTCCACGTCTTCGGCGCCTTCGCCGAGTTCATCCGCGAACTCATCGTCCAGGGCACCCGCGAGGGCCTGGCCGCCGCCCGCGCCCGCGGCCGAGTCGACGGACGCCCCCACGTCGCACCGAGCAAGTCATCCCCGCCGCCCGCGACCTGCTGCCCGACCTCCGCCGCTCGATCACCTCGGTCGCCTGGGGCGTGTTGCGAAGTGTGTGCGGTGGCGGACGTGCCGTAGTACTCCTGGAGAGTCTCGGAGTCAGGTCTGTTCTCGTTTGGAGTCGTCGATGGTCGTTCGTCGTGTCGTGCCCAACATCCAGTCAGAGGCTGCACAGGAGAGCCGGGAGTTCTATGGCCTGCTGGGCTTCGAGGAGGTCATGAACCATGGCTGGATCATGACGCTCGCTTCCCCGTCCGCTCCGGCAGCGCAAGTCAGCGTCATGGCCAGCGACAAGACCGCCCCGGTCGCCCCCGACATGAGTGTCGAAGTGGACGACGTGGACGCGGCCTATGCGGTCATGCGGGACAGCGGCGCGGAGATCGTTCACCCCTTGCAGGACGAGGAGTGGGGCGTGCGGCGGTTCTTCGTCCGCGACCCCAGCGGCCGGGTGGTCAACGTGCTCGGCCACCGCTGACACCGTCCCCGCACGATCTGGGGAGGTGCTGGTCACAGCCACTCGTTGATGGCTGCGACCAGCACGGTCGCTTCGTAGCGGACCGCGAGCTTGTCATACCGCGTGGCCACGGCTCGGTGGCGTTTGAGTCGATTGATGCCGCATTCGACCGCGTGCCGCTCGCGGTAGTCGATCTTGTCGAACTTCGGCGGGCGACCGCCGCGGGAGCCGCGCTTCCTGCGGTTGCGGGCCTGGTCGGCCTTGTCCGGGATGGTGGAGCGGATACCGCGTCGGCGCAGGTAGGCGCGGTTCTTGCGGGAGGCGTACGCCTTGTCGGCCCGCACCCGGTCCGGGCGCTTGCGTGGCCGGCCGAGCCCCAAGCGCGGCACCCGGATAGCTTCCAGGACCTGCTCGAACTGCGGTGAGTCGCCCCGCTGCCCAGCTGTGATCACCACCGACAGCGGCTTCTGCCCCTGCTCGATCGCGAGGTGAGTCTTGCTGGTCAGCCCGCCGCGGGACCGGCCGAGTCCGTGGTCATCCGGTTCGACGGAGACGCCGCCGGGCGGCTCCTTCTGGAGGTCCCCCTTTTCGCCGCCCCGGCGGCGTGCTGGTGGGCCCGGCAGACGGTGGAGTCGACGTTCACGTCCCAGGTGATCAGGCCTTTCGAGTCAGCCTCGGCCTGGAGCCGGGTGAGGATCCTCGCCCAGGTTCCGTCGCGCTGCCGGCGCCGGAACAGGTCGTAGACCCGGTCCCACGGCCCGTAACGCTCGGGCACGTCCCGCCAGGGGGCACCGGTCCGGGTCCGCCACCGTATGCCGTCTATCAGCTGCCGTCGCGTCCACACCTGCGGTCGGCCCGGCCTGATGCCCTGCGGCAGCAGCGGCTCAAGCCGGGCCCATTGACCATTCGTCAGATTCCCACGTCCCACGGACCGTGATCATCAACGAACAAGATCCACTTTCGCAACAGACCCCAGTTGCTGGCGTCTCCCCGGACACCTTCTACCACCACGTCCCCGACCTGAAGGAACTGCGCGCGAGCAGCGTCTCCAGCCAGCTCGAAGCCCCGGGAAGCAGCTCACCTCGACAAGATCAATCGCAGCGCGGCTCTTTCTTTAACCCAACTGCTCACGCCGGGTGGCGATGCCTGGCGGTCTCCTGGTCAGTGCACCCCATGTGTCGTCTCGGAGTTCCCCCTGTACCTGCTTTCTGAGGGAGGCGCCGACGCACGCCCGCTGGATCCCCTGCCCATGCCAGTCACCGACTTGAACACGGTCGCCCGCCTCGCCATAGCCTGAGCACTCTTCCGCCTCCGCCAGAGCCGCTCGCACCCGCTCCACCAGCAGAAACCTATGGACCGGACACTCCGTAACCTCCGCAGGAAGCCTCACAAGATCCTGCAGAATGCCGCCCTGGCCGCTGGTCAAGACCGGCCAGAAAGCAAATCATCAGACCTTCTCACACCAATTGGAACCTCTCGCGGGCTCCTGCCACCCAGCGCAAGACGCCGTTGGAGTCGGTGCTCTCGGCCAGCTCTGCAGCCTCCTTGAGCAGTGCCGCCGCCTCGTCCCGCCGGTTCTGCTCAACAGCGAACTCAGCGAGCGTGATCAGGTTTGCTGCCACCCCCGGCAGGAAGCCGAGGTCGCGACGCAGACGCGTGGACTCCTCGAAGTGTGCTTGGGCCGCGTCCAGCCGTCCGGCCATGTGCTCCGCGAAACCAAGGTGCCGAAGGACGTAGGACATAGTCAGTCGGTCGTCGGCCTGGGCGGCGAGGTCAAGAGCACGAGTGAAGAAGGGCAGGGCGGTCTCCGTGTCATCGCGGACCACCTGATGGAAGGTCCCGACCCAGAACAACGCCTCGCCCTCACCCCGCGCATCGCCGAGCAGCCGGTACAGCTCTGCTGCGCGCTCGAACAGTTCCAGCTCCCGCGCGTCCTCGGCCCGCTCCTCCAGGAAGCGGGCATGAGCAACACGGCCACGGGCCAGGGCAAGGTCTGCCTCGACCGCATCAAGACCCCGGTCGGCAGTGGCCAACGCAGCACTGTCTCCCCCGAAGACGGCGCGCTCGTAGAGGAGTTCAGCCTGTTCAATTCGCGTATCCGCAGTCATGCGACGATCGTACGATCACCAGCATCCTCTGTGGCGGTCAATTCCAACGCCCCCTGCGACCGCTCGCCACCGTATCCTGGCCCGCTCACTCACCGACCGCGGCACACCCTCGCCGCGAGGCCGCCCGCCTGGGCGCGCCCCCTCGGGCCGCCACCACCCACCAGCTCCCCGCGCCGCCGCACCGCTTGAGCCACCACCTGCGCCCTGGTGGAACTGTGGCGCACCCGCCACGACATCACCGCCGTCCCCGCACTGGGCCCGCGCCCCGACGACCCCGACACCGCCGCCGCCTGGGACGACCTGGATGCCCGCGTGCGCGGCCTGCCGACGGTGCCCCTCTTTCCACTGCTGCCGCCCGACGCCCCCGCATCCGCCGTCATCACCGCAGCCCTCACCCACCTCGACACACCCCCACCTGCCGGCCCGCTGCCCGATCACTCAACCCTGCACGACCCCCACGTCGCCGCCCCGCCCTCCCACGGCGCCCTGCACGCCCGCACCGTCCTTACCGCCGTACTCGCCGGCTAGGCCTTGCTCGAGGACTGGATGGACCAGATCACCGCCCCAGGCGCAGACGACGAAGACGAACAACGCACCTACAGCAGACTGCTGACCGCCATCAGCGACTACCGCCGCCACCACCGCGTGGGCCCCGACATCCTCGGCCCCCCCGAAGGCCTCGACACCGATGAATGGGACCACCTCACCGACGCGATCGACCTCTACACCCACGCCCGGCGTCCAGCGACGCCTGGAACAGCTCCGGGCCCGCACCCAGGCCATACACGCGGTGCTGCTCCCGCCCACCTCACCGCTTCGCCAGCCGCCGCCGGGCACAGACGGCCCGGGCCGGCGCACCCCAGCCCGGTGAGAAACCGACACGCGGAGGCGGTGCCCCCCTCACGGCCTCGTCTCGTGCGCATGCACGTCCAGGCTCTGTACGCGAGAACTGGCTCTGGTCCACTTCTCGTGGTGCGGTCACACGCCGTTCCTCTCCCGGGTCGTCTGCTGGGAAGATCGCCTCATCCTTAAAGCGGGAGGGGGCTGTCGTGAGCGAGTGGTCGCCGGAGGTGCTTGAGGTCCTCAAGGCTTCTGGATGGACGGCGGGTAGGCGGGTCGACACGGCCGGGTGGCGGTCGATGTTCGAAGCGGTCGGCATCGTCATGCACGACGCTGCGGAGCAGTTTCTTCAGGAGTTCGGAGGGCTGACCGTGAGTATCGGTGGCCCGGGAATCAACCGTGCCCGGGAACCATTCGAACTGGACCCGGAGCTGGCCTGGGGAGAGGACGACCGGTTCTCCGAGTGGAGCGACGCCTTGGGAAGACGTCTCTTCCCGCTCGGCGAGCTCGATCACGGCCGGTTCTTTCTCGGCATCGACGAGGGCAGTGAGATCTACCTTGTCGCGACCTGGGTCGCCAGCTTCGGGCCAATGCCGCACGCCCTCGAAAATCTGATCCTGGGCATGAGGCCCCGCAGGATGGACGACGATCACAGCTAGAGCGGTGGGCGAGGAGTTTGACACAGCCCTTGATCACCGGACCCGCTCCCGGACAGACTGCGCTTCATGGAATCGGTAGGCAGGGGCGCAGAGTATCGGGAGCCGGTGATGAATGCCCGCCTGCCCTTCTTCCGCTATCACCCAGACCCCCTCGCAAGCGGGGCCATCCGCGCAGCCTGCGAGACGTGCGCCTGCTGCAAGCGCAGCACGGGCTGGATCTACACGGCCACCTTCTACACCGCCCAGGACGTCAGCGGACGTTTCTGCCCCTGGTGCATCGCAGACGGCAGCGCGGCCGAACGCTTCGCGGGTGAATTCACCGACTCCTACGGGCTCGACAGTGTCAGCGAGAACGTCCTGCACGAGGTCACCCGCCGCACCCCTGGCTTCCACGCCTGGCAGGATCCGCACTGGCTCGTCCACTGCCAGGACGCGGCCGCCTTCGTAGGGGAAGTCGGCTACACCGAGCTCGCGGCGCATCCCGAAGCCCTCGACCAGCTGCGGGCCGACCTGCGCATCGACGGCTGGCACGACGAAAACCAGCTTGAGCACTTCCTGACCCACCTGGGCGAGGGAGCGAGCGCCATGCTGTTCCGCTGCACCGTCTGCGAGGCCCATCTTGCCTACGCCGACGCATCCTAGAAGTCGTCTGCTTGGGTAACGTTCCCCCTGTCTGCTGACAGATCGGTGGCAGGCAACTGAGCCTCGAGGGGCCACATCACACCGCCGCGCGCCCTCTTCGGGTGTTTCAGCGCGGCAGCCGCAGGGCGCGGGCGGCGCAGTACCGGCCGTGCAGGATCCCGAGCAGGTAGGCGCGGGCTACGGCCCGGGGCTCAACTCGCCCGAAACAGCCCGCGATACGGGCCATGACCTGGTCGAACATCGCCCGGCAACACGCAGGGTCCACGCCGTGGCCCGCGGTCACCGCACGATCTTCAGGAGTCCACACAACCCCCGGTGATCAGGCGGTGGTCGTACCCGGCCCCGGCCGCCGCTGACACGAGATCATGAAGCTGGACCGCAGTGCTAGGTCAGGACCAACCAGCGCCGGCCGTCGATGAGCTCTCGTGCCGCATCGAGGTGGCCGGCGTGGCATGCCGTCTCGGTGATGACGTGCAACAGGACGTCGCGCAGGGTGTACAAATGCGGTTCGCCGAACAGGTCGTGAGGCCACCAGGCCAGGACGGCGTCAGCAGGGGTAGCGGTGATGATGGCGTCGGAGAGCTCCGCCTCCTGCCGGTATCCGTCGAGCACGTCGTCGGCCCGCGCTTCCGGCGCCACGTTCCAAGCTTCGTCGCCGCTCGTCAGGCCGTGGATGATCTGCTTGTCCCCGGCGACAACTGCACGGAACCAGAAACGCTCAACGTCCAGCGCAAGGTGCTGGACCATCCCCAGGCAGTGCCATCCGGATGGCAGCACCGGCCGCCGCAGCGCCTCGGCGTCGAGCCCGTCAAGGATGCCGAGAACGTGGCGGCGCTGCCCGTCCAAGACCCGAAGGAGCGCCCTGACCTCACTGTCCGGAGCCGTTTCACTCGTATGTTCGGTCACGGGCACCTAGGATTCCTCAACTTCTGTGGTGCTGCGGGGAGTTCCCCAACACCCGGGACACACAATCAACGGCAGGCCAGCACAACCGTGGATGCGAGCAGCATCCGACAGCGTCTGCGGCTCCAGGGACACGTCGCCGTGACGACTTGCCGCACCGTCCAGCCGTGGATCACGAAACCGTACTGGAGCACTAGTCCGGGACCTCGGTGTGAAGCCTTTGATCGCCCGCCGCGGCACCGAGCGCGGTTCCGGACTGGGCACTCAACGCTGATTCGGGGAGCGGACTTTCGCCCATCTGCACTGGTTTCCACCGCCTGCGGATACGCTGAGAGATATGTGACGACATCCACGAAGCCTTCCTCACCCTCGGATGCGCACGCACCTGCTGGCGACGCCTCAAGTCATTGCGATAGAGACTGTTGCTGGACGCTCCAGCATCGATCGCTCTAGGGAGTTGCGGGATCGTGTCACCTGCCCGCGCGGCTGTTTCGGCGCCAGATACACTGAGCTCTTTCAGCGTTGCCGTTCCAGGGTGAGGACGGCCGCGGTGATGGACGTGATTCGATTCGGGCTGCATCGGGCCTTGCGGAGGATGCGCCAGGGCTTGAGCCGGGCCACGCCGCGCTCGACCGGTGATCGTGCCGCGGACAGCGTGTGGTTGACGGTGCGCTGGGTCAGCGGCAGCTCACCGCCTGGCGGGCGCCTGGCGGGTGTGGTCACCCAGGGGCCGGCGCCCATGTAGGCCCGGTCGCCGAGGATCGGGACGCCCTGGCGTTCGCAGCTCCGCAGGATGTGGTGGGCGCGGGCCGCGGTCAGGTCCGAGCCTGCGACCACTCGGTGAAGCGGCGGAAGTGGTGACGCCCGACGGGCCAAAGCCGGGCGGAAGCTGGTTCCACGTGCAGCCGGACGTGGCGACGAACACGATGGCCGCCAGAACCTCCGGGTCGCCCTGTCGTCTGCGACCGCCACCCTGCGGTCGCACCAGAGCCGGCGGCACCACCCGCTGATACAGCTCCCACTATCCGTCCGGCGCCATCCGCTCGACCAACTCGTTCGACACGCGAACAGCATGCCGCAAGATCACGCCAAACGAAGTGAGCTGTAAGAGGCTGCAACACTCCAGGAGTTGCATACCTGCACCCGGAGCGGAGAGCTGGGGCACTCGCGGATCTTGCTCTCCCACCCTTTGCAGCAGGCCAGAGCTCTGACCGGGCAGTGGGCGGGTGGATGCTCCCGCTTGGTCGACCGGCGGGAGGAAGAGCAATTCACCGAGCCGTTGGAACCCGTTGGTAGCGACTGCTGGATCTACTGCTTAGCGTGCGCTGATCAATCCACAGTTGGAAGGACACGCACATGAGACGCGCCACCAAGGTCTCCGCTGCAGCTGTCGGCCTGGCCGTCCTGGCGGTCACCGGCACCGCCGTCGCCG
>NZ_JBEYEY010000028.1:0-52861 GCF_040703635.1 Streptomyces sp. NPDC007189
TGCCGGCCGATCGACATGCCGCCGACGACCGTGGCCATTCGCAGCCGCAGTGCCTCGGCGTACGGCGCCAGCGCCTGGGTGACCTGCTGGGCCAGCTCCCGGGTAGGCACCAGGATCAGAGCAAGGGGCTGCTTCGGTTCCGCGCGCCGCCCGGCCGTACGGGTCAGCAGCGGCAGGCCGAAAGCGAGCGTCTTGCCCGATCCAGTGCGCCCGCGCCCCAGGATGTCGCACCCCTCCAGGGCATCGGGCAGTGTGGCGGCCTGGATCGGAAAGGGTTCGCGCACCCCGAGTTCGCTCAGTGTCCGCAGCACCTCCGTCGGCAGTTCCAGACCGGCGAAGGTGACGGCCGGGAGCAGCGTCGGGGTCGTTGCCCCAGGCTGGGCGGGACTGCCGTGAGCGATACCGGAGTCATTGGGATGCTTCATAAACAGCCTTCCGCAAGGGAACTTACCGAGGAAGGCCCGGCAGGTTTGGACAGCCCACGCACAAGCCGAACGGAACACACAGAATCGCCCACCGCGACGACCACGCAAACGCGTAGGACTAACACACGGCATAACCTCGCGCCGCTGATACCGATCGCCCCTGTGTACGGGGCTTGCAGCGGGTCGGTCTGGAACAACCGTTCCCTTGGAGAACGGCCCCACCCCACGGGCGAGCTGTCGAGCCACGCATCGAGCCTTACGAGCGGGGCGCCTAGGGCCTGTCCGGCGGATCATGTGACCGTCTCGGCTGCGGGCCGTTGGCATGAGCATGGAGCGGGGAGATTTAACGCATGAGGAGTGGGCCCGGCTGAAGCCGCACCTGCCGAAGTCCGGGAAGCGGGGCGGCCGTTGGGCCGGTCACCGCAGGGTCATCAACGGGATCCTGTACCGACTGCGCACTGGGGTGCCATGGCGGGATCTACCTGTGCGTTTCGGTCCATGGAAGACGGTGTACGAACGGCACAGACGTTGGTCGGCGGACGGCACCTGGGAGGGGATCTTCGCGGCCGTCCTGGCCAACGCCGACGCGGAAGGCCGGATCGACTGGTCGATGGTGAGCGTCGACTCGACCTCCTGCCGGGCCCATCAGCACGCTCCCGGCGCTCGTAGGAAACCGCCACGAGTGCCGGGAAGACGCACGCCCCGGCAGCACCGCCCCGACGAGGGACTCGGACGCTCCCGGGGCGGCCTGACCTGCAAGATCCACCTCGCCGGTGAGGGTGGACGCCGCCCCCTGGTCCTGCTGATCACTCCGGGCCAATGGGGCGACGCTCCACAGCTCATTCCGGTCATGGAACGCATCCGTGTTGGCCGCCCCAGTGACGGACGCCCTCGCACTCGGCCCGACCATCTCGGCGGCGACAAGGCGTATTCCTCCCGTCGCAACCGCCGCTATATGCGCCGACGCCAGATCAAGCACTCCATCCCCGAACCGAAGAACCAGCGGGCCAACCGCCAAGCCCGCGGCAGCAAGGGCGGCCGACCTGTCGGCTTCGACAAGACGATCTACAAGCGAAGGAACGAAGTCGAGCGGACGATCAACGCGCTGAAGACTCCCGGGCCGTGGCCACGAGATTCGACAAGCGCGGTTACATCTTCCACGGCACCGTCACCGTCGCCTCGATCCGACTCTGGCTCCGCCCATGATCTCCGCCGGATCTAGTCGCCGGTCGTGCCGTCGAGCATCTCGCGCAGGATGTCCAGGTGGCCGTTGTGGCGGGCCGTCTCCTCGGTGAGGTGGAGGAGGATCCAGCGCAGGTCGACGTGGAGGCCGTTGCGGACGGCTCGCTGGGCATGCTTGTCCAGGCCGTTCCCGGCGACCAGTTCGCGGTAGTGGGCGCTCTGTTCAGCGTATTCGTCGAGCAACTGCGTGAGCGGGAAGTCGACGGCGATACGCATCTCGCGGTCGGGGTCCTCCTCGGTCCAGGGGCCCCGGTCTTCCTCGCCGAGGAAGACCACTTGGAACCAGTAGTACTCGACCCAGCGGAGGTGGTTGATCAGTCCGCTCATGGTCATCAGCGGTGAGCCCGGCAGGAGCGCCTTGCGTGCGTTCTCCGCGGAGACGCCATCGCACTTGGCGCGGGCGGTGTCACGTGCGTAGTCGAGAAACGTGGTGAGCTGGGTGCGCTCGTCCCACGCGGGCGGGGTGTCGTCGATTCTGGTCATCGCGCGAAGCGTCCCCGATCACCGCGACCGATGTCGAGGTATTTATCGACGGACCCAACCTGCTCCACCCAGCTCCTTGTCCGGCGGGACGCTACAGCGATTCAGCGCCAGTGGGACGCCCCGGCATGATCCGCCGGACAGGCCCGAGCGGGGCAGCAGACCCCTGCTGCGGGTGCAGGTCAGCAAGCCGGACGCCGTCCGGCCCGATGCTGACCATTTGCTGACCCGGACGCGGCGATCAGCGCTTCGAGCTGCGGAAGCTCCCAAACGCTAGATCTTGGACTTATGCATGGTGCGCAGCATTCAGCACTCCTGGATGTTGCTGGCCATGAGGTTCGTAGCGCCGCTCGTCGGTGTCGACCTTCGAGTTGGTTGAAGCTCAACGATGGCGAGGTGCCGAAATTCTGAGCTGATGCCGATCGGGGTCTTTGCCCAGCGCAGCGGTGTGACCTCCAGCGCGTTGCGGTTCTTCGCCGACTCCGGGCTGCTGCCCCCTGCCGAAGTCGACCCGATCTCGGGCTACCGCTACTACAGCGCTGACCAGGTGGCGCGGGCGACCGTGCTGCGCCCGTTCCGTGAGATTGCCATGCCCCGCGCTGGTGTCGAGGCGGTACGGGGTTCCGGGGCTGCCGAGGTACCCCGGCTGCTCGATGAGCATGTGTCGAAGGTCGTGGGAGACGCGGCGGCCCCACAGCAGAAGGCTGCTGTCATCAAGTCCGCGCTCGCGAACGTGCCGGGGCTTCCGATCACGGCGCTGAAGGGTCCCGTGCTGGCGGATGCGGTCGAGCAGGTCCTGATCGCGACCGCACGCGAGCCCGGCATGCCGGTGCTTGCCGGGCTGCGTATCGAGGCGAGGCATGAGGCGGTCACCCTGACCGCGACTGACCGATACCGGCTCTCACCCGAACCCTGGTGCCGACCGAACCACCGAGGCAGACATGGGCCGGCACGGTCAACGGCGATGAGATGCGGGCCGCGGTCGCCGATATCCGCCGCAGCGAGCTGGTGCGACTGCCGCACGGGATCTGGCTCCGCGTGGCCGACCGGGAGGACCGGCATTGCCGTTTGCTGCCCGAGGAGTTCCCCGACTATCGGCTGATGCTCGCGTCACTGGGCGAGGTCACCACCCGTGTGACGGTGTAGGAACTGCTCCTGCGAGCCCTGGAAGAACACCCCGGCGAGCGCATCGCGGCAGACCGCTGGCGCAGGAGATCACGGCGCCAGGGCAGAGGAGACCACACACACGCAGAGCGCGGCGTCCAGCGGCTCCTGCAAGCCGGCCACCACGCAGCGAAGCCGGTGCCTCGCCAACCGGCACACCGCGTCAGTCCGAAGGAATGCGAAACTCGAGTTCGGGACGGTCCCACGGCACGGCGGGCGGGTTCGCAAACGCGGTCCCGGTCCGCACCGCGCCAACACGGTGGTAGAAGTCCTCGGCGGGAAGATGCGACACGACCTTGACACGGTCGAGCCCGGCGGCACGGGCCTCGGACTGCATGTGCGCGACGAGCAGCCGTCCAATGCCCCGTCCTTGCGCTTCGTCAGCAACGAACAGCAGGTCGAGCTCCGGTGGCTCGAGGACGAGCGAGTAGAACCCGAGGACCCGGCCCCCATGCTCGTCGGCTCCGACGGCCACGAAGGCGCGGTGGGCCTCGATGTAATCAGGACCGACCCGGTAGCCCGCGACCGCGGCTGCGTACTTGCCCTGGTAGGCGCTTGAGCCACGCACGAGCCGCGTGAGCCGTTTGGCATCCCGTGCGACAGCCCTCCGTATCGTGAGCGACTGGCTGATCGGGGAAGTGCGTGAACTCATCGAAAGAGTATTTCGCACCGGGGAGTGCCTTCTTTCGGCGGGTCGACGCTCGGGCAGGCGTTCCTGGGACAGTCATCACGGTGATCGTTCCCGCCCGGGCCGCGCTGCTTCGCCAGGGCGGTCGGTGACCCGTGCCGATCACCCGCCACCATCAGCACCCGGTCGTAGGGATCGTCCTGGGTGCGCGGGTGAGCCCTCGGCTTGGCGCTCCCGGCGTCAACGGCGGTGCAGAAGGCCGCGGTGGGAGGTCTCCCGGGTGGCCGTGGAGCAGAGTGCTGTTACCGGTGAGGGCGATGATTCGTGCCAGCGCCGGGGGCGGGTGGTGCAAGCGCAGGGATCCGTCGGCCACGGTAGTGGCCCGCGACGCGTGGAGGAAGGCGTTGAGGCCGGTCACGTCGCAGAAGGTGACCGTGGTCAGGTCGACGTCGATGGTTCGGATGCCGTCGCGCAGGCATTGCCAGTGACTCGCGCACGACGTGCTCCATTGTCAGATCGATCTCACAGGCCAGGGTGATCAGCGCCCGGCTGTTCCTGTCGTGCCGGTAGAGGATCGGCTGGGGAATGGACATGGCACCTCGGTTCAGAAGACGACCCTGGCGCGCGCGAAGGACCGGACACGCGGCTCATCCTGCGCTCGGTACACGGTCGTGCTCGCGTGCGGAGAGGCGAACGGCCGGTTCGGCAGCCTGTGTTCCAGGCGCAGGGTCGGCTGTTCCAGGCGCAGGGTCGGCTTGTCACCTCGGGGGATGCGCCGGCAATCGGACGGAGTCCACTACGGCGGATATCTGTGCGTGATGAGCAGCCGCATCCGGAGCACACCCACCGTGGTGACGTTCTCCCTGCCTGTCACATTCCTACTGCCGGGGTGGGCACATGGCCGATGACCTCTGCGGCAGGGGTACGTGCGGCATGTCCGCCTTCGGAGTCCCAGACCGCCTCCCGGAGTGAGCCCCGGTCGGCCGCTTCCTCTGCCGCGGTCCGGAAGCGCTCGGCCTCATGGATCAGGCCGGTCGCCGTGAGGGTCCGCGACGGGTCGGTGGCCGTGGCCATGAGCCGAGCCGCGGTGGCCGGTTCTGTCTCCGGCGGGATGACCAGCAGGTCCCAGCGGCCGACGGTGTAGGAGAGCAGCAGCAGCTCGTGCGGGTCCTGCTCGGCCTCGAACCAGCCGACGTGCACCACGTGCCCGCGAACGGGCACCTTTCGCGGGATGACGGGCCAGAATGCGGGATTCACCGTTACCCGGGTGATCCGGCCCCACTGCGGGTCGAGGACCTCGATGAGTGCGGGAAGCTCCGCCGTCAGGTCGCGGGAGCGGGGCCACCAGGCACCGTCGATCAGTGCCGGAGCGGTTCCGAGAGGTGCCAGGACGAGTCGGAGAGGCGACGAAGAAGGAGTCCGGTCCTCGTCCGCGGGCGTCAACGGAATGGTCGCGATCATGACACGGACCCAACCCCGGGCCGGTCGTGGCCGACCCGGTTGTCGTGAATCGCCGAGAACGACGTCAGCGTGGAAGCTGGTGTACGGATTGCTCTCGGTAACCACCAGGGTACTCCTCGTCGGGGGTCGACGGACCGTTGCGGCTACCGGCTGAACGGAGCACGAGGCGCCGGCCGCCCGCCGCCGCAGTCAGCGCAGGAGGCGAAGGAGCGACGGTCGCGAGGCCCGCGCCCGATCGCTCATGCCGCGTCGTGCCAGGCGGCGATACCGGTCACCGTGACAGCGACGGTGACCGGCTCCGCGACACCGCGGGTGGCGAGGTGAGCGATGACGGCGGCAGCCACCCGGCCGTGGACGTTCCGGGCGATGTCCAGCGCCCGCCGTCCCTCGGTCAGGACGCAGCGCACCTCGATGTGCCATCCCGCACCGCCCGGCGCCCGGTCGGCGCGAACGCCGGCGTCGGGCGGCGCGCGGTGGGGCGTGGTGTTCGCCCAGGTGGGCGCGGCGACTGCCGCGAGGCGGTGGGCGAGGCGGGGTTGCAGTCCGGTCACGCCAGGGACCGTGAGGGCCGCCTCGGCCGCGACGCCGAGGAGCGCGGTGGTGCCGGTGGCGGTCATCACGTACCACCGCCGGTCGCCGAACCGGGGTCGAGGGGCGGCCACGGCTCCAGTACGTCGACCACGGTGATGTCGACGGCCGTCACCGCGAGCCCCAGGTCCTGCCCGGCCGAGTGGAGGACCGATCGGCGTACCTGGTGGACCCGGTCGGGCAGCGGGCGGTCGAGGGCGGCGGCCAGGGTCATGGTCACCCGCACGCCGGTGCCGTTGCCCTCGGGTATCAGCCGACAGGTCGCGGCTCTGGCACCGGGGACCGTGTCCGCGGCCCGCCG
Source organism: Streptomyces sp. NPDC007189 (assembly GCF_040703635.1). Lineage (NCBI taxonomy): Bacteria > Bacillati > Actinomycetota > Actinomycetes > Kitasatosporales > Streptomycetaceae > Streptomyces > Streptomyces sp. NPDC007189. Next base: position 6,290 of record NZ_JBEYEY010000028.1, read on the forward strand.
CAGTACCTTCGCCGCGGCGCTCTCGGCGATCCGAAGTTCGAGGTCCGGGTCGGCCAGGGGAAGCAGCCGCCCGAGCCGGACCTCTGCCCTGACGATGTCCATGACGCGGTCGGCGAGTGCGTGCAGGCCGGGAGGGTCCTCGGCGCGCAGCGCCCGGGTGGCCGCGTTCACCGTGGACAGTCCCTCGACGGCATCTCGGCAGTGAGGACAGGACACCGTGTGCGGGTCCGGGGGCGGTGCCGCGTCGTGCGCCTCTTCCCAGACGCGGCTGAGCAGGTGGCCGCAGGGCAGGACCTCGTCGCCTGCGAACGGGGGCACGTCCGCGGCTGAGCCGTTGCGGGGCCAGTCGGCTCCGGGTGCTGCGTAAGGCCGCTTGTGCGGGTCGTCTAGCGCCATGGGCCCATCGCCTCCTGCAGGGATCGGCGTGCCCTGAACAGTCTGCCGCGCACTGTCTGCTCGCTGGTCCGCGTCACGTGGGCTATCTCCTTGTAGGGCAGGCCCTGCAGTTCCCGCAGGATCCAGCAGACCCGCTGTCCGGCGTCCAGCTCGGCGAGCGCGCGGGACAGGGCGGCCGTGGCCGCGTCCTGCTCGGCGGTCCGGGCGGGGTGGCTCCACGCGTCGTCCGTCGTGGGTTCGGCGACGATGTCCAGGGGGACGGGCGGTGGCCGGCGGCGGCGCATGGTGAGGCAGCGGTTGACGGTGATCCGGTACATCCAGGTGCGGAACTCCGCGCTGTGGCGGTATTCCGGCAGTCGCCTCCAGGCGCTGACGAAGGCGTCCTGAACGGCCTCCTCGGCGTCCTGGGGGTTGCCCAGCATGCAGCGGGCCAGGGCCAGGAGGGGTCGGCTGTGCCGCTGGACGAGGAGGGCGAAGGAGTCGTCGTCTCCCTCGGCCGCCCGCACGGCCAGCAGTCGATCGGGCAGGTCGGCTCCCAGTCGTGGGGAAGCGGTGTGTTCGATCATGGCGCTCCCACGCAGGCTCGGAAGGAGCGTGTACCCCCAAGCAGAGATGTGATGCACGTCACATGACATGCGCGTGAGACGTACGCGGAACCGTGTGTCCAACTCTTTGACGGGCACCACTTCGGTGTCCGGCCGACCGATCGAGGCGACCGTCATGACGGAGAACATCACCAGCGTCGGCGGGGGCGGCAGGCCCGATGTGGGCGTGAGCGCACTGAAAGGCCGCACCGGGGCCGGGGCTCCGGCCGAGACACGGGGGAAGACCACCATCGCCGACGGCGTGGTGGCCAAGATCGCGGGCATGGCCGCCCGCGAGGTGCCGGGCATCTACAGCCTGGGAGCAGGGATGGCCCGCGCCTTCGGTGCCATGCGCGAACGCGTCCCCGGAGGCGGAGGCGGAGCCGTCACGCGAGGAGTGAAGGTGGAGGTCGGCGAGCGTCAGGCCGCTGTCGACCTGGACGTCGTCGTCGAGTACGGCGTCCCCATCGTCGACGTCGCCGGCGGTGTCCGCACCAATGTCATCAGCGCCGTGGAGCGGATGACGGGCCTGGAGGTCGTCGAGGTGAACATCGCCGTCGACGACGTCCACCTTCCCGACGAGGAGGAAGAGGCCGGACCGGAGGAGGGCCGCGTGAGGTGATCCACCGCCGGGCCCGGCACGGGCGCGGTAGATCGCGCGCACGGTGACGCACCTGCGCGAGACGGGTGAGTGCATTATGAACGCAGCAACGACGGGCCTCGCGGCCGGCATGGCCCTGGGCTTCGCCGGATACTTCGGCGGCTTCTGGGCATTTCTCCTGGTCCTGGTCCTGGGTACGGCGGGACTGATCGTCGGCCTCGCCCTGCAGGGCGACCTCGACGTCCGGGCACGGAGGCGGCGGTGAAGACCCGGCCCGGTTCCCCCGGCAAGGCGTCGGGCCCACCGGCGCCGGCCCCCGGCCTGCCGCCCCCGGCCGAGCGGGGAGCCACCGTCATCCCGGACAGGGTGGTCGCCCGTATCGCCACGCAGGCCGCACGCACGGCCCAGGCCCGGCGGGCCGCCGTACCGCCGGACCGGGGCGGGCCGACGGCAACCAGCGCCTCCGCCGCCGTCCGTACCGGATCGGTGGGCCTGCACCTGACCATGGACCTGCCCTATCCCACCGACATCCCCCGTGTCTGCGAGCGGATCCAGCAGGACGTCGCCGAACGGGTCGCTCAGCTGACCGGCTTGCGCGTGGGAGAGGTCCTCCTCACGGTACGACGGCTGGTGACCGCCGCCGATGGGAGCCGGGGGCGGGTCCAGTGAGCGGCCACGCGGCCCGGGTCGCCGGGCACGCCGTGGAGGAAGGGCGGTCGCGATGACACCCGACCCCGGTCCTCCGGACCGCAGCTCCGCATCGCCCGCGCCCCGTGGCGCAGTGCCGCTGACGAAGGAGCCCGACCCGCCCGAACGCGACGTGCCCACCTCGGGCCCCCCACCCGGTGAGCCCGGCAGAGGGCACCGGACCCACCGCAAGTGGTCGGCGCGTCGCATCACGGCGGCGCTGGTCGCGACGGTGATCCTCGTGGCCACGGTCGCGGCGCTGGTCGACGTCATCGCCGTCCGGGCGGGACGTCCGGCAGCGGCCTGGCGGCGGCATCTGGCCGACGAACTGGCCGCCCGTCCCGTGGACGACGTGTGGATGATGACGGGATCCGCCGTGGCCGCCGCCGTCGGCGTCTGGCTGGTGGTCCTCGCCCTCACTCCTGGTCAGCGCCGATGGCTGCCCCTGCGCTCACCCGCCGACTGTCCCCGAGTGCGGGCCTTCCTGGACCGCGACGGCGCCGCCGACCTGCTGCGTGACGCCGCCATGCGAGTCCCCGGAGTCGGCTCGGCGCACGTCCTGGTAGGCCGCCACCGCATCAAAGCCCGCGCGGACGTCCGCTTCCGCGACCCCCAGCGGGTGAAGGACGACCTCACCGCCGTCCTCGACGAGGAACGCGACCGGCTGGCCGTCGCCCGCCCTCCCCGCATCGTCGTACGGGTGCGGCAACGCACCGAATAACTCAGCACCGGAGCCCGCACCATGACGCCGCGATCCGCGCTCAACCGCAGTCTGCTGGCCCTCGCCGGCCTGGTCCTGCTCGGCGGCGGACTGCTGATCCTCTTCGCCGGACTCGACCTCTACCGGCGACATGATCTGGTCCCGCCCGCCGGCTGGCCCCTGACCACCCCGGACGACGTCCTGCTCGGCTCCGCCGACCGGGCCCGCTGGAGCAGCCAGGGCTGGTGGTGGTGGCCCGCGGTCACCGCCGCCCTCGCCCTCACCGCCCTGCTCGCCCTGTGGTGGCTGCTCGCCCAGCTGAGCCGACGCCGCCCCGGCTCACTGACCGTCGGCGGCACACCCCCACAGGAAGGCGTCGAACTGCGCGACCGCGCACTCAGCGACGCGATCGCGGCCGAAGCCGGTGCGCTGCCGGAGGTCGACCGTGCGGCCGTACGCATCACCGGCCGGCCCGCCCACCACCGCACCCAAATCGGGCTCACCCTCACCCCCGAGGGCACGCCCGGCGCCACTCTCGGCGCCCTCTGCAAAGGCCCGCTCAGCACCGCACGCCGGTCCACCGGCCTTGTCGACATGCCCACCGAGGTCCGCCTGCACGTCTCCCGCCACAAACCACACAGAGTGGAGTAAGGAAAGGATCGACCGTTCCTACCGCAACGCGCTTTCAACGCCTCGCAGTTCACAGGGAATCAGCACTACTCCCCAAGGAAGAAACCGTGATCATCCTGGTGGTCGTCGGAGCCATCCTGTGGGTCCTCGGCGCGATGGGACACGCCGTCGCCGGTCGGCGCCACTATCGGTGATCGCTCCCGCGCAGCCGGTCGCCGCCGCACGGCTGGCCGCTGTCGACGGCGTGCCGGGCGCGGATGGGGTCGCCGTGGTCGCCGCGGTGGAGGTCGTGCCGGCTCTCGCCGAAGCAGAGCAGAGCCAGCGGCCACAGGTTGGTGGCCCGGTCGAAGCGAGGGGTACGGAGCGGACGCTCGCCGATCAGGCGGCAGAGGGAGTTCACAGGCTCGCGGGGAGTCGGTCCCGTGGATGTCAGGTCGGCGCAGGCGGCGTGTCGCTGCCGGTGTCGAGAAGGATCTGCCTGGCCTCGGTGACGATGTCGGGCCGTACGGCCCGGGCCATCGCGGCGCGTGCCGTGTCGGGCGACGTGTCCGGAGGGACCAGCATCAGGGAGAAATGGTCCCGGTCGCCCCGGGTGATGAGGACGGTGTCGTCACCGACCGGGAAGGAATCGATGTGGACGACTCGGCCGTCGACCATGATCCGGGTCGGCAGTCCGTCCCAGGCGCTCCCGTCCAGGCCGACGGTGCGTCGTCTCCAGCCGCAGCAGGGCCGTGCCGGGTTTCACCGGCCGGTGGACGGCGTGCGGCAGGAGCCTGGTGGTCGGGGGTGTCTGAGTCGGCCATGGTGTCCGCCCGTCCGCAAAGATCAGTGCCACCGCAGAGCATGCGACCGCATACGACCCTGCTCCCTCACCGTACTCCGCAGACGCTCGCGCGAGCGTCTCGCCGCAGAACGCGGTTATGGAAACAAAACAGGCAACGGCTCCGGCGTATACCCGCCGGAGCCGCCCTTCCGGGTCATTGCACGTGAGAGTGCGCCGACCCGCTTTCCACGTTACGCCAAGGGGATTAATCCGACATGAACAATCCTTGTGAAGGTTCGCTTCGGTCCGAGAAGCCGATGCGGTCGCTCAGCCACGCCCTTCCTCTTCTGTTTCCATCTGCCGGATCCCCTGGTGCGTCAGCGTGATCATCGCGGGCGTGTTGCCCCTCTCCCAGTCCACGACGACCCAGCCTTCGCCCGCCAGGTACATGCAGGCAGCGGCCATGTCCTGCTCAGGGATGCCGAGGTCGTTGCGGAGCTTCGCCCCGTCGACGCCCAGGAGGCGATTGCCTTCGGCGGCTTGGTACAGAGCCTGCATGATCCTCTCGCGGTACGTCCTCCGGTCTCGCAATATCGCCATGACGCGCCATCCTCTACCGTTCGTGGTCGGGCCGGAGTCGATGTCATCGGCGGTCGCCATCGCGGTGGGACGCGTCGGAACGCTCGCGTCCCACCGCCGACCGAGGGTGCATCCGGGGCCGACGCCCGATCCCCGCCACAACATCGCTGTAGTGGAAGGCTGCGATCCGTTCGTCGTGCTGACCGTTGAGCTGATGGATCAGAACGACCCCGACGGCGATCAGGACGAGCAGCACGGCCAGAGCGATGACGAGCATGGGATCTCACCTCCGCCGACCGCCGGGCGAAGGCCCTGCCGAGCCGATGGGCCGGGCCAGGGACGACGGTCGGCCTGCTCCGCCGTCGGCCTCCCACGCTTCTTCCCTGCTTCTGGCATCTATCCTTTCTGCTGCTTCCTCCCGGGCCGGGACATCGATGCCATCGCCGGCCATCAGCTGCGCGGCGGCATCCGCACCGGTTTCCGGCGGAATCACCAGCACATCCCGCCGGCCAGCAGCGGAGAAGAGAGTGACTCTGTGCGGATCCTGCTCCTCGGTGGACCAGCCCACCCGCACGGTGCGCCCGGCGTCGGACACCCAGTGCGGCAGGACGGGCCAGTAGGCCGGGTGCACGGTGACGCCCGTGATACGACCCCAGAGATCGCCCAATGCGGCCGTCAAGGATGGCAGCTCACGAGTGAGGGCACGGGAGCGGGGCCACCACGTACCGTCCAGCCCGCCCGGCGCGGGTGTCAGCGCCAGCCGGGCCGGCGGCGGCGTACGTCTGCTCGATGTCGTACGGTCAATGGTCACGGCCATGGCGCGGACCTGTCCCCGGGCCTCGTAGGTGCGGCCCGGCGCTGTCGATCACCGGGAACGGCACCCGCAGCGGAGCCGGTGCGCGATGAACTCCCGGTGTCTTCACACTACTCCGCTCACCGGCCCGAAAAGCCGGGGATGACCAGGTAGTTTCCTGCCTTCGGGACCAGGTCGGCGGTGCCCGATGCCGGTCAGAGCCAGTCCTTGCGCTTGAACGTCAGATACAGAAGTGCGGACAGGACCACGATGACGGCGGCCGAGGTGATGAATCCCGACTCGCGGCCGAAACCGGGATAGGGGAGGTTCTGGCCGTAGTAGCCGGTGATCGCGGTGGGTACGGCGATGATCGCGGCCCAGCTCGTCACCTTCTTCATGATCAGGTTCATGCTGTTGGCCTGGACCGAGAGGTTCGTCTCCATGACCGAGGCCACCAGGTCCCGCAGTGATTCCGTCCACTCGGTGGCACGCAGCACGTGGTCGTAGACGTCCTGGTAGTACGGGACGAGAGGGTCGGTGATCAGGTGCAGACCGGGGCGCATGAGGGTGTTGACCACCTCACGCATCGGGAGCACGACGCGGCGCAGCTGAACGAGCGATTTACGCAGTGCGAAAACCCGGCGTTGCACGGCTTCGATCTCACGGCGCCCAGCCGCGAAGAGCAGAACCTCCAGCCCCTCGATGCTGTCGTCCAGTTGCTGGACCGCGGCGAAGTGCCCGTCCACGAGATGGTCGAGCAGGCCGTGCAGCAGGAATCCGATGCCGTGGCCGGCCAGGTCCGGGCTCTCGTCCCACCGGGCGACGACGCCCTCGATGTCGAGACCGTCGTCCTTACGGACGGTGATCATGGCCTGGCTGGTGAGCAATACGGCGATCTCGCTGTACGTCAGTTCCGCGCCGTCCGGGCTGACGGTCACGGCGTAGGCGCTGAGGAACTCGTGGGTGCGATAGCGGTCGAGTTTCGGCCGCTGCCCACGCTGAGCGGCATCCTCCAGAGCCAGTTCGTGGATCCCGAACTCCTGACCGAGCATGGTGAATTCAGCGGCTCCGGGCCGGTACAGGTCCAGCCACAGGACCGACGCCGGATCGGCGAGATGCGCAGGGACGTCACTGACGGGAAAGTCCTCCAGGACCAGAGTGCCGTCGTGATACAGCCGGGTACGCGTCACCATGGCCCGAGGCTAGTGTCTTACACCCACATCATGCCGCTTCGCCCCGATTGCCAGCGCGGCAGGTTCATGGACAGCGTCCACCCTCCGGGGGAGGACGTTACGTCGAGCCCCGCGACATCCGCAGACTCCGACCGACGAGCACCGGGGTGCCGGTCCGAAGGCAGGGATGTGGGTACCCGGCTGCCGCCTCGCATCCGGGTACACCGCCCGACCGGACGCGGCCCGTCAGGGTCACGTCCGCTGGAGTGGTGTATCGACGGCCAGTCGGCGATCTCTTCTTCGAGGCTATGCGGTGAGTTCGGTGGGCAGGACGGTGTCGTCGGTTTCTGGCTCGATCGGGTGGAAGCGGGCCTTGGTCAGCAGGTCGAGTCCCATGTAGCGGCGGGCCTCGGTCCACTCGTCGTTCTGCTCGGCCAGGACCGCGCCGACCAGGCGGATCAGGGCGGTGCGGTCGGGGAAGATGCCGACCACATCGGTGCGACGCCTGATCTCCTTGTTCAGCCGTTCTTGCGGATTGTTGGACCAAATCTGCCGCCAGATCTCGCGCGGGAACGCGGTGAACGCCAGCACGTCGGCCCGCGCGGCGTCGAGATGTTCGGCGGCCTTGGGGAACTTCGCCTCGAGGGCGTCGAGGACGTGCCGCATCTGGGCCTGGGCGGCATCGGCGTCGGGGTGTTCGAAGATGGTCCGCAGCAGCGTGGCCACCCCTCGCTCACGCGGTCCACGCACATCGGAGGGAACAAGCAGTGCCTCAGACGCCTCCAAAGGGTTGAGCTTTGCAGGGGTGAAGGCCACGACCTGGTTGGTCGCGAAGAGTTCCCGGGTCACATGCTGTGCATCGGCCGTAAGAGTCGTGTCGTCGCCGCGTCCTTGCTTCGGGTGCTCGAGAGAGGAGAACCCGAGTGCAACGGTGCTCACGGAGGACACTAAAATCCGCCTACTCAGAAGCCCCGCCGGGCCGCACCTGCGGGGCTTCTCGTCGCACGGACGCTCTCACACGTCTGTCACCAACTACGCCGACTCCCCCGGACTGCGATGCCCTGACCTGCCACTACACACCCACCCTGGACTGACGTGTACGCCCAAAGACGGTCTCTACAACCTGTGCCATGTGGTACCCAGTGAGGGACCCAAGATCAGGACCGGAGCGTCTTCTGGCCCGTCAAAGCGGTATTGCAGGGTGTTCGGGGGTGTCTCACTCACGCGTCAGACCCTCTCACGTCCTGCGGAATCCCCTGTCGCGGGGGCTCGCAGCAACGCGGGCCGCATGATGCCGCGAGGCCGGAACGTCCCAGGTCATGTCGGGGTTCAGGGCAGCGTTCGGCACCGGGCGCAGCACAGCCGCAACCTCGCATGGACAGTCGGCTAGTGCCCCGCGCAGCGAGCGGTTCGGGTCGGGGTCGCCCTGTGCAGGACCAGCATGTCCGCCACGAAGCAGGCGACCTCGCCGTCCGTGTCCCGGCCGATCCACACGGGGTACGATCCGTCTCCCCGGCCGCTGGGGTAGGCGATCAGGTTGGTGCCGGTGGCCGGGTCGTCGACGATCGTGATGCCGTGGTCGTTCTCCTTCCACGTGCCCGCTGCCCGACCGCCCCCGAACCGTTCGCCCAGTTCCCCGGCCATGGTCGCGTCGACGAAGCAGCCGGTGCCGGAGTCCACCCCGAAGCCGTGGAACTCGCCGTCGCGCAGCAGGCGTTCGTCCTGCCCCTCCAGCAGCGCCGGCTCCCAGCTCACAGCCGGGCGCTCGGACACCCGTACACGGACCGCGGTGTACTCGTCGATGACGAGCGTCCGGCCCAGATGCTCGGCCGTGTAGCCGGCCGAGGCCAGCTGCACCGGGTAACTGCCGGGCGCCACCGGCACGGTGAAGCCCGCGTCCTGTTCGCACGCGCGGTACATGGGGTCGCGCGCCACCAGGCGCCCGCTGGGCAGGTGCAGCGTGCCGGCCTCGATCGGGTCCCGGACGGTGTACGCCTCGTCGGCCGTGAAGCGGGCGCCCGCGGTGAACAGTTCGTTCAGATGCCGGGGCCGCATTCCTTGCGGAGCCCGCCAGTTGGGCAGGGCCGGCTCGCCCTCGTGCACCTGCGGGGATTCGCGCAACTCGCAGCTGTCGGCTCCCGGAAAGCCGAGCACGGCGAACAGGCCCTGCCACCGGCCGAAGGCAGGCACCGGGAACCAGCGCCGTTCCTCGGGCACGTCCGCGGTCGTGTGCAGCGAGCCGCCCTTGTCGCCCCGGGGTTCGACGATCCGGGTACCGCTCCCGTCCGGCCACAGCCGGGTCGTCACCCGCCCGGCGTCCGCCGCGAACTCCGGCATGCCGTCCTCGTACGCCCAGCCACGCTGGTGAGCGAGGAAGAGCCGGTCCTCCGCCAGGCGCCGCAGGTCCATCTCCAGGAACCGCCGCCCCCGCGCGTCGTACACCCACAGCCCGAGGTAGTGACGCTCCCAGGCCACGTGCGCGACGATCAGGCCGTGGCTGCCTTCCTGCCGCAGCACCACCGCGTACGGCTGCCCGGCGGCGTCCCGTGCGGCCGCCACCGCGGAGCTGACCGGCCCCAGCACGGCTGCGCGCCCGGGGTCCCAGCCCTCGCCGTACGCCACTTCGACGATCGCCCGGCCGGCCATCATGCGGCGGCTCGCCGGGCGTCGGCGATGCGCAGGCTGCGCTCGCAGTGGTCCAGCGGCAGCCGGTCGCGTCTTTCGTCCATGGGCTGTTCCCCCCTCGGCTCGACACAGGAAGGACACGGAACCCTGTCCCCCCACTTGGCCCAGCGGAGCCGGCCTCGAGATCATCACGGGTACGGAGCGTGTCCCAGGCCACACAGGAACGTCAGCGTCCGGCCCGGTCGAGTTCCTCGTCCAGGGCGCCGATCTCCTCGGCGAAGAGGCCGACGTGGTGGGCGTAGGTGAGCATCTGGTCGAAGACGTAGCGGGCCCGGTCGAGGCGGCCCGCGTGGGCCAGTGCGTCGACGCGGAGAAAGCTGCACAGGGTGTGACGAGCGCCGCGCCGAAGGGGATCGGCCGCGGGCGGACCGGCGTGGCCGGCGTGTCAGCGTCGTGCGGGCTCCGGCTGGTAGACGGCGAGGGACCAGATCACGAACACGTCGATGGCCATCATGATGACCGACCACACCGGCGCGTACGGCAGGAACAGGAACTGGGCGATCAGGCTCAGTGACGCCAGCGCGATACCGGCCACCCGCGCCCACGCGGCGCCGGAGAGGATGCCCCAGCCGGCGAAGGCGGCGATGACGCCGAGGACGAGCAGGATCCACCCCCAGCCGGTGAGGTTGATCTTGTAGACGTAGTCGCCGAGGCGGGCGTAGACGTCGTCCTTGGCGATCGCGGAGATGCCCTGGAAGACGGCCAGGACGCCGTTGAGGAGCAGCAGAACGCCGGCGAAGGTGGCGCCGCCGGTGGCCCAGGGGCTGTTGCGGGTGGGGGCGGGTCCGTAGCTGCCCGAGGACGTCCCGGACTGGGGCTGTGCCGTCATGGTCGCGCTCCGTTTCTTGCGGGGCGGGCGGTGTGGGTGTCGTCCGCCTGACCTCTTTGACCTTCCGGGATGTACGGCGCAGCGGCCAGGAGGGTGGGGCTGTTCGGGTGACGGGCTCGCGTGTGGTGACGACGTGGGGCCCGGCTCGTCCGCGGCGCGACATCGCAGCTCGCCCACGTCCTCAGGGTCACCGGCCGCGCTGAGAAGCCGCCCGGCATCGTCACCACGCCTCCGACTCCGTCGAGATGTTCGGTGTCGGCTCGGCACGGCCGGCGCGCCGGCGCAGTCTCATCGCGAGCAGGGGCAGCAGGAGCACGGAGAGCATCGCGGCGCCGACCAGGGCGGCGGCCACGTCGCTGCCGAGCACCTTCTGGTCGACGCCGATCGTGGTGATGGCCACGACCAGTGGCAGGCAGGTCGCCGCGAACAGGGTCAGGGCCGGACGGCCGCCCGGACCGAGGCCGCGGGGCGCCAGCAGATGGACCGGTCCGCCGCGCACCAGCAGGAACAGCAGCAGGAACACCGGCAGCAGGGCGAGCGCCCGCCCGCCGCCGAGCAGGGCGCTCGGATCGAACTCGATGCCGGTGACGACGTAGAACAGCGGTACCAGGAAGCCGAGCCCCATCGCCTCCACCTTGCCGAACACCTCGGCGCTGTGCGCGGAGGAGGCGCCGTGCAGGACGAGCCGGGTGAGGACGCCCGCGGCGAACGCACCGAGCAGGATGCCGAGGCCGAACGCCTCGGCCAGGGCGAGCATGCCGACCAGCAGCAGCATGACGAAGCGGACCGCGAACTGGCCGCTGCTGTGCAGCGTGGTGTCGATCAGGCGGGAGAACCAGGGCGGCCTGGGCCGCAGCGCCCACCACACGGCGTCGGCGGTGATCGCCGCGAAGGCGATGAGCAGGGCCGCCGACTCTCCCGGTTTGCGTCCGCTGAGCAGCAGCGCGATGGCGACGATGGGCCCGAACTCACCGACCGCGCCGAACGCCGACACCACGGTGCCGAAGCGGCCGCGCAGTTCTCCGCCGTCGCGCAGGATCGGCAGGACAGTGCCGAGCGCCGTGCTGGTGAGCGCCGTACCGATGACGAACGCCCGGTAGGTCTCCCCGCCGCTGAGGAGAAAACCGAGCCCGATGCCGAGCGCCAGCGAGACCAGCCACGCGCCGGCGGCACGGCGCAGGGTGCTGCCGCGGACGGCCGCGAACTCGATCTCGTAGCCGCCAGGAAGATCAGCATGGCCAGTCCGAGATCGGACAGCGTGTCGACGACCCGGTCCGGGTGGGTCCAGCCGAGGACGTCCGGGCCGATGACGATGCCGAGCCCGATTTCGAAGATGACCAGGGGAATGCGGAGCCGCCGTGCCGCTCCCTCCGCGAGGAGCGGGGCGAGCACGGCGGCCGTCATGATCAGGACGAGCGTGCCGGGATGGAACACGGACCCTCCTCACCCGGTTGGCCGCCCGCCACGGCCTGCGGGTCCGCCTGGCGCACGCGGTGGGTGACTTCGTCACCGTGGACAGCCCGGCCGCCCGTCTCGACGCCCGCGGCGCGCCGCGACCCGTACCGGCCCGGCGCGCGGCCGCCTGCATACGCTACGGCCCCAGCCCGCACGGTGCAGCAGGATGCGGCGTGCGGCTTCCGCCTCCTGGCCGACCTCGCGATCCGGTCGCACTCCCCCGCGTCAACGACCCGACGACGGCGGTGCAGGCGCTGGACCAGATCGAGGAGGACGCTCTGCTCCGGCTCGTCCGCCGCCTGCTCGGCCCCGCCTGGCTGCTAGACCGGACAGGACGCCCCCGCGTGTCGTTCCCCTGGCCCCACTGGCCCGAGATCGTCTCCGCAGCTCTCGACGGGACGCTCCTGTACGGCTCCCTCCACCCGCAGGTCGTACGGCGTCTGCGGGCGCTGCCCGACCGGGTGTGGGCCGAGCCGCCCCGAGGAGCGGCAGGCGCCGCTCGACGAGCGCCGGGCCGCCCTGGACCGGGTGGCCGGCGCTGCCGTATGGCGCAGTCCGTGGCGGGTACCCGGCTGAGGAACCGACCGCTAAGAACAAGGGGGCCCGGGAGGGCATGCTCTCTCATGCATTCGAGCAAGGAGTGCTCGTCATCACGGTGCACGACGATCCCGGCATCGGCGGGCGAGCAAAGCTTCTGTCGAGGATCAGCGACATGGTCCACGCCTATCGGCCGGCCTCCGTCGTCGTCGTGCTCGACGAGCCGGCCGCCCGAGCCTCCATGGTGGGCGTGATCCTGCGCGTACAGCGTCTGTGCAGTCGCCTCGGGCTTCTCATGTCCGTGGCCACCCACAACGCCCCGGCACGACGCCTCCTGGAGGCCGCGGCCGACGAGAGCAGCACGAGCCTGGTCATCCACGCCCGCATCGACGCCGCCATCGCCGGCGCCGCCGCACTCAGCATGGCCGCGTGACGGCCGGCTCGGTGATCGGCGTGAACCGCTTCAGGCGAGCAGCGTCCGGGTGATGCGGGCGAGTTCCAGAGGCGCCGAACAGTTCAGGGGGTGCCCGGCGCCCGGCACCGACGCCGTACGGCCGTCCGGAAGCAGCCGGGCGACCTCCTCCGCCCAGGCCCGCGGGACGATCGGGTCCCTGGTCCCCCGGATACGACGACTGGTGTGCGCAGGTGAGGGAGTTTGCCCTCCACCGGATCGTGCAGGGCGAGCAGCTACGTGCGCAGCCCCCGCCGCAGGCCGCAGTCGGCGTAGCTCGCGGTCAACGCCGTCAGGGCGCAGCGGGCATGGCGGTCGAACGTCGGCTCGTTCGTGACCACCGGTCCCACCAGCTCGGGTGCGTGAACGGCCAGGTCCGCCACGACTTGGCAGCCGGCCGAGTTGCCGACGGGTACCGCCTCGGCGTCCGATGGCGCGCAGCCAGTCGGCCACGGCCGGCGAGAGGCCGCGGACGTCCAGCACATGCGAAAGCCCCGCCGGGAGGGCCCGGCGGGGCTGGGGGCGCGGCTGCTGCTAGCGGGACTGCTCCTCGTGGGACAGCTCCAGGTCGAAGTCGGTGACGCCGCTGCCGTCCAGGTGCAGCGACGCGGCGACCGGGGCGTAGCCGCTGGCGATGACGGTGTACTCGCCGGTGTCCAGGTCGGTGAACCCGTACGCGCCGTCGGGGCCGGTGACGGCGGAGCCGACCACGTTGCCCGCCGAGTCCAGCAGGGTGACCTTGGCGTCGTGGAGGGGCCCGCCGGCGGGGGTGCCGACGACGCCGTTGATGCGGGCGCCGGGCTCCAGTCGGACCTCGTACGGGTCCGTGGCTCCCGGGGTGACCTGGACCGGGAGGGCGGCCGGGCGGTGTCCGGGCGCGTTCACCACGAGGGTGTAGCCGCCGGGGACCAGGTCGGCGAGGACGAAGGCGCCGTCGGCGGCCGAGGTGCCGGAGGACACGACCTCGCCGCGCACGTCGGTGGCGACCAGCAGGGCGCCCGCCAGCGGCTGCCCCTCGACGGCGTCGCGGACCGTGCCGGTCAGGGCGACGGTGCCGCTCAGCGCGAGGTCGCACTCGACCGGCTCGTCACCGACGAGGACCGTCACCGCCTGCGGCTGCCGGGAACCGGCGGCGCCGATCAGCACATAGGTGCCCGGTCCGGTGACGTCCAGGGTGTAGGCCCCGTCCGCGCCGCTGACCGCACGGCCGAGCTGCCGTCCGCCGACGTCGATCAGCGTGATCACGGCCTGCGGCACCGGGGCGCCGGCGCCGTCCAGCACACGGCCGTGGACGCGGTGGTGCCTGCCGCCCTGGACGGGCGCGAAACGGTCGCCGGCCGGCTCGGCGGGCTGGGCGCCACCGGCGCCGGGGGCGGCGTCGGTGCGGTCCGCGGCGGCGGGCTCGGCGGGCGTCGTCGTGGCCGGCGCCGCGGGCGTGGTCGCGGTCGGCTCGGGGGCCGGGCCGGTGGCGCCCTCCTCCGCGGCGCGTGCCTCCAGTCCGGAGACCTTGCGCAGCGGCACCTCCTTGGTCCACACGGCGACCAGGAAGGCCAGGACCATCACGGCCGCCGCGATGATGAACACCAGCTGCATGGAGTCGGTGAAGCCGACCTTGAACGGCTCGGCCAGGCGCGGGTCGAGCCGCTGGATGAACGAGGAGTCGTCGAGCACTCCCGAGCCGCTGCCGCCGCCCGCGCCGGGGTGCTGGAACATCTCCAGCACCGGCCTGTTCGCGGGGTTGGCCCGTACGGCCGGGTCGTGGAGCGCGGCCTGGAACGCGGGCGTCCTGTACGCATCCCGGAACGCCGAGCTGATCTTGTCGCCGACGGTGCTGAACAGCACGGAGAGGAAGATGGCCGTACCGGCGGTGCCGCCCATCTGCCGGAAGAAGGTGGCCGACGCGGTCGCCACGCCCATGTCCTTGGGCTCGACGGCGTTCTGCACGGCCAGGGTGAGGATCTGCATGCATCCGCTCAGGCCGATGCCGAACAGCGCCATGTAGGCCATGGTCTCCGGCAGGGCGGTGTCCCACTGCACGCGGTAGTGGAACAGCAGCATGGCGGCGATGATCAGCAGGGTGCCGATGACCGGGAAGATCTTGTACTTGCCGGTCTTCTGGATGATCCGGCCGACCACGATGGTGCCGGCGATCATGCCGACCATCAGCGGCAGCATCAGCAGGCCGGCCCGGGTGGGGCTGACGCCCTTCACGATCTGCAGGTACAGCGGGACCATCATCATCCCGCCGAACATGCCCATGCCGATGAGGATGGACAGCAGGCTCATCTTGCTGAAGACCGCGCTGCGGAACAGCCGCATCGGGATCAGGGCCTCATCGCCCATGGCCCGCTCGACGAGGACCCACACCAGCAGGCCGAGCACGCCGACGCCGTAGCAGACGTAGGCCCGGGTGGAGGTCCAGCCCCAGTCCTGGCCCTGCTCGGCCACGAGCAGCAGCGGCACCACGCCGACGGCGATGGTGAGCGCGCCCCACCAGTCGATGCGGTGCTCGCGCCGGGTGTGCGGGAGGTTCAGCACCTTGGCGACGACGAACAGCGCGATGATGCCGACCGGCACGTTGACCAGGAACACCCAGCGCCAGCCGGCGATGGTCAGGATGCTGCTGCGGCCCGCGAGGAAACCGCCGATCAGCGGGCCGAGCACGCTGGAGGAGCCGAACATCGCGAGCATGTAGCCCTGGTACCGGGCGCGCTCGCGGGGCGGCACGATGTCACCGATGATCGCCAGCGCCAGTGACATCAGGCCGCCCGCGCCGATGCCCTGGAAGGCCCGGAAGGCGGACAGCTCCGTCATCGAGGTGGCGAACGAACAGGCCGCCGAGCCGGCGATGAAGATCGTGATGGCCGCCAGGAAGTAGGGCTTACGGCCGTAGAGGTCGGAGAGCTTGCCGTACAGCGGCGTGCTGATCGTCGAGGTGATCAGGTACGCGGTGGTGACCCACGCCTGGGCGCTGAGGCCGTGAAGATCGTCGGCGATGGTGCGGATCGAGGTGCTGACGATGGTCTGGTCGAGCGCCGCGAGGAACATGCCCAGCATCAGGCCGCTGAGGATCGTCATGATCTGACGATGCGTCAGCCTGCCGGCCGGAGCCGGTGCGGATATCGCTTCGGTTCCCCCACGGGCCGGGGATGCGGACGTGGTCATGCGTGCGGATCTCCTTGCCTCGCCTCGCCGGCCGGGCGCGGCCCGGCTCCGAGGCTCGTGTACGTGCGGGCGACCAGGTCGCCGTCGAGGTGCTTCAGCGGACGAGTGGGACGGTCATCACTCACGTTCCGTTGCTTGCGGCTACCAACTGAGTGTAGATGCTGGCGCCGACCACCCGCGCCCCGCCCACGCCGACCGAACAGAAAGCCGCCGCTTTCCCCGCGTGCGGCGATGCGGAACCCCGGAAAACGGGGGTCTGCGTGTGATGCCACCCATAGGAGGCAGATCACATCCTAAGCAGCTTCGTAGAACCAGCACTGTGCTGAGCTGCACAGATAGCTCTATAACCGTCTATTTCGGACATTACTCCGTAATTGCGTAGTACGTCACATCATTGCGCAGCGCCCGGTCCGCCGCTAACTATTGCTGTCGTCGCCGGGAGCGATGGATCGGACCGAACGGGACTCCGCCGGATCCGCCCCGCTCACGACGGCGACCACCCTGATGTCTCCCCCCTGGAGGGTTACTTCCGCATGGCCAAGACCACCCGCACCCGCATCGCCCGCCTGCGCACGCTCGCCCTGACCGGCATCACCACCACCGGCGCGGCGGCCGCCGCCCTGACCCTGATGCCGACCACCGCACAGGCCGCAGAAGCGACCCAGGTGCCCGCCCACACGGTGGTCACGGCTTCCTCGCACGACGCCGGCACCACCGCGAAGGGCACGTCTGGCGGCGCCGGCAACCTCGACGGCTGGATCAAGCAGTCGCTGAGCATCATGAAGGCCAAGGGCATCCCCGGCAGCTACGAGGGTCTGAAGCGCAACATCATGCGCGAGTCCGGCGGCAACCCCGGCGCCCAGAACAACTGGGACGTCAACGCCAAGCAGGGCACCCCCTCCAAGGGCCTGCTGCAGGTCATCGACCCGACCTTCCACGCCTACCACGTGGCCGGCACCGCCAACAGCGTCACCGACCCGGTGGCCAACATCACCGCCGCGGCCAACTACGCCGCCCACCGCTACGGCTCCATCGACAACGTCAACTCCGCGTACTGAGCCGGGCACCCCAGCACCGTGAGGCCGGTGCCGGCAGCGACCACCGCTGCCGGCACCGGCCTTCTCGTGCCACGGGCGTCATACGTCGTCCAGCGTGCCGAGACCGGTGAGCGCGCCCACCGGGTCCAGATCGGGAGTGCCGCGGGGCCACCAGTCGTCCCGGCCCGGCTCCGACTCGTAGGCGTACCACAGGCCGTCACGGCCGAGGCGGAGCTGGACGTGGCCGCGCGGATGGGTGAGGCGGTTGCGCCAGGGGCGGAACGCCGGGAGGTCGGCGGCGAGCAGCAGCGGGCGGGCCCGGTCGAAACGGCCGGCCGGCGGATCCCACGGCTCCTCCAGGACGGCCAGCCCGTCGGGGCCGCCCTGCCGCCAGGCCGCGACGGCCCGCGCGAGGTCGGCCGGGGTACGGCCGACGGCCGCGGCCAGCGTGGCGTAGAGCGCGCGGGTGGCGGCGGTGAGCCCGGAGCCGGGGCGGGCCGCGGCCAGGCGCACCGCGTCCTGCCACAGGGTCAGCTCCCCCACCGGGTCCCGTCCGGTGGTGAGCAGCGCGTGGGCGCGGGCGGCGGCGTCGGTCGCCAGCTGGTCCAGCGCGAAGGGATCCGGGCCGCCGGGCGCCGCCGGATACACCGGCGGCTGCTCGGGGTGCGGGGGCACCGGCGACGGCGGCGGAAGCGGCGGCAGTTCACGCGGGGCGAGGGCGTCGGTGGCGCGAACACCGGGCAGGGTCTCCGGCTGCCGGTCCCGGGCGGCGCGGGCCGCGCGGGCGGCGCTGCGCCGGGACAGCGCGTCGAGCAGGCTCTGCTCACCCCGGCCGCGCAGCAACAGCAGCACGAACGGGTCGGCGTCGAGCAGCCGCGCCGTCTGGTAACAGAGCGCGGCCGCGTGCTTGCAGGGGTGCCCGGCGTCGGGACAGCTGCAGTGAGGTACGAGATCGCCGGGGCCGGGCAGCAACGGCACACCGCAGTCGGCGAGGGACTGGGGCAGCTCCTTGTCGAGCAGCGCGGCGATGTGGCCCGGCCGGTCGGCGGACGCGTCCAGGAAGCGCGCCCAGTCCTCGTCGTCCAGCGTGCGGACCCGCACCTGTACGCGGTAGGGGCGCGGACGGCTACCGCGGACGTACGCCAGCACGAGCCCCGGGGTCACCGTGATCGCGTCGACGTGCCCCTGGTCGGCGTACCCCCGGCCCCGCGCCAGCCTCTTGGGATCCAGCGCCCCCTGCTCCAACGCGTCCACCCAGGCGTTCCCCCACCAGGTCCCCGCGAACGGCGCACCCTCCGCCGTGGCCTCCCGCGGCCCGAACTCCGGGAAGGTACGGCGCAGTTCATTGTCACGGTGCGGGGTGGCCATGGTGGTGGGCAGGTGCGGGGGTGATGCGGTGGGGGTGGGGGATGGGGCTGACTCTGGGTCTGCTGGGGCCGGGGCCGGGTCTGGGTCTGTGGGGTGCGGGGTGGTGGGGTCTGGGTTCGTGCGCGGGGACGTCCGCTCGGCGGGTGTGAGGTCCGGCCCGGCGGTGTCCGGGTGCTGCTCCTCCTCCGTGTCGGGCCATGTCGGCATCCGGAAGGCAGTCTCCAGGTAACGCCGCATGTCCTGGACCGCCTTGATCCGGGCGGCCCGCGCGGCGGAGCCCGATTCGGAGGCCGTGGCGCGCGCCGACGTGGGACGGTCGGAGCTTCCCGCCGCCGCTCGGGCCCCGCGCCATGCGCGCGGCTCCTCCGCCCCCGTCCGCCCACGGGCGGCGTCCTCTCCCTCGGCGCGCGCAGCCTGCCGCCGGGCCGCCCGCAGCGCTTCCCGGGCGACATCGGCAGGCCGAGCCTGCGGCCTGGCGGCGCCGCCCTCGGGCTTGCCGGTCTCGGGCTTGCCGGTCTCGGGCTTGCCGGTCTCGGGCTTGCCGTCCTCGGGCTTGCCGGTCTCAAGTGTGCGGGTCTCGGGTGTGCCGCCCGTGCCCCGGCCCCCCAGCGCCGCAGCAGCTTCGTCGTCGCCGCGCCGCGCCGGCTTCGTCTCCCGGAGCGCCGCGCGCGCCGCCTCCCCCGCCTCTACAGCCCCGGAGCCGGTGTGCTCCGCCTCGCCGGGGATGTAGACGGCCCCCTCGGAGGGGTCCGTCCCCGAGCCCTCCGGCGCCGCACCTCGCCCCGCGCCCACCGCCGGTGCGCTCCCGGGCGCGGTCGCCGGACGAACCGAAGCGTCTTCGCCCCTCTCCGCACGCTCGCCCGGCCCCCGCTCCCCCTCCACGCGCTCGCCCGGCCCCCGCTCCCCCTCCGCACGCTCGGCCAGCGCCCCCTCCTCGCCCTCACGCTCGGCCCGGGCCCGTGCTCGGGCGGCTCGCAAGGCGCGGCGGGCGGCGGCTGCGGGGCTTTCGTCCTCGGGGGTCACGACGGCCTCCTCAGTGAGACGAGGTCGGACAGCTCGCGGTCGGTGAGTTCGGTGAGGGCCGCCTCGCCGGAGCCGAGGACGGCGTCGGCCAGGGCGCGCTTGGCGGTGAGCATCTCGGCGATGCGGTCCTCCACCGTGCCCTCGGTGACCAGGCGGTGGACCTGGACGGGCTGGGTCTGGCCGATGCGGTAGGCGCGGTCGGTGGCCTGTTCCTCCACCGCCGGGTTCCACCAGCGGTCGAAGTGGATGACGTGGCCCGCGCGGGTGAGGTTCAGGCCGGTGCCCGCCGCCTTCAGGGAGAGGACGAGGACCGGGGTCTCGCCGCTCTGGAAGCGGTCGACCATGCGCTCGCGCTCCGGCACGGGCGTACCGCCGTGCAGCAGGTCGACCGGGACCGCGCGGGCGGACAGGTGGGCGGTGATGAGGCGGGCCATGCCGACGTACTGGGTGAAGACGAGCGCCGAGCCGTCCTCGGCGAGCAGGGTGTCCAGCAGCTCGTCGAGCAGGGCGAGTTTGCCGGAGCGGTGGACCAGGCGGTCCGGGTGCGCGTCCTCCTTCAGATACAGCGCCGGGTGGTCGCAGATCTGCTTCAGGGCGCCCAGCAGTTTCAGGACCAGGCCGCGCCGCGCCATGCCCTCGGCGGTCTCGATGGCCAGCATCGACTCGCGCACCACTGCCTCGTACAGCGCGGCCTGCTCGCGGGTGAGGGGGACGGGGTGGTCCGTCTCGGTCTTCGGGGGCAGCTCGGGGACGATGCCGGGGTCGGACTTCTTGCGGCGCAGCAGGAAGGGACGGACCAGGCGGGCCAGGCGCTCGACCGCCTCCGCGTCCTCGCCGTTCTCCACCGCTCGCGCGTGCCGGGCGCGGAAGGACTTCAGGGGGCCGAGGAGTCCGGGGGTGGTCCAGTCGAGCAGGGCCCACAGTTCGGAGAGGTTGTTCTCCACCGGGGTGCCGGTGAGCGCCACGCGCGCGGGGGCGGGGAGGGTGCGCAGCGCCTTGGCCGTGGCGGAGTACGGGTTCTTCACGTGCTGGGCCTCGTCGGCGACGACCATGCCCCAGGGGCAGTCGGCGAGCTGGGCGGCCGCCGACCGCGCGGTGCCGTAGGTGGTGAGGACGAAGCCGCCGTCGACGCCCTCCAGGGTGCGGTCCGGGCCGTGGAAGCGGCGGACGGGGACGCCGGGCGCGAACCGGGTGATCTCCCGCTGCCAGTTGCCGAGCAGGGAGGCCGGGCAGACCACGAGGGTCGGCTCGGTGCGGGCGCGCTTCAGGTGCAGGGCGATGAGGGTGACGGTCTTGCCGAGGCCCATGTCGTCGGCGAGGCAGCCGCCGAGGCCGAGGGAGGTCATGAGGTCCAGCCAGGCGAGGCCGCGCAGCTGGTAGTCGCGGAGGGTGGCGTTCAGGCCCGGGGGCGGGTCCGCCGGGCGCAGCCCCGCCGTGAGCCGGTCGCGGAGGGCGGCCAGCGCGCCGACGGGGACGGCCTCGACGCTCTCGCCGTCGACGTCGGCGGTGCCGGTGAGCGCGACGGACAGCGCGTCGACCGGGTCGAGCAGGCCCAGTTCCCGTTTGCGGGCCTTGCGGACGAGGGCCGGGTCGACCAGCACCCAGCGGTCCCGGAGCCGTACGACCGGGCGGTGGGCCTCGGCGAGGGCGTCCATCTCGTCCTCGCTGAGCGGGTCACCGCCGAGCGCCAGCTGCCAGCGGAACTGGAGCAGTTCCTCGCTCTCGAAGAAGCCGGTGCCGTCGGTCGCCGAGCCGGGCGCCGGGCGGACCACGGCGGCGGCCGTGAGGTCCCGGGCGAGGTCCCGCGGCCAGTGCACGGCGACGCCGGCGGCGGCCAGGCGGGCGGCGCCGGCGCCGAGCAGCTCCCCCAGCTCCTCCTCGGACAGGGCGAGGACGTCCGGCACGTCCTGCTCGGCGAGCCGCTCCAGGGGCGGCCACACCCGGGCCGCGCGCCGCACCGCGAGGGCGGCGTCCACGCGTGCGCGGGGCCCGAACGCCGTGTCGGCCTCCCCCGCCCACAGGGCCGCCGCGTCGGCCACCAGGGTGGGGTCGGCGAGGCTGTGCACCTGCACGATCGCGGCTCCGGCGGCACGGGCGCCGTCGCTGGCGCCCGCGTCGAAGACGTCGTACGCGGACAGGTCGAGGCGCAGGGAGATCCGCACGCCGGCGTCCATGCCGGCGGCGACCTCGGCCGCCCAGTCGTGGGCCTGGGGCAGCGCGACGGGCTCCCGGGCGGCGAACGGGCGGCCGGCGGTGTGCGGGGCGGCCGGAGTGCGGGGCAGGGTGTCGGCGACCGCGTCGAGGAAGGAGCGGATCAGGGCCTCCGGCTCGGGCAGCCGCAGCGGCCCGGGAGCCGCGAGCGGCACGGCGTGGCCCTCCGGGGGCAGGGCCGCGGCGATCGCGCGCAGGTGGGCGATGTCCTCCGGCTCCAGCGGGCCGGCCCGCCAGGCGTCGTGGCCGGCCGGGGTGAGGCCCGGCAGCAGGCGGCCGCGGGCGGCCAGCCGCAGCGCGTGCAGCGCGGCGGCGCCCCAGCAGGCCGTGGCCGGATGGGCGGCCGGGTCACGGCGGGCCCGGACCAGCAGGGGCAGGGCATCGGCGAGCGGCAGGGTCAGCGCGCGCACCTGCCGGCGGCGCACCCCGGCGCCATGCCGTCGGACGACCGTGAGCTCGTCGGTGCCGCCCTCGACGGGCCCCGCGTCGGGGTCCCAGAAGGCGATGCGGCCCTCGCGCGGGAGGGGCGCCGGAAGGTAGACGGACGCGAGGCGCGCCGGGACCGGGTTGCCGGTCCGACCGGAGCCCGCCGTGCGCTCGGCCGGCGCTGCCGTGCCGCCTGTGCTCATACGTCCTGCCACCTCCCGTCCCTGTGCCGGATCAGACGTCTTCGACTCTACGGGCGGGGTCTGACAATCGGTCCCGGCAGCGGGCGGGGCCCGCTGGTCACGGGACCGTGCGCGAGACGACGTAGACCATCGGGTAATTCGGGTCGGACATGTTCACGACCACGTCCTGGGTGGGCGCCGGGTTCTTCTGCGCGTGGGTCAGGCCCCACCAGGCGCCGGTGCCGGTGAAGCGCCAGCCGCTGACCTTCTGGTCGCGGGCGCCGATGGCGATGTCGCCCTTCTTCAGCTGCTCCCGGCGCGTCCCCATGGTCTGCAGGAAGGCGTCCAGGCCGGCGTCGTTGGTGCGGAACTGCACGTACAGGCGGCTGGTCTTCCAGTTGTTCGTCTCGTAGGAGGCGATGTAGTCGGCCGGGTGCGGGACGGTCACCTGGTACAGGCGGCGCTGCACCTTCGACGGCCAGCCCGGGGTCAGGCCGGTCGCCGAGTACTTGGCCTCCTTGTCCTTGCCGCTGTTGCGGCTCTGGTTCGCGGAGATCACCAGGTAGCCGGCCGGGACGCCGATCAGCAGGACGATGATCAGCAGGGTGAGGGCGCGGCGCCTGGCCTTGTGCCCGGGGTTCTCGGCGGGGTGGCGCGGCTCGTCCGTCGCGGCGGCCTGGCGGGGCAGGGAGGCGGTCATGCGGTGTCCCGGTCGCGGCGCGCCTGGGCGTACCGCTCGTAGCGTTCGTAGCGCTCCACCCGGCGGCGCTTGGCCCGGCGGAACCGGCGGGCGACCAGCCGGGCCAGGTCGGCGGCGCCCACCATGCCGGCCTCGGGGCCTAGCTGGGCGCGGGTGATGCGGGCCTCGGGGCGGTAGCCGCGGCCGGTGAGGTGGCGCTTGAAGGCGTCCCGGGCCGGGCCGATGAGCAGGTCGTCGGCGGCCGAGACCCCGCCGCCGATGACGAAGCAGGACGGGTCGAGGGCGGCGGCGAGGTTGGCGATGCCGACGCCGAGCCACTGGCCGATGTCCTGGAGCAGCTCGACGCACATGGCGTCGCCCTCGCGGGCCAGCTCGGTGATCATCGGGCCGGTGATCTCGTGGATGTTGCCCTTGACGTGCTCGATGATCCCGTAGGCCACCGGGGAGTCGGCGGCGGCCAGCTCCTTGGCCTCGCGGACGAGCGCGTTGCCGGAGCTGTACTGCTCCCAGCAGCCGCGGTTGCCGCACGGGCAGCGGTGTCCGCCGGGCACGACCTGCATGTGCCCGAACTCACCGGCGACGCCGTACTTGCCCCGCTTGACCTGGCCGTCCTCCAGGATGGCGCCGCCGATGCCGGTGCCGAGCGTGATCATGACGAGGTGGTCCTCGCCGCGGCCCGCGCCGAAGCGCCACTCCGCCCAGGCGGCGGTGTTGGCGTCGTTGTCGACCAGGACCGGGACCGCGAGGCGGCCGGCGATGCGGTCGCGCAGCGGTTCGTTGCGCCAGGACAGGTGGGGCGCGAACAGGACGCGGTTGCGGTCGGCGTCGACCCAGCCGGCCGCGCCGATGCCGACGGCGTGCACGTCGTGCCGGTCGGACAGGTCCAGGACCAGTTCGACGATGGTGTCCTCGACGACCTTGGGGCTCTTGGACTTGTCCGGGGTCTCCGTGCGGAGTTTCTCCAGGATGTTGCCGTCGGCGTCCACGACGCCCGCCATGACCTTGGTGCCGCCGATGTCGATGCCGACCGTCGGCACCCGGGGTGCGGTCAGGTGGGAGCGGCGTTCCCTGGTGCCGACCGTGCGGAGCACGGGGGCCCTGCGGGAGCCGATGGGGGCGGTGAGGTCGCGGTAGGTGCTCATCGTTCGTCGATTCTGCCTCACCGCGGGTACAGCCGGCGTACGGGTGCGGAGAGGGCGGTACGCGCGCGTGGCCGGGTGCGGGGCCTGTCGGTCCGGCCCCGCACCCCTCAGTCCCGCTGCAGTTCGTGGCGCAGGGCGTCGAGGTCGGCTCCGCCCGCCATCTGCCGGGTCAGCTCGTCCAGGGTCGTCTCGTCGCGTGTGTAATGGCCCACCATGGTGCCCCGGCGCAGCAGCACGAACCTGTCCCCCACCAGGTACGCGTGATGCGGGTTGTGGGTGATCAAGACAACACCCAGCCCTTCGTCCCGTGCCGCGGCCACATATTTCAGGACCACACCGGACTGCTTCACGCCCAGTGCCGCCGTCGGTTCGTCCAGGACCAGGACCTTCGCGCCGAAGTGGACGGCGCGGGCGATCGCCACGCACTGGCGTTCTCCGCCGGAGAGGGTGCCGATGGGCTGGTCGACGTCCCGCAGGTCGATGCCCATGCGCAGCAGCGCCTCGCGGGTCGTACGGCGCATGAGGTCGATGTCGAGGCGCTTGAAGGGGCCGGTGCCCTTGCGGGGCTCGGACCCCAGGAAGAAGTTGCGCCAGACCGGCATGAGGGGGACCACCGCCAGGTCCTGGTAGACCGTGGCGATGCCGCGGTCCAGGGCGTCGCGCGGGGAGGTGAGGGTGGTCTCCTCCCCCTCGATGCGCAGGGTGCCGCCGTCGTGCCGGTGCAGGCCCGCGACGATCTTGATCAGGGTGGACTTGCCGGCTCCGTTGTCGCCGAGGACGCAGGTGATCTCGCCCGCGCGGACCTCCAGCGAGACGCCTTCCAGGGCGCGGACGGTGCCGTAGTGCTTGCTGACGTCGGTCAGCTGGACGAGTGTCATGCGTCGGCCTCCGCGCGCTTGCGCACCCAGGCGTTGAGCAGGGTCGCGAGGAGCAGCATCGCTCCGAGGAAGAACTTGAACCAGTCGGGGTTCCACTCGGCGAAGACGATGCCCTTGCTCGTCATGCCGAAGAGGAGGGCGCCCACGGCGGAGCCGATCGCGCTGCCGTAGCCGCCGGTGATCAGGCAGCCGCCGATGACGGCCGCGATGATGTAGATCAGCTCGTTGCCGACGCCCTCGCCGGACTGGACGGCGTCGAAGGAGAAGAGCAGGTGCTGGCCGGAGACCCAGGCGCCGAAGGCCACGCCCGTGTAGAGGCCGATCTTGGTCTTCGCGACCGGGACGCCGACCGCGCGGGCCGCGTCCTGGTTGCCGCCGACGGCGAAGATCCAGTTGCCGGCCCGGGTGCGCAGCAGGATCCAGGAGGCGAGGGCGACCAGGCCCAGCCACCACAGGATGGTGACCTTGACGCCGACGCCGCCGACGGCGAGCGTCGAGGCGAAGACGGCGTGGGCGGAGGGGAAGCCCTCCATGTCGCCGATGGTCTTCGTGGACACCGTGCCGTCGATCAGCTTGGTGAAGCCGAGGTTCATGCCGGTCAGCATCAGGAAGGTGCCCAGCGTGATGATGAAGCTGGGCAGCTTCGTACGGGTCAGCATGAAGCCGTTGAAGGCGCCGACGGCGAGCGTGACCAGGAGCGAGACCCCCACGCCGACCCAGGTGTTCGCCGTCATCTGGTAGCTGGACATCGAGGAGATGAGCGCGGAGGAGGTCACCAGGACGCCCGCCGACAGGTCGAACTCGCCGCCGATCATCAGCAGCGCCACCGGTACGGCCATGATGCCGATGGTCGAGGAGGCGTACAGGACCGTGCTGAGGCTGGAGGCGTTGAGGAAGCCGTCGGCGGCGCAGGCGAAGAAGACGAAGACGGCGAGCGCGCCGACGACCGAGCCCAGTTCCGGCCGGGAGAGCAGCTTCTTCAGCGGCGAGCTGCGCAGAATCCTTTCGTCAGCGGTCTTCGGGGGTTCCGCGGACGTCTTCTCGGCGGTCGCGCTCATCGGGTGCCCCGCTCGGTGTACGCGGCCAGCGCGGCGGCCTCGTCCTTGGTGACGATCTGCGGGCCGGTCAGCACCGGTTTGCCGCCGCCGAGGACGTCGCCGTTGTACTTGTAGGCCCACAGCAGGTCGACCGCCTCGTACCCCTGGAGGTACGGCTGCTGGTCCACGGCGAAACCGAGGATGCCGTTCTTCAGCTCGGCGGCGACCTGGGCGTTGAGGTCGAAGGTGTCGATCTCGGCCTTGCTGCCCGCGTCGTTCTTCGCCTTCACGGCGGTGTCGGCGTAGGGGGCGCCGAGGGTGACGACGGCGTCGACGGAGTGGTCGGCCTGGAGCTTGGCCTCGACGGCGGACTGGACGTCGGGCATGTTCGTGCCGTTGACGTAGAGCTTCTGGAGCGATCCGCGGAAGGTCTTGGCGACGCCGTCGCAGCGCTGCTCGTGGCCGACGTTGCCCTGCTCGTGCAGCACGCACAGGGCCTTCTTCCTCCCGCGCTTGTTCAGCTCCTCGCCGACGGCCTCGCCGGCGATCGTCTCGTCCTGCCCGATGTGGGTGAGGGCGCCGAAGGCCTTGGACTCCTCGGAGCCGGAGTTCACCGTGACGACCGGGATGCCGGCCTTCTCGGCGCGGGCCACGGCGGCCTTCATGGCGTCGGGCTTGGCGAGAGTGACGATGATGCCGTCGACCTTCTTGTCGACCGCCGCGTCCACCAGCTGGGCCTGCTGCTGGGCCTGGTCGTCGTGCGAGTACAGGAAGTTGATGTTGTCCTTGACGGCGGCCTGCCTGGCGCCGCTCTGCACGATGTCCCAGAAGGTGTCGCCGTCTCCCGAGTGGGTGATCATCGCGAAGGTCCAGCGCGGGGTGTTCACCGCCGCCCTTCCCTGGGCGGCGGCGGCCTTGCGGGCGTCCTCCGCCCGCTTGCCCCCGGTGCTGCTGCACGCTGCCAGAGACAGCGAAAGTGCCCCGGTCAGCGCGATGACTGCCCAGGTCCGAAACCGTGCCACGAGGCGATGCCCCTTCTTGCTGTGTCCGTCTTGCCGTGTTCGTACGTGCGCGAGGGGCCGGCGATCAGCTCGGCGGCCCCAAATGCTTCAGTATCGAACACGGGTGACGCTCATGACACAGCGGGGAGCGGCCGCCCGTTCGCATGTCCGGACATTGCGACGAATCCGGGGCCGGGATCAGGACCGTACGAGCAGCTGGAACTCGAACGAGTAGCGCGTGGGGCGGTAGACGTGGTCGCCGAACTCGACCGCCCGGCCGGTGTCGTCGAAGGTGGTGCGCTGCATGGTGAGCAGCGGCGCGCCCTCGGTCTCGGTGAGCCGCTCGGCCTCGGCGGCGGTGGCTCCGCGGGCGCCGATGGACTGGCGGGCGCTGTGCAGGGTGATCCCGGCGGAGCGCATCAGCCGGTACAGGCCGGTGGCCTCCAGCTGGTCGGTGTCCAGGTCGAGCAGGCCGGTCGGGAGATGGTTGATGAGGTACGCCATGGGCTCGCCGTGCGCGAGGCGCAGCCGCTCGACGCGGTGCACCTCGCCACCCTCGGGCACGCCGAGCGCGGCGGCGACCGCGGCGGAGGCGGGCACCAGGGTGTTGACCAGCACCTTGGTCGCGGGGCGCTGGCCGGCCGCCTCCAGGTCGTCGTAGAGGCTGCTCAGCTCCAGCGGGCGCTTGACCTGGCTGTGCACCACCTGCGTGCCGACGCCTCGGCGGCGCACCAGGAGACCCTTGTCGACCAGGGACTGGATCGCCTGGCGGACGGTCGGCCGGGACAGGCCGAGCCGCGCGGCCAGCTCGATCTCGTTGCCGAGCAGACTGCCCGGGGTGAGGCTGCCGTGCTCGATGGCGGCCTCCAGCTGCTGGGAGAGCTGGAAGTACAGCGGCACCGGGGAGCTACGGTCCACATGGAGGTCGAGCGACACGGTGGGGTCCACATCTGGTTTCGGCACGGGCCCGAGCGTAGCCCCGTGGCCGGTTGACGGGAAGTTGTGAAGTCCGATTGTCCGGACATACGCATTGACAGGGCGCGGGGTCCGAGCCCACTTTGTTTCCATGCGCATCGGGGTCATCGGTACGGGCCGCATCGGCACCCTTCACGCGAGAACGCTCAGCCGGCACCGCGACGTCGGATCGCTGATCCTGACGGACGCGGATCCGGCACGGGCGCAGGGCCTGGCGCACCGGCTGGGCGAGACGGCGGCGCCGGGAGTGGACGAGATCTTCACCTGGGGCGTGGACGCGGTGGTGATCACCACCGCGACGCCGGCCCACGCCGAACTGATCGGCCGGGCAGCCCGCTCGGGCCTGCCGGTGTTCTGCGAGAAGCCGATCGCGCTCGACCTGCCGGGCACGCTGCAGGCGATCGCCGAGGTGGAGGCGGCGGGAACGATCCTGCAGATGGGGTTCCAGCGGCGCTTCGACGCGGGATACGCCGGCGCCCGCGAGGCCGTCCACTCCGGACGGCTGGGCCGGCTGCACACCGTGCGCGCGCTCACGTGCGACCAGTCCCCTCCCCCGCCCGAGTGGCTGCCGCTGTCCGGCGGGCTGTTCCGGGACACGCTGATCCACGACTTCGACGTGCTGCGGTGGGTGACGGGCCGCGAGGTGACCGACGTGTACGCCACCGGGTCGGACGCCGGGCCCGCGATGTTCCGCGAGGCCGGGGACGTCGGCACGGGCGCGGCGCTGCTCACGCTGGACGACGGCACGCTCGCCACCGCCACGGCGACCCGGCTGAACGGCGCCGGGTACGACGTGCGCATGGAGCTGGCCGGGGAGCGGGACACGGTCGTGGTGGGCCTGGACGACCGTACGCCGCTGGCGTCCACCGAGCCGACCGGGCCGCCGCCCGCGGACAAGCCGTGGCCGGGCTTCCTGGAGCGGTTCGGCCCCGCGTACGAGGCCGAGCTGAACGCCTTCGTGGACGTGATCCGCGGCGAGCGCCCCAACCCCTGCGACGGCCACCAGGCCCTCCAGGCACTCCGCGTGGCAGAGGCCTGCGAGCTCTCCCGACGGGAACGACGCCCGGTGGCCCTGACGGAGATCCCGGACCGGGCGCGGGCGGCTGGCGGGTGACCGGGCGGGGATGTCCGTCGGCCCCACCGACGCATGGCCCACGCAACTGGTCGCCGTACTCCCAGCGCACCGGGCCCTCGGCCTACCAGCGCACCGGCAGGGTGCGGACTCCTCTCATCAGCAGGCCGGGGAGCCACTCGCCGGGTGGGCCGTCGAGGGTGAGGGCGGGGGCGCGGTGCAGGAGGGTGCCGATGGCCGTGCGGCCCTCCAGGCGGGCCAGGGGTGCGCCCAGGCAGTAGTGGATGCCGTGGCCGAAGCCCAGGTGGCCGCGGGTGTCGCGGCGGATGTCGAAGCGGTCCGGTTCGGCGTAGCGCGCGCCGTCGCGTCCGGCGGCGGTGAGGCCGATGACCACATGGGCGCCCCGCTCGATGGCCACGCCGCCGAGCTCCAGCGGCTCCGCGGCGAACCGGTAGGTGGCGCTCTGCACCGGGCCCTCGTAGCGCAGCATCTCCTCGACGGCGCCGTCCAGGAGGCTCGTGTCGGCGCGCAGCGCGGCGAGTTGGTCCGGGTGGGTCAGCAGGGCGTGGACGCCGTTGCCGATGAGGTTGACGGTGGTCTCGTGGCCCGCGACCAGCAGCAGGAAGGCCATGCCGCGCAGCTCCTGCGCGGAGAGCCGGTCGCCGTCCTCGGCGGTGGTGCGGAGCAGATCGCTGAGCAGGTCGTCGGTGGGGCCGGAGGCGCGCTTGTCCTCGATCAGCTCGGTGAGGTACGCGCCGAGGCGGACCATCGCCTCGTATCCCGTCTGCTCGGTGGTCGGGGCGACCACCTCCGTGGACGTCTTGCGGAACTCCTCGCGGTCCATGCCCGGGACGCCGAGGAGTTCGCAGATGACGGTGATGGGCAGCGGGTAGGCGAGGGAGGCGATGAGGTCGGCGCGGCCGGCCGGCAGCATCTCGTCCAGCAGTTCGTCGGTGATCTGCTGGACGCGCGGGCGCAGTCGCTCCACCCGGCGCATCGTGAACGCCCGCGCGACCAGGCCGCGCAGCCGGGTGTGCTGCGGCGGATCGGTGGCCAGCAGATGCCGGCCGATCAGCTCCTGCTCCATCACGGTCACGCCGATCTTGCCGGCGTCCTTGGCCAGCCGGGTGTCGGCGAGGGCCGCCCGCGCCTCTGCGTACCCCACGATCAGCCAGGACGCGTCCGCCCAGCCCGGCAGCCGGACCCGGTGCACGGGGCCCTGCTCGCGGAGCCGGGCGTACACCGGATGCGGATCCGTGCGCAGCGCCTCCGCGAACTCCCCCAGTTCGACGACATGTTGCCCGTCCATCGCTCCCCTTCCGGACGCCCCCGAGGCCCACCGGGCTCCTCCCGGCACTACGACAACGCGCGGCGAGCGGGCTTGGTGCCCGCCGTAGGTGAGAAGCGCGGGCTACGCCGATGAACGTGCAGACGGCGTGTGCCCGGTTAACTCCCCGAGAACTCATGGGACTTACCGGGAAACTCCACATGCTTGTCATTGACATGCCACCGTCTACGCGCGTCATCATGAGCCCATGAGATTCCCCCCACACATCACCCGCATCGGCGCCGCGGCCGCCGTCCTGTCCGCTCTCCTCGTCGGCGGCACCGTCAGCGCCACCCCGGCGTCCGCCGCGGTCGGCAGCATCTGCTACGGCGACCTGCCCTCCCAGGCGCACGACACCCTGGATCTGATCGACCAGGGCGGCCCCTTCCCGTACTCGCAGGACGGCACCGTCTTCTCCAACCGCGAAGGCGTCCTGCCCAGCGAGCCCAGCGGGTACTACCACGAGTACACGGTGATCACGCCCGGCTCCTCCACCCGCGGCGCGCGCCGTATCGTCACCGGTGAGCAGTACCAGGAGGACTACTACACCTCCGACCACTACGCCACGTTCGATCTCATCGACTTCGGTTGCTGAGCTCCGGCATTCCGTCAGGACGACACCACGTGCGCGTGCCCTGTCAGGGCACGCGCACCGGCGTTCTTCTCCGGTGCCCCGCGGAGCGATCGCCGGGGACCGGCGCTCAGCCGTCCCAGGTCCAGTCGGCGACCTCGGGCAGGTCCATGCCGTGTTCGCGGATCCAGACGTGGTGGCGCTGGCGGGCGTCCTCCATCCGCTGGCGTACGGCGGCGGCGCGGACCGCGAGGCCGGGGACGCGGTCGATGACGTCCATCACCAGGCGGTAGCGGTCGAGGTCGTTGCGGACCACCATGTCGAACGGGGTGGTCGTGGTGCCGATCTCCTTGTAGCCGCGCACGTGCAGGTGCCCGTGGCCCGTACGGCGGTAGGCCAGGCGGTGGATCAGCCACGGGTAGCCGTGGTAGGCGAAGATCACGGGCTTGTCGGCGGTGAACAGGCCGTCGTACTCGAAGTCGCTCATTCCGTGCGGGTGTTCCTCACTGGGCAGCAGCCGGGCGATGTCGACGACGTTGACCACCCGCACCGCCAGGTGGGGCAGGTGCCGGCGCAGCAACTGGGCGGCGGCCAGCACCTCCTGGGTGGGGACGTCGCCCGCGCAGGCGAGGACGACGTCCGGTTCCCGCGTGCCGTCCTCGGTGCCCGCCCACTCCCAGATGCCGGCGCCGCGCGCGCAGTGCACCGTGGCGTCCTGCATGGGCAGCCAGTCGAAGCAGGGCTGCTTGCCGGCGACGATGACGTTGACGTAGTCGCGGCTGCGCAGCGCGTGGTCGGCGACGGACAGCAGGGTGTTGGCGTCCGGCGGGAAGTAGACCCGCACGGCCTCGGGGCTCTTGTTGAGGATGTGGTCGACGAAACCGGGGTCCTGGTGGGAGAAGCCGTTGTGGTCCTGGCGCCACACGTGCGAGGTCAGCAGGTAGTTGAGCGAGGCGATGGGGGCCCGCCAGGGCAGCCGCCGGGTGGTGCGCAGCCATTTGATGTGCTGGTTGACCATCGAGTCGACGATGTGCACGAAGGCCTCGTAGCAGGAGAACAGCCCGTGCCGGCCGGTGAGGAGGTAGCCCTCCAGCCAGCCCTGGCAGGTGTGTTCGGACAGGATCTCCATCACCCGGCCGTGCCGGTCGAGGTGCTCGTCCACGTCGAGCGTGCCCGCCTGCCAGGCCTTGCCGCTGGCCGCGTAGACGGCCTGGAGCCGGTTGGAGGCCGTCTCGTCCGGGCCGACGAGCCGGAAGTCGCGCCGGTCCGCGGTGGCGGCCATGACGTCCTGGAGCATGTCGCCGAGGACCCGGGTCGGTTCGTGCAGGGTGGCGCCGGGCTTGTCGACCTCGACGGCGTACTTCTCCAGCGGCGGCAGGGGCAGTTCACGCAGCAGCAGGCCTCCGTTGGCGTGCGGGGTGGCGCCGAGCCGGCGGGTCCCCTCGGGGATGCAGGCCAGCACGTCCGGGCGGGGGGCGCCGTGTTCGTCGAACAGTTCCTCGGGGCGGTAGGAGCGCAGCCACTGCTCCAACTGCCGCAGGTGTTCGGGGTTGTCGCGGACGGCGGCCAGCGGGACCTGGTGGGCGCGCCAGGTGCCCTCCACGGGCAGGCCGTCGACTTCCGCGGGCCCGGTCCAGCCCTTCGGGGTGCGCAGCACGATCACCGGCCAGCGCGGCCGCTCGGTCGCGCCGTCCTCACGGGCGGTGCGGTGGATCGCCGCGATGCGGTCCAGCGCGGTGTCCATCGCCCGCGCCATCGCCCGGTGGACGGCCGCGGGGTCGTC
This sequence comes from Streptomyces sp. NPDC007189, assembly GCF_040703635.1. Taxonomy (NCBI): domain Bacteria; kingdom Bacillati; phylum Actinomycetota; class Actinomycetes; order Kitasatosporales; family Streptomycetaceae; genus Streptomyces; species Streptomyces sp. NPDC007189. Next base: position 39,050 of record NZ_JBEYEY010000028.1, read on the forward strand.
GCCGGTGACGTGGACCGGGTCGTGGCCGTAACCGCGCAGCAGTTCGTCGAGCTCGCTCTCCGGGATCCGGGCCAGCACGGTCGGGTTGGCGATCTTGTAGCCGTTCAGGTGCAGGATCGGCAGCACCGCGCCGTCGCGGACCGGGTCGAGGAACTTGTTGGAGTGCCAGGAGGCGGCCAGCGGGCCGGTCTCGGCCTCCCCGTCGCCGATCACGCAGGCCACCAGCAGGCGGGGGTTGTCCAGGGCGGCGCCGTAGGCGTGGGAGAGCGCGTAGCCGAGTTCGCCGCCCTCGTGGATCGAGCCGGGCGTCTCCGGCGCGACATGGCTGGGCACCCCGCCGGGGAACGAGAACTGCTTGAAGAGCCGGGCCATGCCGGCGGCGTCCCGGGTGATGTCGGGGTACGTCTGCGTGTACGACCCCTCCAGCCAGGAGTTGGCCAGCACGGCCGGGCCTCCGTGGCCGGGTCCCCACACGCACAGCGCGTCCAGGTCACGGGCCTTGATCACCCGGTTGAGGTGGGTGTGCACGAGGTTCAGGCCCGGAGAGGTGCCCCAGTGGCCGAGCAGACGCGGCTTGACGTGCTCGGGCCGCAGCGCCTCGGTCAGCAAGGGGTTGGCCATCAGGTAGATCTGGCCGACGGACAGGTAGTTCGCCGCGCGCCAGTGCGCGTCCAGCGACCTCAGCTCGTCCTCCTCCAGCTGTGCGGGCGCCTGCTGCGTGTCGACGGCCATGGGGGTTCCTTTCCGTGTCGGGGCAGCGGTCGGGGTGTCGTGCGACGGGGTCGCGGTCTCCACCCTCCGCCGCAGCGCCGGGTGCCCGACAGGGCCGTTCGGGTCACACCCGCCGACGGCATCCACCGCGAGGCCGCTTCCGGTGCGGTTGGGCCCAGGTCAGGTGCGCGGCTGCGCGGTGCCGGTCCCGTACCGCGCATGGAGGGGGGTGTTCCGCGACGACTCCGAGACGGGAGAAAGGGCACACTCGTCCCATGCAGAAGTTCTCCCTCGACGCCCTTGTCCGCGAGCACCTGGAACGGGCCACCGCCGCCGCATCCTCCCCCGGCCGCAGCGCCGAGACCGTCTACGGCGGCCACGAACACGTCCTGCGCCAGACCCTCATCGCGCTGCGCGCCGGCACCGACCTGTCGGAACACGAGAACCCCGGCGAGGCCACGGTGCAGGTGCTGCGCGGCCGGGTACGGCTGCGCAGCGGCGACGAGGAGTGGGAGGGCATGGCCGGCGACCTGCTCCTCGTGCCGCCCGCCCGGCACAGCCTGCAGGCCCTGGAGGACGCCGCCGTCCTGCTGACGGTCGCCAAACCCCGCTGACCCGCCCCCCGGCCGCCCGCGCACGGAGGTCGTCGATCTCTCGGCCCGCACATCCGGCAGTTGTTCCGGCAGGCGCGGGTTCTCGGCGCGCGGCGCGTGGTTCCTCCGCGTCGGCTAGGCGTTTTCCGGGAGGTCGTACGAGCCGTAGCGGGGGGTTCCTGTGAGGTCGTAGGACTGGAGGGAGACGCCGGCGGAGGTGACGCGTCCGGCGGTGTGGGTGAACGCGGTGGGTACGGCGCCCTCGGTGAACAGGCGGAGGCCGGAGCCGAGCACCACCGGGAACGTCAGCAGGTGCAGGGTGTCGAGGAGCCTGAGGTCGATCAGGGAGCGGACGAGGGCGCCGCTGCCGTGCACCTGGAGTTCGCCGTCGGTGCGCTCCTTCAGGGCGGTGACCTCCTTGGCGAGGTCGCCGTCGATCACGGTGGTGCCGGACCAGCCGGGGTCGGTGAGGGTGGCCGAGGGGACGTACTTCGGCAGGGCGTTCAGCCGGGAGGCGACGGGGTCGTGCGGGTCGGTCACCTTCGGCCAGTACGAGGCGAAGATGTCGTACGTGCGGCGGCCGAGCAGGAACGCGCCCGCGCAGTCGAAGACCTCGGTGACGAACCGGCCGAAGTCGTCGTCGCCGTATGTGAAGCTCCAGCCGCCGTGCTCGAAGCCGCCCCGGGTGTCCTCCTGGGGGCCGCCGGGCGCCTGGTAGACGCCGTCGAGGGTGACGAAGATCGTGGAGACGAGCTTGCCCATGGCGGGTGCCTTCTTCCGGGTGCGGGGTCTGCTGTCATCACCTCAGACCCCGCCGCCGCCCGTAAGTCATCGGCTCAGCCGGCGTGGGTGGAGAACAGTCCGCCCGTCGGGCCCTGCTTGTCGCCGCCCTGGGCCTTCTTCAGGGCGTTGGCGAGGCTCTCGATGGTGAGGGACTGCAGGATCACCCGGCCGTTGCCCTCCAGGGTGGCCAGGGACAGGCCCTCGCCGCCGAACACGGCGTTCATGATCCCCTGGCGGTTGAGGCCGCCGACGCGCTGGACGCCGTACTGGATGCCCTCCTCGAAGGCGACCACACAGCCGGTGTCCACCTCGATGCGGCCGCCGAAGTCGGCCGGGTTGAGGTCGATGAAGTTGCCCGCGCCGGCGATGATCACCGTGCCGTACCCGGTGAACTTCTCCAGGACGAAGCCCTCGCCGCCGCTCATGCCGGTGCGGCCGCCGGCGAAGGCGATGCCGAAGTCCACGGTGGACTCGGCGGCCACGAAGGCGTCCTTCTCGGCGAACCACGCGCGCGTGCCGTCCAGTTCCAGGGCTCGCATCTCGCCCGGCAGGACGCCCGCGAAGCCGACCGTGCCCTGGCCGCCCTGGGAGGTGAAGTACTGGAACGCCAGCGACTCGCCCGCGAGCATGCGCTGGCCGACCTGCATGGCGGTGCCCATGGCCTGGCGCAGCAGGCCTCCCATGCCGCCACCCTGCTGCTGGCCGCCGCTGTTCGACGGGCCGGACAGGCGCGTCTCCATGGTCACGTTCGTCGTCTTGAACAGGAACTTTCCGGCCTCGCAGTACACGGTCTGGCCGGGCTGCAGGTTGACGACCGCCATCTGCATGGCGTTGCCGACGATCTCTTGCTGAAGTGTCACGCGGGAAGAACGCGGGAGACGGACCCGTAAGTTCCAGCCGTCCGGAATCGGGTCCGTGTGGGTGACACGCGGGGCGCCCCGGTGCTGTCCGGGCCGGGGCGCCCCGCGCGCGTCAGGGGGCGGGTCAGCCGCCCAGTTCCTGGTGGCGGGCGGCGAGGCCGGCGGCGCCCTGCTCGGTCAGGGAGCCGTACAGGCGCAGGCGGGAGATGCCGCCGTCGGGGAAGATGTCGATCCGCGCGTGCGTGCCGACGGCGGGCTCGGGGAGCACGAAGCGGTGGTTGGTGTCGGGCTGCAGGCGGGTGCGGGGAAGGATCTCACTCCACTCACCGTTGTCGCCGTCCTTCACGGACACCGACGCCCAGCCGGCGCTGTTGCCCTTCAGGTAGGCCGTGTCGATCTCGATCGCGCGGATCTGGGACTGGGCCACGAGCTGGTAGCGGATCCAGTCGTTGCCCTGGTCGCGACGGCGGCGGGTCTCCCAGCCGTCGTCCATCTTGCGGGAGCGGCCCGGCTGGATCGTGTTGGTGGCCGGCGAGTAGAAGAGGTTGGAGGCGTCCTCGACCCGGCCGCCGTTCTCGAGCGCGACCACGTCGAAGGTGCCCAGAACCGACAGCCACCGCGGGTCCGGGACGACCTCGCCGTACACGCGCAGGCGGGCGATGCCGCCGTCGGGGTGCTGGTTGACGCGCAGGTGCGTGAAGCGCTGCTCGGCGGTGACCTCGAAACCGTTCGCCGCGTGACCGCCGACGGCGGTGCGCGGGACGATCGTCGTCCACTTCACGTCGTCGCCCAGCAGCTCCTCCGGGGACGGCGCGCCGGGTACGGACGTCGCCTCGACGGACACCGCCTGCGGGTAGTTGCCGCGGAAGTGGGCGGTGTCGACGACGATCCCGCGGATCACGCCGGGTGCGCCGAGCCGGACCAGCGCCCAGTCGTGGTCCTCGGCGGTCGGCCAGGGGTGCTCGGCGGAGATGCCGCGCCGGCGGCGGGTCTCCCAGCCGTCCATGATCTTGCCCTTGTGCCCGAAGTGCTCGGGGTCGAACTCGGCCCGCTCGGGCACCAGCAGGTTCTCGCGCTGGGCGAAGAACTCGTCGTTGGCGGCGATGACACCGGCGCCGAGCTGCCGGTCGGCGAGGTTGGCGTACTGGGTGAAGGGGAAGTCGGCGGTGCGGTAGTCGGCGTACGGGTCGCCGCCTCCGTAGGGGTTCGCGTCGCCGGTGAAGCTGGCCAAACTCGATTGATGCAGCGCCGTCACGGTGATCAGGGGGTCCTTTCTGGGAGTCGGCCGGGTGCGGGTGCGGGGGTGGCTTACCGGGGGCGGGCGAGCAGGGTGCCCTTCGGGTCGGTGAACTCGCCGCCGTGGACGATGCGTTCGCCGCGCAGCCAGGTGGACTTCACGACGCCGTACAGGGTCTTGCCGGCGTACGCGGTGACCCGGTTGCGGTGCTGGAGGCCGGCCGGGTCGACGGTGAAGGTCTCGTCGGGGGCGAGGACGGCGAAGTCGGCGTCGTGGCCGGGCGCGATGGCGCCCTTGCGGGCGTCGAGGCCGGCCAGGGCGGCGGTCCTCGCGGACATCCAGCGCACGACGTCCTCCAGGCCGTGGCCACGCGCGCGTGCCGCGGTCCATACGGCGGACAGGCTGAGCTGGAGGCCGGAGATGCCGCCCCAGGCGGTGGCGAAGTCGTCGGTCTTCAGGTCGGCGGTGGAGGGCGAGTGGTCGGTGACGACGCAGTCGATGGTGCCGTCGGCCAGCGCCTCCCACAGCAGGTCCTGGTTGGCGGCCTCGCGGATCGGCGGGCAGCACTTGAACTCGCTGGCGCCGTCCGGGACTTCCTCGGCGGTGAGGGTGAGGTAGTGCGGGCAGGTCTCGACCGTGATCTTCACGCCCTCGGCGCGGGCGGCGCGGATCAGCGGCAGCGCGTCGCTGGAGGACAGGTGCAGAACGTGCACGCGCGCGTGGAGGCGGCGGGCCTGCGCGACGAGGTTCGCGATGGCGGTGTCCTCGGCGTCGCGCGGCCGGGAGGCGAGGAAGTCGGCGTACTTGGGGCCGCCGTGCTGGGGGGCGGCGGCGAGGTGGTGCGGGTCCTCGGCGTGCACGATCAGCAGGCCGTCGAAGCCGGCGATCTCCGCCATGGACTGGGCCAGCTGGTCCTGGTCGAGGTGCGGGAACTCCTCCACGCCGGACGGCGACAGGAACGCCTTGAAGCCGAAGACGCCGGCGTCGTGCAGGGGACGCAGGTCCTTGACGTTGTCGGGCAGGGCGCCGCCCCAGAAGCCGACGTCGATGTGCGCCTTGTCGCGGGCGACGTCCTGCTTCGTCCGCAGGTTCTCGACGGTCGTGGTCGGCGGGAGGGAGTTGAGCGGCATGTCGATCAGGGTGGTGATGCCGCCGGCCGCCGCCGCGCGGGTGGCGGTCCAGAAGCCCTCCCACTCGGTGCGGCCCGGGTCGTTGACGTGCACGTGGGTGTCGACCAGGCCGGGCAGCAGGACGTGGTCGCCGAGGTCCTCCAGCCGGGCGCCGGCCGGGACCGGTGCGTCGTACGGCAGGACGGCCGTGATCGTGCCGGCGGACACGGCGACCGTGGCGGCCCGCGTCCCTTCCGGAGTGATGACGCGCGTCGAGCGCAGGACCAGTTCAGCGTCGGACACCCGAACCCCTCTCTGTACCGCCGTTTTACGCCCAGGAAACGGGATTTACACCCACGTAACGGATTTCAACGTTCTGTTGAAGGAGTCTTCACTCCCGCCCGTCCGCCGTCAAGGGGCACACTGCTCGCCAGCACACCGGCCGCTCCCACTCTGGACGTTTCCACAAAGCGGAATTAGAATTCCAGCAAGCAGAACGTAGCTATGTACAAGCAGGGAGTCAACCGGCCGCCGGGTAGGCTTCTCACCTCCCGCCAGTCCCGAAAGGAACGCGCCGTGCCGACGTCCAACGCCAGCACCACCGACTCCGCCAAGCCCTCCGCCGCGGGCGGGGTCCAGTCCCTCGAGCGCGCCTTCGATCTGCTCGAGCGGATGGCGGACGCGGGCGGCGAGGTCGGTCTGAGCGAGCTGTCCGCGACCAGCGGGCTGCCGCTGCCCACCATCCACCGGCTGATGCGCACCCTGGTCGCCTGCGGGTACGTCCGCCAGCAGCCGAACCGGCGGTACGCGCTCGGACCGCGCCTGATCCGGCTCGGCGAGTCGGCGGCCCGGCTGCTGGGCACCTGGGCGCGGCCGTATCTCGCCCGGCTGGTCGAGGAGACCGGCGAGACCGCGAACATGGCACTGCTGGACGGCGACGAGATCGTCTACGTCGCCCAGGTGCCGTCGAAGCACTCGATGCGCATGTTCACCGAGGTCGGGCGCCGGGTGCTGCCGCACTCGACCGGCGTGGGCAAGGCGCTGCTGGCCGGGGTGCCGGACGACGAGGTGCGCGCGCTGCTGTCCCGCACCGGGATGCCGGCCGCGACCGAGAAGACGATCACCACGCCGGAGGGCTTCCTCGCGGCGCTCGAGGACGTACGGCGGATGGGGTACGCCGTCGACGACAACGAGCAGGAGATAGGGGTACGCTGCCTGGCGGTGTCCGTACCGGACTCCCCGACGACCGCGGCGATCTCCATCTCCGGGCCGGCCGGGCGGGTCACCGAAGAGGCGACCGAGAAGATCGTGCCGGTGCTGCAGCAGACCGCCCTGGAGCTGTCCCAGGCGCTGGCCAGTTCGGGCGCCTGACGCAATCCGGGGGGCGCGGGAAACCGTGCGAGCAGCCCGGCGAACCCCGCGGCGCCGACGCTCCCGCGGCGCCGACGCTCCCGCGGCGCCGACGCTCCCATGCCCGCCGACACTCCCGCGCCCGCCGACGCCCCCATGCCCGCCGACACTCCCATGCCCGCCGACACTCCCAGGCCCGCCGACGTTTCCGCGCCGCCCGCCCCCGGCTTGGGCGCTCCGTCAGTTTCTCGGCGGTTCCCCGAACAGGTCCACCGCCTGCCGTACCTCCCCCAGCCCCCTGGCCAGGGCGCTGACCGAGCCGATGGCACCGGCGATCAGTAACAGGGCGCTGCGCAGGCGCGGGATCTCGGGTGCGCCGCCGGAGGCCATCGCCGCCAGCGTGGCCAGTTCGTCCTCGGCAATGGCGCGGTCGGGGAAGTCGGTCGGAAGCGCGGCGAGTTCACGGCGCAGGCGGGCCACCGCGGTCCGCAGTTCCGCCACCCTCGGGTCCTCGCCGCTGCCGGTCACTGGCCTCTGCCCCAAGCTCCGCAACACAGCCCTCCCCCTCACACTCCGTCGTGCGCGGGCCAGTAAACGCCACCGCGTCCGGGAGCGCCACAGCGCGGACCGAAATTCAGCCCAAGGAAAGCGCCGTCTCCCGCAGCGTCAGGTATGCAGGAGCCATGACGCGCAACCCGCACGACGAGGTCGCCGGGCTGCTGCTCGCCGCCGGCGCCGGCCGGCGGCTCGGCGGGCGGCCCAAGGCGCTGCTGGAGCACCGGGGACGGCCGCTGGTGGAGCACGCGGCCGGGGTGCTGCGCGCCGCCGGGTGCGCGCGGGTGCACGTCGTGCTCGGCGCCCGCGCCGGGGACGTGCGGGAGCGGGCCGACCTCGCCGGCTGCGTGCTCGTGGACAACCCCGGCTGGGCCGAGGGCATGGGCTCCTCCCTGCGCGCCGGACTGGCCTCGCTCGCCGGTACGGGGGCGCGCGCGGCCCTGGTGAGCCTCGTCGACCAGCCGGGCATCGGGTCGGCGGCCGTGGCCCGCGTGCTCGGCGCCTACGAGGACGAGGCGTCGCTGGTCTCGGCCGCCTACGACGGCGTGCGCGGGCATCCCGTGCTGTTCGGCGCGGCCCACTGGCCGGGCATCGCGGCGGCCGCCACCGGGGACCGCGGGGCACGCGCCTACCTGAAGGAGCACGCGGCGGCGCTCACGCTCGTGGAGTGCGCGGACGTGGCCGAGCCGTACGACATCGACACCGAAGCCGACCTGCGCCACCTTGAGTGAACGGGGTGGCACTGGGCGCCACCTTGCCTCGACTCAGAGAATCTCGACATCAACAAACCATTGAAGTTCCACGATGAGGAAACTACTATCCACTGTTCAGAAGCGCCTGACCGCACAGCGGGCGCTGTTCGCCCTATTCGTGCCACTAGGCACCCGGTGCCACCGCTGAAGGAAGTGACAGCTCATGTCCGCACCAGCGCCGTCCCCGCTGGCCATCGTCGACGCCGAGCCCCTGCCCCGGCAGGAAGAGGTCCTCACGGACGCGGCGCTCGCCTTCGTGGCGGAGCTGCACCGGCGGTTCACCCCGCGCCGTGACGAACTCCTCGCCCGCCGGGCCGCGCGCCGCGCCGAGATCGCCCGCACCTCCACGCTCGACTTCCTGCCCGAGACGGCCGCGATCCGCGCGGACGACTCCTGGAAGGTCGCCCCGGCCCCGGCCGCGCTGAACGACCGGCGCGTCGAGATCACCGGCCCCACCGACCGCAAGATGACCATCAACGCGCTCAACTCGGGCGCGAAGGTCTGGCTCGCCGACTTCGAGGACGCCTCCGCGCCGACCTGGGAGAACGTGGTCCTCGGCCAGCTCAACCTGATCGACGCCTACACCCGGAACATCGACTTCACGGACGAGCGCACCGGCAAGTCGTACGCCCTGCGCCCGGACGAGGAGCTGGCGACCGTCGTCATGCGCCCGCGCGGCTGGCACCTGAACGAGCGGCACCTCGCCGACGCCGACGGCCGCCAGGTCCCCGGCGCCCTCGTCGACTTCGGCCTGTACTTCTTCCACAACGCCCAGCGGCTGCTGGACCTCGGCAAGGGCCCGTACTTCTACCTGCCGAAGACCGAGTCGCACCTCGAGGCCCGCCTGTGGAACGACGTGTTCGTCTTCGCGCAGGACTACGTCGGCATCCCGCAGGGCACCATCCGCGCGACCGTCCTCATCGAGACGATCACGGCCGCGTACGAGATGGAGGAGATCCTCTACGAACTGCGCGACCACGCCTCGGGGCTGAACGCCGGCCGCTGGGACTACCTGTTCTCCATCGTCAAGAACTTCCGTGACGGCGGAGCGAAGTTCGTCCTGCCGGACCGCAACGCGGTGACGATGACGGCCCCGTTCATGCGGGCGTACACCGAACTGCTGGTCCGCACCTGCCACAAGCGCGGCGCGCACGCGATCGGCGGCATGGCCGCGTTCATCCCGTCCCGCAAGGATCCCGAGGTCAACAAGGTGGCCTTCGAGAAGGTCCGCGCCGACAAGGACCGCGAGGCGAACGACGGTTTCGACGGCTCCTGGGTCGCCCACCCCGACCTGGTCCCGATCGCCATGGAGTCCTTCGACAAGGTCCTCGGCGACAAGCCCAACCAGAAGGACCGGCTGCGCGAGGACGTGCAGGTGGCGGCGGCCGACCTGATCGCCATCGACTCCCTCGACGCGAAGCCGACGTACGCGGGGCTCGTCAACGCCGTGCAGGTCGGCATCCGTTACATCGAGGCCTGGCTGCGCGGGCTCGGCGCGGTCGCCATCTTCAACCTGATGGAGGACGCGGCCACCGCCGAGATCTCCCGCTCCCAGATCTGGCAGTGGATCAACGCGGGCGTCGAGTTCGAGAACGGCGACAAGGCCACGCCCGAACTCGCCCGCAAGGTCGCCGCCGAGGAACTGTCCGCCATCCGCCAGGAGATCGGCGAGGAGGCCTTCGCCGCCGGCCGCTGGCAGGAGGCCCACGACCTGCTGCTGCGGGTCTCCCTGGACGAGGACTACGCCGACTTCCTCACCCTGCCGGCGTACGAGCAGCTGGGGAGCTGAGCCTCACGACGAGCGGTCCGAGTGGCCCAGGGCCCTGCCCGGGGCCACTCGGTCGCGTACGAGGCGCTTGACCGCGGTGGGCTCCGGGAAGCCCTGCTCCTTGCGGTCCCACACCACCTCGCCGTCGACGCGGACCACGAAGACGCCTCCGGTGCCCGGCTTGAGCGCCAGCTCGGTCAGCTCGGCCTCGAAGGTGGTGAGCAGCTCCTGTGCCAGCCAGGCCGCGCGGGGCAGCCAGCGGCACTGGGTGCAGTACTCGATCTGTACGACATGGGTCATCCGGTGTGCCTCATCCCAGGTGCGCCGACCAGTCCTGTTCCGCCGCCGGCTTGCCGTGCAGGTCGGGGACGCGTTTGAGCCAGTCCGGGCGCCCCGCCCGGGTCCGGGCCGCGCGGGCGGCCTCCTCGGCCGCGAGCTGTTCGCGGTTCGGGAAGTCGGTGGGCAGCCACTGGTGCGACAGGCGCACACGGGCCAGGAGGTAGTCGGCATAGGCGGCGCGGACGTCGTCCGGGGCCGCGAAACCGGCGTCCTCCGCGAGCCAGGCGTCCGGGACCTCGGCGAGGATCCCGTGCAGCAGTTCCTCCGTCACCTTCGGGGCGAGTTCGGCGTCGGCGGCGCGGACGTCGGGGCCGTAGTGGCCGAGGGCGTGGTGCCGGAAGTCGTACCTCTTGCCCGGGGCCGTGGTGTCCCAGCGGTGGTGGAAGACGAGGGCGGCGCCGTGGTCGATCAGCCACAGGCGCGGCGGTGCGGTGCCGAGGGTGGGCCAGACCATGAGGTTGGAGCTGTGCACCGTGCGGTCCACGTTCACGGTCAGCGCGTCCAGCCAGACGATCCGGCCGGCCTCCAGCGGGTCCACGGGGAACACCGCGGCGATGTCGGGGGTGAAGTCCCGGGCGCCCGGGAGAAAGTCCATGCCGAGGTTCACGCCTGCGCTCGCGCCGTGCAGCTCGCGCACCTCCTGGTGCGGCTCGGCGGCGGCGATGGCGGGGTCGAAGTGGACGAGGACCAGCTCGGGGAATTGCAGGCCGAGCGCGCGGGCCAGCTCACCGACGATCACCTCCGCGACCAGCGCCTTGTGGCCCTGCGCCGAACCGGTGAACTTCACGACGTACGTGCCGAGGTCGTCGGCCTCGACGACACCGGGCACGGAGCCGCCGGAGCGCAGGGGCGCGACGTAGCGGGTCGCGGTGACCTCTCTCAGCATGTCCAAGGCCCCCACGGTCGCTTGCTTCCGGCCTCCGCCATGAGGCGAGCATAGTCACCGGGCGTGACGGCCGCGTAAGACGGACTGCTCAGCCGGACCGGAAGCGGTGGGCCGCCGCTGCGGCCTCGCCCTCGCTGAGCAGCACGAGACGGTCGCCGGCCCGGACGGCGGCGGTGACGTTCCTCAGACGTGGGGGCGCCCCACGCGCGGAGGTGTCGAGGGTGAGCCGGCCGCCCCGCTACCGGTGCCTTGCCGTCCAGGGGAAGGCGTACAACTGCAGACCGGTGTCGTCCTCGGAGGCCACGCCCAGTACGGCTCCCCTGACCTGGCCCGGCAGGAGGATGAGCCGCCTGCACGAGGCCCGAGCGGTGGGATCGGGCAGATGGCGGAAGGGCTGTCATCCTCCGGGACGATGCGGCCGTGACGGGCGGGGCGGAAGGCCCGGGCCGTCACGGCGAGGCGGCCCCCGCGGGGGCCGCCGGCTGCTCGGCGGGGACCGGATCCGGTGCGGGTGCGCCCAGGGCGGCGTCCGGCTCTTCCGTCTCGGTGCAGCCGCAGGAGGCCAGAACCGAGGCGGTCAGCGCGGCGGCGAAGCTCCGTCCGCTGCTCTTGAGGGTGCGGATCTGCTGGATGTCCATAGGTGATGCCTTCTGCAGTGGCCCGGCGACATCGCAACCGGCGCCCGGGCGCCGAGTCGAGGGCGGCTCTACCGCGACAACCCGCCAACGATCCGCCCGCACGCACGATGCGCAACGCCACCCGAACAGGCCAACGCCCGCGGGCCCGCCCACCCGAGGGACCGCCGCCTAGTCGCCGCGCGAGTGCAGCACCTGAGTCCGCGCAGCGGGCCTGTCCCCGGAGTGCCCGGCATGCGGAAGCCGGGTGTCCGGCGCTCCGCCGGAGCGGGCGCGGCGCCTCAGGCGGCGCCGCAGCAGGGTGATCTCGGCGCTCAGCCGGCCGGTGACCAGCCTGCTTCGCGAGGGCGGCAGCGGCAGACGGGTCTGCCGGAGGTACGCCCTCCACTCGCGGTACACGCCGGGCGTGAGAACGGCGAGGAGCAGGACCAAGGGGACCACGACAGCGGATATCACGACGGGTTGCCCTTCCCGGATCGGGGTGTCGGACGCCCGCGTCGCCCTGCCCGTCAGCGACCCGCGCGGGCCGGCGGCCGTCCTACGGCGGCACAGCACCCGGAAGCGGTTACAGCGCGGAGAGGTCGGCGGAGGCCGAGCCGGGTCGTGGCTTCGCCCCGAGCGGCGGGCCGGCCGCCGGCGGCGCCCGGGCGCCCGGGGAGGGGCCGGTCACGGCGGCGCCGGCGCCGAGGCGCTCGTCACGGTCGAGTAGCGGGGGGCCCGGCCTCCGTCGCGAGGTTATGAGCGGCCGGTCAGCGCGGGGTGGAGGTGAGCCGTTCGATGGCCTCCAGCACCCCCTTGCGGTGGGCGTGGGTGCGCTCGTAGCCCTCGAGGACGTGCAGGTCGGACTCGGACAGCCCGGGGAGGCGCCGTTCGATCTCCTCGACGCTGAGCTGGCTGAAGCCGATGATGGGCAGGCTGTCCTCGGTGCTGACCGCGCCCTGGATCTGCTCGGCCGCGGCGCCCACCTCGGCCGTCTCCGCCACCCGCTCCTCGTCGGCGCCGGAGCCCTGTCCGGGGTGGGTCATCTGGCGCAGCCGCTCGGCGACGGCCCGCAGCGGGCGGGTGGCCGTGTGGGCGAGGCCGCCGTCCGCCGGCTGTTCCACGCGGAAGCCGTCGCTCGCGGCGGCCACGGAGCGGGCCTGCCGGTCGAGGCTGTCCTCGAGCGCGGCCAGCAGTTCCTCGTCCTGGTGGCTTATCTCCCGCAGCAGGTCGACCGCGGCGCGGTCCTGGGCCTGACCGGCGAGGACTTCCCCGACCCGGGCGGCGGCCAGGGCCCGCGCCGCGGCGGCGTACTCGTCCTCGGTGTTCTTCAGCACCTGCCGCTCGTCGGCCGGGCCGCGCCCGCGCATCACACCGGTCACCGTCTTCTGGCCGAGCGTCAGCGGCAGCGTGGCCGTTCTCCAGGTGAGGCGGGCCGCGAACCGCGTGACGTCGGTCGCGCCGCCGAGCAGTCCGCGCGGCCGCAGCCCGCGGACGTGGCGGTCGATGCGGTGCACATGCTCCTGCATGTCGTCGGCGCGGTGCTCGAGCATCTGCCGGTGCGGGCCGGGCGGCGCGAGAGCCGCGTCCGCCCGCAGCCGGTCGCGCGCTGCGGCATGGGCATGGTGGGCATCCTCGAGCGCCGGTATCAAGGTCTGCGTCATCGCCATGGAGGGCTGCTCCCTGCGTACGGGGATCGGGCGGCGTCCAGTGGCCGCCCGGCCGGCCGTTCCCCTGCGGCTGAGCAGCCGGGATCATCCTGCGCTGCCCGCGCCAAGATCACCTGTCGGGAGCGCCCTGTCCAGGGGCGGTGCGGGTGCGGGAAGCCCTTCCCGTCCCGGGCAGTCCCGGCCCGGAGTCGGACTGCCGGCGGTTCGGCCGTCCGGGTGAGGACGTCTGCCCGCGGAGTCTCAGGACCGGCTCGGGCGCTCCGGCTCCCCGCCGTCGGCGTCGAACACCTTGGTGAAGGTGGCGCCGCAGCGGCAGCGCGAGTGCTCGACCAGTTCGCCGTCCTCCGACACGCTCAGCCCCTGGCTGAGTCGCACATGCACATGATCACCCATGATGAGCTGCTTCCCTCGAGGCTCGTGGTCCGCCTCATCGTGCGGGCTCGCCGCTGCCCCCGGCAATGCCGCAGCTCACACACTTCACGCATGCGACCAGGACGCCTCGACCCCGCCCCGGCGTGGCTGCTCGGCGAGCAGTTCCTCGTACGACGCACCGGCCGCCCCGGCCAGCGCGGCGCCCAGCACGGC
>NZ_JBEYEY010000029.1:0-32215 GCF_040703635.1 Streptomyces sp. NPDC007189
GTCGAACTCCTTGAGCGCCTGAACCGTCAGCGTCGTCAACGGCACCCGGTGCAGGCTGTAGCCGTCCAGCGAGCCGTCCTCCAAAGGCGACACCTGGTAGCCGACTTTTTGCAGGGCGCGTCTGGTGAACTCGTCGGTGTTGACGATGATCTCCGCGCCGCGCGGCAGGTCGGCGATGTTCGCCTTCAGCGCGGCCGGGTTCATCGCCACCAAAACGTTCGGCGCGTCCCCGGGGGTGAGGATGTCGTGGTCGGCGAAGTGGAGCTGGAAGGACGACACGCCGGGCAGGGTGCCGGCGGGAGCGCGGATCTCGGCGGGAAAGTTCGGCAGGGTCGAAAGGTCGTTGCCGAAGGACGCGGTCTCCGAGGTGAACCGGTCACCGGTGAGCTGCATACCGTCACCCGAGTCCCCCGCGAACCGGATGATCACCCGATCCAGACGCCGGACATCCTTCGCGGGTGCCGTCCCCGTCTCGGGCAGCCCGGTGGTTTCCACAGACATACGTAGGTCGGCTCCTGTCGGTCCGTGACGGTCTGACGGCGGCACCGGATAGTGCGTACACCTGGGCCCGAGACTAGGGACGGCCGTTAGAGGGGCACTCGCGTCTGCCCGGGCCGGGCCGACGACATCGAAGGGGAGGTGGCGCGGCGCGTCAGATGCCGTCGCCCGGCCGCTCGCCGGCGCCGGATCCGACCGCGGCCGGCACCCGCGGCGCGGACGGCACGGCCCGCACCGCCGGTGCGGTGAACAGCGGACGCGGGACCCGCGCGAGCCGCGGGCGCCCCTCGGCCACGGCGTCCTGGAGGGCGTCGGCGAACCGCTCGATGTCCTCGGCGCTGTTGTCGGGGTGGACGGATGCGCGTACGGCCGTGACGACACCGCGCCCGGGCAGGTACAGCGGGGTCTCCTGGGCGACCGTCTTCCCTACGACGACTCCGCGGTCCGCGAGGCGGCGGCGCACCAGTGCGGCCGGCAGCTCCTCGTGCCGGAAGGTGACGATGCCGGACTGGACCCGGCCGGGGGTGATCAGTTCGGTGCCGGGCGTGTTCTCCACGGCGGCGCGCAGGCGGGATGCGAGGTCCTCGGGTGCGGGCGCGGGCGTGCGCAGGGCGAGGGCCTTGTTCAGCGCGGCGACGGCGGCGACGGGCGGCGGCGCGAGCGGCAGGCCGCCGTGCGGGGCCAGGACCTGGCGCAATCGTGGTGCCGCGCAGGCGAATCCGACGGACTGCGGGCCGCGCAGGAAGCGCCAGCCGTCGCCGGTGAGCAGGTGGCAGCCGACGCTGGCGACGTCCACGGGGAATTGTCCCACGGCGTAGGAGGCGTCGACGGCGTACAGGCACCGGTGCGGGGCGAGGATGCGTCCCACGTCCTCGACGGGATTGACGATGCCGCAGCTTGCGGGAACGTACGGGACGCAGACGAGGGCGACGTCGTCGCCGATGTGCCGTGCCATCCACGCCAGATCCAGGTCCCCGTCCGGACGCAGCGGTACGACCTCCAGCCGGCAGCGGGTGCGGGCGCGCAACGCGAAGAGGGCGGCGAGGTTGGCGGCCGACTCGTAGGGGGTCGTCCAGACACGGTCGCCCGGGTCCAGCGGGAGCCGGGACAGGACGGCGGCGAACGCGTCGGCGGACCCGGTGCACACGACGGTGTCACCGGGGGGCGCGCCGAGCAGGGCGGCCAGTCGTTCGTGGATCTCCCGGTTCAGGACGTCGTCGAGGCGCGCCTCCAGCTCAAAGGGCCCGTACCGGTCCTCGAAGCGCGTCCATTCGGTGAGGACCTCGAGTACGGCGGCGGGCATGCGGCCAAGACCGGCCGAGTTCAGATGGACCCTTCGGTCTCCGTGGAACATCGCGTTCACTTCCGGGGCCTCCCCCGCGACTCGGGAAATCTCTTGCCAACTGACTGGCAATACATTGCCTCTGCCGATGAGAAGTTGGCAACATCGGGCCGTGCCGGCTCCGGTGAGGCTCGAGTCGAGGGGCCGCCGACGGCATGGCTCTGCCGCGTCTGGCTCTCTTCACGAGGAATTGCCAAGCGTTGCCAGAGCGGTACGAGTTCCGCCAAGAATCGGCGTTTCCGCAGTTCAAGGGCGCTTTCATCCGGCAACTCCGGTGCGCGGGCCGCTCTCTTGGGGCACTTCTGGTGGCAACCTTGAGCAGAAATCGACCCATTCCCCAGCGATTCCCGAGATTCGCTTGCCAATCTTCTTGGCAAGAGGTTGCCAAAACGGCGAACACGAAATTGACACCGAGGAGCCCGCCATGAACCGCATCGCCCGGATCGCCACCGTCGCCGCCGTCACCGCCGTCGCCGCCTTCTCCACCGCCGGCATCGCCGCCGCGGACAGCACCCACCTCGCCCGGCCGACCACCGCCACCGCCGGCCCGGCCATCGACTGGCCGGTCGCGCCCACCACCGTCACGGCTGCTGCCGCCACGCCCGCCATCGACTGGCCGACCGCCCCCACCACCGTCACGGCTGCCGCCGCCACACCCGCCATCGACTGGCCGGTCGCGCCCACCACCGTCACGGCTGCCGCCGCCACGCCCACCATCGACTGGCCGACCGCCCCCGCCACTGCCACGACCGTGGCCGGCCCGGCCATCGACTGGCCGACCGCCCCCGCCACCGTCACCACCACCGCCGGCCCGGCCATCGACTGGCCGACCGCCCCCGCCACCGTCACCACCACCGCCGGCCCGGCCATCGACTGGCCGAAGGTCGCCTCCGTCTGATCCGCGCCCGGGCAGCCGTGCCCGCCCCGTGACGCCCCCGCAGGCCGCTGTGCCGTAGCGGGGGCTTCGGCGTTCCCGGGGTGATCCACCCCCGGTCACCGCGCCGGCGCCGGCGCTCGGCCCCGTACCGCCGATGCCGTCCCGTACGGCCCGCCCGGTTGGGCCATGGCAACTCCGCGTCGCTGGGCCTGGCAACGATCCCGCCCCGCCACCTGCGACTCCATCGCCGCTCGACCGCCCCGAGACGCCGTCTCAGGCCGCCCTTGCCAGCATTCAGGCAACGTTTTGCCAAGCCGGAAGTCGCTGTCGTTAAGGAGCGGGTGCTGATGTCCATCTCCGGCCTCATCGAGCAGCAGTGGCACAGCAGTTACGACGGTCTGCCGATCCCGGTCGAGCACCTGCGGGAGTGGCGGAACGCCACCCTGGACCGGATCCGCGAGCTGCCGCGCCGCCGGGTCCTGGAGATCGGCGCCGGCAGCGGACTGCTGATGGCGCGCCTCGCCCGCGACGGGGAGGTCCACGAGTACTGGGCCACCGGCTTCTCCCCCGACGCCGTCGCCGCGCACACCGCGCGGGTGGACGCCGACCCGGTCCTGAAGGAGAAGGTCCGGCTCGACCACCGGGGCGCCGAGGACACCCGCGGACTGCCCGCCGGCCACTTCGACGCGATCGTCCTCAACTCGGTGGTCCAGTACCTCCCGAGCCTCGCCCGTCTGCGCACCGTCGTCGAGCGGGCCCTGCCGCTGCTCGCCCCAGGCGGTTCGCTGCTCCTCGGCGACCTGCGCAACCTCGACCTCGCCCGCTGCCTGCACACCGGCATCGCGCTGGCCCGGCCCGGCGGCGCCCGGGGCGACCGGGAGGCGCTGCGCCGCACCATCGAGCAGCAGGTCGGGGCGGAGACCGAACTGCTGCTCTCCCCCGCCCTGTTCGACGCGCTCGCCCGGGACCTGCCCGCCGTGCGCGCGGTCGACGTACGCGCCAAGCGGGGCCGGTACCACAACGAGCTGACCCGCTACCGCTACGAGGCGGTGCTCTCCACCGCCGAGCCGGTCGCCGACCTCGCCACCGCACCCGTCCTGCGCTGGGGCCGGGACATCGCCGGCCTGCTCGAGGCCGAACACCGCCTGGCGACGGCGCGCCCCGCCGTACTGCGCCTGGCCGGGGTGCCCAACCGCCGGGTGCACGACGAGTACACGGCCATGCAGTCCCTCTTCGACCCGCTCGAGAGCATCGACCTCGCGCCGCAGGACGCGCCCGCCCCCGACCCGGAGGTGCTGTGCGAGACGGCCGAGCGCCTGGGCTACCGGGCCCTGCCCACCTGGGGCGAGAGCCCCGACCTCCTCGACATCGTCCTCCTGGACCCCGAGCAGGTCCCCGCCGGTCCGCTGACCGGCGTGTACGCGGCACCCACCGCCGAGGCCGAGAGCTGCGCCAACACCCCGGCCGCAGCCGAGCGCACCGTGGACGTGGACGTCGTCCGGCGCGGCAGTCTGCAGGAGGAGCACATGGTCCCGTCCGTGCCGACGAGCCCGACCGCCCCGCCTGTGCCCGCCCTCACCGATGACCGCCCCGGCGCCCAGCCCGGCACGCCGCTCCAGGAGATCGTGCGTGACCTGTTCGCCGAGGTGCTGGGTCTGCCGCGGCACGAGGTGCACGCCGAGTCCGACTTCTTCCGCATCGGCGGCCACGCCCCGGCAGCGGCCCGGCTGCTGTCCAGGGCCCGTGAGGTGCTCGGCGCCGACCCGGGCGGCCGGGCGCTGTACGAGGCACCGACCCCGGCCGCGTTCGCCGCGCTCGTCGGCGACGCGCCCGCCGCGGCGACCGGGCCGGGCGCCGCCGCCGGCGACACCGCGGAGTTCTCGGTGCGGCTGCGCGGCGCGCTGGACACCCGGGTCCTGGAAGCGGCCCTGGAGGACCTCGGCCGCCGCCATCCGTCGCTGCGCAACTCCCGGCTCGGCTCGGCCGGTACCCGGCTGCGCGCGCTGGCCGCCGACGACCACCTGCTGGAACTGGCCCTGCCCGCCGACTCGGTCGACCTGTGGTCCCCTCTGCCGCTGACCGCCGAACTCGCCCGGGCCTACGGGGCGCGGGCCACCGGAAAGGCTCCGCACCACTCCCCCGCCGGGCTGGACGCGCCGCCCCGCGCGGTCCTCGGCGACCTGGCGCCCACCCCGGTGCCGGGCAGCGCACCGCACGCCGGCGACGCCTCCTACGGCCGCCTGGCAACCGGGCTGGACGCGGAACTGCACGCGCGGCTCACCCGGTTGGCCGCCGAGCACGGCACCACGCTGTTCATGGTGGTGCACGCCGCGCTCGCCGCGCTGCTGAACCGGCTCGGCGCGGCCGGCCCGGTCACCGTGGCCGCACCCGTGCCGGCCCGGGACACCGCCGGGCTGCGCGAGGCCGTCGGCCCCCACGGGCGGGTCCTGGCCCTGACCGTGGACACCTCCGGCGACCCGGCCTTCGCCGAGCTGCTGCACCGGGTCCGCGAGCGGGACCTGGCCGCCTACCGGGACGGCGAGGCGGCGCTGGCGGCGCTGCCCGGCGGGATCGCGCTGACCGTGCTGCAGGAGTGCGCGGGCCGGTTCGCGGCGGCCGGGCTGTCCGTGCAGGCCGAGCACTGCACGCTGCCCGGCCCGGCCGCGGACCTGGCCCTGACGCTGACGGAGCGGCAGGGCCCCGCGGGCGCCCCGGCCGGCATCACCGTCACCGCCGCCTTCCGCCACGAGACGGTCGGGGAGACGGCCGCCGCCTGTCTCACCGGTCAGCTCACCGCCGTACTGCGGTCGGCCCTCGAGGCGCCCACGACCCGGCTCAGCGGGCTGCGGCTGCTGCCCGGCCCGGCCGCCGGGAGCGGGGTGTGGGCGGGTGCGGACGTGCCGGTCGCGGGGCGGGACGTGGCGGCGCTGTTCGCGGCGCAGGTGGCGCGGGCCCCCGAGGCGCTCGCCCTGACCGGCCTGGACTACGCCGAACTCGACGCCCGCTCCGACCTCTTGGCGCACGCTCTCCTCGCGCACCAGGCCGGTCCGGGCACCTGTGTGCTCACCGCCCTGTCGTCACCGGCCGGGTTCGCGGTGGCCGCGATCGCCGTCGCGAAGACGGGGGCCGCGCTGCTGCCGGTCGACCCGTCGCTGGATCTCGCCGAGTCGCTGCGCCCCACGGTGCTGCTGCTGGACGAGACCGCTGACCTGCTGCTGCCCGCCGTGCCCGGCGCGGCCCGGCTGGTGCGCGAGGACGCCGCCGACCGGCTGCCGCCGGCCGGGCGCTGGCCGGTGACGCAGGCCGACCGGACCCGGCCGCTCGGCAGCGGCGACCCGCTCCTGCTGCTGCCCGGCGAGGACGGCACCGTGGCGGTGGGCAGCGAGGCCGTCACCGCGGCGACGCTGGCGGCACCGGCCGACGCGGCCTGGCTGGTGCACGGCTACCCGGACGGGGACGCGGCGATCGGGCTGCTGAGCGCCCTGGCCTGCGGCGCCCGCGTGCACGTCCCGGACGGCGCGCTCAGCCGGGACGTGCCGCACGAGGTGCTGGGCTGGCTGCGCCGGCAGGGGGCCCGGGTGGTGCTGGGCGGCGCCGACGACGTGCTGTGTGCACTGGTGTCGCTCGCCCGCTCCGAGGGCGTGGAGCTGACGGTGAGCGGCGGCTGGGCCGAGGGCAGGCTCGTCGTCGAGCAGGTGCCCGGCGTCCCGGCCCGGCCCGCCCCCGGCTACCGGGCCTACCTCCTCGACTCGCGGCTGCGCCCGGTGGCGCCGGGCCGGACCGGGGCCCTGTACATCGCGGGCGCGGGCGTGGCGCACGGCTACGTCGGGGCGCCCGGGGCCAGCGGCGAGCGGTTCCTGCCCGACCCGTTCGGCGGCCCGGACGGCGGCACCGCCCGCATGTGGCGCACCGGCCGTGCCGCCCGCCTGGACAGGGACGGCAACCTGCGGGTGATGGAGGGCCCGGCCCACGACGACCCGTTCGGCGACGAGTTCGCCACCTTCGTGGTGCTGGCCGACTCCACCGGCCACCGCGCCCTGTGGCCGGCGACGGCCGCCGTCCCCGGGGGCTGGTACGAGACTCACGCCGAGGACCTGTACGACCTGTGCCTGGACCACATCAACGACCACCTCGGCGACCCGTTCTGAGACGTCGGACGGGGTGTCACACGGCGGTGCCCCGTTGCGCGGCGGACTGGGCCAGGGACTCGGCGAGGATGCGCCAGATCTGTGCGGCGAGGTCGATGTTGGCGTCGGCCTGGGCCTGCTCGGCGAGGGCCCGCAGGCCCTGGATGCCGCTGTCGTCGCCGGAGCGGATGCACAGCTGGTGGCGCAGGATGTCCATCTGTACCCGCTCCCGGTAGGTCATCCGCGGCTCGGCCCGGGCGAGTTCGGCGAGCAGGGCGCGGGCGTCGTCGTACCGGGCGGTGACGAAGGCGAGGTCGGCCTTGAGCGCGATCAGCTGCTGGCGCAGTCCGGGTGTGCCCACGAACGCGAGCGCCGACTCGGCCGCGGTGACGCACCGCTCGGCGGCCTCGGGGTCCGGCGGCAGCTTCTCCAGGTGCAGCCGGCCGGCCGTGAGCCGGAGCCTGAGCCACAGCACCAGGTCCTCCCCGCTGGGGAACTTCTCCAGCGCCTCCTCCAGGTAGCCCTGTGCCGCGGCGTGGTCGCCCTGTCGGACCCGGACCACCGCCGCGGTCCACATCGCCTCCGCCCACAGCGCGTCCGACCGGCCCGCGACCAGCTCGACCAGCTCGTCGACGTGGGCGCGGGCGTCCGGTGTGCGGCCCGCCTCGCCCTCCACCGAGACCAGGGCCAGCAGCACCGCGGCGCGGTCCTCCACGTCCAGGTCGTCCTCGCGGGCGAGGTGGTGGGCGGTCATCGCGGCGTCGAGGGCGTCGTTGATGTCGCCGAGCGAGCGCAGGCAGCGGGCGAGCCGGGTCAGCCCGCGCACGCGCAGCGCGGTCAGCCCGACCGCGTCGCCGAGCTGCACCAGTTCCTCCAGGTACGCGCGTTCGCCGGCGTGGTCGCCCTGGAGCCGCCGCTGCCGGGCCAGTTGCCACAGCGCCTGCCAGCGCAGCACCGGCGCCTCGTGCCCCTCGGCCGCGAGGGCCTCGCGGAGCGTCTCCATGGCCGTGTCGGAGCCGGTGGAGGCGACCAGCGACAGCGCGTTGGCGAGTGAACCGCCCGCGGGTTCCTCGAAGTCCGCGACGTCCAGGCCGAGCCGTTCGGCGAGGTAGGCGACGGCCCGCTCGGTGGGCTGGCGGGCGCCGGACTCCAGCCGGGAGAGGTATCCGGTGGACATGCCGTCACCCGCCAGCGCGGTCTGGGACAGCCCTCGGGACTGGCGCAGTTTCCTCAGACGAGTGCCGAAAGCGGGCTGCTGCAGCATGTGACCATTCCCTGGGGACGGACGAGTGGGGGCGAACGCGGCGGACGGGCCACCGCCGAAGGCCGCCTCGAGCGTAGGGGCGGGGCAAGAGCCGGGCAATGTTTTGCCAGGCGCCGTGCCCTGGGCCTCGTGCGAACCTCACGGCGCTCTCATGCGTTCCTCGAGCAGTCCTTTACCGGTGACGGGCAGCCTCTCAAGCGTCAGTGGCAGTGCCTGCGCACCAGCCCGCCCTATGTCACGGGAGCTGGTCCCGTCCATGTCCACGGGAGTCGTACATGAAGCAGCCGGTTCCTGCCCGCCCCACCGCCCGCGAGGGCCGCGCGGGACGACCGGGGCCGATGCACGGTACCCCCTCCGACGACGACATCGACTGGCCGTAGAACCGGCCATGGCCCACACCTCGCTCCGGCACCGGGCGGCAGCCGTCCGGCCGAGGGACCGACGCGCAGGCACCCTCGCCACCGGTCCCGGCCGGCGCGCCTACGCTGCCGTTCAGGACGGGGCAGGTGGCGCGCTCGCTCGTTGCAGGGCCCTTGCCAGGCCGCGGGGGCCGTCCGGGTCGTCGCCGGCGCCGCCGACCACGACCAGGGGCGGGCGGGTCCCGGGCTCCGTGACGTGCCGGGCCAGTTCGCAGGCGAGGGCGCCGGAGCCGGAGTAGCCGCCGAGCACCAGCCGGCCGGGCGGACGCGCCAGCCGGCCCAGTGCGACGGGCGGGGCGGCGTCCCCGCCGGCGGTGAGCCGGAGCGCGGTGAGCGCCTCCGGCCCACGGTAGTGCCGTACCAGCTCCCGGTGCCCGGTGCGCGGCGCGCCCGGCACCTCGACCAGGCACACGGTCGCCGCCGCGGGCGCCGCCGCGCCGCGCAGCGACACCAGCGGCGCCGCGTCCCGGGCTGCGGGACCGTCCGGTACCCGGGGCGTCACGGCGTCCGGCAGCCAGGCCAGGACGTCCCCGACGGTGGTGTCCTCGGTCGCGGCGTCCGGCAGCAGGCGCAACAGGCGCGCGGTGTGCGCCAGCAGGGTGCGGGCGGCGGCGCCGTCGACGAGGTCGCGGTCGTGGGCACAGGTGAGCACCAGGCCGCGGCGGGCGTCGTGACCGGCGCGCAGCCGCAGGGCGTACCCGGCGGGCGACCCGGCGGCCTCCTGCTCCTCCAGGCGTATGCCGTGCTCGGCGAGCGCGTGGCCGTACGCCTCTTCGGGGCGCGGGCCGCAGTCGAAGGCCAGCAGGCCGCCGGCGCGTGCCCCGGCGAAGGCGCGGGGTTCCGGCCTCGCGGCCGCGAGCCACTCGTCCGCGGCCATGTCGATGACCCGGTCGCGCAGTTCGCGCAGCAGCCCGGGCAGGTCCAGCGCCGCCTCGACGGGGACGGTGAGGGGCCGCGCGTTCTCGAACGGGCCGGGGATGCCCTCGATGCCCTCCACGAGCAGCCCCCGCCCGGGCAGGTCCACGCCGAAGCGGATGTCGGTCCGGCCCGGTGCCGCGTCCGACGCCCGGTACAGGAGCATCGCCCACACCGCCTGGAGCACACTGCTCTCCGCCACGCCCCAGCGGGTCGCCCAGTGGGCCAGCCGTGCGCTCTCGGCCGGGGACAGGGCGGTGCGGTACACGCCGGTGCCGCCGCTGCCGCCGCTGCCCGCGGGATGGGCCGCGGCGGGCCGGTGCGGCGCCGGCACGGAGGACCCTCGGGTGAGCCGAGGAGGGTCGTCACCGACCGGGCCGAGGTCCTGGGCGGCGAGCCGGCGGGCGCAGTCGGCGAGGTCGGGACGGCGTTCGCCACCGGGCAGCACCCCGTCGGCGAGGTAGGCGCGGCAGCACTCGCGCATCAGCAGCCGGACGCTCCAACTGTCCAGCAGAGCACGGTGGTAGGTGAGGAGTACGTCGGTGAAGGGCGCCGCCTCGTCCTCGGGGCCGCTGGCCAGCAGCGCCACCCGCAACAGCCCGGGGCGGCGCAGGTCGAAGGCGCGGGCGCGCTCGCGGACGAGGAGCGTGGCACGCCGGATCGCCGTGCCGTGACCGTGGCGGACGATGTCCACGCGGCCCCGGTCGAAGACGACGGCACGCGGCCGCGGGTCCCACAGGAAGGCGGTCCGCAGCACGCTCTCGTGCTCGCCCACGGCCTGCCAGGCCGCCGTGAAACGGGCGGTGTCGAGGGGGCCGTACCAGCGCCAGACGACTTGCTCGACCTGGTGGTCGGGGTGGGCCAGGGCGTCGGCGAGCCGCTGCCGCTGCAGCGGGGTGACCGGATGGGTGCGCGGCAGCGTTGGGCAGGGCCGGCCCGGCGCCGGGGCCTCGGGGGACCCGCCGCCGGGAGGGCCGTCGTGGACGGGGTCCGGGGCAGCGGTGAGCAGGTCGGCGAGCAGACCGACGGGATAGGGCTCGGACGCGTCGGTGCCGCCGGGGAATTCGACGGTGTGCAGGTCAGGGCCGTGGCGCAGCAGCCGGGGCGCCGGCTGCCGGGCGCCCGGGCAGATCTCCGCGATGCGGTGCAGCGCCCGGTGGAAGCAGGCGGCGTCCAGCGGCCCGTGCAGTTCGAGGGCACCGTGGGCCCCCCGCTCGGGGTCGATCACTGCGCATACGCCGGCGGACCGGGCGTCGTTCATCGCCTCCCCCTTCCCCAGGACGACCGGACAACTGCCGCGGAACGGACGGACCGGCGGGTGCACCCGGGCCGAGGGGCGGACGCCGACCGCCCAGGACGACGGAAGCCCATGCCCCACACACCCACGGCACCGCGCAGCACCGCGGCGGCGGTACGCGCCGGCCGATGTGGCGCTCTCCCATGGCCGCCCCCTCCGCTTCAGCCTCCTCACGCTAGCCCCGCCGTGTCCCGTCCGTCCGTTTCCTCCAGCGGACCGCGAACCGTACCCGACCCACGCTCGTTCGGCGGGTGCCCGGCCCCACGCACGGCGCCGGGCACCCGCGTCGCGTCACCGCCGCCCGCACGTCCGTTCTCCGCCCGGCGGTCGAAGAGGCACGCACCGTTCCCCCGCCGCGCGGCGACGCGACGACGGGCCGTAGAAGTGCTCATGACCAGGGGGCACACCGCAAAGCCGACTGAAGCGGCCCGCGAGCACTGCGCGTTCGGAACGCATCCCGCGCTACTCACACAGCAGGGGCCGACCCGCCAGAGCCGACCGCACCGCGCCACTATTACGCCGTAATAGCCCGGCCCCGGTAACAGCCCGCCCCGGCCCGCCGCCACCTTCCCCGGCGCATCCTTCCCCCGGCGCCCCCTGCCGCTCTCTTCTGCGGCGGTCGGGCCGGGTCAGCTCGCAGCCACCCGTGCCACCAGCAGGTCGTGGTAGTGGGCGATGTGTCCGGCCGCGTCGAAGCCGAGCTCCGCGACCAGTGACCAGGCCGCCCGTCCGGCGCGCGCTGTGGCCCTGAGCACGACGACGTCGCCGTCGGCGAGGACGCTCTCGGGCGTCAGCGCCAGCCCCTCGGGCAGTGGCCGCCCGCCCGTGCCGGCGAGACCGGCCCAGTGCCGGGTGAGCTGGTTGACCTCGCCCCGGTTGCCCGCCGCGACCAGCGCGAGGACGAGTTCCTTGTTGCGCTCGCGCAGGCTGCGAGCGGCGAGGAATTCGTGCAGCACCCCGCTGAGGGGCTCGGTCAGCGCAGACACCATGACGAGGGGTCCTTCCTCATGGTCCGTCATCGGGACGGCCGTCCCGGACCACCATGGCCGCCTGGGCTGGAAGGGCGATGGAGAGCGGGTAAAACCCGTGGCCGCCTGTCCTGGACCGGACGCGCTGCCCCGGCCGGCGGGCGGCTGCCCGGGCACCGTACGGAAAACGCCGAACCGCCCGTCCCGGATGGGGGTTTCGGCGGTTCGGCGGTTACGGCGACGCTTCGGTGGCCGTGCGGTCGGCGGAGTGCGGCAGACCGCCGGTCCTGGGCCGGGCGGTGCCGTCCATCACGCCGCGAACAGGTCGAACGTCGAGGTGTGGCGCGGCCCCGCCAGCACGTCCAGCTGCGGATCGACGGCCAGCATGGCCTGGTGCATGCGCTGCAGTTGCGGCGAGGGCTCGACACCCAGATCGTCGATGAGCCGCATGCGCAGCCGGCGGTAGACCTCCAGCGCGGTGGCCTGCCGGCCCGAGCGGTACATGGCCACCATGACCTGGGAGTGCAGCCCCTCGTGGTGCGGGTGACGGGCCGTCAGTTCGGTCAGCTCGGCTATCAGTTCGGCGTGGCGGCCGAGCCGCAGGTCGGCGTCGATGCGCCGCTCCACGGTGACCAGCCTGCTCTCCTGCAGCCGCATCACCTCGATCTCGAGGACCGGACCGAGTTTCACGTCGACCAGCGGTGCGCCGGTCCACAGGTCGAGTGCCGCGCGGAACCGCGCCGCGGACACCTCGTCATCCCCCTCCTCGAACGCCGCCTGCCCCTGCCGGACCAGTTCCTCGTACTGGTGCACGTCGACACAGCTTCTGTCGATCTGCAGCAGATATCCCCCGTGCCGTGTGGCGAGAATGTCCTTCGCCCCGGTCGGCACACCCGGCCCCATCGCGGTACCGAGCCGCCTGCGCAGCTGAAGAATGTACGTCTGCAGGGTCGTCAGCGCGCTTGCCGGAGGTTCGGTTCCCCAGAGTTCCTCCATGAGTGTGGGAACGGGCATGACGCGCCCCGGATAAAGCGCCAGCAGCGACAGAATCTGCCGCGGCTTACCGGCCGTCGGAACGATCGATCCCCCGTTGACCTCGGCACTCAACGGACCCAGAACCTGAATCTTCATGGTGTCCTCCCCACTTCGTCGAGTTCCTTGTCCAGTTCCTTTTGGTGGCCAGAAATCTCCGCCGCTACGCACGCTAGCCGTGTCCGTGCCCCTCAAGCGATTTCCTGTAGCGCTCCTCTAGCCGTGCTCCAAGTGGGGTGTTGCGCACGGCGCTTTCCCCGCTCAAGAGCGCATGTACCCATGCTGGATGTGAACTCTTGGTTCCGGTGGGGATTTCCCGGCGACGGATAATCGCGCGACTGCGTACCCGGTCTTTTCCTACGCGGGCGGTGCGCCCACGGGCTCGGGCAGGGCGATGGTGTGCGGTGCGGCCCGGTTCCAGGGGAATCCGTGGTGCAGCTCCACGTGCGGGGCGCAGTGTTCGTCCGCGGGTACGGCCACCGCGGCGAGCACGTCGGGGACCGGCTCCAGTTCCAGGAACCGCCAGCGCCCGGCCCGGTCGTCGGCGGGCGGCCGGAAGCCGAGCACCCCCCGCTCGTCGGCCAGGGAGAAGGAGAACTCGTCGAAGGGCAGCCCGAGTCCCAGTCCCCGGGCCTTGGAGTACGCCTCTTTCAGGGTCCACAGCCTGAGCACCCGGCGGTCCCGCTGCCGTCCCGGGGGCGCGCCGGCCGCCCACCGCTGCTCCTCGGGGGTGAAGGTGGTCAGGATGGTGTCCAGGGCCCCCGTCTCCCGGCCGAGGCCCTCGACGTCGACTCCGATGCGCTGTCTGCGGATGATGCCCAGCAGGCTGTAGCCGCCTGCGTGGGAGAGGTTGAAGTCGAGGTGGTCGCCGCCTCTGGGCAGGCCGTGGGGCAGCGGCTGCAGGAAGGGCCGCCCGCGCGAGGAGCGCCAGATGACCAGCTCTGCCTCGGCGAGGCCGGCCTCCAGTGCCAGCGCCCGGCGGACCAGGGTGTGGGCGACGAGGTACTGGCGGCGGTCGCGTTCGAAGAGGAACCGGGCGGCGGTCTCGTGTTCGCGCTCGTCGAGCCAGTGCGCTGCCAGGACCTGGGCGATGGCGGGCGGGAGGGCGTCGTTGGGGCACAGCCACAGCTTCACCGGGGGCACCGTCTCGTGCTGCGGTGCGGGCCCGGCGCCGAGGGACTCCGGTGCGGTGGTGGTCATGATGTGGTGTCTGTCCGTCTCGGTTTCGCCGTCCCGCTGCGGGCGGCGCGCGACGAGGCGGCCCGGGGGCCGCCGGGGCCTGAACAGGTGGGGAGCTGCCGGTGGTGTGCCACGGGTGGTGCCTCCGTTCAGGCGGAACCCGGGTCCGCCAGGAGCGCGGCGGCCTCTTCGACGCCGATCCGGTCGCCGCGCACCGCGTCGAGAAGCGCGACGAGCTCGTCCTGGGAGAGCGGGGGCCGCTTCGCGGCCGCGGCGACCGAGGGTGTTGGCGTCGCCTCCGGCGCGGCCGGGTCGCCGCTGCCGGTGTCCGGCTTTGCGGGGGGCACCGCGCCTGCCGTGCGGGACGCGACGTAGGCGGCCATGGCGGCGAGGGTGGGGTGTTCGCGGACGGTGACGGGACGTTCGTTCAGGCCGTAGGCCCGGTTGACGCCGGCGGTGAACTCCGCGGCCAGGAGGGAGTCGATGCCCAGCTCGGCGAAGGCGGCGCCGCCGTCGATCTCCCAGGGGTCGCAGTGCAGGATCCGCGCCAGCTGCCGGCGCAGCACCTGCAGCACCTCGGCCGAGGCGCCGGGGCCCCGCACGGCGGGAGCGTCGTCGGCACCACCGCGGACGGCGGCCAGGTGGCGGGCGAGGAGGGCCGGCGTGGGGTACTCGTAGAGGTCCGCGCCGACGATCCGGACGCCGAAGTGCCGGGCGATGGCCGAGACGAACTCGACGGTGAGCAGGGAGTCCAGGCCGAGGACGGCGAAGGGCTGTTCGGGGTCGACCCGGTCGGGGTCGGCGTCCACGACACCGGCCAGCACGGCCGTGAGCTCGGCGAGGATGTCTCCGTGGCCGTCGGAAGGTGCCGTCGGCTCACTGGTCATGGTGGTGCCTCCAAGGATCTGGCCCCCTCGCGCCGGAGGGTCAGTGGGTCGGTGCCAGGGGTCCGGCGTTCGGGTCCTGCGCGGCTCGGGCGGCGCGGGCCGGTGCGGCCGGGCCGGGTGCGGTCTCGGGCGCGGCCATCAGGATGGAGTGCTGCAGCCGCCGCAGCCGCGGCGACGGTTCCAGGCCCAGGTCGCGCCCGAGGGTGGTGCGCAGTTGCAGGTAGGCGTTGAGCGCCTCGCCCCGCCGCCCCGAGCGGTGCAGCGCGATCATGAACTGGGCGTGCAGGTTCTCGTGCGTGCGGTAACGGCTCGTCAGGACGGTGAGTTCGGCGAGCACTTCGCGGTGCCGGCCGAGCCGCAGGTCCGCCTCGATGCGCTGGTCGAGCGCGCACAGCCGGCTCTCCTCGAGGCGCTTGGCCTCCATGGTGAGCAGGGCCCCGGTCTGCACGTCCGCGAAGGCGGATCCCGACCACAGGTCCAGGGCGGCGGCGAGGGTGCGCGAGGCGCCCGCGAAGTCGCCTGCGTCCATGGCCCGGTAGCCCAGCCCCGCCAGCCGCTCGAACTCCCGGACGTCACTGGTGCCGCCGCCGGCGGAGAGCAGGTATCCGCCCGGCAGGGTGAGCAGCACGTCCTTGGCGGTACGGCGTTCCGTCCCGGCGCCGGACTCCTGTTCCGGCCCGCGGGTCAGCGCCGCCGCGATGAGTTCGCGCAGTTGCAGCACATAGGTCTGCAAGGTGGTGCGTGCGCTGCGCGGTGGCCGGTCCGACCACAGCTCCTCGACGAGTGAGGCGACCGGCACCACCCGGTCCGCGTGCAGCGCCAGCAGCGCCAATACCTGGCGCGGCTTCGGCGCCGTCGGGGCGACGGACACCCCGTTCTCCCTCACGTCCAGTGCGCCCAGTACGTCGATGTCCACGCCGTCTCCCCTAGTCCACATGCGCTGCTGGCACTCACCGATTAAAAAACAGCACGAGCGGTATGTCAATACGAGACCGATCGTCCTGTTTTTAACAACTCTCGAGCCGCTCTGCAGCAGACCTCGAAGACGGCCGCCCACCTGCCAACTCTTGCACCCGACGACCGACTTGGCACCCCGCGCACCACCTCTCGACCGGCAAACGTCACCGAGAAGCGACCAAGACCCCGCAGTCGGAACAGACCATCCACCCGACTGCACCCCCGATAAACAGACCGAAAGGTCTTGTCTGCCGGAAAGGGCCGGAGCACTCCTCACTGCCAGCTGTGCGGTCCGTGGTAGTCCACCGGCCGCCGCCACCAGCGCGAGCCGGTGACCGGCCGTACCGGGGCGGTCTGCTGCGCCGGGCGGGCCCGCAGGGCCAGCAGTACGAGGGTCAGTGCGGCCAGTTCCTCCTCGGTCGCCGTGCCACGCTCGACGCGCAGGGCCGGTCGCCCACGGTCGGTGTCGCCCATGCCGCCTCCTCTTTTCGGCCACCGTGGGCCATGGCGCTCAAGAGGCGCTCTCGGCGCGGTGGAAAGCAGGGGCGGCGGCCGACCGGTCAGGCGCTGCGCGCCCGCACCGCCCGCAGGGCCCGGGACAACGCCTGCGCGCTCTCGACGGCACCGCCGACCCCGGTCATGACCACGGCCGGAACCTCGCCCGTCCGCTCCGCCGTGCGCCGTGCGATCTCGTGGGCGACCGGGCCGGCCGGACCGGCACCGCACAGGGTCAACCGCCGTCCTGCGACGTGCAGTTCCCGCAGCAGGCCGGGTGACAGCTCCCGGCCCGCCACCCTGAGCGACACGATGCGTTCCGGGCCCTCGTGGTCGCGCAGCAGGGTGTCGTACGCCCCGGGCGTGACACCGGGCACGGTGACCAGGCACACGACGTCCGCCCCGGGTTCCCCGGCCCGCAGGACCGACAGCGCGAACCGGGTGCCGGCGGGTTCGGGCGGCACCATGCCGGGCACCTCGCAGGCGCCCAGCGACCGCAGGGCGTCGCCGACGGTGAACCCCTCGTCCGGGTGCTCGGGCAGCGTGCGCAGCAGGTGCAGGCACTGCGCGAGGATGCCTAAGGCGCCGGTGTCGGTGACCCTGGCCCGGTCGTACAGGGCGGTCAGCACGAGGGCGTCCTCGGTGTCGTAGTGCGCGACGAGCGTGACCGGCACAGGCGTGTCACCGCCGGCGCTCTGCGGCGCGCCGACCCGGATGCCCTGCGCCGCCAGTTCGGCCCGCAGGTTGTCCGGCAGTGGGGGGTGGTGGTCGAAGCGGACGGTGGTCTCGGTGAGGGCGGAGCCTGGGGCGCGCCCGCTCCACTCCCGGATCCGGTCGCCGCCGACCCAGGCGTACGGGGTGAGGTCGAGTGCGGCGTCCCGCACCCGCAGCAGCAGGTCCGCCAGTGGCGCGCCGGGGTCCACGGTGACCGTCAGCGGCAGCGTGTTGCCCAGCAGTCCGGGCATGTCGGCCGCGGCCCGCAGGGACATGTCCCGCCCGGACAGATGCACGCCGAAGGCCACCGGCAGCGGTCCGTCGGCCCCGGCCGCCCGGTGCAGCAGCAGGGCCCACACCACGTGCAGGGCGCTGCTCTCCCCCGCGCCCCGCTCCGCGGCCCACGCGCGCAGCCGGGAGGTGCGGGCGGCCTCGAGCCGGCGCTGGATCCGGCCCGGCCCCTCGGTGTGCCGCGCCGGCCGGCCGGGGCGGCCCGGGCTGACGGCGGCGCCGGCGGGCGGTGCGGCCGCCGCCCAGAACTCCCGGGCCCCGGCGGTGTCCTGCCGGAGCAGCCACTGGGCGTGGTCCCGAATGTCGGGCCGCCGGTCCCCGCCGGGCAGCACGCCGCCGGCGAGGTAGGAACGGTAGAACTGCCGCACCAGCAGGCGGGCCCCGCGCTCGTCGAGCAGGGCCCGGTGATAGGTCACCAGCAGACGGGTGGACGGCCGACCGGTGCCGGTCGCGTCCGGTGTGCCGTCGAGCAGGGACACCCGCAGCAGTCCCGGCCGGTACAGCTCGAAGCCGCGGGCCCGGTCCTGCCGGAGCAGTTCGCTCCAGCCGACGTCGGCGTGCACATGGCGTACGACCTCCACGGCCGCACGGTCGTGCAGCACCAGGCGGGCGGCGCCGGCCCAGTCGAAGGACGCCCGCAGGACCGCCTCCCGCTCGGCGACGGACTGCCAGGCGGCGATGAACCGGCCGAGGTCCAGCGGCCCCGCCCAGTCCCAGAAGATCTGCTCCACGTACCGTCCCGGGCCGCCCTGAGCGCCGACCGCCGCCGCGAGCAGCGCCCGCTGATGCCCGGTCACGGCGATCGTGCCCGCCGCGAGCGGCGCCAGCAGGTCGGCCAGCAGGTCGTCGCCGAGCGGTCCGCCGGGTGGGGCCGGGCCGCGGGGGGTGAGCCGCAGGAGACACCGGCCGAGGCGCCCGCCGTCCGGTACGTCGTCCAGTTCGACGTCGTACGCCCGATGACGCTCGGCGACACGGGCGGCGACCGCCTCGGCATCCGTGCGGGCGAGACCGCACAGCTCGAAGACGAGCGGCGACCAGGCCTGGATGCCGAGCGGTTCGTGCACCACGGCGAGGACGGCGCCCCGTTGCGAGTGATGGCTCCTCATCCGCTCCCCGGGGCGCCGGCTGCCGCAGCAGCCGCCTCCGGCACCCCGACCTCCTTTTCGAATCGTTTCTGCACGGCGCGTTCGCGTACGGCACGGCAGTCCCGCCGGACGCGTCCGCTCATCGCCGGCCGGGGCCCCGCCGCCCCGGGAAGCCGATGATCCGGGCGCCTTGGGGCGGCTCCGCCGAGGGCGGGCGCACGGGTTCGTCCGCGGCGGGCGGGACCGGTGGCCCGTCCGGCGCCGCCGGCGCGGCCTCCTGCCGGTGCGCCTCGCTCACCAGGAAGCGGCCCTCGACGAGATGGGTGGCGAAGGCCCACTCCCCGGCCGTGTCCCCGGCGAGCCGGGCACGTCCGGTCGCGTCCCAGTCGAAGCCGAACGCCGTGAACCGGCGTCGCATGCCGTGCCCGAGCGCCTTGGTGTACGCCTCCTTCAGCGTCCACAGCCGCAGGAACCGTTCGGTGCGCTCCTGATCGGGCAGGGCCATGAGCGCGTCGGCCTCCTCGGCGGTGCACACGTGGTCGCGCAGGGCTTCGAAGGAGACCCGGCGACCGGCGGGCTCGGCGTCCACGCCGACCGGCCCGGTGCGGCTGACGCCGACCACGATCAGCTCGTCGGTGTGGCTGAGGCTCACCTGCAGGTCCGCGCCGAGCCCGCGCAGCACGGGCCGCCCGCCCGGCAGGCCGGCGAGGTCGAGCCGTTCGGCGGGGACCTGGAGCGCCGCGGCGGCCGTGTGCTTGAGCACCACCCGGGAGACGGCGAGGGTCAGCCGGCCGGAGGGGGCCGGGTGCTGCCGGTAGCGGGGCCAGTCCCGGCCGAGCAGCGTGCGCAGCCCGGGATCGAGCAGGGCCGGTGTCAGCCACTGGCCCCAGGTGGCGTGCACCACCGCCCGGCCCGTCCGCTCGATCCGCTCCTGGACCTCTTCCCAGGGCCCGTCCGGCCCGGGAACGTGGTACGGCGCCGGGAACGGCACCGCCGGTGTGCGGCCGTACGCCGCCCTGGCCGGGTTCACCATGTCAGCCTCGTCGCGTACAGGTCGCAGTCCACGCCGTGGGCCGCGCGCCGGGCCAGCTCCTCCCACAGGCCCGGCTGCGGGTCGGGCGAGCGGGCGGGCAGCGGCAGTCCGAGCCGCTCGGCGATCCGTGCGAGCGCCGGCAGCGCCCAGCCGGCGTCGCCGAGGAACGGCAGCCGCGCCCCGGCCGCCGCTTCCCGCACGCCCAGTGTCGCGGCGGCCAGCACCAGCAGGGCCTGACGGTCCGCCAGGGCGCGCGCCGCCGGGTCGGCGGGGTCGTGCACGGCGGTGACCGCGCAGGCGGCCCGCAGCGCCCGCTGCTCGATGACGAGCCTGCGGGCGACGCGGGCGAGCGCCGCGGTGCCGGCATCGGCGGCACCGGCGAGCCGGTCGGCGGCACCGGCCAGCGTCGCCGCGACGGCGTGCGGGCCGGTGCCGGATGCCACGGCCGGGGCGGTCCCGGTGATGCGGAACAGCGCCGCGCATTGCGCGGTGCCGTCCGGCCACGAGTCACAGGCCGCGTTCAGTCCTTCGACGATCCGGGTCTGGGCGGCGCGGGCGGCGGTCCGGTCGACGCGGGCGAAGGCCCGGTCCCGGAGGATCTTGGCCAGCGTGCGCTGTTCGGCGGTGTCGCCGTCGCATCCGCACTCGTTCAGCACCAGTTCGAGATCGCCCAGCAGCTCTCCGACCAGCTCGGGCACGAGGTATCCCACGACGGCGGCGAGCGGCTGTCCGGCCCCGCGTCGCGGCGGCGTCGGGCCGTCCGCGCTCCGGCCCGGTCCGGGGCAGGCGCGCAGGGCCACGGTCATCAGGCTCTCGCAGGCGAGCAGGTCCGCAAAGAGCGAGGCCAGGACCGGCCGCCACTGCCGGGCGGCGGTGTCGTAGCTGCTCAGGCCGTCCACGATGCGGGCCGCGCCGCGCAGGACGCCGCCCGCCGACGCGACAAGCGCCGCCGGCCCGAGCAGCTCGGCCGCCGGGTGCGGCACCGGTGTGCTCAGCAGCGGACGGATGCTCCAGGCATGGGCCAGGGCGAGGTCCCGGCGCAACAGCGGGCGCAGGGCGCGGGCGAGCTGATCGGCGGCCGGCATCTCCGCGGCACCGGGCAGGCCGGGGGGCGGGGCGGGCAGACGGGTGTGCCCGGCGGCCCGCAGGGCGGAGCGGCCGTAGGGGTTGCCGGGGTCCCGGGGGTCGCCGAGCAGCGCTTCGAGGCGCGCCGCACACTGCGCCGCGCCTGCCGGTTCGCCCGCTCGGCCGGGTGGGATCGGGGTCGTCGGGGGCCGCGCGGTATGCGGGGCCGGCCGGGTCGGGGCCATCGCCGATCTCCTCGTCGTCGTGGTGCCGGTCGCCGTACGGTCGTTCTCCGGCGGGCTCATCGCAGTCGGCGTACGGCGCTCTCGGCGTGCCACCGCGCCATGGTCAGGGCCTCCGTGCTCGACCGGCCGAGCCATTCGCGCACGTACCGGCGGGCGTCCACGAGCAGAGCGCCCCCGCCCAGGACGGTCTCCACCGCGCTCTCGCGGAGCATCACCTGGTGGCCGGAGACGACCCGCACTCCGGTCGCGTCGGGCTCCAGGTACCACTCGCCGTAGTGCGCGGCGACGGGATCGGGCGTCACGGTCTCCTTGTGGACGATCCGTCCGGCGGCCGGGAAGCACAGCCGTACGGCCTCGGACACGAGCCGCTCGCCCGTGTCCGGGACGCAGGTGTGCAGGACCGTCAGCTGCACGCCCGGCTGGTCCTCGGTGACCTCGGCCCGCTCGACGTGGGGAACGAGGTCGACCCAGTCCTCGATGCGGTAGAGGATGTCGTAGACGAGTTCCGGGGAGCCGGAGACGTACACGCTGTCCTCGAAGGACAGCAGCAGTTCGTCCAGCCGGTCCCAGCGCTCGGCCGCCTCGCGCAGCGCCGCCAGCTCGCTGTGCACGTCCGTCTCGAGTGCCCCGGACGTCTCCCAGGGGCCGGCCGGGCGCTCGTGACGCAGGGTCAGCAGGCAGCGGCCGTCGCCGTCGGCCGTCACGCTCCAGGCGCCGGACGTCGGCGCGCCGGGCAGCAGGGCCTCCTGCAGTTCGAACTCGATACGGCGCTCCCGTGGCCGCAGCACGCGGCGGGCGAGCGCGGAACACACCTGGCCGTGCCGCAGGTGCCACAGCCGCAAGCTCTCCTCGGTGCCGTCGAAGTCGATGCGTTCGACGTGGACGTAGGGGGGCAGCAGGACCGGCCAGCGTGGGGCGTCGGCGAGGAGGCCGTAGACGACGCCGGCGGGCGCGGCGACCGTGACGGTGTGCTGGGCGGCGTGCACTCGCTGTGACGACATGCGCGACCCCCTCCTCCAGGTGTGTGATCAACGCTGCACCGCCGGGCCTGAGCGGTGCTCGACTCCTGGTGGAGGGGGGCGAGGTGACCTGGTGTCAGCCCACGGGGGCCATGGGCGCGTTCGCCGCGGGGCGGGCCGGGAGGTTGCCGGGGCCGGACATCAGGATGGAGCGCTGCAGCTTGGCGAGCGCGGGGGACGGTTCCAGGCCCATGGTGCGCACCAGGGTGGCGCGCAGCCGCTGGTAGGCGTCGAGCGCCTCGCCGCGGCGGCCGGAGCGGTACAGCGCGAGCATGTACTGGCCGCACAGGCTCTCGTGGGTGGGGTACTGGTTGACCAGCACCGTCAGTTCGGCGAGCAGTTCCCGGTGCCGGCCGAGCCGCAGGTCCGCCTCGACCCGCTGGTCCAGGGCGCACAGCCGGCTCTCCTCCAGCCGCTTGGCCTCGGTCCGCAGATGGGGACCGGTGTGGACGTCGGCGAGTGCGGGGGCCGTCCACAGGGCGAGCGCCTCACGCAGCAGCAGGGCGGCCTGCGGGTAGTCCTCGGCGTCCATGGCCCGGTACCCGGAGCCGGCGAGCCGCTCGAACTCCCGTACGTCGCTGGTGCCGTCGTGGGCCTTGAGCAGATAGCCGCCGGGCACGGTCAGCAGCACGTCCTTGGCCTGGCGGCGCTGCCCCGCGTCGTCCGCGTCGCCCCCGGCGAGGGCGGCCGAGATGAGTTCGCGCAGCTGCAGGATGTAGGTCTGCAGGGTGGCGCGGGCGCTGCGCGGCGGCTTGGCCCCCCACAGCTCCTCGGTCAGGACGCCCACCGGGACGACCTGCCCGGCGCGCAGCGCCAGCAGAGCGAGCACCTGGCGCGGCTTGGGTGCCGTCGGCGCGATGGACATCCCGTTGAGCCGTACGGCGAGTGTGCCGAGCACGTCGATGTCCACGGCGTCTCCCCCATTCTGGTGCCGTCTGCGGTGCTTCCCTGGCAGGTTTCGAGTAAAAAACAGCGCGCGCGGTATGTCAACAGCGAACCGGACACCCTGCTTGCTGTCGATCCCCGTGCGAGGAAAGCTCAAGCAGCTCAGCCGCCACGGGCGCATCGGCAAGAGCCCCCTGCACGCCGCTGTTACTGGCTCGCCCCCTGCGGCCGCGTCTCCTCCGACACCGATACGAGCGCGCGCTCGGGGAAAGCCGCCAGGCACGGCAGGATGAGGGACCAGAACTGCGCCATGCGCTCGGCCGGCCGCCATCCGTCGTCCGTCGCGGCGATCACCTCCAGGCCGACGGTGGCCGCCACGATCGTGGTCGTCGCGCCGTCCGGTGAGACGCCGTCGGCCAGTTCACCCGCGTGCTGCGCCTGCAGTACCAGGTCGCGCACGCAGTTCTTCCACCAGCCCAGCATGGCCGCCTCGCTCTTGCGGGAGGGGTCGCCGCTGAGTTTGAAGCCGGCCCTGACCACCGGGTCGTCGGCGACGGCCAGCAGCAGACCGGACATCGTCCGGACCAGGGACTGCAAGGAGGTGTCGGCCGCGCCGCGGCAGCGCTCGGCCAGTTTCTCGACGGAGTCCGTGGCCGCGGACTCCACCTCGCTGGCCAGCGCCTCCTTGTTGGCGAAGTGGAAGTGCAGGGCTCCCGCGCTCACCCCGGCCCGCCTGCTGATCGCCGGAAGAGAGGCAAGGGCATATCCATCAGCGGCGAACACCTCGGCTGCCGCACGGATCAGGGACTGGCGCGTCCGCGCCGCCCTCACCTGCTTGACCATTGCACCCTCCTCCTAGGCATGCACGAAACCGGAGTCGCTTCATACGCTTCCCCGGCTCCGGGCACCCAGCAAGATCTTACCAAACCGCGCGCTTGGTACTTTTATGGCTTTCGGTGTTGTCCCTGGTCAGACGGGCCGACCGGGGTCACCTGAGACGACGGACAGGGAAACCTCTTCCCGGAGGCTTCGGGAACGTGAGCCAGATTAATGAACCAGCCATGCAATTTCCCGGTCCGCCCAGCGGTGCTCCGCCCCCGCTGTAGCGGTTCTTCGGCAGGTCACAAGCACAGAGCGGCGGGACTCGCGGCCCTGACCTGGGCCGGCGGAGTCCCGCCGCTCGCGTCGCGTCCGCGTCAGTCCTGCGGGCTCAGCAACACCGGCAGGGCGCGGTAGGAGTTCATCAGGAAGCTGGTCATCGGCTGCAGTTCCTCGGGAGCGCAGGCGAGCCGCATCCGCGGAAAGCGCTCGAAGAGTGCCGCGAAGGCCCCGGTCGCCTCCACCTCGGCGAGCGGTGCGCCCATGCAGCGGTGTGTGCCGTGCCCGAACCCGAGCGTGTCGCGCTCGGTGCGCAGCACGTCGAACCGGTCGGCGTCCGGGCCGTAGCGCTCGGGGTCGAGGCCGCCCGCGGCGAAGTTGACCAGGATCGGGTCGCCCTTGCGGATGAGGACACCGTCCAGGTCGATGTCCTCCACGGCGAACCGCATCGGCGAGTAGGCGCCGGGCGTGTGCACCCGCATCGTCTCCGCCGACACGTCCTGCCAGCCCGCCCGGCCCGCGCGCACGTGCTCCAGCTGGTCGGGGTGGGTCAGCAGCGCGCCCACCGCGTTGGTGATCAGCGCCGCGGTGGTGTCCTGTCCTCCGGCGATCATCAAAAACAGCGTGCCGAGCAGTTCCGCCTCGCTCAGGCGGTCGTCCTGGTCCCGGGCCGCGATCAGCGAACTGGTCAGGTCGTCCCCGGGCTCGGCCCGCTTGTCCTGCACCAGCTGCGACAGCAGCATGTAGGCCTGCAGCCGCGCCGCCTCTATCTCCTGTCCGGGCAGCGTGGTGCTGAAGACCTTGTGCAGCGCGACGCACAGGGCGTCCGTCGCTTCCCCCTGCGGGACTCCGAACAGCTCGCAGATGACCCGCATCGGCAGGATCTCGGCGAAGGCGGACCGCAGATCGACCGGGGTGTCGGCCGGCAGGGCGGCGAGGCCGTCGACGAGTTCGGCGGTGATGGCGGCGACCCTGGGGCGCAGGGCCTCGGTGCGTCGCGCGGTGAAGGCCCCGGCGACCAGCCGGCGCAGCCGCGCGTGGCTCTCCCCGTAGGCGAACAGCATGTTCTCGTTCGCCACCCAGGGGTACAGCGGCCAGTCCTCGGTTATTCGGCCCTCGATGAAGGCCGGCCAGTGCCGGCGGGCGTCCTTGGAGACGCGCCCGTCGGTCAGCAGCCGCTCCACATACCGCTGTCCCACCACGGCCCAGGCGATCACCCCTCCGGGCAACTGGACCTGGACGGCGGGTCCCTGCTCCCGCAGCATGGCGGCTTCCCCCGCCAGATCCCGCCCGGTCACGTCCAAGGCGTAAGGGCACACAGCAGCCGTATTCATCCGTCGTACTCCCTGGGTCGGTCTTGCACGGGTGGCACGTTCCCAGGGGAGGGGTCCCCCGCCCTCCCCCTCCGGGGGCGCACGCGGTCACGCCCCCGACGACTGTTCAGTTGTAGCTCCGCTCCCGCCTGTTGTCAGCCGGCGGCCGGGACCCTCTCGGCGGCCTCGCGCAGCCGCAGTGCCGCCGCGTAGACCCGGGCGCCCCGGTCGGCGGCCGTGTCGAGCTGCATGAGCACCGCGGGGACCGCGATGCTCGCCATCAGGTGGCGCTGCAGGTCCGACACCCGCTCCGGCAGGTCGGTGTGGTTCGACATGATCTTGGAGAGCACCTGCACGCCGGTGAACGCCCCGACGAACATCCGTGCCGTCGCCGCGACGTCGACATGCGGCAGCAGCTCTCCGTTCTCCTTCGCCTTGCCGAGAAGGTCGGAGTTGTGCTCGATCCATCCGCTCATCGGCACGCGTCGGTCCAGACCGTCGCTCGGCGCTCCCTGGTCCACGGTCAGGCGGATGCTGCCCTGCACCATGGGGTCCCCCACCGACAGCAGATGCGCGAGCAGGAAGGCCTCGTCGATGCCCTGCTGGAGCATCAGCTCCTGCTGCGGCGGCGTCGGAATCGCCTCCAGCTGGCCGGCCAGCACCGCCTGGGCCAGCTCCTCCTTGGAGGCGAAGTGGAAGTACAGGGCCCCCTTGGTGACGCTCGCGCGGTGGAGGATCTCCGAGATCGTCGCCGCCTCGTACCCCACCTCGGCGAAGACCGCGGCAGCAGCGACGAGGATGGCCCGCCTTGTTCTGATGGCCCGTTCCTGTAGCGCCACGGCCTTCACCTCCGCATCGGCTCCGGTCAGTTACCTGGGCAAAAATAAACCGACAGGTTTGATTGTGCCAGTCCCCCGCCCGCGCGATCAAGCGTGGCCGCGGCACGTACGAAAAGGTCACTTTTGCCAGCAATTATTGAGGATCTGGTGCTCAGAGCCCTGCGGAGGCCCCTTAGAAAACCTCACGTGCGGTTTCCTGGCCCGTCGGAAGCGCCTGTGCACCCCCGACTGGTCTAGGTCACCCGGCGGCAGAATGGGATATTCCGCTACGGAGCCCCAGGCAGACGCTCGAAGATCCCTTGCTGGTCGCTCACGCTTTACCGGTATTTGACTTGATAAGAAAACCGGTAGGTTCGTATCTTCTGGGTCCTGCACTTCCAACTCCGGATCTGCGACTGACGGGGGACAGGGTCATGGCCCTTCTGACAACTCAGCCCAGCGTGCGGACCGCCCCATCGGGCAAGGCCGGCCAAGCGGCGGACCAGCCACTGTGCACGGAACTGCCGGGCGAGCGCCCGCGGAGCGACCGCCCGCGGGCCGACCGCCTGACTGCCGATCACCTCAAAGACCTCACTGCGATCGAGGCCCTCGACTTCGAGGGACTCGGCAGCATCGGCACCACGCCCGCACAGGATCTGGCCCGGCTGCTCTTCGGCGAGGGCAGCGAGCGCGAGGAGGTCCACGACCGGTGGCGCACACTGATCCGCAACGAAACGTTTCGTCACCGTCCGGGCGGTTCTCCCGCCGAGCAGGCGGAACGGTCGTACGAGTGGCTGCGGCTGGTGAACGACACCCTCGTGGACCCCGGGAGCCTCGCCACGGACCCGAGGCTGCTGGCGAGCCTGCACGAGTGGACGGCGATCGTGGACGGCGGCGGGGGCCTGTGCACGGTGGCGAGCATCCACTACAACCTCTTCCTCGGCAGCCTCCTGGACCATGAGGCGGCACAGCACCGCGATCTGTCCGAGTTCACGTCCATGCGGCGCATCGGCACGTTCCTGTGCACCGAACTCGACCACGGCAACGACAGCGCCGCACTGGAGACCACCGCCGAACTCGACCCGGACACCGGCGGGTTCATCCTGCACACCCCGCACGCCGGGGCGCAGAAGTTCATGCCCAACACCAGCACCACCGGCGGGCCCAAGAGCGCCGTGGTCGCGGCCCGCCTCATCGCGGACGGTCAGGACCAGGGCGTGTACCTGTTCCTGACCCCGCTGAGCGACGAGCACGGCCTGCTGCCGGGAGTCCGGGTACGCCGGCTGCCGATGCGGCCCGGCGCTCCCGTCGACCACTGCCTGACCGCCTTCGACCAGGTACGGCTGCCCCGCGAGGCGCTCCTGGAGGGCGAGCACGGCCGGCTCGGCCACGACGGCACCCTCACCAGCACCCTGGGCAACCGCCGCAAGCGGTTCCTGCGTTCGATCGGCCGGGTCACCGTGGGCAAGATGTGCATGAGCGGTGCCGCCGTGGGCGCGTCCAGGGCCGCGCTGGCCATCGCGGTGCGCTACGGCGAACACCGCCGGGTGGCCGGCCCGAGGGCGGGCGAGCGCATCCCGGTCAACGCCCACCGCAGCCATCACGGGCGGCTGCTCAGGTCGCTGGCGACCGCGTACGGCATGACCTTCCTGCACCGGTCGGCGGTTGCCGCCTGGACGCGGCACACCGCCGAGACCCGCGAGGAGGCGGAGCGCCTGGTGGCCGTCGCCAAGGGGTGGATCACCTGGCAGGCCCGCGCCATCACCGCCGAGTGCCGGGAACGCTGCGGCGCGCAGGGCCTGTTCGCGGTCAACGGGCTGGCCGGCTTCCCGGAGTACGTCGAGGGCACCGTGACCGCCGAGGGGGACAACCTGGTGATCTGGGCCAAGGCGGCCGCGGAGCTGCTCTTCGCCACCGGCGCCGCCCGGTCCGGGAACGCATCACCGGCCGTCCCCCAGGAACTGACCAGCGCTCGCTTCGTGCGCTCCCTGCTGGCCCAGGCCGAGGCCATCTGGCAGGCGCGAGCGCGGGTCGCGCTGCGCCGTGGCCCGGCCAAGGACCCGGTGGCCCGCTGGAACAGGGCGTCGTCGCTGGCGCTGGAGATGGTCTCCGTGCACGCCGGGCTGCGGGCCGCCGACGCCTTCCTGGAGGCGGCGGAGCGGGTGTCACAGCCCGAGGCGCGGCAGCTGATGGACAGCCTGTGCCTGCTGTTCCTGCTGGAGCAGATCCGCAGCCACACCGGAGACCTGCTGACGGAGGGGCACATGAGCGCCGACCAGGTCCGCGAACTGCCGTTCGTCATCGACACGGTCGTCGACGCCCTCGCCCCCCACATGAGGACGCTCGTCGACGCCTTCGACCTGCCCGAGGAGTACCTGGACGCCATTCCGATCGCCAACAGCGGCCGGGTCCCGCTCGCCGACTACGCGGACATCGCCGAGTAGGCCCACCGGCTGCCCGGGGACGCATCCCGCTCCCCGGGCAGCCGTCGTCGTTCTCGTGCCGGGTGCGCGCCTTCGGGCCCGCCCGGCGTCTGCCCGTCTGCGTCTCGTCCCGCAGGCACTTCCTACAGCGCCGGCGACACCGCCCCGCCCTCCGAGCGTTCCGTCTTGCGCCCCTTGCTCCCCGGCGCCAGCGTGCGCGGATCGACGGCCTCGGCGGGCGCCCCGGTGGCGTACAGCCCGTCGGGGACGGTGTCCCGGTCGTGCGGCAGCAGCCAGAACACCCGGCGGCGAAAAGTGCCCGACGAGCGGGACGGCTTGGCCTTCGGCCCGAGCAGCGCGTAGCCGACCATGCGGCCGTCGCGGTGGTAGGCGGGCCTGCCCCGGCGGGACGGAAGCCGGTCCAGGCTCTGGCGGACGTAGTCCAGGGCGCTGATGTCCTCGAGCCAGACGAGGTCGACCTCGTGGACGATCTCGTCCTCGGCTATGAGGGCACTCATACTGACTCCTCGTCGGCGGCCAACCCGATGCCCGGATAGTACTTGCGCTGGTTGGACAGGATCATTTCCTTCGGAGACGCCAGTCCCACCACCTCCCGGACCCGTGCGGCGAAGGACCGGGACGACACGGCCGGGGCCCCCTCATTCTGGCACCAGGTCCGGTAGGCCGCGTAGAGACCGGCCTGTTCCGCCCTCAGGCCCGGCTCGCGCCGGCAGGCCTCGCCGAGGAAGCGCCCGATGTGGTCCTCGGTCTCCGCATACGCCGTGGTGGCGATGCGCACGGCCTCCGGGCCCAGCAGGTCCCGCTCCCCGTTCAGGTAGCGCCGGGCGCCGGTGACGAGCCAGTTGAGGATGCCGCCCCCTTCCTCCGTCACGAGGATGTCGGCCAGGTTGTCGACCTTGCGGTGGTCGGGGACGACCCGCTCGAACGGGATCAGCCGCATCCGCCGCCAGAACGCGAACCCGCCCGTGCCCACCTCGGGCCGGTGGTTGCCCAGCAGCCACAGCTTGTGCGTCGGCTGGAAGCTGAAGAAGTCCTGCCGCATCCGCCGTGCCTTGATGCGGTCGCCGCCGGTCAGCAGCTTCACCCGGGCCTCGTCGAACCGGTCCCCCGGCTTGACCTCGCTGCACACGATGACCCGGCGCCCGTGCAGCTCGGCCAGGTCGGTGGGGTGCCCCTCGTAGGGACGGGCCATGAGGAACCCGGGCGGCGCGGCGTCCGCGTAGTCGCCGACGAGCTTCATCACCACGTCCAGCAGCACCGACTTGCCGTTCTTGCCGGAGCCGAACAGGAAGGGCATCACCTGGCCGCCGACGTCGCCGGTGATGGAGTAGCCCAGCAGCAGATGCAGGAAGTCGATCATCTCCCGGCCCTCGGGGCCCTCCCCGAAGGTGTCGGCGAGGAACCGGTCCCAGCGCGGCGTCGGCATCGGTTCGGGCGTGGCGGTGGTGGAGCGGGAGTGGAAGTCCTTGTCCGGGTCCGGCACGCGCTTGAGCCCGGTGCGCAGGTCGACGATGCCGCCGGGCGTGCACAGCGCGTACGGATCGGCGTCCAGCAGCGCGGCGTTGAGGACCATGCCGGGTGCGGACTTGGCCTGGGTGAGCATCGCGTTCATCCCGCTGGTGCTCAGCGCGCGCCGGCGGTGCTGCTGCAGGGCGGTCGTGCTGTGCACACCCCGCGGGTCGGTGGTGGCGAGGGACTCCGCCAGGTCGCCCGCGGCCCACAGCACGGTGTCGTCCTCGTCGATCTGCCAGCGGGTGCTGTCCCACCGGAACCAGCCGAGCCCGGGCACGTGCCGGTAGTCGTTGGCGTAGAGGCTGACGAAGAGTTTGGCGTTGCCGCGGTCGCTGAGGGTGTCGGGCAGCAGCCCGTCGGGCGTCGCCTGCCCGGCGGCCCTGGAGCCGCCGTGGCCGTTCGTACGGCCCTGGGCGACGCTGTGGGCCTGTACGGGGGCCTGGGGGAGGCCGTGCGCCTCTGGACGGGCCTGAGGCACGCTCTGGGCCAGGATCTGCGCGGCGACCTCCCCTGCGTCGAAGAGGGCGTTGTCGTGGCCGCTCTTCACG
Source organism: Streptomyces sp. NPDC007189 (assembly GCF_040703635.1). Classification (NCBI taxonomy): domain Bacteria; kingdom Bacillati; phylum Actinomycetota; class Actinomycetes; order Kitasatosporales; family Streptomycetaceae; genus Streptomyces; species Streptomyces sp. NPDC007189. Next base: position 30,328 of record NZ_JBEYEY010000029.1, read on the forward strand.
GGCGGCCTCCCGGGGTCAGCGGACGGGTGCGGCCCGCGCTCAGCCCGCCGCGGATGACGGCGCCGTAGCGCCGCTCCTGCCCGGGGCGCGCCTGCGCGGCCGCCTCCCGCAGGACCCGCTCGGCCTCGGCCTCGGTCAGCAGACCGGCGGCGACGAGCCCTCCTGCGGTGTACGCGGCCCGGTTGAGCTTCTCGGTGAACCCCGCGCCCTCCGGTACGGCGGCGCAGGCGGCCACCTCCGCCAGCAGCGGGGCCAGCGCCCGGCTCCCGGCGCTGCGGCCGCCCGAGGCGGCCAGGACGGCCTGCCGGGCCCGCGGCGGCACCGGCCGGGGCGTGGGCACGGTGACGGGCGGCAGATGGCCGGTGCGCTGAAGCTCGCGCGCCAGCCAGGCGGGCAGCGGCGCGGGCTCACGCGCCGTACCCACGGCCTCGTACACCCCCGCCTCGGTCACGGTGCCCGGAGCGACGATGTACCCGCCGTGCGCCCGTACGTCGACCTGCCAGGCCAGGGCCCTGCCGCCGCCCGAGCCGGAGGAGCACTGCCAGCGGTGCCCGCCCAGGGCGCGGTACCACACGTGCAGGCCGCCCGAGGGCGTGCGCACGCGCAGGGTCGACTCGTCGTCGGCCGGTGAAGCCGCCCCGCGCAGCGCGGCGAGCACCCCGATCGTGTGGAAGCCGTTGGCGAGCCCGGTCAGGTCGACGGTCTCGGCGATGTCGATGCCGGGCAGCAGGCGGTCCCGGGCGGGCAGTTGCCGGGCGTGAGCGTCGATGTCGATCACGACCAGCCCCGCGGGCCCGCAGGCGACCCCGACGCCGAACTCCGGGTGGGCGCGCCACCACTGCTCGATGCGGGCGAAGTCCAGTGTGGCGGCACGGAATCCGTGGCACCAGCGACCGGCGGAAGGGCAGCGGCATCCCCGGTGGGTGTGCCCGGGCTCACGGCAGGCCGCGCAGTTGCCCGCCGGCGTCTTGCGTCCCGGGGCCAGTGGGTGGACCGGCCAGCCACGGCCCGCGCACCACCGGGCGATGGCCAGGGACCTCAGGACGCCCGGTCCGGCGGGAGCGGGCTGCGGTGAGTCGCTGCGTAAAACCCGCAGCTCATCGGCCATGCGTTTCCCCCGTCAGCGACCGAAGCGACTCAACAACAGGCACAGAGTAGCGAAGCCCCGATAAAGCCGGGGTCATGTGAACGAAGAATCGAATCCGCCGTCCCGGAGGGCGGCCAGCGACCGAAACAGCGACTCAAAGCGACTGAAAACCCGTTGCCCTATACATCGGTCGCTGCTTGAGTCGCTGTCAAAACCGCAGGTCATAGGCCATACACCCCTCAATTAGCGACTCAAGCGACTCAAGTTCGGTACATATAACGCGCACACGCGCGCACGCACACGCGCGAATGTCTTGATATACCCGATCCTTGAGTCGCTTCAGTCGCTGTTCGGCCCCAAAACCGGGTCTGACCAGGCCTTTTACCTAGCGACTGAGCAGCGACTCAACAGCGATCCACCCCGGTTTCGGTCGCTGTTCTTCAGTCGCTGTCCCTCCGCCGCCGTCCTTGAGTCGCTGCCCGCTCAGCGACCGGAGCGACTCAAGCGACTCTGGACCGAACCTGGATGACCGTTTCTTCACCGGGGCGTTTCACCCGCACCAGCGACCGAAGCGACCGGCCGGCCATATCGCCCTTCTGCCCGGCCGCGGGCGTCTCCTGGACAAGCCAAGCACGGGCGCGCCACCGGAAACGCCGCGCGCGCCTCGGCTGCTCCGGGCGTCGGAGCAGCAGCGCTCCTCGGCCGCCCCCCCCCCCCGCTTCCGGGCCCGCACCGGCCAGGCCCTCCGGGAGCAACCCGCCCGAACCCAGTCCCCGTGGGCGACACAGTCACCCCCCGTCG
>NZ_JBEYEY010000029.1:32313-51069 GCF_040703635.1 Streptomyces sp. NPDC007189
CCCCCCCCCCCCCGCTTCCGGGCCCGCACCGGCCAGGCCCTCCGGGAGCAACCCGCCCGAACCCAGTCCCCGTGGGCGACACAGTCACCCCCCGTCGGCCACCGCCTCCCGCTCCCGGCACTCGGCGATCCCGCGGGCAATGGCGACCCCGGCGGGGTTGTTGGTGTTGATCCGGGTCAGCGGGAGGCCGTCCGGGCGCTGCAGGTACAGCCAGTGGACGGTGGGGCCGTGGCTGTGCTGGCCGTAGCTGGAGGTCTCCGTCCGCTCGGTGACACGCACCTCCGGCCAGGTCATCGCGTGGGTCTCGCTCCGGCCCCGGGTGACGACAACGCCCCGGTCGAAGACGTACAGGCGCAGGTCGCGGTGGGTGAGCCGGCCCTCGGTCCACAGCGCGGCCGCCGGGATGGCGACGACCAGGGCGAGCAGAACCCCGGCCAGGGCCGTCAGGCCGGCGCCGTGCGTGGTGCCGAGCAGGGCGAGACCGGAGATCAGGCAGCCCAGGGCGGGGAACACCGACACACAGCCGAGCCCGGTGAGCCGGCTGCCGATGTGCACCGCGTGGGTCCGCTCCCCCAACCCGCGTTCGGCTGCCGCGCGTTCGGCCCTGTGCAGCGCCTCCGCGTCCGCCTCCGAGCTGAGCGTGCCCCAGACCATCGCCCGCCTCCCCGTCCCCGCACCGGCCCCGTGACAGGTTCTTCTCCACCGTGACTGTCGCTCAATCGGAGGAAACTCTCGTCGGGACGGCGTGTCGCACCGGGCGCGTATGCCCGCGGAACGCGGAACGCCCCTCTTCAGCCTCTCCCCCCTGGCATGCGACACGATGTGCGATCCGCAAGCGATCCGGCGATAGATGCGATGCGTGCCTGGGATAGGGTGCGGGCCGGGAGGTGAGCCGCGTGCCCACTCAGGACGAGCTGTTCAGCGCCGTCGACGCGCTGCTGGAGGAAGTCGCCCAGAACGACCTGCCGGCGCCCGCCGAACGCAGGCGCCTGCGCGAGGCCGCCGGGCTCAGCCAGGCCCAGGTCGCGGCCGCGCTCGCGACCCGCCGGGAGACGGTCGCGAGCTGGGAGTCGGGCCGGAACGAGCCCCGGCCGCCGCAACGGGCCGCCTACGCCCGCTTCCTGGAAAAGCTGGCCGAACGCTTCCCCGCCCCGCCGGAGCCGTCCCTTGAGACAGCCGGGGCCCGGGTGGAGGGACCCGCCCCGCTCGAGCCGTCCCCGCAGACGCCCACCCCTCCCCCGGCGCCCGAGGACCACCAGCCCCGCGAGGCGGCGGCTCCTCCCCTCCCCCCGCAGCCGGACACCCGGGCCACGGCGAACGCCACACCCGAGCCACCCCGGCAGACCCGGACGAGGCCCACGACCACCCCCCGGCCGAGGTCCGCACCGAGGAAGCCGTCCAGGACACCGGCAGCCTCGGACGCCACGGCCGAACCCACCGCTGCCCGCTTCGAGAACGGCCCCCTCGCCGTCGTCGACCTCGACGGCGACCAGGTGGTGGCCTACTGCGTGGGCGGCCTGGTCCTGGACGTGCCCGCCAAGAGCCTTGCGGCCCTGGTCGACTGGACGCTGACCGAGGCCCGGCTCGGCCAGGACCGGCTGCACCGGCACGGCCGCGACGCCGACCCCGTCCTGGTCCTCACCTCCGCCGCCCTGGAGCGCTACGGCCTGCCCGTCACTCTCTCCCCCGAGGAACGCCGCGCCGGACGGCTGCAGGACAGCCACAAGGTGGTCAAGCAGGTCAAGAAGGCCGGTCTGCAGCTGACCCAGCTCGGCTTCGGCCCGTGGGCCCGCCTCTACCGCGACCCTGAGGGCGCCCGCCGCCGCTGCGTCCAACTGTGCATCCCCTCCTGGGGCGCGCTGCCCGTGGAGGAGTGGGACGACAAGAACGACCCCCGCCTGCCCACCATGCCGGCCGCCGACCTCGCCCGCTTCCTCGGCACCTACGCGGAGCGGGTCATGACCCCGCGCGGCACCACGGCCGTCACCGGGCTCGAACTGATGACGGCCCTGCGCCCGCCCACCCGCGCCGAGAAGGACCCGGACACCGGCGAGTTCCGGCAGGCCTTCAACGCCGAGGCCCTCACCGAGGTGTACGACGTCGTCGAGTGCGAGGTCCCGGACGAGCACCCGCTGCTCAAAGGCCGGTTCGCCCGCCACCACCAGCGCACCCCGGCCGAGATGCTGCTGGAGGAGCCGTACGACTGGTGCCGGGAACTCACCGACGACGAGTGCATGCAGCCGTACCTGGTCGCCATCGACGTCAACATGGCGTTCGCGGCGGCCGCCAACGGCCTGACCGTCGGGCTGAACGGACCGACCCACCTCACCGGCAACCCGCGCTTCGACCCCGCACTGCCCGGCTCCTGGCTGGTCGACCTCTCCCACGTCGACCTCTCCCAGGTCCAGGTCGGCGGCCGCACACTGGACGCCGACCGACTCCCGTCGCCGTTCACCCCCAGGGGCGACCGGCCCGAGGGACCGGCCTGGTACGCCACACCGACCGTGGCGTACGCGGTGGAACTCGGCTTCGAGGTCGCGCCGATCGAGGCGTACGTCCGCACCCGCACCGGCCGCTATCTGGACCCCTGGTACAAGCGGCTGCGCGACGCCTACATCGCCACGATGGCCGACCTCGGGGTGACCACGGGCATGGCCGGCGAGGAGTTCCTGGAGGCCATGGCCCGCTCCCGGCATGTGGACCCGACGCTGTCCCTGGTCCTGAAGGCCATCAAGGCGACGGCCAAGGGCGGCATCGGCAAGCTGCGCCAGCGCAACCGGGGCCAGGTGCCGTACTACGAGCCCTGGCCGGCGCTGGCCCGCCCCACCTGGCGCCCCGACATCCGCGCCGCCGTCCTGTCGACGGTCCGGGTCAGCATGCACCGCAAGATCATGAAGACGGCGGCCGCCACGGACCGCTACCCCGTCGCCATCGGCACCGACGCCCTCGTCTACCCCTCCCCCGGTCCCAGCCCGCTGGACTTCCTGCCGTACACCCCCGAGGGAAAGCCCGTGCCGGGCACGTTCCGACTCGGCGTCAGCCCCGGCATGATCAAGCACCAGGGCACCCAGACCGTGCTGTGGGCGGAGGAACAGTTCGAGCAGCACGGCGGGGTGTTCAACATCGCCAACCACATCAAGAACGACGGCATCGCCGCCGAAGGGGAGTAGCCGGTCATGGACTCGGTAGGGGACAGCCTGGACCGCGCGCTGGAGCAGGCGTTCACCCGCCCCATCCCCAAGAGCGCACCGGCCCGGATGAGATTCCTCGTCAAACAGCTCAAGGGCACCAGGCCGGTCGCCGAACTCCTGGGCATCTCCCAGCGCACGGTGGAACGGTACGTGGCCGACCAGTTGAAGCAGCCTCGCCCCGAACTCGCCGCCCGCCTGGAGCGCGAGGTCCGCCGCCGCTGGCAGCCGCAGGTCCGGGCCCGGGCCAAGCAGAGGGCCGCCACCACCGACGGCCTGGTCTTCACCACCCGGGCCAGGTTCGGCTTCACCGCCGCCCCGGGCACCACCGACGACGCCCGCATCCGCGACATCACCCAGGCCCTCCCGCCCCGCTGGGCCGAACGCCTCTTCCAGGCCCGAGACGCCGGAGCCCCTGAGGACCAACTCCTGCAGATCGCAGCGGAGGGCCTCGGAGAGATGTACTTCCGAGCCGACAACACCCGAGCCCAGGGCCTGGACGTGGAGTTCACCGACGTCGACCAGATCGACATCTCCCTGTAGCCGCCTGCGGCGCACGAGCGGGGCCCAACCTATTACGCCGTAATAGCTCCCAGCCTTCCCTGCCCACCGACCTGGCCCGGCGACCGGCCGACCTCCCGTCTCCTATTACGCCGTAATAGCTCTCCGCCCCCGCCCGCCGGCCTAGCAACCCCGAGCCGACTCTGCCTGCCCGGCCGCCGCGGGCGCGCCTGGCTCGCCGTCTCCTATTACGCCGTAATAGCTGTCCGCCTCCCCGCCCGTCAGCCCGCCCCGGCACCACCGGCTGGCCCTCCATGCCCGGCCACCCGTAACCGCGCGGCTCGCCATCTCCTATTACGGCGTAATAGCTCTCCGGCTCCTGAGCCCTCCAGCCCGGCACTGCCAGCCGGCTCTGCCTGCTCTGCCACCGGCCCGCCCCGGCACCCTCGGCCCGGTCCCCTGCCCGGCCGCCGCAGGCGCGCCCGGCTCCCCGTCTCCATTACGCCGTAATAACCCCACCGGACCCCACCGGCCCCCCGTTACCGCTTCGTGGCTCCGCAATGGGGCCTCCAGCCCTCGGTTCCGGCATGACCTGCCTCCCTTGTTGCGGTTGATGATCCGGAAGGTGGTGTCACCGGGTCCGGAGGCATCGACGGACCGCTGACGAGGAGCTTGAGCACCGGCTTCACCCGCGCCGGAAGAGCTCTGACGTCACGTGGATGTGGCAGCTCGGCGCCGAGGCAAGGCCGGACGAAGCGTGAGCAGAGGGGCCTGTCTGTCAGACCTGCCTGGGATGCTCCGAGCATGGAGATGACAGTGCAGCTGACGATCGACTGCTCCGATCCGCAGAGAATGGTGACGTTCTGGGCCGAGGCCCTGGGCTACGTGCCTGAGCCTCCGCCGGCCGGGCACGCCACGTGGCGTGCTTACTGGGCGGCGGTGGGGGTTCCCGAGGCAGAGTTGCCGGCCGGTGCCGGGGATGTTCCGGAGTCGATCGTCGATCCCGCGGGACGTGGACCGAGGGTGTGGTTCCAGCAGGTTCCGGAGCCGAAGGTCGCCAAGAACCGGTGGCACTTCGACCTGAAGGTCGGCGGTGGCCGTGACGTCCCACTGGACGTTCGCGCACAGCGGGTCAAGGCTACGGTGGAACGGCTGGTCAAAGCTGGTGCCACCGTGCTGCGGATCAAGGATGAGCCGGACATGGGGCTCTACGCCGCCGCCCTGCAGGACCCCGAGGGCAACGAATTCGACGTCGTCTGAGAGCCGTTGCGCCGGTGCTGTGCCCTCTATGAACCGCCGCCGTCGGGCTCAGTCACCTGACCTGCGCATCCGCGAGGAGAACGACTCGATCGGCCTCGACATCGTAGCCGAGCACTGGATGGCCATAGTCGCCTTCTGGGTCCATCAGCACCGGCTTGCCCAGCCGGTGCCCGATCTCCCGAAGGAAGCCGCAGAACACATCGAGTCGATCCTGGCCCTGCAACTCCCGCAGGTCGACGTCGAAGTCGACCTCATCGTCGGCATAGAAACGGAAGATCGCCAACACATCGGCAGTTGGCCAGACCCGCAGGTCCGGACCCTCGGCATCCGCCGGACGGAACAGCACGGCCATCGCCCGGGGCACGGGAAGCACCGTCTCTCCCTCGGAGTACTGGCACTTCCAGCCCCTCTCCACGACAAGATCGAGGACCGCCTGCCAGTCCTCCACCGAGGCATTCGGGACACGCACGTCAGGCAGCGCCCCCATCAAGTCCGGGTCGAAGAAGGAACTCACGTCATCCCACAGCAGATCAGCCACCCCGCCATGCTGTCTGGCGCTCCGACCCAACGCACCCCCGTTCCCTTGACCAAAGGGATAGGGGCACCCTCCGGGCTATTACGCCGTAATAGCCCGGAGACAGCAGTGGACGGGCCGGCCCACAACGCGCCCGGCCCGTCCACCGTTTCCCAGGGATCACTCGCCCTGTACGGCGGCCTCCTCGGCGAAGGACTGCGCCAGCTCGGCGAGCCGGGCAGAGTCCCGCTCCCGGCCCTTCTTGCACAGGAACCGGAGCAGGTCGAAGAAGATGTCGTCGCTGTCGATGTTCCGGTCCAGGAGCATGGCGAGGGGACCCGGCTCGTCGTACGGCACCCGGCGCGGATGGGGGCCGGCCGCCGCATCCGCCTCCGCACCGGCGACGGACGTCTCCGCCCGCGGCTCCGGCACCTCGGGTTCACCAGCGGCAGCAACCGACGCCACCGAAGCACCCGAGCCCGAAGCACCCGACTCGGCACCCCCTATTACGCCGTAATAGCCCTCAGCCTTCCCCGCCCGCCGACCGGACCCGGCCCCACCGGCCGGCTGCCCCTGACCCGCTGCGGCGGCCGCACCGGGTTCACCGTCTCCTATTACGGCGTAATAGCTCTCCGACTCCCCCGCCCGTCGGCCTTCCACAGCACCACCGGTCGGCTCCCCCTGTCCGGCCGCCGCAGCCGCGCCCGGCTCGCCGTCTCCTATTACGCCGTAATAGCTCTCCCGCTCCCCCGGCCGCAGGCCCGACCCAGCACCATCGGTCGGCTCTCCCGCTCGCTCCGGCGCGGTGGACGCAGAGGTCGTGTCCCCGCTCGCCTTCTGCCGCCCGCGCCTCTCCTCCTCCCTCCGCGCCCGTTCCTCCTTGAGCTCCTGGAGCGCCGCCTCCTGCTCCGCGGCCGGCTTGTTGGCCACCGCACGCAGCAGATCGATCGGCTCCTCGCCGATGCGGCGCTGCAGTTCGGGAGTGAGATTGAGCAGAGCCAGCCGCTGTGACACCCACCCCTGCGAGCGGTGGAGCCGCTTGGACAGCGCGGTCTGGCTGCCGTGGATGGCCAGCAGACGCCGCAGTGCCCGCGCCTCGTCGAGTTCCCCGAGATCACTGCGGTGGATGTTGGCGACGAGCGCGGATTCCAGGAGTTCCTCGGAGTTGGTGCCCTGGTCGTCGCTGACCATCACCTTGATGGCGGGGAGCCGTGCCTCGCGGGCGGCGGCGAGCCGGCTGCTGCCGTCGATGACGACATGCGTGGTGTCGGGTTCCAGGTCGGCCTCACGCTCGGGGTTGACCTTGATGTAGGCGTCACGGTTCATCACCGTGATCGCCTGCTTCTGTCCGTGCGTCTTCAGGCTGCCCGCGAGGTCCGTGAGGTCGCCGAGGCTCGACCGCGGGTTGTCGGGGTTGAGGCTGATGCGGTGCGGCGGAAGCTCGGTGGGCGGGGCCACCCCCTCGGTGGGTACCCCGGTGGCGGCGGCCACGGCCTGGCGGCGTGCGCTGACCGAGCGCACTGCCCCGCCGAAACGGCCGGCTCCGAGCTGGTCGGCCTTGCTCATGCGATCTCCCGGGCCAGTGCGCGCATCCCGATCGCCTGCTGCGACTTGGGTGCGTAGGACAGCAGCGGCCGCTTCATCCGGACCGCTTCCTTCTGCTCTTTGAGATCGCCGATGAGTCCGACGACCCGGGGATCCTTTATGTCCACCCAGCCCTGGAGGGAGGAGGTGGCGATGAAGCCGCGGCGGGAGTCGTAGAGGTTGACGACGATGCCCAGGTAGTCGATGTCGACCTGCAAGTCGCCGCGCAGGTCGTCGATCTGAGTGGTGAGCAGCTCGTAGGCGTCCGCCGAACTGTCCTCGGCCTGTACGACGATCAGGGCGCCGGACTGACCGGGCTTCTCGCCGTCGCGCCGGCGGCCGTAGTAGGCGGCGGCGTCCATGCTCAGGCCGAGGCTGGGCGGGCAGTCGACGAGGATGACGTCGTAGTCGGCCTCGAGCGGGGCGAGGGCTCGCTCCAGTGCCGCCTCCCTGGCGCGCACGGCGGACAGGCGCACATCGAGCAGGAACGCGTCGTTGCAGGCGGGCAGCAGATGGAGCCGGCCGTCGAAGGTCTCGTCGTCGATAGAGACGATGAGGTCGCGCAGGTCGCCCTTGGGGTCGCCCGCCATGTGGTTGGTCAGGCTGTCGCCGTTCATGGGCAGGGGAGTAGCCCCGAGCTGGTTGGTGAGGTGGCACTGCGGGTCGAAGTCGACCAGCAGGACCCGCATCCCGAGCCCCGGCAGGTTCTCCACGCTCAACGGGTCGTCGCCGCCCGGCACCTCATCGTCGGAAGCCTCGCTCGCCCGCAGGGCTTCGGTGAGCGCCTTGGCCACCCGCACCGCGTGCAGGCGCTCGGTGTCCTCGGCGAGCGCCTCGCCGAGGCCTGCCGTGATGGCCGTCTTGCCGACACCGCCCTTCTGGTTGCACACGATGATGCGACGGGTGATCTCGGGCCGCTCGACGTGCGGCGCGGGGTTGGAGTCGAGCCACAACTGGACGGACTGGGCCAGGCCCTGGATCAGCGAGACCCGGCGTTCGGTGGCGGCCTGCCGGAACTCGTCCCACTGGCCGGGTGGCAGGAAGGTGGAGAACGAGTCGGCACGGGAGGTGTCGATGGCCGGGGGAGTGGAGGCGAGGGTGCACCAGTCCCGGATGCCCTGCTCGACGGCCGCCTGGATCTCGATGCCGTGCTGGGCGGCTCTGACTTTGAGGTTCTGCCGGAGCCATCCCGGCAGCTTGGAGACGACCTTCTCGCGGTCGCTGGAATTGGCTGGCGAACTCATGGACGACACCTTACTAACGTCCAAGATCCTTGGAAGCACCGACACGTTAGTTGTTGCAGACTGATGCAGCGCCAGATGCCACCTGCCGGCCCCACTCTCCATCCCGGGGCTATTACGCCGTAATAGCCCACGCCCAGAAGTCTCCTGCCGCACCGCCCGTTCCCGGGCGCAGGTCACAGCCGCCGTGCCGGCATCCGCCGTACATCGGTGCAGCTCCGGGGGTGGACCCGGACGTGGCTCGGCAGCGTGGTACCAGGGGCCTTCGCCGGCCCCTGGACCCCGCTGCCCCGGCACTTCCCGGCGCGCATCCGTTTCGTCGTGGCGCGGACCGTGCGCGCCGGGAAGCACCGGGTTGGTGTGCGCGTGGCTCCGTCGTCAAGCACGACTCGAGCGGGCCAGGGTCCGCTGTCGAGCCGAGGACTGTCCGGGGTGGCCTGTCGTGGGCTGAGGTCGGTCGGGCGGCTGGGGGAGTACGAGTCGCAGACCCCTAGGCGCCGAATGCCCGGCCAGTCATTACGGCGTACTAACCCACTGGTTCCACCCTCGCATCCCGGGGCCGGTTGCCCGCCGACTACCAAGGTAAGAGAGCGCACCCGCCATTGCGGCTCTGACCTGCGTAAATGCATCGAACGACCCAGATCCTGAGAACTGGCAGGCAGTTCGGCCAACCGTGCAGCACGCTTCACGGATCGGGGTGCCCAGATGCCTCGGACGTACCACCCAGTCTCAGGAACCGCACACCACGTCCCAGGGAACTGGCACCACGTTCACAAGAACTGCCACCACGACTGCAGGAACCGGGTACCACGATCCTCCAGCCGTACCAGATTGACGTCACGTACATGAGTCGACCACTCGGAGCAGTCGGGAGCGCAGGACGAGACCCTGACGGAGCGGCAGGCGACACGGCCGACAGGCGGAGTTGATTGACTTCATGTTCATGTACGTTAAGTTCATCTGGTCGGCCTCACGGTCGTCCCTCATGAACCACCAATCACCCCCCTTCCACGGAGGGCCCGTTGGGAGCACTACGCAGACTGGTCGACGCCGATACCGGCGAGCCGGTCCCCTATGCGCCGTACGCCTTCTCCGGCCGGCACACACAGGTCGACAAGGCGCGAGTCGAGGCGATCACCGAGTCCAAGGCGTTCACCCCCAGTCAGAAGTTCCTCGTCCTGTGGTGGATCGGGGTCTCGCCCGAGGGCATGGAACCGCTGCGGGCCACCGGAGCGGACATCGCCAAACGCGTGGGCATGTCCCCGGATGCCGTAGGAAAAATCAACAGGAAGCTGGCCAAACACCGCATCCTGGTGATCCGAGGACGCATCGGCAACTACAACTTCTACCGGATCAGCCCGTACATTGCCTTCCACGGCACAGGGATCGAACAGCGTGAAGCCGTGAAGACGTGCAACCCGCCGGACATCCCAGGTTTCGACGACAATGCCCCTGCACGGTGGGAGGCCCAGTGATCAGCATCGACGACAAGCAGAAGAACCTCGAACTGCTTGAGAAGACGGCGGGCATGAGCGCCAACCAGCGTCTCGTCGTCATGCTGTACGCCCTGCACCCGACCGACCGCTCCGGCGCCGTCCTCGAAACCGCGGCCAACCTGGCCAAGCTCGTCGGCATGGCACCTCCCGTCTTCTCCCGCACCCGCAAGCAGGTCATCGAGGCCGGCTGGCTCGAGGAGACCGAGAGAATCGGGCACATCAAGTACTACCGCCTCGACCCCAAGCGCATGGGCCAGAACGTCGTCGTCCCGCTGCGCCGCGCGACCTGACGACCAGGGGAACGCACCTCATTGACGTCACGTACATGAGGTGCGCTCGACAGGACGTCTCGCTTGCCCCGGACGCAAGGACGACGGCTGCCGGGCACGCACACGTACGGCCTCGGCCGCCTCATGGCGGCCGAGGCCGTATCGCTGCGCTCTTTCACTGCGGAGAGGGCAGGATTCGAACCTGCGTGGACCCTCGCAGGGGTCCGACTCCGGGCGTGCGCCCTTGGTCCCCGATCAGCCACTCCGGGCACCTCTCCTGGCTCCCGGCCCCGCGGTCTTCCCGCGGCGCCGTTCACGTGTTTCACGATGCCAGGACGGGCTGACGCCCTTCTGACCCGCCGCTGACCGGCCGTACTCACCAATTGCGTACGCCGTAAGCTATTACGCCGTAATAGCGTCGACCCCTATTACGGCGTAATAGCCGCCGGCCTCACGGAGGCGCAGGCGGTGATCACCGCCATCTCCGCGGTCTTCTCGTCGTCTCAGTCGAAGACAGGCGGGGCGGCGTGAGGGCGCGCCTGCGCGGTGCGAGCGGCTCGAGCAGCACCGCCACGGCGGCGAAGGAGACGGCACCGGCCCACAGGGCGTAGGGCGCACCGACCACCACCAGGCAGCCGACCAGGAGCGGGCCTGCCAGGTAGGAGAGGAACGGCTGATCTCAAGCCGACTGTTGACCTGATCCGTCACGGGTCGCGGCGACAGGCCCGCGCGCCTGCGATCAGTCCCAGCACAATGATGGGACCCGGACGGCGCCCGACACCAGGTCCAGGCCGGTCCGCGCCCGTCGCTGCGCGGCGCGGCTGCCTGATCGGACAGGTAGCCGCCGCCTGACCTCGGTCGACCACGATCAGAGCCGGTGCTCTCTCACGGTCACGTCCTGGACGGACGACTGACAAGCCGCCCTGTCGCACGCACACCACCGATCTTGTGGAGGACCGTGCCCGAACCGCAGACGCAGGAATTCTGGGAGGAGCCCACCGCCGCAGCCGGCCCCCTGAACGGATCCGCCGACAGGCTGGCCAATTGTTGCTCAAAGTAACGGCAGGGTACTGTCCCGGCTGACATCATCAGCTCTACTCGCGGCAGCTCTCGACGAAAGGCGCGCCGGCGAGAGGACCGGGCGCCGGTGTGACATGCCGAAGCGAGGGCTGCTCGCTCATCGCACGCTGACGACGGTCCAGCCTGTTCGTGGGACGTCTTGGGGGCGCCGTCGATGAGTTGGGTTCACCACGCCTGGTTAGTGGACTACGCCTTACCGGCATGCGTGAGCGCGGCTATCGCCTGGGTCGGCCTGGTGCGCGAGTTCGCAGGCAAGGGGCGGCTGCTGGGCAGCTGGGCCTCGTCAGGCCTGACACTGCTCGTGCTGGCGATGATGGCCGCGGTGGCGGCCGGCGCGGTGGCCCTCCTGCCGCACGCGGCGTCGATTCCTCCGGTGATCGCGGGCGCGGCGACGGGTGCCACCGCGCTGCCGCGGCGCAAACAGGAGGAGACGGCACAGCCGTACGTCAAGTTCATGACGCTGGGTATCGCCCTGGTCAGGGAACGGCTGGTACAGCGCGTGCACCTCGACGCCTGCACCTGGTCGGACCGCTTCCTCCACGGCATCGAAACGTCCACCCAGCTCAGGGTGTTCGTCCACGACCTCAAGCTGTACCTGCTGGAACGGCACCCGCTCGCCGCCGACACCAAAACGATCAATGCCATCTACGCGGACGCCGAGAAGGCGATCGACGCGGCACTGGATGTACAGACCAGCATCGACGAGGCATGCCGCGAAGGGGAAGTCACCTGGCAGCGCGACCCCACCACCGAGGAACTCATCGCCCGACGCCAGGCGTTCGGCACCGCACTCGCCCAGTGCGGACACCTCCTGCACTTCGCCTACGCCCGCGGCCGCCGCAGCCAGAACGAAGAACTCCGCGCCCTGCGCGCGAAGGCGACATCCAACGACGCATTCCACAGCCCGGGGCTGCCCCCGCAGCGTCACTGGTACGACCGATGGCTGGCTCGCGGACGATAAGCGAACGACGAAGCACCACGACGGGTCGACTTTGAGACAGAAGCCGCGGCGGCACCGACGCTCAGCGGTGTGCCGGGAACCCCGTGCTTCTGACGGCAGATGCGCCCGTGCCACCACTGGCTGCCGCCTGTGGTCGGGGACAGAAGGTGATTTGAACGTCGGCGTCCAGCGCTTCGGCCACGGCGGCGAGGGTGCGCACCGTGAGATTGGCATCCCCCGACATGATCTGGCTGACACGCCCCGGACTGACGCCCATCGCCTTCGCCAGATCGGAGCGGCTCTTGCCCAGCCCCGTCAGCACGCCGGCCAGCGAGGCGGTGGCCTGCCTCGCCACCCGTGCCGCAGCTAACTCGGTCCGGCTCTCGTCACGAGCAAAAATGCCCATGTCTCACTCCCCCAACTCACATGGCGGTAACGCTTGTTACCACTCCCTCAGGATGCCACCTTTAGCTATGGCTAAAAACTCGATTGGTGAAAAATCTACCCCCCACACCCTGCACCCAAGGCGCTGACCTGCGACAACCTCGCAGGGAGACTGACGCAAAGTCACCCTCTCGGACCACTAGCAGTCACATGCTGGATGTGCACTCCACCCGCCGGCGAGTTGGCGGTGCGCGGTGGTCAGGAGCCGGGCGATGCGGACCGGCGTGCAGAGCAGGGCGGCTGATGGCAGGGGCACGGCCCAGCAGGAGGCACCCAAGCGAGGGCTGAAGTGTGGCTGTTCCAGGCTGGGTACGCCGAGGCAGGTGCCGCGCCCGAGCAGCTCGGCGCCGAGTGCGGTTCGCCAATGCCGTCGCCGCCTACCAGGACCAGCTCGCCGAGAAACGCCGCCGCCGCAGGGACGCCAAGCGCCGTCAGAACTGCAAACAAGCTTCGGTGTCATCGGTCCGGCGAGGGCCCACTGCACGAACGGGCCGGCACTGGCTCGCGGAGTCCGTCGCGCGACGGGCGGTTCCGTCGCGGAGGCGAACCTGTCCGCTCGCGAGTACGGCGTTGCCTTCCACCCGGACCGGCCGGCGAGCGGTGTGCGGTTGACCCGGCTGCACTGATCCGGTCACCCATTGTCCGTCTCGCCAGCAAGCGCAGCCGCTCCACGAGCCATGCGAGTTTGCAGCCCGGTGCTGCTACGCGGATCCATCAAGCGCCGTGGCCACCGGGTCTGAGCTGGCCTGGACTTCCCAATAACAGCGCCACCAGTTGCTCGACGTTGTCCTTGAAGACCTGTAGACCACCCAGAAACGCTACGGGCCCGGCCGGGTGACCTGGTTGGCCGCCCGGAGAGGTCCTGGGCGGCGGACCAGACGGATAGGGCTGCAGCGGTGTAGAGGAGGTGCATGCGCGGCTCGCCACCGCCGCCGGGCCGACTCGACGAGCTTGAAGGCCCTGGCCAGGGCAGCAGTGCGGGAGTCGGCACCGTGGGTGAGGTCGATCCGCAGCCGAACGGTGCAGGGGACTCGATCGGACTGGTCGTACACCGCACCGTTGTCCTTGGCGGCCACCTTGCCGAGACCGACCTGGCCTGGCCGTCGGCCCGTTCCTCCGGTGGCTACCGCTGCTCCCACTGATTCTTGGTGATTCGTACCGTACGCCTCCGAACTCGGAACCCTCGACCATCGCCATGTCCGGGGGAGTAGAGATGGTGTCCACGAGCGTCATGCCGAGCTTCTCCATGATGTGGCGCGAACCCTGATTCACGGACATCGTCTCAGCCCAGACCATGCGCACACCGAGCTCGGTGCTGCTCGACCTGAGCAATCTGGAGCTGATTCATCGAACCGCGCAAACCGATTGCACGGCAGCCGAGTTCCTGCTGGCCTACGCGGCATGGTGCCTCTTCGCCACGGCACTGAGCGCGGCCCTCGCCCAGCAGAACCATGGGGCCACGACGGCACCGAAGTGAGGGAGGGCCTGAGGAAAGCTCACTGCACAGCCTCCCGTCAGTTCACGTTCGTGTTGCCGTTTGCGGGGCAGACGGGACAAACAGGTACTAGGGCTGGAGGAGAGAAGTGGCGCAGGACCCATCGCTGAGGGCGGTCGGATGGGCGCGATCGCTGCCCCTCAGCAGCGGCGTGAAGGCCGCCCGGGACTGGACCCGTGCGCATCTGGCCGACCTCGGCTGGGAGCGCAGAGCACCGGATCTGGTGGACTCCGTGGTGCTGGCCGTGTCCGAGCTGGTCACCAATGCCCATCTTCATGCCGGCAGCACCGCGCAGCTCATCCTCACCTGGGATGAGGAATGCCTGCATGTCACTGTGCATGACCCTTCCAGCCGGCTGCCTGAGCGGCACGGGGCGAGTGACAGCGCCCTGGGCGGGCGCGGGCTGTTCCTGGTCGATGCCCTTGCCGATCGCTGGCAGGCACGCCGTTGCCCCCACGGCAAAGACGTCACCGCCTGCTTCCAACCACCCACGACCGCCCGGCCGTCCTGAACCGCTGCGGCGAAGCACCCTCTCGCCGGGGACCTGACCCTCCATGCCCGCACCGAAGTCAAGGGCCGCCCCGAGCGGCCCCTGGCGCTCTTTTGCCCACGCCCAGAAAGCAAGTGGAGATGACCAGGAGACCGACACCGGCGTCCAAGCAAAGATTCCGCCAGGCGGACGCCGGCGAGGTGCCGACTCCACCCGTGCTGCCCGGCGGCTACGATCCCGCCGACTACGCCGCCGTCGTGGTCCGTAGCGCCAAGGAGGCGGAAGTGTCGCCTCTGCTGGTCATGACGGTGCTCCACAACGAGGCGTACAAGCCCCACCATCCGCTGTTGGAGCGGCTGTGGCAGCGGTGGAAGCCCGAAGCGTCCTTCGGCGTGGCCAACGTGCACCGTGCGACGTTCGAACGGGTCCAGCAAGCGCACGGCCTGACGGGGCGGTGGCAGGACCTTCGCGACGACCCCGCCTTCGCCATCCGCGTCGCCGCCTTGTACCTGAAGGGTCTCGATCAGAGCCTTCCGCGGCGGCGTGTACGCCGCTACACCCGCGACGAACTCCTTGCCCTGGGGTACAACACGGGCGAGCGCAACATGCGGGCCCTTGCCCGGGGCGTCCCCCCGGGCCCCATGGCACGCTCGTACCTGCGCCGGTTCCGTGCCCACAGGACCCGCGCAGCCAAGGCCCTCGCGGGCTGCGGCACGCCAGTGAGCCCGCGCGCGGGTGAGCGATGCGGTCGCCAGACGACGCGCCTGGACCCGTCATCCTGAAGTGCTGATCCTGTTCAGGGGGCTGGGTGTCGTAGGCCACACGGGTCGGAGACAGGCGCACTTCCCGGGAGTCCGCCTCCCTTGTGTCAGGTCTTTCCGCCGAGTGCGGTGCGGACAGTCACGTTGGTGAGGGGGTCTTTGACCGGGACGACGGTCTGGGGGTTGTTGATGTACGAGCCGTCTTGCCGGGTGCTTTGAGGAATCTGGCGCGTGCCAGGCGTCTGTGGGCAGGAATGTGTCGGGCCGATGTCGCGAGGATGTTCTCGGTCTTCGTGCTCCCGTGCACCGGGATCCGTGACCGCCGGGCCGGGTACGTGGTCAGCGTCGTGAAGGCCGGCATGGCGGCGGCCGGCCTGAGTGCCGGTCCGGTCCGGCCTGCGCTGATCGACCTGACCCGGCAGGGGTACGACTCCCTGTCGACCCTGATCGCCCGAGTACCCGCCGTCTGACCCGCGCCCTCCGCGTGAGCGATGTTCATCGCCGGTGAACGGATCACCGGTGCGGGCGCCGAGGTCCGTTGCGTCGACGCCCTGTGACCAGGCCTGCGTAAGTGCCGTTGCGCAGTCGCGCGGGGAGTGGGGCGCAGGCCCGGATGGTATGGCGGGCCCGTGCGCGCCGTTGGGGGGCCTGTTTCGAAAAGAGTTCGGTTTCTCGCGACGGACGCCGCCTGCCTCCCCGTAGAGCAGACGAAGGCATCACCCCTACCGCCACACATCACCACCCTTCGTCCGACTCGCGAACCCACGAGGTACCTGTGGCTTTCCTCTTCGCACTTTGTCTTCGCCACCACCCGCGATCGCGGGGGCGTCTTGCCGTCGGGTTGCTGGCGCTCATCGCCGGAACCCTGCCGAGTGTGGCTGCCAACGCCGCCACCCCGGCCTCCGGATCGGTCAGCGACACCGCGCCCACGACCACGTGGAGCGCCGGTCCCTTCGCCGTCCCGAACCTCTCCGGCACCGCCGGGACGGTGAGCTGTGGGACTGCGCAACCCTGCGACGACTACGCCTTGAAGGTGTCGGTGCCCACGGGATACGACGCCGGTCACAGCCTGCGCATCGACGTCAGATGGCCGGACTCCGCGGCCGACTTCGACCTGTACGTCCTCGATGCGGACGGCCGGGAGGTGGCCGCCTCTGCCTCGTCCAGCGACCCCGAGACCGTGCTGCTTCCGGCGGTGTCGGCGTCGTACACCGTGCGCGTGGTGCCGTACGCGCCGCTCGGCGACAGCTTCACCGGCACGGCGAGCCTGATCACCGCTCCGGTCGATCCACCGCCGAGTACGGCCACAGCGCCGACGTACGCGAACTCCTGGGCACCCGAGGGCATCGCGGACGCGCACAACGCCGGTGAACCCTCGATCGGTGTCGACCGTGCGAGCGGCGCCGCGATGTTCCAGGCGTACACGTCGACGCTCAAGGTCACCTACGACAGTGCCGGTGCCGCCACATGGCAGGACAAAAGCGCCAGCGCGGCCAACGGCTGCCCCCAGGGCAGCACCACCAGCCTCGACCCGATCCTGTTCACCGACCCGGTCACCCACCGCACCTTCGAGTCGCAGCTCGCCGGTAAGACCGCGCTGACCTGCTACACCGACGACGACGGTGAATCATGGACGCCGACGGGCGGCTCGGGCATCAACTCCGGTGTGGACCACCAGACCATCGGTGGGGGTCCCTTCGCCCCGGGCGGACCAGGCGCCCTCACGTCGTACCCGAACGCCGTCTACTACTGCTCGCAGGACATCGCTGACGCCTCCTGCGCGGTCAGCCGGGACGGCGGTCTGACGTACGGGCCCGCCGTTGCGATGTACTCGCTGCTGGACTGCGGCGGCCTGCACGGGCATGTGAAGGTCGCCCCGGACGGCACGGTGTACGTGCCCAACAAGGGCTGCGGTGACCATCAGGCTGTGGCCGTCTCCGAGGACAACGGGCTGACATGGTCCGTCCGCAAGAACCCGTCCAGCACCCCCGCTGACTCGGACCCGAGCGTGGGCATCGGGGCCGGCGGGACCCTCTACATGGGCTACCAGAACAGCGACGGCACGCCGCGTATCGCCGTCAGCCATGACAAGGGCAGGACGTGGCTGTACGACCAGAACGTCGGCGCGTCCCTCGGCATCAAGAACGTCGTCTTCCCGGCCGTGACCGCGGGCGACGACAACCGCGCCGCCTTCGCCTTCCTCGGCACCACCACGGGCGGCAACTACCAGGACCCGGCCTTCCAGGGCGTATGGCACCTGTACGTGGCCACCACCTACGACGGAGGCCAGTCCTGGGTCACCGCCGATGCCACCCCCACCGACCCGGTGCAGAAGGGTTCGATCTGCACGGGCGGCACCACCTGCGGCAAGGACCGCAATCTCCTGGACTTCATCGACGTCACCACTGACGCCCAGGGCCGCGTGCTCGCCGCCTACGCCGACGGCTGCACCGGCACCTGCGCGACCGGAGGCACGCAGAACTACGACGCGCTGGCCTCCATCGCGCGTCAGTCCTCCGGCAACACGCTGTACGGCGCGTACGACGCCGTGGCCAGCCGCAAGCATAAGAAGCCCGGAGGAAGCCACTAGATGAGGCCGTCGTCCTGGTCTGCCGTACTGGCAGGAGCCGTCCTCAGCCTGGCCGCGGTCACCGGGTGCTCGGCGGCGAGCAAGCACGCCGAGCACCCGGCGCCGTACGTGGCGAAGCGGGCAACCGATCCGCCGGCCGGTGCCGCGCCCGACGGCTGTCCCACTGCCGCCTCACTGCCGCTGCCCAAGGACTTCCCGGAGAACCTGCCGGTGCCCGACGGCACGGTCGTGACCTCGGTGGAGCACCGCACCGGCGGCCGGCTCGTCGTCGCCACCGTCGTACGGGGCGGCTTCGACACCACCCTGGCGTTCCTGCACACGCAGCTCCCCAAGGCCGGCTACACCCCTGAGGAGGGCGAAGTGGAGGAGGACGACGCCGAGTCGAACTTCTTCAGCACGACCGTCCGGGGCCGCTGGGCCCTGCGGAAGATGCCCGACTGCAAGGCAGGGGTGTACCTGACGTACCTGACGGCTGCCGTACACAGCTGAACTCCACCCTCGATCCACCAGCCGGGGCTCGAGCAGTGCCACGAACCGGCGCAGTGCCCTCCCTCCTTGCGGGAGCCCATCGCGCAGAAGGCCGCTGCCGCCGGCTGTGTGGCCGCTCAGTAATGCCGACCACGGCCTGCCCTGGAGCCTGCCCGAGGATATGCAGGGCTGTCCTCAACCACCCGGCTGCAAGCCCTAGTGCGCACCGTTTGGGATGTGGTGACTGCCGATCAGTATGCGTGCCGGGCACACCGTTGGCCTGTTCTCATCCGCGTTGAGGAGGCAGGTGAACTGATGCTGCGCCCAAGGAGTGTGCTCTTGTCGTTGGTTAGTGGATCTGAGTAGTCGTCATGCTGTTGGCCTGGTGTTGTGCAGTTTGACTGAGTGGGTCGGTGTTGGGTTTTGGTTCCTTGG
>NZ_JBEYEY010000030.1:0-45836 GCF_040703635.1 Streptomyces sp. NPDC007189
TTGTGGCCGCCGCGGGTGCCGTCGGTCAGCGTGTACGTCGAGCCCGACTGGGTCGTCGTCAGCGACACCTGCCCGCTGTAGCGGGTGTTGCCCACACCGGTGTCGATCGCCTGGTACCGGTGCAGCTCCTTGCCGGTGGCGGCGTCGGTGATGATGTGCAGCTTGCTGGGCGTGCCGTCGTCCTGGAACCCGCCGATCACGGTCTCCCAGGCGAGCTTGGGGGTGCCGGTGCCGGCCCAGATGACCTTGCGGGCGCTGTCGGCGGCGGGCTTCTTGGCGAGGGCCTTGGCGGCCTTCAGGGCCGTGGACTCGGCGGCCGACCTGCTGACGGTCGGGGTGGTCGACGCGACCTGGATCTTGTGCTTGTTGTTGTAGGTGGCGCTCACGGTCCCGGCGGCCAGGGAGGCGGGCGGGGTGTGCACGACGAGGTCGCCGCCGAGCACGGGCAGGCCGGCGTAGGTGCGCTCGTAACGGGTGTGCAGGGTGCCGTCGTTGTCCTTGACGACGTCCTTGACGACCAGCTTCTCCTTGGCGCCGAGCCCGAGGGTGCGGGCGGTCGCGGCGGTGTTCTGCTGGGCGCTGTCGATCAGAGCCTGGTGCTGGGCCGGGCTGAGCCTCGCCTCCAGGCCGCCGGTGCGCAGCGGGCTGGGGTGGGGAGCGGCGGGCTTGGCGACGGCCGGGGCGGCCTGCATGCCGATGGCGAGAAACGCCGCGGTGGAGACCAGGGCGGCTCCGACCGTGGCCCGCTTGCGGGGAAGGCGTCTGTGGGGTCTCACTCGTACTCCTCCTGCTGCGGCCGCCGGGTCGCGGCCGGTGACAGACGGGCAGACGGGTCTGCTGCCCGGGTGAGCTGAGCTGTGCGGGGACCGCGATCCGTGAACGCACCGGAGATGTGCGGTGCGTGGGGAAGGATCGCAGGCTTGTCCCGCGCATGTCAGTCATGCGGAGGTATTCGAGGGTTTTCCCTATGCCGGTGGGCGCGGCTGCGGCAGTGGGGGTGACCCTGCCGCCAAGTGCCGGCGCAGGAAACGCGCTTGGTGCCGCAGGAGCCCGTCGGTGACGTCGGTGCCGATGGGCTGGTGTCCGGTACCGGGCAGGAGCAGCACCTCGTGGGGCCGGCCCGCGGCGAGCAGCGCGTCGGACAGCCGGAGGGTGTGCACGGGCAGGACCTTCTTGTCGGCGAGGCCGTGGACGAGCAGCAGGGGACGGCTGAGCCGGGAGGCCTCGCGGAGTGGGGAGCAGGCGTCGTACCGCTCCGGGTGCGTCTGCGGGTGGCCGAGGAACCGCTCGCGCCAGTGGGCGTCGTAGAGGCGCTGGTCGGTGACGCCCGCGCCGGCCACGGCGGCATGGAAGACGTCCGGGCGGCGCAACACGGCCAGTACGGCGAGCGAGCCGCTGAACGACCAGCCGCGGATGCCGACCCTGCCGAGGTCGAGCACGGGGTGCGCGCGGGCCGCCTCGCGCAGCGCGGCCAGCTGGTCGTCGAGCACGGGCCCGAACAGGTCGCCGTGCACCGCGCGTTCCCAGTCCGGGCCGCGCCCCGGGGTGCCCCGGCCGTCGGTCACCAGCACCGCGAAGCCCTGCTCGGCGAACCACTGCGACACCAGCGTCTTCCAGTCGTGAGCGGCGGTGACCCGCTGGCCGCCCGCGCCGCCGTAGGGGTCGAGCAGCACCGGGAGCGGGCCGTGCTCCGCCGGCCGGTGCCAGCAGGGCAGGTGGAGCGCGGCCCGCAACGCGCGCGGCCCGAGCCGCAGCAGGCTGCGGCGCACCTCCAGCACCGGCGACTCGGCGCACGACGGCACGGCCACGGGAGCCCGCCCGGCGCGCAGCACCTCGGCGCGCGGGGCCGGCCCGCCGGTGTCCGCGACGGTGCGGACGAGGGTGCCGGCGCGCAGCACTCCCCCGTGCAGTCCGGGGCCCGCGCTCCGCCGGCGCGGTGCGGTTCCCGGCCGCCAGGACCACAGGTCGGTCCCGGTGGGTTCATCGGCCGCGGTGAACAGCACCTCGTCCCCGTCGACGCCGAGGACGGCGCGCAGGTGGCGGCCCGGGGGCGTGATGAGTGCACCGTCGGCCGTGAGGTGCCTGGTGCCGTGCAGATCCACGTGGGCGAGGACGGCGCCGGAGGCGGTGCGGGCCGGCAGTCCCGGCACCAACTCCACCCAGCGCTCATCCCGTTGCTCGTGCAGGACCGTCGTACGGCCGTCCGCCGCATCGATGCCGAGGAACCGGACGGTGCGCTGGTCACGGGACTGCACGACGGCGAAGGGACCGTGCGCGTCCCAGCCGGCGCCGACGACGTACTCGAAGGCGTCACGGTCCCACCGCACGGACGTGAGCGGCCCGTCCGTGTCGACCGGCGCCAGCCAGAGGGTGACGTCGGGGTTCGGGCTGCCGGCGAAGGCATGGTGACGGACCTCGGGCGGCCTCTGCGGCCCGGCCGGATCGGTGCTGTACCAGCGCCGCATACTCCGGCGATCGGTGCGGGCGCACAGCAGGGCGGTGCCGTCGGGCGCCCACCAGTGCCCGCGCGGCCCCTCGGGAAGCGTGGCGGCCGTGTGCACGGCCACCCCGAACTCCACGTCCCCGTGGTCCACGTGCCCGGCACGGCCGCCGCGATCGGCTCGGGCGATCACCCGGTCTCCGCCGCCGTCCCTTCCGATCACGCGGAGCGCGCCACGGCAGACGTAAGCGACCCTCCCACCGGCGGGACCGGGCCGCGGGTCGAGGGCGGGCCGCGCCGCGGGCAGACGCCGGGGCTCGCCGCCCCGCAGCCCCACGGTCCACAGCACACCGCCCAGCACGAAGACGACGACCCCGGCCGCCGCGTCGGCGCCGTACCCCTCGATCCCCCGCGGCCTGCGCCCGGCACCGAGCAGCCTCACCGGATCGGCCAGCAACCGCTCCTCCCCCGACCCGAGTTCGACCGCCCAGAGACAGTCGGCCGGGTCGTCCCCCGTACGCCCCCGCAGATACAGCACGGTCCTGCCGTCCCCGGTCACGGTGAACCGACGGGGCACCCCGCGGGTGAACCGGGCGGTGCGGACGAGTTGAGCGGGGAGAAGATCGGGGCGCACATAAGGGTCTCTTCCCTCACCTCGACACTCGTACACACATTCGATTCCATGCTTGCCGCTCCCCCGTCTGCTGCCTTCTCCTGAAACCCGGTAGCTGGTTGCGCCCCGCTCTGCGTACCTTCGGCGGCATGGCTGACGAATGCTTCGGGCATCCCCGGCTCGCCGCGATCCACGATCCGCTCGATCCCGACCGCAGCGATCTCGATGCCTACCTCCGGATGACGGCGGAGTTCGCAGCGCACAGCGTGCTGGACATCGGCTGTGGAACAGGCGTGTTCGCGCTTCTGCTGGCCGAACGGGGCATCGAGGTCGTCGGCCTGGAACCCGCCTCTGCCTCCATCGACGTCGCGCGGGCCAGACCGGGCGGTGAGCGGGTCCGTTGGATCCACGGCGACGCTGCGGCCCTCCCGCCGATGCGGGTCGACCTCGCGACGATGACGGCGAACGTCGCGCAGGCCATCGCTGATCCCGGGACGTGGCAGAAGACACTGCGGGGAGCCTACGAAGCACTGCGGCCCGGCGGGCGTCTCGTCTTCGAGACCCGCGTTCCGGCCCGACGCGCCTGGCAGGAGTGGACCCGCGAGAACACCTGTCGCGTGACACGGATCCCGGGCACCGGCACGGTCGCGTACTGGGTCCAGTTGATCGAGGTGAGCGGACCTCTGGTGACGTTCCGTCAGACCTACGTCTTCGCCGCCGACGGACAGGTGCTGACCTCGGATTCCACACTGCGTTTCCGCGAGCGCGAAGAGGTCGAGCAGGACCTGGTCGGGCACGGTTACGTGGTGGAGGACGTCCGTGATGCGCCTGACCGGCCGGGAAGGGAGTTCGTCTTCGTGGCACGCCGGCCGTGACGTACAAAATCGTTCGTACGGCGTTTGTGGACCGTGGCAGCATGGCCCGCATGACGACGAACCGAAAGGCCTGTGCCGCGTAGCCGGCCGGGGCGTCTCCGGGGTCCTGTTGTGAGCGCCCGGACACGTAGGACCACGCACATCGACGGGCTGCCCTCCCGGGTGCTGTCCGAGATCGCGCGCCTCGAGCGCAGCCGTAACTATCTGTGTCCAGGGGATGTGAGCGCCGCGCTGCGCCATTGGCGCGAGTACGTCCATCTGCCCCAGCGCCGGCTGTGGCAGGACTACGAGTGCGGCAGCCCGTACTCGTACTGCTGCGAGGAAGACCCCTTCGCAGCGCGCGCTCTGCTCGACACCGTCATGCGGGCCCTGTCGGCCCGCAACTCCCGTGAACTCCGGCGGATCGTCGGCCGCTTCGACGCCGTCCGGGACCGGCCGTCACCGCCGTACGCCCCCGGCGGAGGCTGAGGCAGCCCACGTCGGGTTCCCGCGCGGCTGTGGACGGGGCGGCCGGCGCAGGTCTCACAGGCGTACCGTCATCGCGACGGTCACCTCGTCGCCCGGTGCGAGGCCCTCCGGGCGGCGCACGGCGTTCTTGAGCGGCAGCAGGTAGGCGCCGTCCTTGGGGAAGAGGGACGTGCTGAAGGCGGTGCCGCCGATCCTGGCCTCGACCGGGATCGCGCCCCAGCCGTAGCTGGCCAGGGCGGCCACGTCACGGACGTCGGCGGACTCCGCGTCCGGCACGGCGACGAAGTAGTACGGCGCCGGCCCCCGCCACTCCACGAGCCGTCCGGCGAAGGCGAGTTCCATGGGCATCCCCTTCCGAAGGCCCCCCAGCGTACCGGCGCCCGCTTCCGGACGCCGGGGCCCCCGCCAACCTCCGCTGACCGGCGCGTTGTTACCGTGCACCGCGTGTCTGACTCCTCGCGCGATACCGCCCAGGGCGCCGGCTGGGGCTCGGCCGAGCCCGGCGCCTACCGGCAGCTGATGCCGGCCCACGTCGAGAAGCTGTCGTGGCTGAGCCCACGGACCCTGTGGGCCGCCCGCAACGGCGTGCTGGCCTCCTGGTTCGGCGATCCCACCGGCCGTACGCGCAGCCGCTGGGTGGCGCGCCGGGAAGCGGCCGGGGCGCCCGCCGACAAGGTGATCCGGCGGGAGGACGACGACCGGTTCTCCTTCATGGTCCTCGGCGACACCGGGGAGGGCGACGACTCCCAGTACGCTGTCGTCCCCGGCTTCCTGAAGGTCGGTCAGGGGACCGACTTCGCGGTCATCGCCAGCGACGTGATCTATCCGGTGGGCAGCACCGACGACTACGGCGACAAGTTCTTCCGCCCCTACCAGGCCTACCCGGCCCCGATCTACGCGATACCGGGCAACCACGACTGGTACGAGGACCTCGGCGCCTTCATGCGGGTCTTCTGCGCCGACACCGGGCCGCTCGCGCCCGAGCCCCGGCCCCGCCCGCTCACCCGCGCCTGGTGGCGGGCCCTGCTGTGGCACAGGCCCCGGCCGGCCGACGAGCAACGGTTCGCCGCCGCACGGCAGTTGCGGTCGGCGCCCGGCCAGCAGGCCGTGCAGCCGGGGCCGTACTGGGCGATCGACGCGGGCCCGGTGCGGATCGTCGGCATCGACACCGGGCTGCTCGGCACCATCGACGCCGAACAGGGCGCCTGGCTGCGCGAGGTCTCCCGGGACCCCAGGCCGAAGATCCTGATCACCGGGTCCCCGCTGTACGTCGACGGCGAGCGCCATCCGTGCGCGATCGAGGGCGGCGGGACCGTGGACGACATCGTCCGCGACCCGGCGCACCACTACGTGGCCGCGATCGGCGGCGACATCCACAACTACCAGCGCTACCCGGTCGACGTGGACGGCCGCACCATCCAGTACGTGGTCGCGGGCGGCGGCGGGGCGTTCATGCACGCCACCCACACCATCCCGCGGGTGTCGGTCGGGGGCGTCACCGAACGGGACTTCCGCTGCCACCCGCTGCGCGGCGACTCGCTGGCCTTCTACAGCCGCCTGTACGGCCGCCGGCTGCGGCTGCGCCGCTTCTTCACCCTCACCGAGGCCGAGGCGACCGCGGTCGTCGCCGAGCGCCTCGGCATCGAGCCGGCCCGCAAGCCCGGACCCGACGTCCGGATCACCCGGCGCACCCGGCTGGTCGCGAGCCTGCTCGGCACCGGCGGCCGCCCGGACCGCACGTCCCGGGTCCGGCTGCCCGTGCGCAAGCTCTACACCCAGCTGTTCTCACCCGGCTCGGCC
Source organism: Streptomyces sp. NPDC007189 (assembly GCF_040703635.1). Lineage (NCBI taxonomy): Bacteria > Bacillati > Actinomycetota > Actinomycetes > Kitasatosporales > Streptomycetaceae > Streptomyces > Streptomyces sp. NPDC007189. The sequence goes on from NZ_JBEYEY010000030.1 coordinate 6,197, forward strand.
ACCTACAGCCCGCCGTTCTTCAAGTCCTTCCTGCGGCTGGACGTCACCGCTGAGGCGGTCCGGCTGCGCTGCTTCGCCGCGACCGGCAACCGGGCGCAGGAGGTCGATCCGCCGGTCGAGGACGAGATCGTCATCCCGCTGAAGTGATCACACGGTTGTCACACTCGCCTGCCAGAATCGAAGGCGGAAACAGGCCGCCGCCCGGGTGCGCCGCCGTACGACCGCTGGAGGAGCCGATGCCGTCCACGCCCCGACCGCTGCGCAAGCTCGGCTTCCTCACCATCGGCCTGTTCGACCCGGCCGACCCGGCCCGGGGCCACGAGTCCACGCTGGAGATCGTCGAGCTGGGCGAGCGGCTCGGCTTCGACAGCGCCTGGATCCGCCACCGCCATCTGCAGTACGGGATCTCCTCCCCGGTCGCCGTCCTCGCCGCCGCCTCCCAGCGCACCCGCCGTATCGAGCTGGGCACCGCGGTGATCCCGCTCGGCTGGGAGAACCCGCTGCGTCTCGCCGAGGACCTGGCGACGGTGGACGTGCTGTCCGGGGGCCGGCTGAACCCGGGCGTCAGCGTGGGGCCGCCGATGCACTTCGAGCAGGTCAAGGACGCCCTTTATCCGGACACCGCCGACGTGGAGGACTTCTCCTACGAGCGGGTGCGGCGGCTGCTGGACCTGGTGCGGGGCAGGCCCGCCAGCGATTTCCGTGGGGTCGAGGGCTTCGAGGTGTTCTCGGATGTGGTCCAGCCGCACTCCCCCGGGCTCGGCCGGCGGCTGTGGTACGGCGGCGGCAGCCTCGGCTCGGCGCGCTGGGCGGGCGAACACGGCATGAACTTCCTGACCAGCAGCGTGGTCAAGGCGGAAGAAGCGGACGGGCCCTGGGACTTCGCCGAGATCCAGCTGTCCCTCATCAGGGAGTTCCGGGACCGCCATCCCGACGGCGAGGCGGCCCGGGTCTCGCAGGGTCTGGTGGTGATACCCACCGACTCCGCGAGCCCCGAGCAGCGCGCCAAGTACGAGGCGTACGCGGCGAAGCGCCTGCCCCGCACGACCGCCCCGCAGGGGCCGGGCCGGCTGCTGTTCGCGCCCGACCTGGTCGGCGACTCCGAGCAGATCGCCGAACGGCTGTACGCGCACGCCGCGTTCCGTGAGGTGGACGAGGTGGCGTTCGCCCTGCCGTTCACCTTCGAGCACGAGGACTACGTACAGATCCTCACGGACATGGCGACGAAGCTGGGTCCGGCACTGGGCTGGCAGCCGCAGGGCTGAGCACCGCCTCGGCAGACGCCACCGGCGCATACCTCGACTGCGCCCCTGGGAGAAGCCATCGGCGCCCATCTCGGCCGCGCGCCGGGCGGATGCCACCCCGCCGCGCACACCTCGCCCGCCGCCCCGCCCACCTCGGCCGCGCTCCCGGCGGATGCCACGCACACACCTCGCCCGCCGCCCCGCCCCTCTCACCAACGCCCTGGCTCCGTCCCCACCAACCCCTCCGACAACCTGCCGTCCACCCCCACCGGCACGTCGCCGGCGAGCATCACCCGGTGCATGATCCGGGGTGAGCCCAGGTGGGCGGTGTCGGTGGGGGCGAGGTGGATGGTGGCGCGGTTGTCCCAGAAGGCGACGCTGCCCGGTTCCCAGCGGAAGCGGACCGTGTACTCGGGGCGCACCGCCTGCTCCAGCAGCATCTCCAGCAGGGCGGCGCTCTCCGGGCGGGAGACGCCGGTGATCTGCTCCAGGTAGTAGCCGTTGACGAGCAGCACCCGCTCCCCCGTCTCCGGATGCACCCGGACCAGCGGGTGCACCGAGGCCACCTGGTGGTCGAGGAGATGGCGGACGTAGGCGTCGTCGCCGGGCCGGGGCTGGTAGCCCACGCCGAGCCGGTGCTCGGCGCGCAGCCCGTCCACGAAGGCCCGCACCGGGGCCGAGAGCCCGGCGTAGGCGGCGGCCAGGTTGGCCCAGGTGGTGTCGCCGCCGTAGGGCGGTACGGTCTCGGCGCGCAGGATGGTGGCGGCCGGCGGGTCGACCCGGGCGCCGTGGTCGCAGTGCCAGCCGCGCAGCAGGGTGTGCCGGCGGCGCCGCAGCCACTCCTCGTGCTCCATGCCGAACCGGCCGCCCAGCTCCAGCCGGTCCGCGGTGGTCTCCACCTCGGGGAAGTCCGCCGGTGAGGCGCTGCCCCGGCGGCCGAGGACGACGGGCTCGCCGAAGCGGCGGGCGAAGGCGACGTGCGCGGCGTGGTCCAGCTCCTGCCCCCGGAAGAACACCACCTTCCAGCGCAGCACGGCCCAGCGGATCAGGGCCACCACGGCGTCGTCCAGCGGCCCGGCGAGGTCGACGCCGGTGATCTCGGCCCCGATGTGTCCGGCGACCGGCCTCACCTCCACGCCCTCGACCCGCTCGCCCTGATCCGCGGTGGCCCTGTGCGTCGTCATGCGCGCTCCGATGCTCGTCCGAACCGGTTCCACCCCTTGATCGTGGCACTCCGGTCCCTCAGACGGCGAACTCCCGGACGACCGTGTTCCGGAACACCGCCGTGCCGCCGGCCGTGAAGAGCGCCAGCCGGTCGTCCACCAGATAGGGGAAGACCTCGCTGGAGTGCACGTACCGGCCGTCGTCCACGAACATCTCGACGCAGGTGCGGTCCACCAGGATGCGCAGTCTGACCCGGCCGGCGCCCGGGTCGAAGGGGCTGTGGCTCTCCTGCCGGTTGCCGCCGGCGTCGGGGCCCACGGTGCCGCGCCGGTTGAGGAAGGCGTAGTCGCCCCAGATCCCGGCGTCGATGTGCCGTCCGCCGTCCGGTGAGCGGCGCAACTGGACTCCCGCACCGGTGAGTTGACTCCAGGTGATCTCGGTGGTGAGTTCGTAGGAGACGCCGGTGTAGTCCAGCAGGCGGGTGCCGTCGACGGTCGGGTCGCCGAGGTCGACCGTGCGGGAGACGTAGGAGTCGAGCGCGGGGACCGGCCGGGAGGCCAGGTAGTAGCCGTCGGCGGACTTCTTGAGGGTGATCTCGCGGACGACGGAGTCCGTGCCGTTGAAGCCGTCCGCGTCGATGGTGGGCGTGGTCTGGGCGTACGCCCAGTTGTTGAGCCAGCCGAGGGCGTAGCGCGCGGCCGGGTCCGGTGAGCCGTCCGGACGCCGTTTGTCGAAGGTCACCGCCGCGTACCAGTCCCAGCCGTGGTCGAGCCACTGCGGGTCCGGTGCGTCGGGGGTGAAGGAACCGCCGTCGAAGGAGCCGGTCCAGTAGGCGTAGGTGGGGGGCTGTCCGGTGCCCGTGCCGTCCGCGCTCGCGCCCAGCACCCACTTCGCCGTGCCGTCGTCGGCGGTCATCCGGAACAGGTCGGGGCACTCGAGCACACCGAGGCCGTCCCTGACGAAACCGCCGGCGTACGTCCAGGACTTGAGGTCGGTGGAGTGGTAGAAGCCGATCTTGTTCCGTTCCGCGAGAGCCATCACCCAGCGGTCGTGGTCCTCGTCCCGGATCACCTTCGGGTCGCGGAAGTCGGCTCCGGCGCCCGGACTGGGGAGTACCGGGGCGGTGCCGTCGTTGGTGAAGGTACGGCCGCCGTCCGTGGAGTAGTACAGGAACTGCTCCTGATGGTCGGTGCCGCCTCCCGGTGACATCGTGACGACGGCGATCACCGCGCCCGCGCCGAAACCGGCCGTGTTGCCGCTGTCGACCACCGCGGAGCCGGACCAGACATCGCCGTTGACGGTGGTGTCCTTCGGTATGGCGATCCCCCGGTCGGTGAAGGTGACCAGGTCGGTGCTGGTGGCCAGGCGCCAGGCGGTGCCCACCTCGCCGGCGAGGTAGTCGGCGTTGTAGAGGTAGTAGTAGTGGTACTCGCCGTCGACCCAGACCGGGCGCTGGGGGTCGTTCTTCCACTGGCCGGGGACGGTGAAGTGGTAGTCGGCCCGGTAACTCAGGCAGCCGCGCGGCGACTTGGGCACCGCCTTCGGCTGCGCGTCGGTGGTCCGGGGCTTCGGCTGCGCGACGGTGGGCCTCGCCTGCGGTTGCGCGTCGGCGGGCGACGCCGGCAGCAGGGCCGCGCCGGTTCCGGCCGCGGCCGCGGCGAAGAGGGCTCTTCTGGTCGGGCCGCGCATCACACGTGTCCTCTCACGACGGTTCATGGCACCAGGACTGTGGGACCTAACTCGTTAAAGGTCAAGTGTTTCCACACCTTGACAGGGGCGTGACGCGCTTTTCATCATCTGGGGCATCTCTCCTTTGCTAACACGAGTTAGGCACCTCATGACCGACTCGCATCTCTCGCGTCGCGCACTGCTGCGGTACGGCGCCTACGGCGCGGGGGCCGCCGCCCTCGCCGGCACCGCCGCGAGCTGGGACCGTCTCACCGGAGCGGACATACCGGGCCGCGACGACGGCTCGCTGGTCGTGGCGACCCTCGGCTCCGCGTTCTCCCCGGCCGGGGTCCGCGCCCTCGTCCAGGGCTTCCGCAGGCTGCACCCGGACATCAAGGTCCGCATCAACGCCGTACAGGCCGTGGACTGGTCGGACTTCTTCGCCAAGATCCTCACGCAGATCGCCGCGGGCACCGCGCCGGACCTGGTCTATGTGGCCACCGAGGGGGTGCAGTTGTTCGCCCGGCACCTGGGCGTGCCACTGGACCGCTGGGTGAAGCGGGACGCGGCGGAGCTGCGGGAGTACTTCGCCGACGTCCACCCCTCCCTGGTGGAGTCGATGATGTACGAGGGCAGCCTGTACCAGCTGCCGGTCGAGTTCAACGCGGCCGACATGTACCTCAACACCCGGGTGCTGGAGCGGGCGGGTGCGGGACTGCCCGCGGACGACTGGACCCGGGACGACTTCACCGCCCTGCTGCGCCGGATGAAGAAGGCCAACGACTCCCATTTCACGCCGTACTTCTGGACGAACCGGCTGTGGGGCGGGGTGGTGCCCTGGCTGTTCGCGAACGGCACCAACCTGCTCGCCGAGTCCAAGGCGCCCGGCGGCGGCTGGCTGTGGGACGCCTTCTACCCGGCGGCGCAGCACAAGGGGCGCGGGGGCGGCTTCCGCTGGACGACCCCGCAGGCCACGGACGCCCAGGTCGAGGAGGCGTACGACTACCTCGCCGGCCTGATCCAGGAAGGGCTGTGCACCCGGCCCGAGGGCGGCAACGGCCAGAACCTCATCGGCGTGTTCTCCACCGGCCGGGTCGGCGTGACGCCCGCGGGCGGCTTCTGGGCGGGCGGCCTGCATCTGGCCGGCATGCGCGACGACGCCTTCGACGTCACGTACTTCCCGCGTCGGCGCACCCAGCGGCACCAGTTCGGCGCGGCCGGCTACGCGCTGCTGCGCACGTCGAAGAAGCAGGACGCGGCGTGGGAGTTCATCAAGTACTCGGCGCGCCTGGACACCCTGACCGAGCTGTTCTCGACCAACCAGACGACCCCGGCCCGCCGCTCGATGCTGACGGCGGCCCGGTACCGGGAGACCGGCCCGGCGCACTGGCGGGTCTTCTACGACACCCTCGACAAGTTCCCCGACACCGGCCCCATCCCGGCTCCGCCGCAGGTCGCGGAGGTCACCCAGGTGCTGCTCAAGCACACCGGGACGGCCCTGGCGAGCCCGCGCTCGGTCCGGCCCGCGCTGCGGCGGATGCAGGGCGATCTGGAGAAGGCCATGGAGCGTGACGTATGACGGACATCCGGATTCCCGCCGTGCGCACCCGGGCGGCCGCGACCCCTCCGGCGGCGGCCGTGCGGCGGCCCGCGCGGGAGCGGGGCGCGCGGCTGCTGGCGGCGCTGTTCCTGGCCCCGACCGTGGTCGGGATCGTGGTCTTCACGGTCGTACCGATCATCGGCTCGGTCGTGCTGAGCCTGTTCCACTGGAACGTGATCGACTCGCCCGGTTTCGCCGGGACGGCCAACTACCGCGAGGTGTTCACCGATTCGACGGTGTTGGTGTCCTTCCGCAACACGCTGGTCTTCATGGTGTTCGCGGTCGCCGCACAGCTGCTGATCGCGCTGTCGCTGGCGCTGACGCTGAACGGCCGGATACCCGCGTGGCTGCGCTCGGTGTTCCGCTCGGCGTTCTTCTTCCCGCTCGTGCTGTCGGCCGCGTCCATCTCGGTCGTGATGAAGTACCTGTTCAACCAGGACTTCGGAGTGATCAACTGGCTGCTCGGACTGGTCGGCGTCGCCCCCGTGCCCTGGCTGACCTCCGAGCACGGAGCGATGGCCACGGTGATCATCGTCTATGTCTGGCAGCAGTTCGGCTTCTCGTTCCTGCTGTTCGTGGGCGGCCTGAACAACATTCCGAAGGAGATCCACGAGGCCGCCGCCCTGGACGGCGCGACCGGGCTGCGCAAGCACCTCGCCATCACCCTGCCGCTGCTCTCCCCCACCCTGCTGGTGGCGTCGGTGGTCGGCATCATCAACGCCCTGCAGGTCTTCGAGCAGCCGTACGTGCTCACCGACGGCGGGCCCGGCGACTCCACCCGCACGGTCGTGATGGTCATCTACGAGAAGGCCTTCGAGCAGCTCCGGTTCGGCGAGGCGTCCGCGGTGGGCGTGCTGCTGTTCGTGCTGATCATGGCGGTGACCGCCCTCCAGTTCCGGCTCAGCCGGCGTTTCGTCCACTACCAGTGAGCCGGGTGATCCCCTTGAGCCAAGCAACCCTGACCCGCGAAGCACCCCTGTCCCTCGGCCGTGCCCGGTACGCGCTCGGGCCGTGGGGGCGGATCGCCGGGCTGACCGTGTGCGCCCTGCTGACACTCGGCCCGGTCGTCTGGACCGTCTCCACCTCGCTGCGCACGCCGGCCGACTCGTTCAACCTGCCGCCGCAGATCGTTCCGACGCATCCGAGCACGGCCGCCTATCGCGGGGTCTTCGACCAGATCGACGTGTGGCTCCTGGCGCTCAACTCGACCCTGGTGACCGCTTTGATCGCGATCGGCCAGATGATCACCGCGGGGCTCGCCGGTTACGCGTTCGCCCGGCTCGACTTCCGTTTCAAGAAGCCGCTGTTCGGTCTGGTGCTGGCGACCATGATGGTCCCGCTCCAGGTGACGATCGTCCCGGTGTTCCTGGTGCTGAAGTCGATGGGTCTGACCGACACGCTCCTCGGGCTGATCATTCCGGCGTTCCCGACCGCGTTCGGCACCTTTCTCATGCGCCAGTACTTCCTCGGCATGCCCAAGGACCTCGGCGAGGCCGCGATGCTGGACGGCGCCGGGCCCTGGCGGATCTTCCGGTCGGTGTACGCGCCGCTGGCCGCACCGGGCCTGGCGATCGTCGGCGTCCTCGCCTTCAACTACCACTGGAACGAGTTCTTCCGCCCGCTGATCCTGGAGACCTCCGGACAGAACTACACGCTCCCGCTGGGCCTGGTCTCCCTGCAGGGCAACCTCGGCACCGGCTCCATCTCGGTCGTCCTCGCCGGTGTCGTGCTTTCCATGATCCCCGCCGTCGCCGTGTTCGTCGTCGGCCAGCGCCCTCTGCGCGAGGGCATCACCTCCGCAGGAGTCAACCGTTGAGCCTCGCACGCCCCACCCCGGACCCGGCCGCCCCCCGCTTCCGGGTCCGCCCGCCCGCGGGCTGGATCAACGACCCCAACGGCCCCTTCCTCCGGCACGGCCGGCATCACCTCTTCTACCAGTACAACCCGGCCGCGCCGGTGCACGCGAACATCCACTGGGGGCACGCCTCCAGCCTCGACCTGGTGCACTGGGAGCACCACCCCGTCGCCCTGACCCCGACCCCGGGCGGCCCGGACGAGGCGGGCTGCTGGTCGGGCTGCGTGGTGGACGACGACGGCGTCCCCACGGCCGTGTACACGGGCGTCGACCGCACCCACACGGGTCTCGGCGCCATCTGCCTGGCCCGCGCGGCGGATCCGGCCGACGACCTGCTCCTCGAGTGGCGTCCCGTGCCCGACCCCGTGGTCCCGGGGCCGCCCGCCGGGCTGGACGTCGTGATGTTCCGCGACCCGTTCGTCTTCCGGCACGCCGGCCGGCGCTGGGCGCTCGTCGGCGCGGGCCACGCCGACGGCACCCCGTCGGTGCTGCTGTACGACTGCGAGGACCTGACCGAATGGCGGTTCGCCGGCGTCCTGCTGAACGGCCACGACCCGGTCGCCGCCGGCGCGTTCGGCGGCAAGGCGGTCGGCTGGGAGTGCCCGCACCTGTATGCGACGAGCGGCGGCGAGCACGTGCTGGTGGTGTCGCTGTGGGACGGCGCGCCCTGCTCGACGGGCTATCTGACGGGGCGCCTTGAGACGGACGGTGAAGGCGGTCCGGTCTTCACGACCCGCTTCGGCGGCCGGCTGGACCACGGCCGGGACTTCTACGCCCCCGCGGTCCGCCAGGACGACGACCGGGCCCTGATGTGGGGCTGGTCCTGGGAGGCACGGCAGACGCCCGAGGTGCTGGCGGCGGGCTGGGCGGGCACGCTCACCGCGCCGAGGCTGGTCGACGTCCATCCGGACGGCTCGCTGCGCGTGACCCCGGCCCCGGAGCTGGAACTCCTGCGCGCACCCGAGCCGTTCACGACCGTGCCGGGCCGCCGGGTGCCGCTGCCGCCGGCGTACGACCTCACGGTCACCGCGCGCGGTCGTACGGCCGTCACCCTGCTGCGGGCGGCGGACCGGGCGCTGACGGTCGTGCTGGACCCGGTCGCGGGCACGCTCGTCCTGGACCGCAGCGGCTGGCCCCGCCCGGGCGCCGAGGGCTCGGCCCCGGTCACGGTGCGGGTGCCGCCCGGCCCGAGCCTCACGGTCCGGGCCCTGATGGACGGCTCGCTGCTCGAACTGTTCGTCGCGGACCGGGCGACGGTGACCGAGCGGGTCTACCGCCGCCCGGACGACGTCTCCGAGCTGGAGGTCGACGGGGACGCCGAGGTCAGGGGGTGGGAGCAGGTCCCACCGAGGCGCGGCTGACCACGGGGCAGGCCAGCCGCCGTACCGTGGCGGGCGGGGTGCGGCCGGTGTCGATGGCGTCCAGCAGCAGCCGGGCCGCCGCCTCGCCCATCGCCCGGTGCGGCAGCGCGACCGTGGTCAGGGCCGGGGTGAGGAACGCGGCCATGTGTTCCTGGTCGTCGTAGCCGACCACCGACAGCTCGCCGGGTACGGCGATGCCGAGCCGGGTCACAGCATGCAGCGTGCCTGCCGCGACCCGGTCGTTGTAGCAGAAGACGCCGGTGGGCCTGCGGTGCGGGTCGGCGCCGTCGAGGAGCCGGATGGCGCCCTCGTACCCGCTGGTGATCTCGCCGCCGGTGCGTACGACCCACTCCTTGGGCACGGTGACGCCCTCGGCGCGCAGGGCGTCGCGGAAGCCGCGCAGCCGCTCGACGGAGGCGATGTCGCCCTGCCCGCCGACCACGGCGAGCCGGCGGTGCCCGGCCTGAAGCAGCAGTCGCGCCGCCGTGCGCCCGCCGGCCCGCTCGGCGGGGATGACGGCGGGCAGCGAGTCGTCCTCGGGCAGGCAGTTGGCGAGCACGGAGTGGGTGCGGTGCAGCCCCTCGGGGACCCGGACCCGGCGCAGGGACATGGCCGCATAGATGATGCCGTCGACGCGCCGGTCGAGGAGTTCGGCGACGGCCGCGTCCTCCTTGGCCGGGTCACCGCCGGAGTCCACGGTGATCACGAGGTGGTCGCTCGCCCAGGCGGTCTCCATGGCGCCGCGCAGCAGCCGGCCGGCGAACGGGGAGGAGGCGATCTCGTCGGTGACCAGCCCGATCACCGCCGTACGGCGGCGGCGCAGGCCGCGGGCGACCGGGTCGGGCCGGTAGCCGAGCCGGGCCGCGGCCTGCCGGATGCGCTCCTGGGTGGCCGGCGAGAGGTTGCCCTCGGCGCGGCCGTTGAAGACGAAGGACACGGCGGTGTGCGAGACGCCCGCGAGCCGTGCGACATCCCGTGAGGTGGGCCGCCCGCCGGCCGTAATGCCGTTGCTGTCCGCGCCGCCGCCCATGCCGTCCGCTGCCCTCTCCCCCACCCGTCCGGTTGATCACCGCTCACCCTATCCGTGAGGCTGGGAGGACGACACTGTCGAGGGAAGGTCCCATCGTGAACGGCATTCCGGCGCACACGCTCAACGACGGCACGACGATCCCCGCCATCGGCCTCGGCACCTGGCCGCTGGACGACACGGCCGCCGAGCAGGCCGTACGCTCCGCGCTCGGCCTGGGCTACCGGCTGGTGGACACGGCCGTGAACTACCGCAACGAGACCGGTGTCGGGCGGGGCGTGGCGGGCAGCGGCGTGCCCCGCGAGGAGGTGGTGGTGACCACCAAGCTGCCCGGCCGGCACCACGGCTACGAGGAGACCCTCGCCTCCTTCGAGGAGTCCCGGCGGCGGCTCGGCCTGGACTACGTGGACCTGTATCTGATCCACTGGCCCAATCCCCGGGCCGGCAAGTACGTCGACTCCTGGAAGGCGATGATCAAGCTCCGCGATGACGGGCTGGTCCGCTCCATCGGCGTCTCGAACTTCACCCCGGAGCACATCACCCGGCTGGAGAAGGAGACGGGGGTGCTGCCGTCGGTGAACCAGATCGAGATGCATCCGCTGTTCCCGCAGGAGGAGCTGCGCGCCTTCCACGCGGACAAGGGCATCGTCACCGAGAGCTGGAGCCCGCTGGGCCGGGGGAGCGACCTGCTGGACGACCCGGCGGTCGCCGAGGTCGCCACCGCGCACGGCGTGACCGTGGGGCAGGTGCTGCTGCGCTGGCACGTGCAGCTGGGCGCGCTGCCCGTTCCGAAGTCGGCCGACCCGGGCCGGCAGCGCGCCAACCTGGACGTCTTCGGCTTCGAGCTGGTCTCCGCCCAGCTGGCGGCGGTCTCCCGCCGTGCTCCGCGCCGGCTGGGCGGCGACCCGGAGACGCACGAGGAGTTCTGAACCGGGCCCTACTGCTCCTCGATCCGCTGCTGCGGGCCGCCGGTCCGGTCGCCGTCACCGGCGGGCGCGGCGAGGCTGCCGAGGATGTCCAGCAGCTCGGCGCTGCGGCTGCCAGGCTCGGCGTGGAAGACGACCAGGATGAGGCCGTCGGTGCCGTCCACGGACAGCTTGTGCGACCGCAGGTCGAGGTCGCCGACCTGCGGATGGGTGAGCCGGCTGGTCCGGCCGCGGCGGGGCCGTACCTCGTGCCGGGCCCACAGGGTACGGAAGCGTTCGCTGCGCAGCGACAGCTCGCCGACCAGGTCGCGCAGCCGCGGGTCGTCCGCGTCCGCGCCGGCCTCGGAGCGCAGCACGGCCACGCCCTCCTCGGTGAGGTCCTCCCAGTCCCGGCGCAGCTCGCGCTCGGCCGGGTCGAGGAAGACGGCCCGCAGGAGGTTGACGCCGGGCCGGTAGTTCGGGGTGAGCGCCGTGGCGAGGGCGTTGGCGGCCAGGCATTCGGAGTAGCGGTTCTGGACGTAGGCCGGGTTGCGCGGCCAGCCGTCGATGAGCTGGAGCAGGCTCGCCGGGACCTCACGGGGGCGGCGCCCGGGCCGTACACCGGGAGCGGGCCGGTCCTGGGCGAGGCCGGTGAGGTGGGCCGTGGCGGCCGCGTCGAGCCGCAGGACGCGGGCGATGGCCTGAAGGACCTGCACGGACGGGTTGCGGTCCCGGCCCTGCTCCAGCCGCAGGTAGTAGTCGGAGCTGATGCCGGCGAGCATCGCGACCTCCTCGCGGCGCAGCCCCGGCACCCGGCGCAGGCCGCCGCCGGGCAGTCCGACGTCCTCGGGCCGTACCAGCGCCCGGCGGGCGCGCAGGAACTCGCCGAGCGCGTTCGTTCCGTCCATGGGGCCACCGTACGACCGCCCGGCCGGCGGTGACTGTCCCTGTCAGTCCCAGGATCGACGGGGTACTGCCAAGGCGGGCACGCCGGGCGCAGGGTGGAGTGCGGGGCCGCCGAAGAAGCGGTGGCCCGGACGTTCTCGAGTGGGAATTCTGCGAGGTACGACAATGACCGCACAGCTCGGCGGCACCGTCACCCCGGCCGACGGCCTGACCCTGACCCGCGTCGGGTACGGCGCGATGCAGCTGGCCGGACCGCATGTCTTCGGTCCGCCGAAGGACCGCGACCGGGCCGTGGCGGTGCTCCGCGCGGTGGTGGAGGCGGGCATCACGCACATCGACACCGCCGACTTCTACGGGCCCGTGGTCGTGAACGAATTGATCAAGGAGGCCCTGCACCCCTACCCCGAGCAGCTGCGCATCGTCACCAAGGTCGGGGCCCGCCGGGGAGTGGACGGCAGCTGGATCCTGTCCCGGCACCCGGAGGACCTCAAGGCCCAGGTGTACGACAACCTGCGCAACCTCGGCGTGGAGGCGCTGGACGTCGTCAATCTGCGGGTGGGCGATGTGGACGCCCCGAACGACGAGCCGCTGGCCGAGCAGTTCGGCGCGCTGGCCGAGCTGCGGGAGCGGGGACTGATCCGGCACCTGGGGCTGAGCACGGTGACCGCCGCGCAGCTGGACGAGGCTCTGGCGATCGCGCCGGTGGTGTGCGTGCAGAACCTGTACAACCTGGCCAACCGGCGGGACGACGCCCTCGTGGAGCGCACGGCGGCCGGGAACATCGTCTTCGTGCCGTACTTCCCGCTCGGCGGGTTCAGCCCGCTGCAGTCCGAGACGCTGGCGAAGGTGGCCGCCCGGCTGGAGACCTCGCCGCAGCAGGTGGCGCTGGCCTGGCTGCTGCGCCGGTCGCCGAACATCGTGCTGATCCCCGGCACGTCCTCGCCGGAGCACCTGCGGGAGAACATCGCCGCCGCGTCCCTGGTGCTGCCGGACGAGGTGGTCGCCGAGCTGGACGGCATCGCGGGCTGAGCGGCCCGGCGCGGGGTACCCGGGGGCCGTGGGACGGACGTACGGAAGGAGCCGCAGGTGGCAGCGGAGGACCGGCTGCGGACGTACCGCGGCAAGCGCGACTTCGAACGGACCCGGGAGCCGTCGGGGCAGGGGCCCCGCGCCGGGGGCGAGGAGCCCCGTTTCGTGGTGCAGATCCACGACGCGAGCCGGATGCACTTCGACTTCCGGCTCCAGGTCGACGACGTGCTGAAGTCGTGGTCGGTCCCGAAGGGCCCGTCCACGGATCCCGGTGACAAGCGGATGGCGGTGCCCACCGAGGACCATCCGCTGGAGTACGAGGAGTTCGAGGGTGTGATCCCGAAGGGCGAGTACGGCGGCGGCACCGTGATCGTCTGGGACCACGGCACCTACGAGCCGCTCAGCCACGACCGCAAGGGGCGCCCGGTGGACTTCGCCGAGTCGCTGGAGCGCGGGCACGCCACCTTCCGGCTGCACGGCAGCAAGCTGCACGGGGAGTACGCCCTGACCCGGTTCCGCGGGGGCGAGGGCGAGCAGGAGGCCTGGCTGCTGGTGCGCAAGGGTCCTGCGCGGTCGTCCGGGCACGGCACTCCGGATCCCCGGCGGGCCCGCTCGGTGCGCACCGGCCGCACTCTCGCGCAGGTCGCGGCCGGCGGTGAGGAGTGAGCGCGGGTGCCCGGACTGCTGGACGCGCTGCCGCCCGGCGAGCGCGAGCTGCTGCGCCCGGCTCGACCGGGCGCGGATCTCGCGGCGGCCCCGATGCTGGCGACGCTCAGTGACCGGCGGGACTTCGGCGAGGGCTGGCTGTTCGAGCGGAAGCTGGACGGCGTCCGGCTGCTGGCGGTGCGCGAGGGCGGCCGGGTGCGGCTGTTCTCGCGCACGGGACAGCGGCTGAACGCCACCTATCCGGAGATCGTCGAGGCGCTCGAGGCGCAGCAGTGCGCGGACTTCACGGTGGACGGGGAGGTCGTCGCGTTCACCGGCGGCCGTACCGACTTCGCGCGGCTGCAGCGCAGGATGGGGCTGACCCGGCGCCGGGACATCGAGGCGTCCGGGGTGGCGGTGACGTACTGCCTCTTCGACCTGCTGCGGCTGGAGGGCTGTGACACCCGCCAACTCCCGCTGCGGGTCCGCAAGTCGCTGCTGCGGCGGGCGCTGACCTTCCGCGCCCCGCTGCGGCTGACCCCGCACCGCAACGCGGGCGGGGCCGAGTTGCTGGCCGAGGCCTGCGAGCGGGACTGGGAAGGGCTGATCGCCAAGCGGGCCGACGGGCCGTACCGGACGCGCCGGTCCCCGGACTGGCTCAAGCTGAAGTGCGCGCAGGGGCAGGAGTTCGTGATCGGCGGCTTCACCGAACCGGCGGGCAGCCGGGTCGGGCTGGGCGCGCTGCTGCTCGGCTATCACGACGGTGACCGGCTGCGTTACGCCGGCAAGGTCGGCACCGGTTTCGACCGGCGGACCCTGCTGGATCTGCGCGAACGGCTGGACGGGCTGCGCCGGGACTCCTCGCCCTTCGCCGGCGAGGTCCGCGAGGCCCGGGCCCGCTGGGTGCGGCCTGAACTGGTGGCGCAGATCGGATTCACCGAGTGGACCAGGGACGGGATGCTGCGCCACCCCCGCTTCCTGGGCCTGCGCGAGGACAAGCGGCCGGGCGACGTGGTCCGGGAGCACGCGGCGGCCTGACACCGGCGCACTGCACCCGTGCGGTCCTGCCCCCGGCCGGTCTGGCGGCTGCCCCGGCACTGGGTTGAGCTGGGCGACGAACAGCAGTCCGCGGCCAACGTCGTCGTAGGCGTGTGCCCGGCGCAGATGCGGTGAGGTGGACTGGCGTCGGAGACTTCGCAGATGAGCGCGCGGTCGCCGATCAGCCGGAGCCGGATGGGCGGTTCGCCGTAGCGGATGGCGTGGGTGACGAGTTCGCTGACGACGAGTCCGGTGACGAAGGCGGCCTCCTCCAGGACCGAGGCGGCCGGTTGCTCGCCGGCCGCCTCGCGGAAGGCGGTGACCTCGGCGGGGTAGGGCGGCACCTCCCAGGTGGCGACCGGGTCGCCGCCGAGGGCGCGGATGCGCACGAATAGCAGGGCGACGTCGTCGCCGGGCTGGTCGCGCAGGGCGGCCTTCAACGCCGAAGGATGTTGCGATTGCCCCGGCCCCTCCAACGCAGGACCCGGGGCCCGTCCGTGCGGGGGCCGGTCAGCGCTGGTGGGCGCGTAGTGCGGCGAGGGCGCGGTCGGCGTGGGTGTTCATGCGCAGTTCGCTGCGGACGATCTCCAGCACCGTGCGGTCCTGGGCGATCACGAAGGTGACGCGCTTGGTCGGGGCGAGGGAGAAACCGCGCTTCACGCCGAAACGCTCGCGGACCGTGCCGTCGGCGTCGGAGAGGAGCGGCATGCCGAGGGTGTGCCGGCCGGCGAACTCCTGCTGCTTGTCGACGGTGTCGCCGCTGATGCCGACCGGCCGGGCGCCCACGGCGGCGAACTCGGCCGCGAGGTCGCGGAAGTGGCAGGCCTCGGCGGTGCATCCCGGGGTGAGGGCGGCAGGGTAGAAGAAGAGGACCACGGGCCCGTCGGCCAGCAGTTCGGTGAGCCGGCGGGTGGCGCCGGTCTCGTCGGGCAGCGCGAAGTCCTCGACCTTGTCCCCGACCTCGATGCGTCCCGTCACGGCCGGCCCTCTTCCTTGCGGGCCACTCCTCGGGCCCACAGCACCAGCGGCAACTGCAGGGGCAGCCGCGCGAGGGCGGCCGTGCGCAGGGGCGCGGGCCGGTGCCGCCAGTCCGCGGCCATCTGCACGTTCGCCGGGAAGACCCCGACGAAGAAGGCCGCGGCGGCCTTGGCGGCGACCGCGCGGGTCCTGGGCGCCGCGATCCCGGCCGCCAGGGCAAGCTCCACGGCGCCGCTGCCGTACGTCCATGCCCTGCGCGAGCCCGGCAGCGCGCTCGGAACGATGGCGTCGAAGGGGCGCGGGGCGGCGAAGTGGGCGACCCCTGCGGCGGCCAGCAGACCGGCGAGCAGCAGGGGCGAGCGTTCGGACCGGGACACGGTTCCTCCTCTGATGGCCTGCCGCGGATATTACTGGACGGTAGCCGAGAGGGTGACCGGTTGGGCGTAGACGCCGGGCGTCGCGCGGGGCGGGGGTGCCGCCCGGGCAGGCGAGGACGAACGGCTGCCGGCTGTGGGTGGGCGAGGAACCAGCGGGCCGCCGGCCATCAGGCCGTGCTGCGCAGTGCCGACCCGGATGGCGAGGACCAGCGGGCCGCCGGCCGTCAGGCCGTGCTGCGCGGTGCCGACCCGGATGGCGAGGACGAGCGGGCCGCCGGCCGTCGAGTGAACTCCGCCGGGGCTGTCGCGTGACGCCTAGACGCCTAGACGCCTAGTCGATGGGCCGTCCGCGGGCACCGGTCGCGTGTCGCGCGGGCCGCGCCCCGCCGGAAGCTGCTGGAATCGGCGGGTCGACCGCCGTTCGTGAACCCCGGAGGAACTCCATGGCCTTCGCCGTCGTCGCCCAGTACCAGTGCGCCCCCGCCGATGCCGACACCGTGCGGGACGCGCTGCGCAAGATGCGTGAACTGGTCCCCTCGGAGCCGGCGAACCTCGCCTATGAGGCGCACGAGGTCGTCGACCGGCCCGGAGCGTTCGTGCTGTACGAGCGCTACACGGACCGCGCCGGCTTCGAGGCGCACAAGGAGACGGAGCACTTCGCCGAGCTGATCCGGGGAACGGTGTTCCCGCTGCTGAAGGAGCGGAGCGTCACCTTCGCCGAGACCATCTGACGGCCCCGGCCGCTCCGAGGAACATAGGGAGGGCGTTCTGACGGGCCG
This sequence comes from Streptomyces sp. NPDC007189, assembly GCF_040703635.1. Lineage (NCBI taxonomy): Bacteria > Bacillati > Actinomycetota > Actinomycetes > Kitasatosporales > Streptomycetaceae > Streptomyces > Streptomyces sp. NPDC007189. Next base: position 22,773 of record NZ_JBEYEY010000030.1, read on the forward strand.
TTCACGCCACGGACGGCCTCCCACCGACTCGCCGCACACCGGATGCAATGGACGGGCGGGACACCGCAGCACCCCTCAGCCGCCGAAGGCCCGTTCGACGACCCCCGAACGGGCCTTCGGTATGCGCGGCACGGACAAGGGTGAGGGATCCCGAACGCGGCCGGCGCCGCACCCGGGGGCAGGTGCGGCTCCGTGCGCGGAGCCTGTGCGGATGCGGCCCCATGTTCAAGGGCTCGCCAGGGCGGGTCAGCCCGCGGTGACCAGTGGCCGGCCGGTGCCGGTGGGTTCGGGGCGTCGGGAGGAGCGGAGGGCGGCGATGCCGATGAACACCATGGACGACACACCGGCGAGGGCGAAGGCGGTGAAGCCCCAGTCGCCGTTGCCCGCCGCGAGCAGCCGGCCGCCGAGCCAGGGGCCGAAGACGGCGCCGAAGCGGCCCATGCCGGAGGTCCAGCCGACGGCGGTGGCGCGGTTGTCCGGGGTGGAGCGGATGGAGACGGTCGCGTAGATCATCACCTGGGCGCTGTTGAGGAACACGCCGGTGACGAAGACGACCAGGAAGGTCAGGCCGAGCGGCATGTGCACGCTGAGCAGGAAGACACCGGCCGCGGTGAGCGCGAACCAGATCGCCGAGATGCGCGGGGCGCCGAAACCGTCGGAGGCGCGGCCGGCGACGAGCATGCCGACGATGCCGCCGAGGTTGAACAGCACCACGAAGCTCAGCGCGGAGCCGAGGTTGTAGCCCTCACCCCGCATGAGGGTGGGCAGCCAGGTGGCGACGCCGTAGACGAGGAGCAGGCCTCCGAAGGAGGCCAGCCAGTACAGCAGGGTCTGCAGCCACTCGCCGCCCCGGAACAGGGCCAGGAGTGCGCCGAAGCGGTCGGCCGGGGCCTTCGGGTCGGGGGCGGCGGGCAGTTCGACCTCGTAGCGGACGGCGAGGGACCGCGCCTCGTCGCTGCGGCCCTTGGCGAGCAGGAAGCTCAGTGACTCGGGCATGGCCTTGGCGAGCACCGGGACGAAGAGCAGCGGCACGACGCAGACCCAGAAGGCGGACCGCCAGCCGTACGGCTCCACCAGCCACTTGGCGACGTAGGCGGAGAGGATGCCGCCCGCGTGGTGGGCCGTCATCAGCAGGCCGACGGTCAGCGCCGCCCGGCCGCTCCGGGCGAAGTCGGAGACCATGCTGATCGCGGTGGGCAGCAGACCGCCGAGGCCGACGCCGGCCAGGGTCCGGCCGAGGCCGAAGACCGCGACCGAGCCGGACAGGGCGCACATCCCGGACGCCAGCGAGAAGAGGGTGACGCAGCCGACCATCAGCTTCTTGCGGCCGACGCGGTCGGCGACCGTGCCGGCGGCCAGCGCGCCGACCAGCATGCCGAAGGTGGCGTAGCTGCCGAGGTCGCCGGCCTGGCCCGGGGTGATCCCGAGGGCCTTGGTCTGCAGCATGTGCGGCAGGACGGAGCCGTAGACGAACATGTCGAGGCCGTCGAAGAGGACGGCGAGCCAGCACAGGGCGACGACCAGCAGGGCCAGTCTGCTGCCGCGGGCGGACGGGGACGGGGACGGGGAGGAGGACATCGTTGGTTACCTCTCGTGCGGGATGTGCCCGACGGTAAGAAGCCACCCCCGTAGAGTCAACGATTTTGTCAACAATCACAGCGACAATCTGCCTTACGGGGGCGGCTTCGCCGGCCGTCACGCCACGGGCGGTGTGCCGTGGGTGTGGAAGGAGTCGATGGTCTTCAGGCCCCAGGCCTGGCCCTTCTTCCGCTCTGCCTGGGTCCAGGTGATCAGCGGCCAGTCCGGGGCGAGGACCAGCCGGGTGAGCGGGTTGCACAGCTCGACGCGGTTGCCGCCGGGCTCGTAGACGTACAGGAAGAACGTCTGCTGGATGGCGTGCTTGTGCGGCCCGGTCTCGATGAACACGCCGGTGTCGACGGCGAGATCGGCCGCCCGCAGGATGTCCTCGCGGGTGTCGGTCGCGAAGGCGATGTGGTGCAGCCGGCCGGCCGAGCCGGTCCAGTCCTCCGTGTACACCACGTCGTACGACTTGTTGGTGAAGGTCAGCCAGCGGGCCGCGATCCGGCCGGAGTCGAGCCGGATCTGTTCCGTGGGCCGAGCGCCGAGCACGTTCTGCTGGAACTCGGCGTTGGCGAGCACGTCGGCCGCGAGGAAGTTGACGTGGTCCAGGCGGCGTACTCCCACCCCCCGGTTGGGCTTGGCCTGCGGCTGGTTCTTCAGCGCCGGTTTCAGCTCCTCGGGGGCCTGGTAGTGCTCGCTCTCCCAGTACAGGGCGTGCTCGTGGCCGTCGGGGTCGGTGGTGACGTACAGCTTGCCGAGTCCGGGCTCGTCCTCCACCCAGTGGCCGGTGCCGCCGGCCTCCTCGACCGCCTTCACCCGGCGCTGGAGCGCCTCCCGGCTGGAGGTGCGCAGCGCGAGCCGGCCGAGGCCGGGGGTGTCGCGGGCGGTGAGGACCAGGCTGTGGTGCTCGTAGTCGTCGAAGGTGCGCAGGTAGACCGTGCCGCCGTCCTCCCCGTTCACCGTGAGACCCAGGTAGTCGGTGAAGAAGGCGACACTGGCGTCCAGGTCGGGGGTGAACAGCTGGGTGTGGCCGATATGGGCGATGTCACCGAGGGGCGGAGCCATCGTTGCCTCCTTCGGGGCGGGCTGAGGCGGCAGCGCGGGGGAAGACGGTGCCGTCGAAGATCTTGCGGGCGGTGCGGACGACGGCGGTACGGCGCACCTTCGGGCCCCGCGGATCGACGTCCGTGTCGATGTCCAGGAAGCCCGTGGGGTGCTCGATGCGGACGCGGTCGCCGTGCTCGGGCAGGACGGCGATCCCCTCCCCCACTCCTCCGGGCAGCCTGAGCCCGGCGGCCACGCTGGCGGCGCCGAGGACGCCGATGGAGGTGTGGCAGCGGACGGGGATGAAGGTGCGGGTGGTGACCGCGCCGCCGGAGCGGGGCGGAGCGAGCAGGGTGAGCTTGGGGACGGTGGCGTGCTCGACGTCGCCGAGCCCCATCAGTTTCCCGGCGGCGAGCCGGATGTCCCGGAGGCGGTCGGCGAGCGCCAGGTCCTCCTCCAGGTCGCCGGGCGGCTCGTACCCGCTGACGCCCAGGGCGGCGGCGGGGATCAGCACGGTCGGCATCCCGTTGTCCACGCAGGTCACCTCGGTGCCGGCGACGGTGTCGCGGACGTTGCCGGTGGGCAGCAGGGGCACGTCGGCGGCCGGGAACTCGATCACGACGGGCGCCGCGGTCCCGGGGACCCCGGAGATCTCGGCGTCCCCGGTGTAGTCGACGCGTCCGCCGGGGGTGGGGAAGGTGGCGACGGCCCTCTCCCCGGTGTTCAGCATGCGGATCCGTACGGAGGTCTCGCCGTCGGCGGGGGCCACGAGCCCCCGCTCTACGGCGAACGGACCGACTCCGGCGAGGATGTTGCCGCAGTTCTGACGGTCGTTCACTTCGGGCCGCTCGACGGCGACTTGGAGGAACAGGTAGTCGACGTCGGCGTCCGGGTCGGCGGAGGCGGAGACCACGGCCACCTTGCTCGTGAGCGGGTGGGCGCCGCCGAGGCCGTCGATCTGGCGCGGGTCGGGGCTGCCCATGATCCGCAGCAGCAGGTCGTCCCGGGCCGCGGGGTCGTCGGGGAGGTCGCCGGCCAGGAAGTACGCGCCCTTGGAGGTGCCGCCGCGCATCAGCGCGCAGCGCACCTCCGCAGGCCCGGTCATGCCCCGGCTCCGTCCCGGGCGCAGTCGTCGTACGACCGGTAGGTGACGCCCAGTTCGGCGAGCTTCTCGCGCAGTCCGTAGCGGTCGAGGCCGAGTTGGCCCTCCTGGAAGGCGGCGCGGGAGGCGGCCTCCTTCGCCTCGCGGGCCTCGGCGGCCTCGGCGGCCCGGCGGGCCTTCTGGCGGGGGACGACCACCACGCCGTCGTCGTCGGCGAGGATCACGTCGCCGGGGTTGACGACCTGGCCGCCGATGGCGACCGGGACGTTGACCGAGCCGCCGGTCGCCTTCACGGTGCCCTGTGCGCAGACGGCCGCCGCCCAGCCGGGAAAGCCGAGTTCGCGCAGCTCCTGGGTGTCGCGGATGCCCGCGTCGATGACGACGCCGCGCACCCCGCGCCGCTTGAGCGCGGTGGCGAACAGCTCGCCGAACATGCCGTCGGTGGAGGGCGAGGTGGTGGTGACGACCAGGATGTCGCCCTCGCCGCACTGCTCCACGGCCGCGTGGATCATGAGGTTGTCGCCGGGCCAGGACAGCACGGTGACCGCGGTGCCGGCGACCCGGACGCCCTGCTGGACGGGGCGCAGCCGCGCGGGGAGCAGCCCGGTGCGGCCCATCGCCTCGTGCACGGTGGCCACGCCGTACCCGGCGAGGGCGTCGACGTCCTTCGCCTCGGCCCTGGGCACGTCGGTGACGATCACGCCGCTCATGCCAGCTCCTTCGCGACCTGCGGGTAGGGACGCATGTAGGCCTCGGCCATGGTCTTGTGCGGCAGGCCCAGGTTGGGGCCCGCGTTGCGCTTGAGCTGCACACCGCGGCGGACGGCGAGGTCGGTGTAGTAGTCCCACAGGTGCTGCTGGGCGCCGAGGCACTCCATCGCCTTGCGCTTGGTCTCCCACACCTCGGTGATGTCGAGCAGGACCTCGGGCCTGAAGCCGCTCATCTCGGGCTGGTGGGGCTCGAAGTAGAAGACGGGCGGGGCGCCGATGATCCCGCCGGGGCCGGGGTAGCCGATGGCCTGGGCGAGCACGCGGGCTTCCAGGGCCATGCGGTTGGCGGCCGGGTGGTCGCCGTTGTACGGGTCGTCCACCGGGTGGGTGAGGACGACGTCGGGCTGGGTCTCGCGGTAGAGGGCGACGAGCCGGTCGGTCAGCTCGGCGGTGGCGACGAGCGGGTAGTCGCCGGCGTCGAAGAAGCGGACCTCGGCGCCGAGGGTGGCGGCGGCCTGCTCGGCCTCGTCCCGCCGGAGGGCCTTGATCTCCTCCAAGGTCCGGCCCTCGCGCCACGCCTTGGCGGACTCACCGCGTTCGCCGAAGGTCAGACAGGCGATGGTGACCTTCTCGCCGCGGGCCGCGGCCAGGGCGATGGCTCCGCCCGCGCGCCACACGAAGTCCCCGGCGTGCGCGGTGACGACCAGGGTCGAACGAGGTGGGTTTTCGGGCGCGTCGGCGTGCGTCATGGCAGAGTTCTCCCTTTTCGGGCTCGGTGCGCCGCGGAGACGGATTCCTGCGGCGCCCTCGCCTCGGTGGACAGGTGCGCGCCCGTGCCCCGTCCGGCGTGCTCAGTCCTGGAGCGCCTCGATCACGCCGGCGAGGTGGGCGCGGACGGCCGCTTCGGCCGCCTGCGGGTCCCTGGCCCTGATCGCGTCGATCATCGCCAGGTGCTCACTCAGGGATTGCTGCGGACGCCCCGGCCTGAGCGCCAACTGGAAGCGGTGACGGACCAGTTGGGCGTTCAGCCGCTCCAGCAGCTCGACCGCGGTCCGCTGTCCGGAGATCAGCCTGATCCGCTCGTGGAGCCGGTGGTTGAGGTCGGAGTACGTGACCGGCTCGCCGTCGGCGACGGCCTTCTCCATCGCCACGCCGAGGTCGGCCAGCTCCTGCAGCTGCTCGTCACTGGCGGCGACGGCGGCCTTGGACGCGCACAGGCCCTCCAGGACCATGCGGCACTCCGTGATCGCGACCGCTTCCTCCACGGTCACCACCCGCACCCGCGAACCGCGGTTGCGGATCCTCTCGACCAGTCCCTGCGCCTCCAGATCGATCAGCGCCGCACGGATGCTGGCCCGCGTCACACCGAACTGCTCGGCGAGTTCGTTCTCCACCAGCCGCTGGGCCGGCGCCATCTCGCCGTGCAGGATCGCCTGCCGCAGCTTCGTCAGCGCGTGCTGCTTGGCCTGCTCTCCGGTGGTCGGACGGGCTTCCTTCGGCATGTGCCCTCCCTGAATGAGTGCCTGTCGAAACTAAATCTAGCCCGACGAAATTGTCAACAATTTTGTCTGAGGCTTTTCAGGGAACCGGTTGAGGGCGACCGGCCCGGTCCCGTCGGCCGCCGCGGGGTCCTCCCGGCCTTGCCCGGGAGCGGACGAGCGGCGCAGTCTGGAGGTATGGCTGCTCAGGACGGTCCCACGCTGATCGCTTCCGTGCAGCGGGCCTTCCGTCTGATGGAGGCGGTGAGCGCGCACGACAACGGCGCGCCGGCGAAACAGCTGGCCCGCGAGACGGGGCTGCCGCTGGCCACCGCCTATCACCTGCTGCGCACGCTGGTGCACGACGGCTATGTGCGCAAGCTGGACGACGGCGGCTTCGTCCTGGGCGACAGGCTGGGCTCCCTGCGTACGGCCGGGCACGCGCAGACCCTGCTCAGCCGGGTGCGACCGGCGCTGGCCGCCCTCCGGGACGACCTGGCCACGGCCGCGTACCTCACCTTGTACGAGGAGGGCGAGATCAGGGTCGCCGAGATCGTGGACAGCCCGCGCACGCCCCGGGTGGACCTGTGGGTGGGCTTCGAGGACGCCGGCCACGCCACCGCCCTGGGCAAGTCCGTGCTGCGCGAGCTGGACGAGGAGGGGCGCCGGGAGTATCTGTCCCGCCACCACCTGGCCGACCTCACCCCGCGGACGATCACCAGCCTTCCGGTGCTGCTCCGCCGGCTCGAAGCGCCCCCGCTGGCACCGGCCGTCACAGACCTGGAGGAGTACGCGCTCGGCACCGTGTGCGTCGCCGTGCCCGTCTACCGCGGGAGCACTCCGGGATCGCTCGGCGTCGCCCTGCCGGTGGAGCGGCAGGACCGGCTCCAGGAGGTCAGGGAACGTCTGCTTCCGGTCGCGAGCCGCATCACCAGGAGCCTCTCGCTCACTATCTGAAAACCCGCTCCTTGTGACCGTCCTCACCCAGCGTCTTTCCTGGACGCAACCGACATTCCGGGTGAGAACCCCCAACCGGCAAGGACTGCGGACGAGACATGCTCCAGGCCCCGCCCCATGGCGACCACCGTGGCGACCACGACGCGGCGACGCGGCAGCCCGGGAAGGGTGCGGCCGCCGCCTGGAGAGCACTGCGCCGGCGTGCCGCCGGGCACGCGGCCTCGGGCCTGCACATGCTGCCGGTTCTGGTCGTCGCCGTGATCGCGCTCGTGGACGTCACCGCCGGGGCGGGGATGCCCTGGCTGCCGCTGCTGGCGGCCGGTCCCGCGCTGGCGGCCTCCACCAACGGGCCGCGCGGTGTCCTCTGCGTCGGTCTGCTCGCCGGTGTGGTGGGCATGGCGCTGGCCCTGCTGCACACGGCTCCCACGCGCGAGCCGGCGGCCATGGTGCCCGCCCTGCTGGCCGTCACCGCGGCGAGCGGCCTGGCCAGCGCGCTGCGCGCCCGCCGGGAACGGGTCCTCGCCGCCGTCCGCTCGGTCGCCGAGGCCGCCCAGCACGCCCTGCTCCAGCCCGTCCCGGAGACCGTGGGCCCGTTCCAGGTGGCCGTCCGCTACAGCGCCGCGGCGGCGGAGGCACGGATCGGCGGGGACCTGTACGCCCTGGTGCCCACGCCCTACGGCATCCGGCTGATCGTGGGCGACGTGCGCGGCAAGGGACTGCCCGCCGTGAGCACCGCCGCGCTCGTGCTCGGGGTGTTCCGCGAGGCCGCCCATGACGAGCCCGACCTGCTCGACGTCGTCGCGCGGATCGAGCGGAGCCTGGCGCGCAACCTCGGCCCCGACGACTTCGTCACCGCCGTGGTCGCCGGACACACCCGGTCCGGCCACCTGGAGATCGTCAACTGCGGGCACGCCCCGCCGCTGGTGATATCCGCCTCCGGCCGGGTCAGTGCGGTGGAGTCCGACCGCCCCGCCGCGCCCCTCGGCCTGCGAGCCCTCTCGGGCGAGGCCCCCCGCCTGCAGCGCCTGCCCTTCGCGGTGGGAGACCAGCTGCTGTGCTACACCGACGGGGTCACGGAGGCCCGCGATCACACGCGTGCCTTCTATCCGCTGGCGGACGGCGTGGCCCGCCATGTGTGCGAGGAGCCGGCGCGCACGCTCACCGCGGTCCACGACGAGCTGCTGGGCCATGTGGGCGGCCGGCTGCACGACGACGCCGCCCTGCTGCTGCTCCGGAAGGCAGCCACGGAGGAGCAGGGACACGCGCCGTCATGGCGCGAGAGCGAGACGGCGCTCTAGATTCAGCGCGTCTGGTCAGGACGTCCGGTCAGTACGCCCGGTCGTCGATACCTATGGACGTATGGGTCAATACGTCCGGCGTACGTCCAGTTCGGCCCACCGGGTGACTCCGTCGAGGTGGGTGCGTATGCCGTGGCGCGTCGCCAGGGCGTGGACGATCGTCTCGCCCCTGCCGTGCTCGTCGGGGTCGGCGCCGACGAGGGGCGCGGAAAGGGCGGGGCCCGCGTCGACGACCTCGACCCGCAGCGTCCCGCCGTGCTCGCCGCGCACCCACGACAGCCGCAGCACGGCCGGGGGCCGGGCGTGCAGGATCGCGTTGGTGACGAGCTCCGACACCACCAGCAGCGCGTCGTCGGCGAGGAGCGGGCACACCTTCCAGCCGTCGAGGACCACCTCGGTACGACGGCGTACGGCCGACACCGCGCCGGTGACGGGCGGCACCGGGCACACGTGTTCGTACGCCGCCTGAACCAGCGTCTTGAGCTGTGCCGCCATGTTCTCTCCCGGTGATCTCTACGGCCGGCCCGGCACCGGCAATCCGGTCCGTTCCGGTCTCGCAAGCACGTTATGGAGACAAATCGGACCGGTCAATGAACGGCGGTCGGCATTACCGAACGCCCGCTGCTCCTCCCCCACGGGCAAGGCGTCCGTGCGGGTAATAGGCTCGCTTCATGGCCGGACCGGTCCAGTCGATCGAACGGGCGGCGGCGATTCTGCGCCTGCTCGCCGGCGGGCCCCGCCGGCTCGGTCTCGGCGAGGTGGCGGCCTCGCTCGGGCTGGCGAAGGGCACCGCCCACGGCATCCTGCGCACGCTCCAGCACGTGGACTTCGTGGAGCAGGACGCGGCGACCGGGAAGTACCAGCTCGGCGCGGCCCTGCTGCACCTCGGGACCAGTTACCTCGACGTCAACGAGCTGCGTTCGCGCTCCCTCAACTGGGCCGACGCCCTGGCCGCCCGCAGCGGGGAGGCGGTACGGCTGGGCACCCCGCTGGAGGGCAGTGTTCTCGTCGTCCACCACGTGTTCCGGCCCGACGACACCTTCCAGACCATGGACGTGGGCGCGCTGCTGCCGCTGCACGCCTCCTCGCTCGGCAAGGTGCTGCTGGCCTTCGGCACCGCGAGCGTCGAGGAGGCACCGGGGCGGGGGCTGGAGGCGTACACCCGGCACACCCTGGTCGATCCCGAGCGGCTCGCCCGGGCGCTGGCGGAGGTCAGGGAACTCGGGTGGGCCGCCGAGATCCAGGAGATGAGCATGGGCGAGGCGGGGATCGCCGCACCGATCCGCGGGCACGGCGGCCTCGTCGTCGGCGCCATCGGGCTGTCCGGGCCCGTCGAGCGGATCTGCGACGGCCAGGGCCGACCCCGCCCGAGTCTGATCACGCTGCTCCGGGAAGCCGCGCGGGCGATCTCCCGGGACCTGGGAGCCGCCCGCTGGTAGGTCAGGACAGCCGCCCTTTTGATCCGTCGGAAGGCAGACCCGATCATGGCTGAACGGTATGTAATGTCCATCGATCAGGGCACCAACTCCACCCGATGCATCCTGTTCGACCACCGCGGGCGGCTGGTCTCGGTCGCGCAGAAGGAACACCGGCAGCACTTCCCCCGGCCCGGCTGGGTGGAGCACGACGCCGTGGAGATCTGGCAGAACCTGCGCCACATCGTGCCCGAGGCCCTGGCCTGCGCCAGTGTCGACGCCGGGCAGGTCAGCGCCATCGGGCTGGCCAACCAGCGGGAGACGACGGTGCTCTGGGACCGGCGGACCGGCGCCCCGCTGGGCCGGGCGATCGTCTGGCAGGACACCCGCACGGCACCGCTGGTGGACGACCTCATACAGCGCCCCGGGGAGGAGTTCTTCCAGGACCGGTGCGCGCTGCCGCCCTCGACGTACTTCTCCGCGCTGCGGCTTCGCTGGCTGTTCGACCACGTCAAGGGTGTCGAGCAGCGCGCCAAGGACGGCGATGTGCTGTTCGGGACGATGGAGAGCTGGCTGATCTGGAATCTCACCGGGGGCGCCGCGGGCGGCCTGCACATCACCGACGCCACCAACGCCAGCCGCACGATGCTGATGAACATCCGCACGCTGACCTGGGACGACGAGCTGCTGGCCTTCTTCGGGGTGCCCCGCGCCATGCTGCCCGAGATCCGGCCCTCCGCCCAGCCGTACGGCGAGGCCCGCGCCCTGCTGCCCGGGGTCGCGATCACGGCCGCCCTCGGCGACCAGCAGGCCGCCCTGTTCGGCCAGACCTGCTTCTCCCCGGGCGAGGCCAAGTGCACCTACGGGACGGGCAGCTTCCTGCTGCTCAACACCGGCAGCGAACTCGTGCGGTCCCGGCACGGGCTGCTCACGACCGTGGCGTACAAGATCGGGGACCAGCGGCCGGCCTACGCGCTGGAGGGGTCGATCGCCGTCACCGGCGCGCTCGTGCAGTGGTTCCGGGACCGGCTCGGGCTGATCAGCAGCGCCCCGGAGATCGAGACCCTGGCGCGGACGGTCGAGGACAACGGCGGCTGCTACATCGTCCCCGCGTTCTCGGGTCTGTTCGCGCCCCGCTGGCGCAGCGACGCGCGTGGGGTCATCGTCGGCCTCACCTCCTACATCACCAAGGGGCACCTGGCGCGCGCCGTTCTGGAGGCCACCGGCTGGCAGACCCGGGAAGTCGTCGACGCCATGAACGCCGACTCCTCGGTCCCCCTCAAGCAGCTCAAGGTGGACGGGGGCATGACCGCGGACAACCTGCTCATGCAGTTCGTCGCCGATGTGCTGGACGTGCCGGTGGTACGGCCCATGGTGGCCGAGACGGTGTCCCTGGGCGCCGCCTACGCGGCGGGGCTCGCCGCCGGCTACTGGCCCGACCTGGAGGTGCTGCGCCGCAACTGGCACCGGGCCGCCCAGTGGCTGCCGGACATGGACCCCGGGCTGCGGGAGTCGGAGTACGACAACTGGCAGCGGGCCGTCGAACGCTCCCTGGACTGGGTCCGGCCCCCGCGACCGGCCTGACGCCGCCCTGCCGGGAACCGGACGGCGGGGGCCCTCGCGATGCGAGCGCCTGACTCGATCGAGCCGGCACACCGGACGCGGACCGGCTCGCTGATACGGGACCCGTTCAGGCGAACCCGGGGCCGATGGCGCGTGAGGGCGCCGGGAGTGGTCGAGATCTTCAGCCGTGACCGCCGTGACCCTGCCGCTGATCGCGCCGATGCTCGCCACCCCCGGCACGCTGCCGCCCGCCGCCCAGGACGCGCGGTGGGCGTACGAGACCAAGCAGGACGGCCAGCGGGTGATGGTCTATCTGCCCGGTGACGGCACCGTGCTGCTGCGCGCCCGCTCGGGTGAGGACATCACCGCGGCCTATCCCGAACTGCGGCCCATCGGCACGGCGCTGGGCACCACGCCCGCCGTGCTGGACGGCGAGGTGCTGGCCCTGGACGAGCACGGCCGGGCGAACTTCCAGCTGCTGCAGAGCCGGATGGGCCTCGCCCACGCCCCCGCGCGGGCGGCGCGCCGGGCCGCCCAGGTGCCGGTGCACCTGGTGCTGTTCGACGTGCCGTACCTGGAGGAGCCCCTGCTGCGGCTGCCGTACGTACGACGGCGCGCCCGGCTGACCGAGCTGGGCCTGTCGGGGCCGTACTGGTCGACGCCCGGCGCGGTGACCGGGCACGGCGCCGAGGCGCTCGCGGCGACCCGGGAGCACGGCGTGGAGGGCCTGGTGTGCAAGCGGCTGGACTCGGTGTACGAGCCCGGGGTCCGCTCCCGCGCCTGGATCAAGATCCGGAACATGCGGGCCGAGGACGTGATCGTCGGCGGCTGGCTGCCCGGCAAGGGCCGGTTGAGCGGGCTGCCCGGGGCCGTGCTGGTGGGTCAGCGTGACGCGGCCGGCCGGCTGCGGTACGTCGGCGGGGTGGGCACCGGCTGGAGCGAGGCGGAGCGTACGGAACTGGCCCGGCTGCTGGCCGATGCGGCGAGCAGCCGGTGCCCGTTCGAGCCGGCGCCCCGCGTCCCGGACGCGCGCTGGGTGCTGCCCGTACTGGTGGGCGAGGTCAGCTACAGCACCCGTACCCGGTCGGGGATGCTGCGCCAGCCGTCGTGGCTGCGGCTGCGCCCCGATCTGCCGCCGGAGGAGTCGGCGGCGGACCTGCCCCGGGACGCCGGCTGAGCCCGCGGGGTCTATCGTGTGCCCATGCCGGTTCCCGAACTGATCCGTATCGTCTCCCGCGACTCCCCCATGGCCCTGGCCCAAGTCGAGCGGGTGCGCGGCGAGTTGGCCGCGCTGCACCCGGGGGTGCGCACCGAGGTGGTGCCGGTGAAGACCACCGGCGACAAGTGGCTCGGCGATCTGTCCCAGGTCGAGGGCAAGGGGGCGTTCACCAAGGAGGTCGACGCGGCCCTGCTGGCCGGTGAGGCCGATCTCGCCGTGCACTGTGTCAAGGACGTGCCCGCGGACCGGCCGCTGCCCGCCGGGACGGTGTTCGCCGCGTTCCTCAAGCGCGACGACATCCGGGACGCGCTGGTCCACCCGGACGGGCTCACCCTGGACGAGTTGCCGGCCGGCACCCGGATCGGGACCTCCGCGGTGCGCCGGATCGCCCAACTGGCGGCCACGCACCCGCACCTGGAGTGCGTGCCGTTCCGCGGCAACGCCAACCGCCGGCTGGAGAAGCTGGCCGCCGGGGACGCCGACGCCCTGCTGCTGGCGGTGTCCGGTCTGGAGCGGATCGGCCGCACGGACGTGATCAGCCAGGTGCTGTCGCCGGAGGAGATGATGCCGCCGATCGGCGCGGGCATCCTCGCTCTGCAGTGCCGGCAGGACGACACCGCGGTGATCGACGCGGTCAGCGGGCTCGGTGACCCGGACACCCACCGGGAGGCGACGGCCGAGCGGATGTTCCTGCATGTGCTGCAGGGCCACTGCAACAGCCCGATCGCCGGGTACGCGCGCGTGGACCGCAGCGGGGAGCTGTCCCTGCGGGCCTGTGTCTTCACCCCGGACGGCAAGACCCGGCTGAACGCCCATGAGTGGGCGGGCCGGCTCGACCCGGCCACGCTGGGCACCTCGGTCGCGGTCGCGCTGCTGCGGCAGGGCGCGCGGGAGATCATCGACGGCATCCCGCACTGACCGCACACCCGGACGGGCTCGGCAGGATCCGGTCGTTTCAGGACAGGCCTTACGACGGCCCCGTCCCGGGCTCGAAGCGTGACCGGCGCCGCTCAGGCGGTGCCGGGCTCCGTCTGGTCCCTCAGGTCCTGCAGGAAGGCGCTGACCTGGTGGGCGAGCCCGCCCTGGCCGGCGGCGGAGGCGGTCGCCGCGCTGGTCTCCAGCACGCCGATGCCCCCCGTCCACAGCCTGCGGTCGGCCCACTCCTCCTCGACCCGCAGCTGCACCTGCACGTCCACGTGGCTCAGGGCGGCCTCGGGGGCGGCGGCATACACCACGGCGGTGGCCCGGCGCAGCGGGTAGACGTCGAAGCCCTCGACGAACTGGGAGTTGCGCCAGTCGATGAAGGCGCCCTCGCCGTCGGGGCCGACCCGGACGTCGATCTGACCGTCCTCCAGGTGGATCCCCAGGGGCCGTGCGCCGCGGTTCTCGACCGTGACCCGGACACTGAAGTACGTCAGCCCGGCAGCGGCGTCGTCGCGTCCGCGCGGCGGCTCCGCGGCCTCCAGACGGTGGACGCGGACGCGCAGACCGGCATGCTCGTCGTACTCGTGCCAGTCCCCGACCACGTTCGGCTCGTACACAGTGCCCCTCTCGACCTTCGAGAGCTGCTGTCTATCTGTGTGCTCAGCGCACTGTCAAATGAGCGGAATGCGCTGTGGCCAGCGGGTTCGCCCGCTTTGATCGCTGATCAAGCGCTGCGCAGGAAGGATGCGTGCGCGGCGCCTTCGGGCGGTCTCCGGTCGCGTGCCGCACATCACGTCCGCGGCAAGATCACCGGGCGAGCCGGCCGAGCAGCGAGGAGGCCGCGGTGATGCCGAGCGCGGCGGCCACCGCGAGCACCGCGAAGTCGGCGCCGAGATGCGCGGGCGTGCCGAGCAGCAGACCGCGCAGGGCGTCGACCTGATAGCTCAGCGGGTTGACCTTGCTGACGGCCTGGAGCCAGCCCGGCATCACCGAGACGGGGTAGAGGGCGTTGGAGCCGAAGAACAGCGGCATGGTGATCGCCTGTCCGAAGCCCATCAGCCGGTCGCGGCTGAGGACGATGCCCGCGATGGTCATCGACAGGCAGGAGAAGAAGACGGAGGCGAGGACCACCGCGACGGCCACGCCGAGCAGCTTCAGCGGGTTCCAGGTCAGGGCGACGCCGAGCACGGCGGCGATGACGATCACGACGATCGCCTGGACCAGCGACTTCACGCCGGCCGCGAACGCCTTGCCGGTGATCAGCGCCGAGCGCGGGGTCGGGGTGACGAGCAGCTTGTTCAGGATGCCCGCGTCGCGCTCCCAGATGATCTGGATGCCGTAGAAGATCGCGATGAACATCGCCGACTGGGCGATGATGCCCGGCGCCATGAAGTCGATGTACGGCACGCCGCCGGTGGGGATCGCCCGGATCCGGGTGAAGGTCTGGCCGAAGATCAGCAGCCAGAGGGCGGGCTGGACCGCGCGGGTGTACAGCTCGGTGCGGTCGTGGCGCAGCTTCTGCAGCTCGACGGCGCACATGGCGACGACGCGGGCGGGCAGCAGCCGCCAGCCGGCGCGCGGCACGGGCGGGGTGAGCAGCAGGGCGGTGTCGCCGCCGGGGGCGGGGTCAGCCGACGCGGCGCGCGGTGCGGCGGGTACTGCGGACATCGCGGAAACCTCCTCCGGAGTGGTCGTCGAGGCCGCTGCCGGCGACGTCCCGGAAGACGTCCTCCAGCGTGGGCAGGGTGTCGGCGCCCTGGCGCTCGGCGAGGCCGCGGCGCAGTTCGGCCGGGGTGCCGAGGGCGCGGATGCGGCCGCGGTGCATCAGGCCGACGCGGTCGCAGTACTGGTCGGCCTCGTCCATGTAGTGGGTGGTGACGAGCACGGTCATGCCGGTGGCCGCGCGGACGGCGTTGATGTGCTCCCAGACGCCGGTGCGGGCGATCGGGTCCAGGCCGATGGTGGGCTCGTCCAGGATCAGCAGCCGGGGCGCGCTGACCAGGGCCTGGGCGAGTTCGAGGCGGCGGACCATGCCGCCGGAGTAGGTGCCGGCGAGCCGGTCGGCGGCGTCGGCGAGACCGACGGCGGCCAGCGCCTGGCCGACCCGTACGGCGCGCTCGCGGCGGGGCACGTCGAAGACGCGGGCGAACAGGGCGACGTTCTCCCGTCCGGTGAGCCCGCTGTCGGCCGACAGCTGCTGCGGGACGTAGCCGAGCAGGCGGCGCACCGCCATCCGCTCCTTGGCGGCGTCGTGCCCGAACACGCCGACCGTGCCGGCCGGCACGGGCAGCAGGGTGGTGATGCACCGGATCGCGGTCGTCTTGCCCGCGCCGTTCGGCCCCAGCAGCCCGAACACCTCACCCTCCCGCACGACCAGATCCAGCCCGTCGACGGCACGGGTGTCACCGAAGGCGTAGACGAGCCGCGTACAGCTGACGGCGTCGACAGCGGCGGCGGGCGCACCGGCGGTCCTGGCGGCGGGTGCACCGACGCTCCCGGCTGCGGGTGCACCGGCGGGATCCGCGGAGGCATCGACGGCGGCTGCGGGCGTGCCGGCGGTTTCGGCGGAGCCGGCAGGCACGGCGGACGTGCCATGGGCCCCGGAGGCGTCGACACCGGCGGCGAGCGTGGCGGCCGTTCGGGTGACGCCGGTGTCCTCGGCGGGTGCACTGGCCGTTTCCCGGGTGCCGGCCGTTTCGGGGGTTCCGGCCGGGTCGGCTGGCGCCTCGGACCCGCCCTCAGAACCCACGGTGTCGCCGGATGTGCCCCTGATGTCCCTCGTCATGGTTGCTCCTGGACCGTCATGGCTGTTGCTGGGCCCCTGTGCGGTGGTCGTCGGCCTCCGTCATGGCTCCTCGGTCTCCTCGTGCAGCCTGGCGGCCAGCTTGCGCAGTGCCGGGAGGGCCGCGCGCAGGGCCTCCCGGTCGGTGTCGTCGAGGCGGGACACGTGCCGGCCGACCAGTTCCGCCCGGCGCCGCTGCCAGTCGCCGAGCCGTTTCTCGGCGGCCCCGGTCAGCCGCAGCCGTGCCGCGCGCCGGTCGGCGGGGTCGGTCTCGCGGAGCAGGTAGCCGTCCCGGACGAGCTGGTTGACCAGGGTGGACACGGAGTTGCTCGCCAGGTGCAGGGCCCGGGCCGCGTCCGAGACGCCGATGCCGGGCCGGGACTCGACCAGGCGCAGCAGCTCCACCTCGGCGCCGCGCAGCCGGGGCCCGCTCGTCCCGCCGCGCAGCCGCCGCCGGATCAGCCGCTGGATGCGCACCAACGCGTCCGCAAGCTCCTCGGAGAAGGTCTCGGACTCTGCGCGTTCCATATCCGGAAGATTACCTCTGCTACAGAGATGACTCCGCCAAGGGGAGACCAAGAACCACCCGGTCAGCACCCCATTTACTCCGATTTGTTTGGTGATGTCCCGGAGCGGGAAAGCGACCAACAGTGCTTCGGACCGGAGGCACCTCCGTGGGAGCCGGCGTCGCCGGCCGCCCCGTTCCCCTGTCCACGGTCCGAGCGCGCCTCCCACGGTGTCTGTACATCCAGCACCTGCTGAGAGAGGTGCGCACCATGAGTGTCACCGGTAGCACGACCTCCCACCCCCACGACGACGCCCCCGACACGGCCGAGTCCTTCGAGCGGCTCGCGACGCTGCCCGACGGAGCCGAGCGGCGGGCGCTGCGCGATGAACTGGTCCGGGTGTGGCTCCCCATGGCCGAGCGGATCGCCGTGCGGTTCCGCGGCCGCGGGGAAGCCCTGGAGGACCTGTACCAGGTGGCCGCGCTGGGGCTGGTGAAGGCCGTCGACCACTACGACCCGTCCCGCGGCCGCGCCTTCGAGGCGTACGCCGTGCCGACGATCACCGGTGAGATCAAGCGCCACTTCCGCGACCACATGTGGACACTGCATGTCCCGCGCCGGGTGCAGGACCTGCGCAACCGGGTCCGCTCCGCCGTGAAGGAACTGGCCCAGAGCACCTCCGGACGCCCGCCGTCCGTGGCGGAGATCGCCGCGTACACACGGCTCACCGAGGACGAGGTGCGCACGGGCATGGAGGCGCTGGAGTGCTTCTCCGCGCTGTCCCTGGACGCCGAGGTGGCCGGCACCGACGGCTACGCCCTCGGGGACTCCCTCGGCGGCCCCGACCCCGGTTACGACCTCGTCATCGACCGCAACGCCGTCAAGCCGTGCCTGGAGGCCCTGCCCGAACGCGAGCGGATCATTCTCTACCTGCGGTTCTTCCGCGGTATGACGCAGAGCCGGATCGCCCAGCAGCTCGGCATCTCGCAGATGCACGTCTCCCGCCTGCTCAGCGGCTGCTTCGACCGGCTGCGCGAGGAGCTGCTGGCGGAGGCCCGCTGAGCCGCGCCGCGCCCCACGCGCTCACTCCTCGACGGCCTCGGGCACCTCGGTGGGGCCGTAGCGGTCCAGCGCGTCCTCCAGCTCGGCGCGGATCTCGGGCGGGAGGTCGCCGCGGCGCGCCCAGACCAGAATCAGCTCCGCGACGTTGCGGAGCTTGATGTTGGTGTGCTGGGAGACCTCCTTGAGCACCTCCCAGCCCTGGTCCGGGGTCAGTCTGCCCCAGGCCACCATCATCCCGATGGCCTGGTCGATGACCGCGTGGGAGGTCACGGCCTCCTTCAACTGGTCGACTTCCGCCTGCAGCTCGGACAGCCGGTCGGACTCGCTCGCTCCCATGCCCCCATGGTCCTCGGTGGCCTGCACCGATGCCACCCGGGGTACTCGACAGGCGCCCGACCCACCTCCGGCCGGACACCGGGTGCAGAACCGGTGGCCGCCCGGCTCCGAGATCAGGACGCGACGCACATGAACCACAACGCCCCCGTCAGCGGTGGACCGCGGAAACGAGACGTCGTCTCCACCCACTCCGTGTTCGGCGCCCCGTGCTGGGTGAGCCTGACCAGCCGTGACCTGGAGGCCACCCAGGAGTTCTACTCGGCCGTCCTCGGCTGGCGCTGGCGCGGTGCCAAGCTCGGCGAGCACTTCCGCATCGCGCTGGCGGACGGGGTGCCGGTGGCCGGGATCGCCGCGGTCGCCGCCATGTGGCAGATGGCGGTGGCGTGGACGCCGTACTTCGCCGTGCCGGACGCCGACGTGGCGGTGTCCCGGGCCCGCGAGCGGGGCGGCACGGCGGCCGTCGGGCCGCTGTCCTTCCCCCCGGGCCGGGCCGCGCTGCTCGCCGACCGGGACGGGGCGACGTTCGGCATCTGGCAGGGGGAACTGGTCGCCAACTGGGAGGCATGGCGGCGGGCGGCGCCGACGTTCATCCGGCTGCACACCCGCAACGCCTTCGACTCCGCGATCTTCTACGGCGAGATCCTCGACTGGGCGAGCGGACTGCCGGGCTGCTGCGAGGTGGAGTACGAGGGCGGCGAGGTGGTGCTGCGCAGTCGGGGCGACGTCGTGGCACGCATCGACTCGGGCGCGGTGGAGGCGGCCCCGGACCCCTCGGTACGGCCGCACTGGCAGATCCACTTCGCCGTCGCGGACGTCACGGGCTGCGCCCGCGCGGCGGAGAAGCACGGCGGCAGCGTGCTCAGCGAGAGCGAGGACGAGGCGATCCTGCGGGACGCGGACGGCGCCCAGTTCACGGTGACGTCGCGCCGGGCCCGCTGAGCGCCCGCCCGCGCCTTCGCGGGCGGGCGCCGGCGCTCAGCCGCCCGCCCGCGACGGTCTCGACAGCAGGACCAGACTGCGGGCCTCCACGCGGAGCCGGGTGCCGGCCTTGCGTTCGCGTTCGTCGGGGACGCCCTCGGGGTCGGCGGTGTCGACGAGGGTCGTCCAGCGCTCGCCGAACGTGTCGTCGGGCAGGCGGAAGTCGACCGGCTCCCAGTAGCCGTTGATCAGCAGCAGGAAGGAGTCGTCGACCATCCGGCGGCCGTAGGCGTCGCGTTCGGCGATGGCGTCGCCGTTGAGGAACACCCCCACCGAGTGCGCGTCACCGCGCTGCCAGTCCCGGCCGGTCATCTCGCGGGCGTCGGGCCTGAGCCACATCAGGTCGGGCAGCGGCTGGCGGGCGTTGGTCGCGGTCTCGCCGTGGAAGAAGCGGCGGCGCCGCAGCACGGGGTGCGCGGCGCGCAGGGCGATCAGATGCCGGGTGAACTCCGCGAGGCGGCGCTGCTCGTCGGTCAGCTTCCAGTCGACCCAGGAGATCTCGTTGTCCTGGCAGTAGGCGTTGTTGTTGCCCTTCTGGGTGCGGCCGAGTTCGTCGCCGTGGCAGAGCATCGGGATGCCCTGCGACAGCAGCAGCGTGGCCAGCAGGTTGCGCTGCTGGCGGGCGCGCAGTTCGAGGACGGCCGGGTCCTTGGTGGGGCCTTCCGCACCGCAGTTCCAGGACCGGTTGTGGCTCTCCCCGTCCCGGTTGTCCTCGCCGTTGGCCTCGTTGTGCTTGTCGTTGTACGACACGAGGTCGCGCAGCGTGAAACCGTCGTGCGCGGTGACGAAGTTGACGCTCGCGCGCGGCCGGCGCCGGCTGTGCTGGTACAGGTCGGAGGAGCCGGTCAGCCGGGAGGCGAACTCGCCGAGCGAGTCGGGCTCGGCCCGCCAGAAGTCCCGTACGGCGTCGCGGTACTTGCCGTTCCACTCCGACCACAGCGGCGGGAAGTTGCCGACCTGGTAGCCGCCCTCGCCGACGTCCCAGGGCTCGGCGATGAGTTTGACCCGGCTGATGACCGGGTCCTGCTGGATGAGGTCGAAGAACGCCGACAGCCGGTCGACCTCGTGGAACTGCCTCGCCAGTGTGGCCGCGAGGTCGAAGCGGAAGCCGTCGACGTGCATCTCGGTGACCCAGTACCGCAGCGAGTCCATGATCAGCTGCAGCACGTAGGGGTGCCGCATCAGCAGGCTGTTGCCGGTGCCGGTGGTGTCGTAGTAGTGCGCCCAGTCGCCGTCGACCAGGCGGTAGTAGGAGGCGTTGTCGATGCCCCGGAAGGACAGGGTGGGGCCCATCTCGTTGCCCTCGGCGGTGTGGTTGTAGACCACGTCGAGGATCACTTCGAGGCCGGCCGCGTGCAGCGCCTTCACCATGGCCTTGAACTCGTTGACCTGCTGGCCCCGGCTGCCGAAGGCGGCGTAGGCGTTGTGCGGGGCGAAGAAGCCGATGGTGTTGTAGCCCCAGTAGTTGGCGAGGCCCCGGTCCTGGAGCACGCCGTCGTGCACGAACTGGTGCACCGGCATCAGCTCCACCGCGGTCACCCCGAGCGAGGTCAGATGCTCGATGGCGGCGGGGTGGGCGAGGCCGGCGTAGGTGCCGCGCAGCCGCTCGGGGACCTCGGGATGGGTGCGGGTCAGGCCGCGCACGTGGGCCTCGTAGATCACCGAGTCCGCGTACGGCGTCCGGGGCGGGCGGTCGTCGCCCCAGTCGAAGTACGGGTCGGTGACCACGCCGAGCATCGAGTGCCCGGCGCTGTCGGCGGGGGCGGGGCCGTCCGGGTCCCGCTCGTACAGCGAGGGGTGGTTGTCGATCTGGCCGTCCACCGCGCGGGCGTACGGGTCGAGCAGCAGCTTCTTCGGATTGCAGCGGTGGCCGAGCGAGGGCTGCCAGGGGCCGTGCACCCGGTAGCCGTAGCGCTGGCCCGGCGCGATGCCGGGCAGATAGGCGTGCCAGACGAATCCGTCGACCTCGTGCAGCCGGATCGGGGTCTCGGCGCCGGCGTCGTCGACGAGGATCAGATCGACCCGCTCGGCCACCTCGCTGAACAGGGCGAAGTTGGTGCCCTGGCCGTCGAACGCGGCGCCCAACGGGTAGGGCTGCCCACTCCACACGGGCAGCCCTTTCCGTCGTCTGCGGGCGGTCACCGGCTGCCCTCCAGGGCGTCGTCCGGTACGGCGGCCGGCGCGGCGAGCGCGTCGTCCATGGCTGCGGCCGGCGCGGCCAGTACGGCCACCCGCTCCTCGCGGGGCACCTGAAGGCCCGTCCGCAGCGTCGGCGCGGGCGCGGTAGGCACCAGCGGGACGCGCTGGCCGGCCCGGGCGCGCTGGGAGAACCAGATGATCTTGCTGCCGGTGTCCGAGGCGCAGCAGCCCCAGCCGTCGCTCATGGCGGCGATGTCCGCCAGGCAGGAGCGCAGGTCCTGGTCGGGGCGCAGATCCGGGTCGTCGCCACCGAAGGCGGTGATGAGGTGCTGGCCGTTCCACCACATCTCGATGGATGTGTGCTTGTCCTTCGCGTGCTCGTCGATCGCCCGCAGCAGCAGTTCGGCGCCGCGGCAGACGGGATCCGTGAGGTTCTCGAGATCCCAGTAGCGGAGGTGGGCGGCCAGGATGCGGCTGACCTGTCCCACCCGTTCCGGGCTGACTTCCACGTCGAGGTGGTAGTAGCAGGGCACTGCGGTCTTCATTGTCGCTTGCTCCTCACCGGCGAAGCTCTCGCTCCCCTCGCCCGTCCGGGAGAGTTCCCGGATGCCCGTCCGGGACGAATGCCCGGACACACAGCGTGAGCGCTGATCGCTTCTGAGTCACCTCCACGGTGAGGGCGCTACGCCATTCGTGCAACACGAGAGCCCGACACACACCCCTCGTTGAAGATCCAACAAGACGCTGCGTTGTCGTCCGTGCACCATAAGTGAAAGCCTCGATCGCCGTAACGGTGCCGCGCGCTTCCGTGCGCGGACGCCACCCGACAGTCGGGAACGCGCCCAGTCGAGAGCGTGGAAGGTGAAGAGGGCAATGCTGCTACCCGCCAAGGCCGAAGTGGCCCGGGCGTTGCGGCGTTACCGGGCGTGGGAGCGCGTGATGCTCGCCTCGCCCCACGACCGCACGGTCCGGGCCACCTTCGAGGACTCGGGCTACACGCTGTGCGTACTGATGGGCAAACGCTGTGCCCGCGAGGCCGCGGACGCAGCCGAACGCTATCTGCGCACCAGTCTGGTCACCTACCTGCGCGAGCAGGACGGACGGCCGCGGCCGCGCCGATCGGCCAGAAGAGCGCCGCCACCGGAGCGGCGTTCCACGGCGCCAAGCCCCTGACCTGGCACCGTAACAAGGCGTTCCCCCGGGGACCGGCGCACGTCGGTCCCTCTCGGATCGCGGAGCCGGGCCGGGCGCCCGGCTTCGCGCACGGCGGAGGTGAGAAACATGCGCAGGACCCCGGCCATCGGCCGTGTACCGGTACGCGACGTCCGGCCGGCCGTGGAGTGCGGCAGGCGCCCGGCGAAGGCGGTGGCCGGCGAGACCTTCCAGGTCACGGCCACCGTGTTCCGTGAAGGGCACGATGCCGTGGGCGCCAATGTGGTCCTGCGCGATCCCAGGGGCCGCCGTGGCCCGTGGACGCCGATGCGCGAACTGTCGCCCGGCAGCGACCTGTGGGGCGCCGAGGTCACCCCGGATGCCACGGGCCGTTGGACCTTCCGGGTGGAGGCGTGGAGTCATCCGCTGGCGACCTGGCGGCACACCGCCTCGGTCAAGGTGCCGGCCGGAATCGACGTCGGGCTGGTGCTGGAGGAGGGCGCCGAGCTGTACGAGCGCGCCGCCGCCGGAGTGCCGAAGGGCCCGGAGAGAAACGTTGTCCTCGCCGCCGCGCGGGCCCTCGGGGACGACTCCCTGCCGGTGCACGAGCGGCTGCGGGCGGCCCAGTCGCCCGAGGTGGACGCGGTCCTGACGCGCCATCCGCTGCGGGAGTTGGTCACCGCCTCCGATCCCCTGCCGCTGCTGGTGGAGCGGGAGCGGGCCCTGTACGGCTCCTGGTACGAGTTCTTCCCCCGCTCCGAGGGCACCGCCGAGCGGCCGCACGGCACCTTCCGCACGGCCGCGCGCCGGCTGAAGCC
>NZ_JBEYEY010000031.1:0-39891 GCF_040703635.1 Streptomyces sp. NPDC007189
AGCATCAGCACCGGCGCGTCGACGCCGCGAGCGCGCAGGGCCAGGCAGACGTCGCGGCCGTCGGCGTCCGGGAGCCCGAGATCGAGGACGACCAGATGGGGCGCTGGTGCGAGCTGCCGCAGCAGGCTGTCGGCGGTGGCGGCGACGGAGACGGTGTGGCCGTCGTGCTCCAGGGCGCGCTTGAGGACCCCGCGGACCGCCGCGTCGTCTTCGCACACCATGATGAGAGCCACGTGCTGACCTTAGATACTCTCGTCCCAGTTCTCCATCTGCCCTGGTCAGGCGCCTGACGGTCGGGAGCAGGCCGCTGGTGCCCAACGCCCCTGCCCTGAAGCCGCGACGGTCGGGCGCGACCTGCCGAGCCGCAGCAGAGGGGGTTCGCGGGAGGGCCACAATGGGTCGCATGGACTCTGTGCAGGAGTACGTCGACTCCATTGCGCCAGGTCACCGTCCGCTCTTTGACCGGGTGAGCGGGCTGATCGTCGAGGAATTCCCGCAGGCGAGCTTGGTCGAGCTTGGCGCTGTCGTACGGAATGCCCACCTGCCGGGTCGAAAAGCGCAGCCCGCACATCGGTGTCTGGCGGCACGGCGTCTCGATCTACGGGTGGGGAACGGACCGCGATGGTGGGCTGCTTATGTCTCATCGCCTCGTTCATCTGCTGACGGGCGACGTACAGCGCCGTGTCCAGTCGGCGGGTGCCGGTGAGCAGGCACAGTGCGTGGGCCGCGTCTTCGAGCCGACGGGCGTTCTCTGCGCTGTGGTCGACGGCCAGGCGGCGCCTGAGCGTGTCGCATCGTTCGACCAGCTCGCGCAAGTGCGGAGGGGACGCCATGACCAAGACTGCCTCCCGTACGGGCTGGCCCGCATCGATCACTCTTCACCCATACGGCGCCGCTGGCGTGGACGTACGTCAGGACAAGTGAGCCGGCCAGGGCCACGGGTACGACGACGTCCGAGCACCCGGTCGATCAGGGAGCGGGCAGGGTGAGCCGGGTCAGGATGCCCGCCGCGCAGGGCAGCACCACGCCGACGAGGGTGAAGCCGCCGCCCGCAGTGTGGACACTCGCGGCGATCGAGCCGGCGTAACCGCCACTGAGTAGCGGAGACAGCAGCTCGATCACCAGCGGTGTGGTAAGGGGGCTCAGGAGGGTGGAGGCGAGGACCAGGCCGACCATGGTGGGCTGGTCGCCGTCGCCCTTGCCGGTCCGCACCGTGGCCCCGGCCGCCCCCGGCATCGCGACGATCATGATCATTGCGGTGACGAGGCCGCTGCCACCGTCGGAGTCGGGCGAGGCGTGCAGCAGGACCGCGACGAGCGGGATGATCAGCAACGGGATCGCCGGGTGCAGTGCGAGCCCAGCCAGCAGTGCGCTCGGGCGCCGGAGCACTCGGCCCAGCTCACGGACGGGGACCTGGAGTCCGGCAGAGAACAGCACCAGCCACAGCAGGCATGGTGCGGTGGACACCGGCAGTCGGATCAGCGGCCCGAGCGGCAGATTGTGGGTGTGGCGCAGCCATAGGCCGGGGCCCGGAAAGATCAGGGCGGGGGCGTAGGACAGGACGGCGACCGGCCCAGACGGCGACGCAGCCAAGCGGTTGCGCGGTCAGTGATCGCTGGGTCGGTTGTCGGAGTGTGCATGGGGGTCTTCTTCCGTCGCGGAGGCAGGGGCGGGACGGAGGACCTGTATGCGGAGACGATGCGTGTACGTGTGCAGCCATGGTCCGGGTACGGACCGGGCGTGACGGACGATCCACGGCGGCGGTCAGGATGTGTTCAGGTGCCGGGTGGCACGGTCGTGCAGCGTGGCTGATGAAACCTCTGAGAGTGAAGTTCTTCCGAAGGTCGGCCAGGCAGTACCCGCCCGGCTGCGCTGGAACAAGGTGCCCGAGGTCACCGTCTTTTTCTGGATCATCAAGGCGCTGTGCACGACGGTTGGCGAGACCGCCGCGGACCTGCTGAAGGGGAAGGCTGGTTTGGGGCTGCCCGGT
This sequence comes from Streptomyces sp. NPDC007189, assembly GCF_040703635.1. Lineage (NCBI taxonomy): Bacteria > Bacillati > Actinomycetota > Actinomycetes > Kitasatosporales > Streptomycetaceae > Streptomyces > Streptomyces sp. NPDC007189. The sequence continues at coordinate 1,991 of NZ_JBEYEY010000031.1, forward strand.
GCCTCCGTGCTGATGAGTGCCCTGCTGTCTCTTGTCCTGGTGGTCCAGTTCCGCTCCAAGGGGTACCGCCCGGGTGTGTACTGGCTCGCCATCGCGCTGATCAGCGTCGTCGGCACCTTGGTCAGTGACAACCTCACCGACGACATGGGCATGGCGCTGGGGACCACCACCTCGGCCTTCGCGATTGCCCTGGTGATCGTCTTCGGTCTCTGGTACAGCACCGAGCGCACCCTGTCGATCCACCACGTCGACACCACCCGCCGTGAGGCGTTCTACTGGCTGGCCGTGCTGTTCACCTTCGCGCTCGGCGCCTCCGTCGGCGAGCTGGTCGCCGAGGAGGTGAACCTCGGCTACTGGGTGTCGACCGTGCTCTTCGCCGCGGCCATCGCCGCGATCGCCCTCGCCTGGTTCTCCCTCGACCTGAGCGCGGTCTGGAGCTTCTGGATCGCCTACATCCTCACCCGGCCTCTGGGCGCCTCCGTCGGCGACTGTCTCTCCCAGCCCACGGGCGACGGCGGCCTGGGTCTGGGTACCGCCGTCACCAGCGTGCTGTTCCTGGCGGTCATCCTCGGTCTGGTCGTGTACCTATCGCTCGCCCGCAAGGACATCGCCGCACCAGAGCAAGCAGAGGTACCCGTGGCTTGAGCCACCGCCATCCAGACCACACTAGGCAACGCTGCCGGTGTCTTCGCCCGATCCGGACGAATGTGGGAGCCGGACACCCACGCTGACGAGGGCAAACAACCCCTGCCATACGCGGCGGTCCCCGGCGCCGGGCGGGATCGGGGGCCGTCAGCACGAGTGCCGGCTCAGGGAAAAGGTGGGTGTTTCCACCGGACCAGCGCTCCGTCGGTAAGGAAGTCACGCGGCAGGCAGGTCGAGCGTCCCGGATCACCACCCGGACTGCGAGGCGGGGTCGATGGCGAACGTGCCGTGGGCGCCGGTCAGGTGAATGGTGCGCGCGAGAAGCGGGGACGGCGCACAGGCGTAGGTCCACGCCGCCGCAACCGCTCTGTCCGCTGAGATCATCGTGGTCGCGCAATTCACAGGCCCATGATGCGGCTGCTGTGGATCAGAGGTCGCTGCGCAGCAGCCGGTACACCGCCCCTGCCAGTGCCGTCCAGTCGTGGACGACAAGCAGCGGGTGACGGGGTGGTCGAGTCCTGGGTCAGCGCGAAGATCTGTTCGCCCGCGTGGCTCGGCAGGTAAGGGCCGATGTCGCCCCGCCACGAGGTGGGCAGCAGGGGGACCGGCCCAGGCACCAGCAATGAGGGCGGCGACAGAACCGAGATGCCGTCGGCGACCTACCGCAGCAGCGCCACCAGGGTGGTGCCGATCACGCCGACCATGCTGAGGTGGGGCCCGGCGCCCAGCAGGCTGCGCACGGCGTCGGCGTGACCGAGGCCCGTGGCTGCAGGCGCGCCGGACACGGTCTGGCTACGGCGACTGCATGGGAGACAGTGGGGAGCGCACGCGGTGCGAGGCGTCGGCGAGGACCGCGAGCGCACCGTCGATGGGTGATCACCGGCACGAGCACGGCTTCCGCTGCGCGCCTCACCACCGGGGCGAGCGCGGGGAACACCGCTCCTAGGCGCGGCGGTGTCTGGCCTCACTCGCTCGATGACGGGGCCACCTCGGACGCCGTCCCGCCGACCGGGACGAGCAGCGTGAAGGCAGCCGGGGCCCTGCCGGTCAGGGAGAGCCGACCCCCGAGGGACACCGCCAGGTCGCGGGCGAGGGCGAGGCCGATGCCTGTTCCCTGCCCATCGCTGTGGCCGCGGTCGAACAGCCGTGCCGCCGGGCCGCGCACCTCTCCCTCGTCGGTGACGTCGAAGGCGAGGGCGTCGTCGAGGTCGCGTACGGTCAGGCGCACGGTGCCGCGCCCGTGGACGCAGGCGTTGTCCAGCATGATGTCGAGGATCTCCGTGACGGGTCCGCCGGACACGGGGATGTCGTCCGAGACGTCCCGCGCGAGGCACTCGAAGCGCCTGCCGGCTTGGGCGAACGGGCCGTGCCAGCGTTCCTCCGTGGCTCTGAGCACCTGGCCGAGAGGGCGATTGGCCGCCCTGGTCCGGGGGAGCGCGGCGGACGTGGACAGGCGCAGGACCTCCTCCACCGTGCGGTGCAGTCGCCGGGTGGTGTCGAGGGCCTCGGCGAGGACGGGGCGCAGCCGGGAGTCGTCGTCCTGTTCCATGCCGGACTCCAGCGCGAGCTGAAGGCCGGTCAGCGGTGTGCGCAGTTGGTGGGAGGCGTTGGCGGCGAAGTCGCGTTCACGGCGCAGGAGTTCGGAAAGGCTGTGCAGCATCTCGTTGTGGGTGCGGGCGACCTGGTCGATCTCCGCGACGCTGCTGGGGGCCGCCCGGGCGGTCAGGTCGCCTTCGGTGACTGCTCGGCAGTGACGGGAGAGATCCTCCAGTGGGGCTGCCAGTACGCGTGCCTGGCGGCGGGCGACGAGGACGGTGACGGTCAGCGCGACCCCGGCCACGCCCAGCAGTGCCGCCCATGCCACCAGGACCCGGTCCCGCACGGCAGCGGCCGGGGACGACGCCCGTACGACTCCGATCACGTGCTCGGCGTGCGAGACGGGCACGGCCACGACCAGGTCACCGGCCGACCGGCCCCGGACGGCCTCCCCGCCGAGGGCCCGGCGGACGGAGGTGTCGGCGGTCGCGGGGCCGTCGCCCGCCCGCAGCCGCGCCTGCGGGTCGTACAGGCCGAGGTGCCCGCCGGCCGGGGGTGAGGGAAGCTCTACGGGGTCGCCGCTCGCGTAGTCCGGACTCACCCGCACGGCCCCGGCCAGGGCGGCCCGTTCCAGGCTGTCGCGCTGGCCGGTGTACAGGGCGGAGCGGACGGCCAGGGCCAGGGGGACGGCGAGGAGAACGACGGCGACCAGGGCGGCGACGACGGCGACTCGCACCACGCGCTGTCTCATGCCCCCATGATGCTCCCTCGCCCGGTCGGCGAAGCGGCATCCGCCCTACCTCCAGCGGTCGGCCACACCGGGACGGCCTCTCAGCGTTCTCTCAGCACGTGCCGTCCAGGCTGAGAAGTGCCCGGGAGTTGCGGGCGCCCGGGCTCCCCACCCCCACCGCTCCCGGACCGCGATCCAGAGAAAACGCCATGACTTCCGACACCGCCGCTCCTGCTGTCACTCTGGCCCCGGGCCGCGAGGCACCGGCCGGCGAGGGCTCCGCCGGGCTGAACCGGTTCTTCGAGGAGGCCTGTGACCGAACCCCCGACGCCGTGGCCCTCGAATGCGGCGCCCGGCGTCTGACCTATGCCGAACTGGACGCCCGGGCCAACCAGGTCGCCCACCTGCTGCGCCGTCTCGGTATCGGCCCGGACAGCCGCGCGGCGCTGCTTCTGCCGAGGTCCGTGGAGATGTACGCGAGCCTGCTCGGCGTGTGCAAGGCGGGTGCGGCGTTTATGCCGGTCGATCCGCAAGCGCCCGCAGACCGGGTGGCCTGCATGGTCCGGGACGCCGGTGTCGACGCGGTGCTGACCTGCTCCGCCCGTGCGGCCGACGCGGGGCAAGCGATGCCGCGCGGGGCGTGCGCTGTCGTCGAGACGGACTCGTGCGCCGGGGATCTGGCGATGCTGCCCACCACGCGGCCGGCCGAGGAGACGGGCGTCGGGGCGGATCCGCCGGCTTACGTGATGTACACCTCGGGATCCAGCGGCAGGCCGAAGGGCGTCGAGATCGCCCGGTCGAGTATCCGCAACTTCGTGCGCGTGGTGTCCCCGGTCTACGGCATCCGGCCATCAGACCGCGTGTACCAGGGCATGACCATCTCCTTCGACTTCTCGATCGAGGAGATCTGGCCCACCTGGGCGGCCGGTGCCACGCTGGTCGCCGGTCCGTCGGGCCCCGGACGGCTGGGGGCCGAACTCGCCGACTTCCTGGACTGGCACGCGGTGACCGCCCTGTACTGCGTTCCCACCCTGCTGGCGACCATCCCGCGCGACCTGCCACACCTGCGCAGCATCTTCGTCGGCGGCGAGGCGTGCCCCGCCGCGCTGGTCGAACGCTGGAGCAGACCGGAGCGGCGCATCCTCAACACCTATGGGCCGACCGAGGCGACCGTCACGGCCACCGTGCAGGAGCTGCGTCCGGGCCGACCGGTGACCATCGGCCGCCCCTTGCCGACGTACACGGTCGTCCTCCTCGACGAGCGGCGCGAGCCCGTGCCGCGGGGGGCCGTCGGGGAGATTTGCCTGGGCGGGCCGGGGCTTGCCCGGGGATACGTCGGCCGACCGGACCTGACCGCCGACCGCTTCATCCGTCACGCCCTCGCCCCCGGGGGAGGGCGTCTGTACCGCACCGGTGACCTCGGCAGGATGACCGCGCAGGGCGAGATCGAGTATCTCGGCCGTGCCGACGCGGAGGTGAAGATCCGCGGTTACCGGGTGTCGCTGGAGGAGATCGAGAGCGTTCTGATGGAGGACCCGCGCGTCGCGCAGGCGGCCGCGGCGCTCGTTCCACACGGCGGCGGGGAGGAGCGGGTCCTGGCCGGATACGTCGTGCGGGCCGCGGACGGCGGCGCCGACGAGGCGTCTTTGTCCGCCCGGCTGCACGAACGCCTGCGGCGTGCGCTGCCCGCCTACATGGTCCCGGCGACGCTGGACTTCCTCGACCGACTGCCGGTCTCGCCGAGCGGCAAGACCGACCGCGCGCGGCTGCCCCGGCCGTCCGGCCGCCGCCTCGCGGCATCCGGCCGCATGGCTCCGGTCCGCGACATGCGGGAGGCGCGCGTGCGCGACGCCTGGGCCCGCGCGCTCGGTGTCCCGCCCCAGGAGGTGTCGGCCGAGGCCGACTTCTTCACCGACCTCGGCGGGCACTCCCTGCTCGCGGCCCACGCCGTATCGCTGCTTCGGGAAGAGGGCGGCGGCAGCGGCCCGACGCTGCGCGACCTGTACGAGAACCCCACCGTCCGGACCTTCACGGCCCGCCTGTACACACAGCGGGGCTACGGGGACGGCCGGGCCGTGGAGTGCCGCCGCGTGCCGCCGCTGAGGCACGGCCGGGTGCGGATCGCGCGGGCGGGTCTGGCACAGGCGACGGCGCTGTACTGCCTCCTGCTGCTGCTCACGGCACCGCTGGCCCTCTCGTACACGCCTCATCACGGCCTGCTGCCGGCCACAGGCGCCGCCGAACCAGCGCTCGGCGTACTGGCCGGCTACACGGCCGTACGCTGGCTCGCCCCCGTCCTGCTCGCCCGGCCGCTGGCCGCCGGGATCAGGCCCGGCCAGTACCCACTGTGGGGGGCCACCTACCTGCGCCTGTGGACGCTCGACGTGCTGCTACTCGGCCTGAGCCCGGTGCGGATGCTCAGCGGATCCACGCTGATGGGCCCGTACCTGCGACTCCTGGGGGCACGGGTCGGCTCACACACCACCATCGCCACGAGCGTGATCGGCCTGCCGGCACTGTTGCGCATCGGCAATGAGGCGGCGATCGGCTACGGAGCCACCCTGCGCCCCTGGCAGGTCGCCGACGGATGGGTCACGATCGCTCCGATCACCGTCGGGGCACGGGCGTACGTCGGCGCCAACGCCGTCTGCTCACCCGGTGCCGAGCTGGGCCCCGGCGCCGCGCTCGGCGAGCAGTCCCTGGCGGGCCCGGGCGAGACGATCCCCGCCGGATGCCGCCGCGCCGGATCGCCCGCCCGGCCCGTCGAGGAACTCTCGCCGCTCGCCGAGTCACTCCTGAACGCCCCGCACTCGGCGGACCGCCGACGGCCAGGGCACGTGGCCACCACCCTGCTCGGCCTGGCTCTGCTGGAAGCGGTGCCCGTCGTCGCGGCGGCGCCGGGCGCGGCCCTGTGCTGGTGGGCGTGGCGGCGCGGTGAGCCCGCCGTGACCGCGCTGTTCGGGCCCGTCTTCGTGGCCACGGTGTGCCTGGTTGTCGGCGTGGGCAAGCGGGTGGTGCTGCGCCGGACACCGGTGGGTGTCCATTCCGTACGGTCGGGGCTCGGCGTGCGCAAATGGGTCGCGGACAAGCTCCTGGAGGAGAGCCTGGCCCTGACCAACTCGCTCTACGCCACCCTCTACACCGCTCCCTGGCTGCGGCTGCTCGGGGCACGGGTCGGCCGCGGCGCCGAGGTGTCCACCGTCGCGCACATCGACCCGGACCTGCTCACCCTCCGCGACGGCAGTTTCGTCGCGGACATGGCCGGTATCGGCGTCGCCGCCTTCGCCGCCGACCGCATGGCCGTCGCACCCTCCGAGGTGGGCGAGCGCGCCTTCGTGGGGAACGCGGCACTCGTGCCCGCCGGTAGCCGGCTCGGCCCGGGCTGCCTGGTCGGTGTCGGCAGCGTGTCACCCGCCGGTCCGGTGCCGGCCGACAGCACCTGGCTGGGCTCGCCCGCGCTACGGCTGCCGGTGCGCCAGGACAGCGGACAGTATCCAGAACACATGACGTTCCGGCCGACCCGCAGGGCCGTACTCGGCCGCCTGGCCGCCGAGTTCGTCCGTACCACCCTGCCCGCCACGCTCCCCGCCGTCGGCGGCTTCGGGTGCCTGCTGGCTCTGTCCCACCTGGCCCGCCGCGCCGGGCCGGTGGTCACGCCGCTGGTCTCCCCGCTGCTCGCCATGGGTGCCACGGCGGCCGTCGTCGGGTGCTGCGCGCTGGCCAAGTGGACGGTCGCCGGACGGTACCGGCCGCGCGTCGAACCCCTGTGGAGCCTGTTCGTCCGCCGAACCGAGTTCGTCACCGGCCTGTTCGAGGGCGCCGCGGTACCCGCGGGCGTCGGCGCCCTGGTGGGGACCCCGTTCCTGCCGCCCGTACTGCGCCTGTTCGGCGCCCGCATCGGCCGGCGCACCTGGATCGGCACCACGTACCTGACCGAGTTCGACCTCGTGGAGGTGGGCGACGATGCCGCGATCGGCATGCACGTCTCCCTGCAGACGCATCTCTTCGAGGACCGGGTGATGAAGATGTCGACGGTGACCGTGGGCCCCGGCGCGAGCGTCGGCCCGCGCACGGTGGTGCTGTACGACGCCGTGGTCGGCGCCGGAACCCGGCTGGGTGCGCTGTCCCTGGTCATGAAGGGGGAACACCTGCCCGCCGGCACGGACTGGCAGGGCCTGCCGGCCGAGGGCTGCACCGGGCCGACGGCGGAACGGACCGGGAGGCGGCCATGACGGGTCCGTCCGCGACACGCCGCCTGCTGGCCCTCGTCTATCGCGGGCCGGCCTCCCTGCCCGGCTGCCCGGAGGCGGTCGCGAACCTTCTGGCCTCCGGTCCCTGGGACCTGGATGTCCGCTACACCGGGCCCCACGAGCCGCTCCCGCTCTCGGCCGCATCGCTGTCCCAGGCCGTGCTCTACGCCCAGCCCGGCGGCGGCACACTCGACTCCGCCTACCGCATCCTGCGACCGCAGCGCCGGGCGATCCGGGACTTCGTCCACGGTGGCGGGCACTACCTGGGCTTCTGCCTGGGCGGTTATCTCGCCGGAGCCACACCGGGCTTCGACCTCCTGCCCGGCGACACCGATCAGTACATCGCCACCGCGGGGGCAACGGTCCACGATGAGGGCTCCACTGTGGTGCGCGTGATCTGGCAGGGGTCCCCGCGCAGCGTGTACTTCCAGGACGGCCCCGCCTTCGTCCTCGACACCGGTGCCGCCGCGCGGATCCTCGCCCGCTACGACAACGGCGCCCCCGCCGCCCTCGTGGCCCGATTCGGCGCGGGCCGGGTGGCCGTCACCGGACCGCACCCGGAGGCCACTGACGACTGGTACACCGACCACGGCCTGCCCGTGCACCACACCCGGGACCTCGCCCGCGACCTGGTGGAATCGATGTGGCGGGAGTGAGCCCATGGCAGACCTCGGCCCCCGCCTGTGGCTCGTCCGCACGGCACCCGGCACCTGGCAGCCCGACTCGATGATCCTGAACAGCGCGGAGCGGCGGCGTGCCCGCGCCTTCGCCCGGCCGCAGGACCGGTCCCGGTACGTCGCCGCGCACACCGCCCTCCGGCTGCTGCTCTCCGCCGAAACCGGTGTCGCCCCGCGGCACGTGGCGATCATCCGGCAGCCGTGCCCGGTGTGCGGCGGCCCGCACGGCCGGCCCGTGCTCGCGGACGGCCCGCCGCACTTCTCCCTCGCCTACAGCCAGGACCTGTGCCTGATCGCGCTCGCCCGCACCGCCATCGGCGTCGACCTCGAACGCGTCCCGCCCCCGGAGGCGGCGGCCTCCCTCGCCACCACCCTCCACCCCCAGGAACGGTCCGAACTCGACCGTCTGCCCGCAGACAAGCGGGCCCTGGCCTTCACGCGAGCCTGGGTGCGCAAGGAAGCCTGGCTCAAGGGGATGGGCACCGGTCTGACCCGGAGACTGTCCACCGACTACGTCGGCACGGGCGCGCGCCGGGCCGCGCAGCCTGCGGGCTGGACCATCACCGACGTCACCGTCGACCCGACGCGAGCCGCGGCGATCGCCGTACGGCACGGCTGACGGCACCGTCCACCGGTGCCGTCAGCCGTGCGGGGTCTGCCACTATCCGAAGGGCCGTTCGGCCACGAACGCGGAGCGCACCAGACGCTCGCGCCGCTCGCCTTCCGTCTCCCGGCGTCCCTCGTCACGCCGCCGGTCGTCACGCGGGTTGTCGTCGCGCCGCTCCCCGGTCTCACGCCGGCCGTGGCGCTCCTGCTGCCGCGAGCGCCGCGAGGCGTGCTCGCCCCGGTCCCGGCGCTGCTCCCTGAGGTCGCTCATCGTCGTTCTCCTCCCTCGCAACCCCCGTGCCTTCCTGAGCACTCCAGCCTGCGGTCCGGGCACTGAGAGCAGGCTGAGAGGCGCCCCGCTTCTCAGCTCCTTCTCAGCCGACGGCCGTCACCGGTCACGGTTATGGTGGACGGGAGACCAGGGGCTGCCATGCGGACGCTGATCATCGAGGACGAGCGCCAACTCGCCGCGGCGATCGCCGAGGGACTCGCCGCGGAGGGCTTCGTCACGGACGTCGCCCACGACGGGCCGGACGGCCTGTGGCGGGCACTGACCGAACCGTACGACGTGATCGTGCTCGACATCATGCTGCCCGGCCTGTCCGGCTACGAGGTCCTCAAGCGGTTGCGGCGCGCCAGGGTCTGGACGCCCGTGCTGGTGCTCACAGCGAAGGACGGCGAGTACGACGAGGCGGACGCCCTCGACCTCGGCGCCGACGACTACCTGAGCAAGCCCTTCTCCTACGTCGTCCTCATCGCCCACCTCAGGGCACTGCTGCGCCGCGGCGCACCCGCCCGGCCCGCGGTGCTCCGGGCCGGCGACCTCAGCGTGGACCCCGCCCGCCACCGCTGCCGGCGCGGGGAGCGGGACATCGAACTCACCGCCCGCGAGTTCGCCCTCCTTGAGTACCTGGCCCGACACACCGACGAGGTGCTCAGCAAGACGGAGATCCTCACCCATGTGTGGGACGAGCACTTCGACGGCGACACCAACATCGTCGAGGTGTACGTCGGCTATCTCAGACGCAAGATCGATGCCCCGTTCGGCCGCAGCACCATCCAGACTGTCCGCGGCGCCGGATACCGGCTCCGCAGCGCCGCGGGGTGACCGGTGACCGCCGGTGCCCGGTCCTGGTGGGGTCGCAGGTCGCTGCGGCTGCGGCTGACCACCGCCGCGGCCCTGGTCATCGCCGCCGGCCTGGCCTCGGCCGCCATACTCCTCGTCGTCTGGCTGCACGCCAACCTGGTCCAGGACCTGGACACCGCCGCCCTCCAGCGTGCCGAGGTCGTCGCGGCGGACGCCGACACCACCCAGGCCGGTGCGGAGATACCGGCCACCGACCACGGAGAGGTCGCGGTACAGATCGTCGACCGCAACGGCACTGTGATCGCCAGCTCGGGAAACCTGCGCGGTCGACCGCGGGCATTCTTCTTTCCGGCGAGCCGGTCCAGCACCCCCCGGGCGCACACCATTCACGACATCCCGGTCGGCGAGAACGGATCCTGGCGGGCCGTCGGTGTCCCCGCCGGTTCGGCCGCCAACCCCGTGACGGTGTACGTCGCCGTACCGACCGAGAGAGTCGACCAGGGGCTGGCCCGGCTCACCGCCGGCCTGGCCGTCGGGACACCGGCCGTCGTCGCCCTGCTCACGGCGGTGGTGTGGCAGCTCACCGGCCGCGCGCTGCGCCCAGTGGACGCCCTTCGCGCCCAGACCGCTGAGATCACCACCTCCGACCTCGGCCGCCGACTCGACGTACCGCCCACAGCGGACGCCCTCGCCAGACTCGCCGTGACGCTCAACGACCTGCTGGAACGCCTGGACACGGCGACCCGGCGACAGCGGCGGTTCATCGCCGACGCCGCCCACGAACTGCGCAGCCCCCTCAGCGCCCTGCGCACCCGGCTCGACGTGGCCGCCCGGCACGCCCGCTCGCCGGAGACACGGGCCCTCGCCGCATCCCTGCTGTGGGACAGCGAACGCCTCACCCGGCTCGTCGACGACCTCCTGCAGCTGGCGCGGCTCGATGACCGGATCCGGATCCGGACCCGCCCCGTCGATCTGGACGAGATCGTCTTCACCGAGGTGCGCGAGGCCCGCCACCGCACACAGGTCCCGATCGACCAGCACACCGTCGGCGCGGCACGCGTACCGGGCGACGCGGACGCCCTCGGCCGCGTCGTACGCAACCTCCTCGACAACGCCGTGCGCCACGCCCGCAGCCGGGTCACGGTCAGCCTGCGCACCGAGGACGGCACCGCCCGCCTGGTCGTCGCCGACGACGGCCCCGGCATCCCGGCCGCCGACCGGGAACGCGTCTTCGAACGCTTCACCCGCCTGGACGACGCACGCTCCCGGGACACCGGCGGCTGCGGCCTCGGCCTGGCCATCGTCCGCGACGTCGTCAAGGCCCACCGCGGCCGCACCCTGATCGAGGACAACCACCCCGGCGCCCGGCTGGTCGTCCTGCTCCCGGCTCAGGAGCCCTGACCCAGACCTGCGGATCCGGGGAGACCGGCCGCGCTTTTGCCGTCGTCTAACCGTCGGCGAGCGTGATGTTAACCGGCCGCTTCCTAGCGTGAGTGCCATGACCGTCCGGTTCCAGGGACTTCTCGGAGGGCAGTGGCCATGGCAGCACACGTACGGACACCCGCGGCCGTGGGGCTGGCGCTCGTCGCGGCGGTGACCGCCGGCTGCTCCGGCTCTGGCTCGACCTCTGCCAAGAGCTCTCCGCCCCCGAGTTCGACGTCCTCTCCGTCGGCAGGCAGCGCACAGAACAACGCGGCCCCCACCGAGTCGAACCCGCCCGGCGACATCCCCGACAACCAGGCGTACGTGCCCTTCAACGGACCCGGCTTCACCGTGAAGGTCCCCGAGGGCTGGGCCCGCACCGAGCGCGGCCACACCACCATGTTCACGGACAAGCTCAACACCGTACGGATCAACGCGTTCTCCGCCTCCACTGCCCCCACGGTCGGCTCGGTCACCAACACCGACGTTCCGCAACTCCGCGCGCAGGTCCCGAAGTTCGCGGTACCCAAGGCGTCCGAGGTGCCCCGGCACGCCGGCCGCGTCGTCCTGCTCACCTACCAGGGCGACTCGGCGAAGGACCCGGTCACCGGCAAGGTCGTGCGGGACGCCTTCGAGCGTTACGCCTTCTACCGCTCCGGTCACGAGGTGGAACTGACACTGTCCGGGCCGGTCAACGCCGACAACGTCGACCCCTGGCGCATTATCAGCGACTCCTTCGCCTGGCGGTGAGCGCCATGGCGGACGATGCGGTCCTCACCGCCCGCGAGCTCTACCGCTTCTACCGGGCCGGCGAGGAGGAGACGCTCGCACTGCGCGGGGTGTCCCTGGAGGTGCGGCGCGGCGAGACGCTCGCGGTGGTCGGGCCGTCCGGCTCGGGGAAGTCGACGCTGCTGGCGTGCCTGGCGGGGCTCGACGAACCGTCCGGCGGCGAGGTGCGCGTGAGCGGCGTACGGATCAGCCACCGTCCGGAGACCGAGCGGGCCCGGGTGCGGGCCCGGCACATCGGGGTGCTGCTGCAGACCCGCAACCTGCTGCCCCATGTGAGTGTCCGCGACAACATCCGCCTGGCCCAGCGGGCCCGCCCTGGCAGGCCCGCGCTCAGCGCACAGCAACTGCTCGGCCAACTGGGCGTCGCCGGGCGGGCGCACGCCCTGCCCCGGCAACTGTCCGGTGGCGAACTGGCACGCGCCGGACTGGCCGTGGCGCTGGCCAATTCCCCCGACGTCCTGTTGGCCGACGAACCGACCGGCGAACTGGACGGTGATACGGAGCAGGTCGTCCTCGCGCTGCTGCGCGAGCGGGCCGCTCAGGGCTGCGCGGTGGTGATCGTCACGCACAGCGCCGAGGTTGTCCGCGTCGCCGACCGGGTCGTCGGCCTGGTGGACGGAGTGACAGGCAGTGCTGTGATGGCACCAGAGCGGCAGGAGGCCCGGGATGGCACCGGATGAGACCCTGGTCGCCTGCCGGAACGCGGCCCTCACCTTCGGCCGTGGCCCGCAGGCGGTCGTGGCCGTGCACGGCGCCGAACTGGAGATCGGAGCCGGTGACCGGCTCGCAGTCGTCGGCCCCTCCGGGTCGGGCAAGAGCTCGCTGCTGCACCTGTTGGCCGGGCTGGAGCAGCCCACGAGCGGCACGGTGAGTCGGGCTGCCTCCCTGGGGCCGTACGACATCGGCCTGGTCTTCCAGGGCGACAGCCTGATCCCCGCCCTGAGCGTGGTCGAGAACACCGCTCTCCCGTTGGTCCTCGCCGGCCGGTCGGAGGAGGATGCCTGGCAGGCCGCCCTCGCTGCGCTCGGGCTGGTGGACGCGGCCGACCTGGCGGACCGGCTGCCCGAGGAGATCTCCGGCGGTCAGGCCCAGCGGGTGGCCGCTGCGCGGGTCCTGGCCCAGGCGCCGCGCCTGATTCTCGCCGACGAGCCCACCGGCCGACTGGACCACGCCACCGGCGGCCGTGTCCTGGATGCTCTGCTGACGGCCGCCGACCACACGGGCGCTGCCCTCGTCGTCACCACCCATGACCCAGCGATCGCCGCGCGCCTCACCGTCCGGCGCACCATGCGCGACGGCAGGCTGCTCGCACCGGAAGAGGTGTCATGATCACAGCCTGGACGCGGGGTCTCGCCCGCCATCGCACCGGACGCCTGCTGGCCGCCCTGGCCGGCATCGCACTCGCGGTCGGCCTCGTCGCCGCGCTCGGCTCCTTCCTCACCGCATCGAAGGCGACCATGACCCAGCGCGCCGTGCGCTCGGTCTCCGTCGACTGGCAGGTCCAGGTACAGCCGGGCGCCGACCCGAACAGCGTGCTGTCCCTGGTCCGCAAGGCACCTGGCACCCGGGCCGCCCTGCCGGTCGGCTACGCCCGCACGAGCGGCTTCAGCGCCCACGTGCAGGGCAGCACCCAGACCACCGGCCCCGGTATGGCCCTCGGCCTACCCGACGGCTACCGTGCTCTCTTCCCCGACGCGATCCGCACCCTCTCCGGCTCCTCCACCGGTGTCCTGCTGGCCCAGCAGACCGCCTCCAACCTGCACGCCGCCCCCGGCGACACCATCGGCGTCCAGCTGCCCGGTGTGGGAGTGCGCCAGGTGAGGGTGGATGGCGTGGTCGACCTGCCCCAGGCCGACTCCCTCTTCCAGACCGTCGGCGCACCCAGCCAGTCCCAGCCGACCGCGCCCCCGGACAACGTCGTCCTGCTGCCCGCTGCCCGATTCGCCGCGCTCACGCACGGCTCCACCGGCGCCACCACCCAGATCCACGCCGCCCGCGACACCACGCGCCTGCCCTCCGACCCGGCCGCCGCCTTCACCGCGGTCACCGGTGCGGCCCGCAACCTGGAGGCCCGCTCCTCGGGTGCCGCCCTCATCGGCAACAACCTCGGCGCCGCCCTCGACTCCACCCGCCAGGATGCCCTGTACGCCCAGATCCTCTTCCTCTTCCTCGGCGTCCCCGGCGCCGTCCTGGCCGCCGTCCTGACCGCCGCGGTCGCCTCCGCCGGAGGCGAGCGGCGCCGCCAGGAACAGGGCCTGCTACGGCTGCGCGGCCTGCGCCCCCGCCAGATCACCGCACTCGCCGGGCTGGAAGCGGCCCTGATCGGTGTCGCCGGCGGCCTGGCCGGACTGGGCGTCGCCGCCCTGACCGGCCGCCTCGCCTTCGGCAGTGCGTCCTTCGGCGCGAGCGCGGGTACCTGGGCCGCCTGGTACGGCACCGCCTTCGTCCTCGGCGCCGTAGTCGCCGCCGGAGCCGTCCTTGTCCCCGCCCTGCGCGACCTGCGCGCGGTAACCGTCGCCGAGACTCGCAAGGAATCCGGCGCGCGCAGCACGCGCAGCCCGTGGTGGATGCGCTACGGCCTGGACTTCGCCCTGCTGATCGGCTCCTGGCTGGTCTTCCGCGCCTCCTCCGGCAACCAGTACGCCCTCGTCCTCGCCCCCGAGGGCGTGCCCAGCATCTCCGTGTCCTACTGGGCCTTCCTCGGACCCGCTCTCCTGTGGATCGGCGCCGCCCTGCTGCTCTGGCGGCTCACCCTACTCGCCCTCACCCATGGCCGCCCCGCCCTGGCCCGGCTGGCCCGGCCACTGACCGCGAGCCTCGCCGGCACCACCGCTGCGACCCTTTCCCGGCGCCGCCGCCCGCTGACCCGCTCGGTGGTGCTGCTCGCCCTCGCGGTGTCCTTCGCGGTGTCGACCGCCGTCTTCAACTCCACCTACCAGCAGCAGGCCGAGGTCGACGCCCGCCTGACCAACGGCGCCGACGTCACCGTCACCGAACCACCCGGTGCCCGTGTCCCACCCGGCGCCGGATCCGCCCTGCAGGTCTCCGGCGTACGGCATGTCGAACCCCTCCAGCACCGCTTCGCCTACGTCGGCTCCGACCTCCAGGACCTCTACGGCGTCCGCCCCGGCACCATCGCCCAGGCCACCTCGCTCCAGGACGCCTACTTCGCCGGCGGCACCGCCCAGCAACTCATGCGCAAGCTGGCCCAGCGCCCGGACAATTTGCTGGTCAGCGTCGAGACCGTCAACGACTTCCAGCTTGCCCCCGGCGACACCGTCAACCTGCGCATCCAGGACGCCCGCACCAAGGCCCTGCGCACGGTCCCCTTCCACTACGCCGGCATCGTCAAGGAGTTCCCCACCGCCCCCAAGGACAGCTTCTTCGTGGCCAACGCCTCCTACATCGCCAAGGCGACCGGCAGTGACGCGGTGGGCGCCTTCCTCCTCGACACCGGCGGCATCCACCAGAAGCAGATCGCCGCACAGCTTCGGGCCAAGCTGGGCACGGGCGCCACGGTCACCGACCTCACCCAGACCCGCGGCACCGTCGGCACCAGCCTCACCTCTGTCGACCTGGCCGGACTCACCCGCATTGAACTCGCCTTCGCCGTCCTGCTGGCCGCCGGTGCCGGAGGACTCGTCCTCGCCCTCGGGCTCGCCGAGCGCCGCCGCACCTTCGCCATCGCCACCGTCCTCGGCGCACGGACCCATCAACTGCGCGGCATGGTCCTCACCGAGGCCCTCCTGCTGGCCGCGGTCGGCCTGGCCGGGGGAGCGGCGATCGGCTGGGCGCTGTCCGAAATGCTGGTCAAGGTGTTGACGGGGGTCTTCGACCCACCGCCCACCAGTCTGTCGGTCCCCGGCGCCTACCTCGCGCTCACGGCGACCGCCGCCCTGCTCGCCGTGCTGGCCGCAGCCCTGAACGGCATCCGCGGCGCCCGACGTCCCGCCGTGGAGGAGCTCCGCGACCTGTGAGCAGTCCGGACACGCCAACGGCCGTGCCGGTCACCCCGCCTCCGCCCTACGCTGTGGCCATGGGCACGCCCGCCGCACCGGACCGCAGCCGCCTCCGCGTCCTCGTCGTGGAGGATGACGACACCATCGGACGCCACCTGGAAACCGGCCTGCGCGTCAACGGCTATGCCCCCACCTGGAACCGCACCGGCGCCTCGGCCCTGGCCGAGGCCACCCGCACCGCCTACGACGCCGTACTCCTGGACCTCGGCCTGCCCGACCTCGACGGACTGGACCTCGCCCGCACCCTGCGCGCCCGCTTCCCCGACCTGCTGATCGTGATCCTCACCGCCCGCACCGACGACATCGACGTCATCGCCGGCCTCGACGCAGGCGCCGACGACTACCTCGTCAAACCCTTCAGCCTCACCGTCCTGCTGGCACGCCTCCGCGCCCACCTGCGCCGCCAGACGATCACGTCAGCACCACAGCAACCACTACGGCTCGGCGACCTAGTCATCGACACCACGTCCCGCCGCTGCACACTCCACGGCACGGACGTCCCCTTGCGGCCGAAGGAGTTCGACCTGCTCACCCTTCTCGCCCGGAGCCCCGGCACCGCCGTCTCACGAGAGTCCCTGATGGCACAGGTGTGGGACGAGAACTGGTTCGGCCCCACCAAGACCCTGGACGTCACCATGGCCGGCCTGCGCCGACGTCTCACCCAGGCCGCCGAGGAGTCCGCCCGCCCTTGCCGGCTGCCTCACATCACGACGCTGCGAGGACACGGCTACCGCCTGGAGTGCGGCCCCTAGCGGTTCACACCGCCGCACGCCTCCTCGCCGAAACGGTTGCAGCTGCTACCACAACAGGACTTCCCATCAGGACCTACGCCTTCGGGGTGAGTTGTTTGGCGATCCTCAGGAGTTCGGCTTCGCGGAGGTCCTGATCCGTGGTGTTCACGATGAATGTGTAGGTCCCGTTCGTCCATGTCACAGTGTTATTGGAGTCCGGGGTGAGTCCACCGGTCCACCCGTGGATGGACTCCGGAGCACCTGCGGCACTCACTGTGAGTTTTCCTGCGATTTGCGTGATGCTCAGAGATGCTTTGGCCGAGGCGCGGTGGTAGAAACGGGTCCAGGCGGGGCCCGAGCGCTGGGTCCGAATGAATGGTGGCAGCAGGTCATGCTGGCTGAAGTCGCTCCACTGCAGATGAGTGGCCGGCGAATAGCCTGGCGGGAGATATCGCGGGTTGGCCAGTCGCTTCTGGACGAAGGGGGCAATGGTCCAGCCGTCACCGGCATCTACCAGTCGCCGTGTTCCCAGCGGTGACTGCAGCTTCGTGGTGATCTTCTCATCGATCCTGTTGCACTGAGGACGGAGATCGACATCGCTTTCCTGCAGTTCCAAGGTGACGGAATCGTGGGATTCACTCGCCACCAAGCGGGGCGGGTCCTGCTGGCATGGGGCCCGGCTCTCCAGGGTGGTGATGGTGCGGCCGTCACCGCTCACCAAAACCTCCCCCAAGGCCCCCTCCCCATGCCTGCGATCCTGCATGATCGATGCAGTGGCGGCAATGGCGAGAGTAGCCCCTACGGCAACGGCACACATGATGAGTAGGGTCCGATGGAGCCTCTTCGGGTTCACGGTCGCGCTCCAAAGTGGACGAGCCAGCTCTTTGGCTTCATTGGATAGGTTGTGTAGCCCTCGGAGCGACACTCCCGCTTCACACCACAGGGTTCAACGGCTCGTCCAAGTCAAACAGAGGAGGGGGCGGCTCACCAGGGTGCTCCTCCTCTCACCAGGCCGTATAGGTTGCGATGAGCGTAGCCTGGCTCACCGCCACGGGCCCCTCTACCTCTCACGTGCCCGAGACTTGACATCCAGGCGTAAGCCCAGCCGGCCGGCGTCAGCCTGGCTCATGCACTTATCCAGGTGGAATGGAGGAGGTTGTTCGGGTCGGCATTACGGCCACCGGTGCAGCGTTTGCGCGACTCGTAGCCAAGCCGTGACGGCGACAAGTGCGCACCTTCATAAAGGTGTCGACCTCGTGGCCATCTCCGTCCACCCGTGATATTCCTCACGCATGGCGCGCTGTTGGAAGTGACCCCGACGGGGTTATGGCGCCGATCTTCCGGGGGGAGATACCCAGGCGCCGACGTTCAGGGCAGGCTCGGTCTCCTCCCGTGACCGGGTCTGCCTCTGCTTTTCAGGGTGTGCCGAGAGAACCGTGTGCCGGTCGGTGAGTGAGCCTGACGGGCCGGGCATGTCGCCTGGGTCGGGGTCACGTACACCGTCTCGGCGCCGCGCTCGACAGGCTCGGCGAGTCGGAGCGGACCGCCGTGGGGGTCCCTTTGCCCGCCCTCTTCCCTGTGGCCGGGCCCTCGGCGACCGGCGCGGCATGGCCTCTCACCACGTCCAGCCGTGCCCGCCGCTGTTGTGGGACAGGGCCAGAACGGCGGTGGTCACGGCGAGGTACCGAGTCGGGCGGCCCTGGCCGAACAGGGCCGCCATAGCCCAGGCCAGAGCGGTGTACCAGGGCATCGACCATGGTGCCGCGAGGACCCAGGCGAAGGCCAGCGCGAACGGCAGGGCGCCGACGGTGGGGGCGTGCGGGGCGGTACGGCGGTGGAGCAGCCACGCCAGCGCGATCATCACTACTGGCCACAGCACACCGACAATTGCCGTAGCCGTGCGAGGGCCCAGGACCGCGGCACCGAACTGATCGAACACCGCCCACAACGAGGGTGCGGAGACCAGTCGGGAGGCAGCGGAGAGCGGGGCCAGGGCGTGCGCGCCGTACGCTCCGTAGACGGCGGCCAGAGTCAGCGCGCCCCCGCATGCCTGCCGGAGGGCCGGTCGCCAGGTGCCCGAGCGCAGCAGCGGCCAGGCCAACCCGGCGCCGAGGAGGCAGGCACTGATCTTGACGCCGCAGGAGAGGCCGACCAGCGCTCCCACGATCAGGTCGTGGTGCCATCGGGTGGCTTTGCGAGCGAGGTGGACCGCGCAGACGGCCAGGCCCGCGACGAGGGTGTCCAGGTGCCCGCCCCCGACCAGCACGCCGATCAGCAGCGGGTTCACGCTCCACAGCAGGGCCGCCCGAACCGGGTCGTCGGCGGTACGCAGCAGCAGGTAGCCGGTGCCCGCGAAGACGGCGGCGTTCGCGAGCATCAGTGCCCATATCGTCAGCCATGGCCGCTCCTGGCCGACGAACGCCGCTGTGGCCTGCCACCAGGTCGCCACCGGCCCGTATACGGAAGGTGTGTTCCGCCACGCCTGGCTCACCAGGTGGGCGTACGCGCCGCCCAGTTGGGCGGGTGTCGTCACGTACGGGTCACCGCCGAGCGCCGCGATACGGCCGTACGAGGCATAGCTGGCCATGTCCGAGGAGCCGACCGGGGTGAGGTTGGCGACGGCCAGCGCGGCCAGCGCACCGAGCCGCACCAGGAGACGGGCATCGGGTCTCCAGCCCTGCTCATGGGCCCTGAGCATGCTCAGCGCGCCCCAGCACGACAGCACGATCGCCGCGATCGTGACCGTCTGCGAGGCCGTGTCGGGCATGGCGGGCAACCGGAGCCAGGTGATCGGCGCCCTGAGCGTGTTGTGGTTGGGCGCGCTCGCGCCGACCAGAGCGAACAGCGCGATACCGGCCCCGGCCATCCACACCGCTGGGCGTGGTGTGGATGGCCGGTCGACGACCATCGGTTTTCGCGAGGGAGTTCTCCGCATCGGGTCCGCGAGACGCAGGACCCACTCACTGTGGTTGGCCGTCAAGGTCACTCTCCGGGGTGTTGCTTCACTTCGCGGCGAGGACCGCCGTGACGATCTTGCACACCCGCCGCCACATCGCCCGGTAGGTGATGAACCAGCTGTTGGGGTTTGTTCTTACGCCATGTAAACGGCGAAGCGCCGCTGAGTCTGTCACTGCCTCGTGCGGACCACGCAAACCGGTGCCCGTGCGGCATCTCCGGCCATCGGGGAAGCCTCGGGCGTGCCCCCCACGCACCTCGCCGCCGGAAAGTCCGCCAGAGGCCGGTCCGTAAACTGCCCGGCCAGTTCTGCACTCTTTCATCCTTTCAGGTGGTGTCTTGGCTGGGGTTCTGGGCACGGTGACCCTGCGATCCGGGATCTCCCAGTCGGCTGTCACCTTCGCCGGCTCGCCGCCCCACTGTAACTCCTACATCATGTAGGACTAATGTGTGCACGAGACGCCGCCACGTGCCGCGTACAGGTGTGCGCCTGAGCTGGTGCGCATCTGCCAACAGCCGCCTGTTCTTGACCCGGAAAGGTGCGAGATGACTTCACGGACGTGGCGAAGAGCCGTCAGTGGAACGGTGCCCACGCCGCAGACAATGCCCGTGACCGGCATCGCGACGCGAGCCGCTGAACCGCACCGGACCGTCGCGTCCGGTACCTCGATCCACCTCCTGTACGCATGCCGCGGCACCCCCGGGATCTGCGCGGGAAGGGGCCCGCGTGTAGGTCATGACCCGGTCCGGGCGTGGCACACGGACACACTGACACCTGCCTGGAGGACATGTGGCATCAAATGACGGCCCAGCCGCACAGCCGTCCGAGAAGGCGGTGTTCATCAGTGTGGTCCTGCCCGTATACCGGGTGCAGGAGTATCTGGCGGAGTGCCTGGACTCCATCCTCGGGTCGCCGGAGCCTTCCGGGGCCATCGAGGTCGTGGCGGTCGACGACTGTTCCCCGGACGGCAGCGGTGCCCTTCTCGACGAGTACGCGGCCCGGGACCCTCGACTGCGCGTGGTGCACCTGCCGGAGAACGTCGGGCTAGGCCGGGCGCGCCGAGAGGGCCTGACCCGGGCCACGGGCGACTACGTGTGGTTCGTCGACAGCGATGACCGGCTGACCCGCGGTGCGCTGGCCGCGGTCGCCGAGCGGCTGCGGCAGACCAGCCCCGACGTGCTTCTCGTCGACCACGCTCTGGTCAACCCGGACGGGAGCGTGGAGCGCAACGCGCGCTCGCATCTCTTCAGGGACGCCCCCGAGACGTTCACGCTCGCGGAGCGGCCCAGCACCCTGGACCTCATCATGACCGCATGGAGCAGGGTGCTGCGACGGGAGTTCCTTCTCGGCCTGGAGGTGGACTTCGGACCCGGGTACTACGAGGACATCTCCGTCACGTACCCCGTGTTGCTGGCCGCCCTCCGGCTCAGCATGCTCGACCGGGTCTGCTACCACTACCGGCGAGGGCGCGAGGGCGCGATCACCAACACCTCCAGCCCAAAGCACTTCGATCTCTTCGGTCAGTACGAACAGATCTTCGCCTTCATCGACCGAGCGGCCGTGACCGCCGAGCCGTTCCGCAAGGCGGTCTTCGACCGCACCGTGCGCCACGCGACGACCGTGCTCGCCACCCTCGGACTGGTGCCGGAGGACCTGCGACGCGATTTCTTCCGACGGACGGCGGAACACTTTCGGCGGTTCCGGCCCCGTGACTACCCGTACCCATCCGGGCTGCGTGGTCTGCAGTACCGGCTGGTAGAGCGAGGCGCCTACCCCGCCTATGCGGTGCTGGTCCCGGTGAACCGGCTTCGTCTCGCGTTGCGGGCCAGCCTCGGCCGGTTGCGCCGTGCCGCGCGGCGGACGCCCCGGCTTGTTGCAACGGCGCTGCGGCGGGCCTACTACCGCGCCTGCCTGCTGCTTCCCGCCGACGGCACCCTCGCCGTCTACGCCGCCTACTGGAACCGCGGTTACGCCTGCAATCCCGCGGCCATCTTCGAGAAGGCCCGCGAGCTCGCGCCCGGCATCCGTGGGGTGTGGGTGGTCGCGAAGGACGGGGCGGATTCCGTCCCACCGGGCGTCGAGTATGTGGTGGAGGGATCGCCCCGCTGGCTGCGAACGATGGCACGGGCAAAGTACCTGGTCAACAACGTCAACTTTCCGTATGAGCTGCCCAAGCGGCGTGGTGCCGTGTTGGTGCAGACCCAGCACGGCACGCCCCTGAAGAAGATGGGGACCGATCTGCGGGACCACCCCGCTGCCGCACGGGGTATGAACTTCGACCGGTTGGCCGAACAGTGCGGCCGGTGGGACTTCCTGGTCTCGCCGAACCCGCATACCACCGAGGTGTTCACCAGGGTCTACCCCGGAGGTTACGAGGTGCTCGAGACGGGCTACCCGCGCGTCGATCGGCTGGTCAATGCCTCACCGGACCGAGTGAACCGTATCCGGGGGAAACTTGGCATCGCCCCCGGGCAGACCGCCGTCCTCTACGCGCCCACCCACCGCGACCACGAGGAGGAGCCGGCGCTTCCGCTGGACGTGCAGCGGTTTGCCGATCAACTCGGTCACGACCATGTCCTGCTGGTGCGCTCGCACTACTTCGACACTCACCGGATGCCCCAGTCGAAGACCATCGTGGACGTCTCGTCCCATCCCTCGATTGAAGACCTGTGTATAGCCGCCGATGTCCTGATCACCGACTACTCCTCGGTGATGTTCGACTACGCCGCCCTGGGCAGACCCATTCTGATCTACGCTCCCGACTGGGAGCCGTACCAGCGCTCACGAGGGGTCTACTTCGACCTCCTGGCCGAGGGTCCCGGAGCGGTCGCCACCACGCAGGAACAGCTCGTCAAGGTGTTCCGCAGCGGCGAGCACACGGGGCCGGGAGCGGCCGGACGGCTGGCCGCTTTCCGGGAGCGCTTCTGCCCGTACGACGACGGGCGGGCGGCCGAGCGCGTGGTGCGCAGGGTCTTCCTGGGGAAGCGGGTCGGGGCGCCGGTAGACTCGAATGGCCCTACGACCGCCGGGAGTTGACCTCGATACTGGTTAGCGCCGCACGCGGCGGGCGAGCCGTCCCGCGAGCACGGTGCGCATCCCGACGAGGCCATCGGCGACGCGCACCGCTAGACACCCACTGTTGGCGGCGTAGGGCTGGAGCAGGAGCACCCGCCCCCGGCGGCCGACCCGCACCGTCCGGCCGAGGCCGGATCCGGCACGCAGTGGCCTCGTAACCGGCTCACCGTCCCCGAAGGTCAGGGTCACCCAGGCGTCCCAGGTGGTGATGGTGCGGTGTGCGCAAAGCACCTCGGCGTCGACGGCGACGACGGCACGCCAGCCCTGTTCGCCCTGCTCGGCCTCCCACACCGCCTCGTACCGGTGTGTCAGGCCCGTCACCCGGTGACGCAGCTCCACGGCCGCCCGCTCGGGGCCGGCGGCCGCGATCCTGCCATAGAGGTCGGGCAGCCGTAGATCGAGCAGGAGCCGACGTCCTGCCCTCACGTCCGCGGCGACATAGAACGGCAGTTGCACGACCGGGGCATCGCAGAGGCCGTCGAGCACGATCTCGTCCGCTCCATCAGAGGTGGATCCTGTCTCGTCCCACAGTGGTCGCCGCGCGTCACCGGCGTACGGTGGCGCCAGCCGCGGAGGGTTGGCGGCCAGCTCGGCGAGCCGCTGGAGCTTCGCGGCCTGCCGCTCGCGTCCGAGGAGCACCGCGGTGCGCCAGCGGGCGGCGGGTGTGGCGCGGCGTACGGCCTCCGCCTCGAAGGCGCGGATGTGTCCGCGGGAGATCTGCCACCAGGCATCCTGGTACTCCGGCGTACGCTGCGGCAGTTCGCCCAGATATACGGCGAGGTCGAACTCGAGAAACTTGGTCTGCGCGGCAATCAGTAGATCCTGGTCGCCGCTCTCCCGCATGATCTCCAGCACCTGCTGATGGGCGGAGACCCTGTCCTGCCAGTTCTGGATCCGGTCCCGGCGCAGCGAGATAGAGGCTTCGCCCGTTCCGTAGCGGACATGCCAGACGTAGACCCTCTCAGGGCTGACGGCGAGGCGCGGACGAGCCGCGTAGACCCGCGCGGTGAAGACGAAGTCCTCGTAGTGCGCCGCGCCGTCGGGGAACCGGATCCGCCGCGAGAGCAGGAAGTCACGACGGTAGATCTTGTTCACCGACAACGTGTCCCACAGCGTCTGCGGGCGCCCGGCCACTCCGTCGTGCACCGACTCTGTGGCGAACAGCTCCTCCTGCCAGGCGATGTCACGTCCACTGGGCAGCTCGCGCCGCACGCACAGCCCCGCCGCCACATCGGCGTCGTACTGCAGGGCGACGGCGAGCAGCGCGTCCACCCCATTCGGCGGCAGCACGTCGTCGCTGTCGAGGAAGACCAGCCACGGACAGCGGGCCGCGTCGATACCGTCGTTGCGCGGCGTGCCACAACCGCCGCTGTTGGTCTCACGGCGGATGATACGGACGCGCGGATTGTCGGCCGCGAGCTGTTCCAGGACACGGGACGTGCCGTCGGTGGAAGCGTCGTCGACGACAACGACCTCTCCCACCGCATCGCCCTGCGCAAGAGCCGAGGTCACTGCCTCCGTGACGTGCTCCGCGTCGTTGTAGGTGATGACGACCACTGTTACGACGGCACCGTTCACGCTGAACACCTCTTGCTCCTCTTCGTGCCGCCGTCGCTCGCGCCCTCCTGCCGACGCCGCAGTCGCGGGCCGGCGCGGGTGGGACCCGATGACTTCCTACATTATGTGAGACCAGCCTAGGGATGTCCTACATCGTGTGCTGCCGCACCGGTGCTACGGGCCGCCGTGGGCACCCCCACGATGTTCAGTCCGACCGCCAGGCCCGCGGCCGTCGACGGGCCTTGACCAGAGGAGCAGGCCGTGCGAGAGGTCGGCGTGCGTGGTACACCACCGACCAGGGCCGATCTGTGGAACGCCCGAGTTGGAGCGCAGTAATCCGCACCGGGCGAGATGACGAAGGAGTGGCGCCGAGCGCGACAGGCGCGTGCGAGGCACTGCCGGCTCCAGTCGAATCACCGGTCGACATGCCTAGCTGCTTCAGATAGCAGAACTCACGCACATCTTACCCGCCGAGGGTCGGACAGGCGGGGAACCGTGCTCTACTGAAGCGAGGATGCAAGGAGCGGACGTGGCAGAGAGTTGGCACATACCGTCGCACGACCACGCGCGGCACGACCTGCGGGTGCTCGGCACGTGGTCGGAGCGTTGATGGTCCCGCTGTGGGCGGGTGTGAAGGCGGTCACCGCACAGGCCCATACGCCCGCTGTCCAGGGAATCGCTTGCACCATAGTGCTCAGGGCTATGGCGCGAGGCGACGCCGTTCTGGCATGCCCCGCCGAGGCCATCGCCTCCGCAGACGAGGTGGTGCCGCGCGCGTTGCCCGACGCCCAGAACTGAGAGCTGACCGGAGTCGCCGTGCGCATCAGTGTCTATCTCCTCCTCTTGGCCTCTGCCGCGCTCGCTGTCCTGGGTACGCGCCTGGCGGGCCATTTGGCCCCGGCTGCCGTGGTGCGGACGCTGACCGGGCTGAGTGTCATCGCGACGGCCGCCATGGCGTGGGGCCTGACCGCCCTTGCGGTGGGCGGGCTGGGACGCACTGACGCTTTCCAGGACCGGGCACACAGCAATGCGGTCGCCCTGGCCATCGACGACCCCGTTCCCGTAGTCCTGGGGGTGCTGGCCGCCGGGCTGCTCGCGGGTGGGCTGCTGCGGACTTTCACGGTCGTACGCCGCCGATGGGCTGCGCTGCGCGCGCTTGCCCCGCTGAGGAAGCTACCCGCGGCGGGTGACTTGGTCGTGGTGGAGGCGGCTCGGCCGGACGCCTACGCGCTGCCGGGCCGACCGGAGCGGATCGTGGTGACGACCGCGATGCTGCGCGCCTTGCCCCGCGGCGAACACGCGGTGCTGCTGGCCCACGAACGCGCTCATCTGCTCCACCGACATCACCTCTATGCAGCGGTCGCCGAGGCTACTGCCGCCTGCAACCCACTGCTGCGGCCGGTGCGTGACCACATTGCCTTCCACATCGAACGCTGGGCGGATGAGGAAGCAGCCCATATGACCGGTAGCCGCCCGCTGACTGCCCGTTCCCTTGCCCGTGCCGCGCTCGC
Organism: Streptomyces sp. NPDC007189; assembly: GCF_040703635.1. Taxonomy (NCBI): domain Bacteria; kingdom Bacillati; phylum Actinomycetota; class Actinomycetes; order Kitasatosporales; family Streptomycetaceae; genus Streptomyces; species Streptomyces sp. NPDC007189. The sequence goes on from NZ_JBEYEY010000031.1 coordinate 27,582, forward strand.
GGTCGCCGCCGCCCCTTGTGGGCCGCAGGCGGCCTTGGCCTATCTGGCGCACAAGGTCACCGCGCGCGTCGGTGCTCTGAGAGTCGAACGTCCGACAAGCCACTGGGCCGCGGCCCTGCCCGCAGCTGTGGTCACCGCCTTGACCAGCTTGGCCTCTGCGGAGGTCACCTACGACCTGGCCCGTTGCCTACACGTTCTGCACCTGTCCTGAAGGGCGCGCTGCGCACACCGGTCCAGGGCGCCTCCCCTGTGCCCAGTGGACGGCCAAAGGTGTGACCGACGCCGGGCCTGCGGATCCCTGAGCCCGAGGGTGGGCAGGAAGTTCCCTCCGGGCGGCGTCACTCGCCCGAGGCGAGAAGGGATCGCAGCGCGGCCTCGTCCGCGGGATCGAGGGTCTGGACGAAGTGTTGCAGCACGGCTGCGCGGTCGTGGCCACGGTCCAGTGCGGTCTTCATCTGCTCGGCGGACGCCTGGGCCGTTTCCTGGCGCGGGCGATAGGCGTGCGCCCGGCCAGCACGCTCGCGTTCGAGCATCCCCTTGGCGTGCAGCCGGCCCAGGACAGTGAGCACGGTCTTGTAGGCGAGCCCTGGTGCCAGGGCGGATTGGACGGCACCCGCGGTCATCGGCTCCCCGACGCTCCACAGCACCGCCATGATCTCGGCTTCCAGAGCCCCGCTCGCCCGGCGGTCGGCGTGTTCGCCGCCACTCTCGTGAGCCATTTCGACCTCCCGTTTCCCGCAGGCAGGCGCACCGGGTCCTACGCGGCGTGAGGCTTTGCCCATGGGTGGTCGCCGTCGGACACCGGGCGTTGGCTAATCTTACAACTCGTAGGAAACATCCAGGAGTGTCAGCCTGCTGCATGTCAGGTCTCTCGTCGCGCACGACGGCGGGGCGGCAGTGGCGGCATTGCAGTCGCGTGCGGGCCAGCACCTGGCCGAGGAGTGGCGAAACATGAGCGGACAGCGGCGTAAGCCCTCTGGGAGGACCGAGCCGTCCAGCCCGGGCGGCGTAGGCGACGGCGGCCGGGCTGCGGCGCGCAGGGCTGCCCGGGGCGCGGGCGGCCGCGGCCGCCGCGCGGCGGACACACGACGTGCGCAGGCCGGGCGCTCCGGCCGGCGCCGTCTCATCGACTACCCGCGGACCGGCAAGCGTGGCCTTCGGCGGTGGCTGCCCTCGTGGAAGCTGGTGTCCGGCACCTTCCTGCTGTTCTTCAGCGGCCTGGCGGGCTTGTTCGGGTACGCCTACGCCACGACGACCATTCCGAGCGCGAACCCGAGCACTCAGCTGCAGAGCAACACTTACTACTGGTCCGACGGCTCGGTGATGGCCACACAGGGGTCGACCAACCGGCAGAACGTCGACCTCGCCCAGGTCCCGAAGCTGGTGCAGTGGGACTTCCTCGCCGCGGAGAACGCCACCTTCTACACCGACCCCGGCGTCGACACGCAGGGCATGCTCCGGGCCGTCTACCACATGGCCACAGGGGGTGAGGTGCAGTCCGGGTCCACCATCACCCAGCAGTTCGTGAAGAACACCTACCTCAGCCAGAGCCAGTCGGTCACCCGCAAGCTCAGGGAGATCATGATCTCGCTGAAGATCGGTGGCCAGATGTCAAAGCAGCAGATCCTGCAGGGGTATCTCAACAGCTGTTACTACGGCCGGGACGCCTACGGCATCGAAGCAGCGGCCCGCGCCTACTACCACGTGCACGCCTCCCAGCTGACCGTCAGCCAGGGCGCCTTCATCGCCGCCGCGGTCAACGAGCCGAGCCTGCTGATGTACGCCGACACCGACCCGAAGGCCAAAGCGCAGGCCGAGGCCCGCTGGACGTACGTCCTGCAGCGCATGGCCAAGATCCACGAGATCACCGACGCCCAGGAACAGCAGTACCTGGCCGCCGGGTTCCCCACGCCCAAGCCGTACACGCCGTCGGCGGGGATGTCCGGACAGACCGGCTATCTGGTGGACACCGCGAAGAAGTACGTCGAGGCCCACTCGTCCATCTCCGAGCAGCAGCTCGGCCGCGGCGGCTACCAGATCTACACCACCTTCGACAAGAAGAAGGTGAACGCGCTGTCCGCGTCCGTCGCGGCCATGGAGAAGAAGCACCTCGCCCCCGCGGGCCGCTCGGCCGACAAGGACGTTCAGGTCGGCGCCGCGTCGATCGATCCGTCGACCGGCGCGGTCGTGGCCCTGTACGGCGGGCCGGGCTGGGACAAGGGCCACTGGACCGACAACGCCGACGCCACCGGCGTACCGGTCGGCTCCACCTTCAAGCCCATCGACCTGGCCGCCGCCCTCGACCACGGCGCCGTGCTCTCACCGGGCCAGCCGGCCTCGCCGATCACGCCGGAGTCCAAGTTCAACGGCGACGACGGCATCACCATCAGGAACCAGCAGGGCGAGCAGCTGCCCGACTCCGGTGACCCCACCGGGCTCCTGCACCAGCGCAACGACGTCCCCACCAAGTGGGGCTACATCACCCTGCGCAAGGCCATGGAGCAGTCGGTCAACACGCCCTACGTCCAGCTCGGCGAGTACGTCGGCTACGACAACGTGGAGAACGAAGCCCTCAAGGCGGGCCTGCTGCGCAAGAGCCTGCAGTACGACACCCCGGGCTTCTACATCGGCACCTCCACCCCCTCGGCGATCCGCATGGCCGACGCGTACGCCACCTTCGACGACGCCGGCGTCCAGCACGAGCCGTACTCGGTGACCAAGGTCATCGCCGACGGCCAGCAGTTGCCCGGCTTCGACAAACCCAAGGGCACCACGGCCATGCCCTCCTCGACCGCCGACACCGTCACCGACGTCCTCCAGGACGTCGTCAGGAACGGAACGGGCACCAACGCGCAGGCCCTGGGCCGACCGGTGGCCGGCAAGACCGGCACCACCGACGACTACAAGTCCGCCTGGTTCATCGGCTACACCCCGCAACTGGTCACATCGGTGGCCATGTTCAAGGAGAATCCGAAGAACTCCGGCCTGCAGTCGATGAAGGGCGTCGGCGGGTTCTCCAAGGTCTTCGGCGCCGACATGCCCACCGAGGTGTGGACCAACTACATGACCGCCGCCCTCCAGGGACAGCCCGTACGAAAGTTCCCGCCCGCACCCTCGTTGGGCCAGGGCGCCAACGAATTCGGCACCCCGTCGGCCACCCCCTCGCGCACCGCGAGCAGCCCCTCAGCCACCCCCACCACGTCGACCACACCGAGTTCCAGCAGCGGACCGTGCTACAGGCACAAGAAGCAGTGCGTCAGCCCGAGTCCGACCGACACCACCGGCACTACCACCGGCGGCACCACCAGCGGTGCGGGTGGCGGCGGGCTGCTCGGTGGCACCACCGGTGGCGCCACCTCACCCGCACCCACGACCAGCCCACCGGCGTCGGGCGGCTTCCGCAGGGGGGCGGCCGGCTGATCTGCCCGGCGGGCAGGCGGAGGTGCTTGAGCGGCGTCACGGCGGGCCCGTCGGCTGCCCGGCCCGTCGGTATGCCGCAGCGCGGGCGACGCTCTCGACATCTGAGCCGGTGAACGCCGTCAGCGCGATAGTCACCGAGATGAGACCGCTGGCCCAACCCAGGAAGTCCCCGGATGGGCTGGAGCCGCCGAGTGTGTCGCCCGAAGCCTCACTCTCTCGCCACGCGCTACCTGGTCCGCTACTTCGAGAACGGCACCCTCATCCCGTTCGCTCTTTACTGCTCGATGGCGGGCCTGGGCAGCTTCGCGCACTTCACCATCGGCTGACCGGGCGCCTGTTGCTGAGTGTCTGGGCATGCCTGCCGCGGACGGCATCCCGTACGTCATCGCGATGCCTGTTCCGTCGGCTGCGCCCGACTGGGCTATAACGGCCGCGCCGGGGCGGCATCGCGTGCAGAGCGGCCCTGCGTCCGTGGGCGGATCGGGTCCCCGGCTTGATTTGGGGCGGCCCTGGTGGGAGGAGCTACTACATGATGTAGAAATGAGCCTGGTAGTGGAGCTGCGCAGAGGGGAGGACCGTCGATGGCGCCAGGTCCCATGACCGTCGCAGGGGCACTTGATCCGCATGCGATGCTGGCGAGGTTCGGCGCCTGGGCCGTCCTGGTCGTTGTCTTCGCCGAGACGGGGTTGCCTGCCCTCGGCGTCTTCCTGCCCGGGGACACACTGCTCCTTCCGGCCGGGCTCGCGTGTTCGCTCAGCGTGCCGGGCGCGGGCCGGTTGTCGTTGCCGTTGGTGCTGCTGTGCGCGGGAGTGGGCTCCCTGGCGGGAGCGCAGACCGGGTTCTGGCTTGGCCGACGTGGTGTGCGGTCGATGCGCCTGCGCCAGCCGGAGGGGCGTAGGTGGGACCGTATGCAGCGGGCTGAGGCGCTGCTCGCGCGGTACGGACCCCGGCGGGCAGTCGTGCTGGGGCGGTTCGTGCCGGTGATACGCACCCTGGTTCACCCAGCTGCCGGACTGCTGGGCATGCCGGCGGCCTCCTTCACCCTGTGGCAGGCCGTGGCCGGACTCGCCTGGTCGCAGTCGCTTGTGCTGGCGGGGTACACCCTCGGGGAAACCGGGCGGCACGGAGCGGCTTACCTCGCTCCTGCCGTTGCCGCGGTTGTCGTGGCAGGTGTCCTGCCGAGCGCGGTCCAGTGGGTCCGGGCCCACCGGGCCCACCGCCGTCCGGTCGAGTCGGATCCTGTGGAGCCGGCGGCGGGCGTACCGTCCCTCTTCGCCGATCAAAGCCACAACGTGGCCGTCACTCATCAACTGCGCGAAGACCGATCCGGACACTTCGATGGCATGCCGTCCGCAGTCCAGCGCGCCGTCTACCAGGTGCTGATTCCAGCAGGAGCGAGCGACGTCGCCTTCTTCGAGTCAAACGCGTGGGAGAAGGACTCGTAGTACGTGCAGTTCACCACCACGCCTGCCGGGCTGAGAGATTTCTTGAGACGACTCGGCGTGAACCCCGCCGGCCTGAGAGTCGGCCGTGTCACGGTGACGGTCCCCGCCCGGCAGGCCGGACGCGTCCGCCGGAGCTTCTCGGCAGATCATCGCTGGGCGGGCATGACGCTGGCCGCGCGGGGCCTGTACCCGGCTCACGAGATCACCGGTGAATCTTGATCATTCGCACCGGCCCACCGTGTTCGTGGTGTCCCTGATCCGTTTCGTCCATGGTCGCAGAACAGCGTCACTTGCCCCCGCCTACCCCGCGTACTGACGGGACGGCTTCGCACGGGCAGCATCGGCGGCTAGTCCGAGCTTGAGGAGCATGCGGGCCGGGGCCTTCGATCATCGAGCTTCTACAACGTGTAGTAGATTGACCAGGCAGTTACCCTCCCGTCTCCGCGATATCAGCAGCATGTCATCGCGGAGGCGGGAGCAGGTCGGCATCGCGGACTCGAACCGCGTCGCCTCGTACCCATCCCGTGCTCACACGGCGTGCTCAAACGGAAGGACGTCTCGTTATGACCGCGGCCGCCACCGCGCAGTTGGCCTTCGACGGGTCCGGCATCGATGGCTCGTTGTTCACCTCCGTCACCGATTTCGCCCGCGACACGAAGTGGCTCAACACCCCGCTGGAGGTGTGGACCAACCTCGGCCTGGGCGTCTTCGCGGTGCTCATGGTCATGGGCTGGTGGTCCGCGCGCCGCCGCGGCACGCAGGCGATGACCGTTGCGCTGGCTGCGCCGGTCGCCGTCGTGACCGCCTTCGCCTGTGCCGAGGTGGTCAAGAAGATCATCGGTGAGGTGCGCCCCTGCCGGTCTATGCCGCATGCCTACTTCGTCGATGCCTGCCCGGCGCCGTCGGACTATGCCTTCCCGAGCGGGCACAGCACCGTGGCCGCTGCGACGGTGGCCGCGCTGTTCCTGCTGGACCGCCGCTTGAGCGCGATCGCGGCGGTGTTCGCCGTGGTCGAGGGTTTCACCCGGGTCTACGTCGGCGCCCACTACCCCCACGACGTCCTCGGCTCCGTGCTTCTCGCACTGCCCATCGCGTACCTCACAAGCCTGGCCCTGCGCCGCTGGGCCACGCCTCTGGTCGCGGCCCTGAGCGGAGGCGCGCTGCGACCGTTGCTGACGGCCGAACCCGCGGTCGCAACGCAGGCCGCTCGGTAGCCACACCGGTGGGGGCGGCGCGATGACCGCCCCGGGCAGACTTGCCGACAACGATCGAGTCCAAAGGCGGCACGTCACCCGGCCCTCAGCGGTGGATGATGCGCTCCTCTGCGCCGCTCGTGCTCCGGTAGGCCCGAAGCGTGCGGGATGCGGTGGGCCACGGCTGGGGGAGTGGCCGAAGCCGCCGCCAGTCGTACGGGGGATGCCCCAGCTTGGGACGCCGCCGGTCGTAACCGTTGATCACCGCCCAGCCTGCGACGCACGCCACGATCAGCACGCGGGCTGTGACATCGCCCGGGCGTGCGCCCGGCGCCAGCAAGCCGCCGACTCCAGCCGTCCACAGCCAGTACCCCAGCAGTGGACAGACCGCCAGCTGATGCCAGATCTTCGTCGGGGCGAGTGCCTGCCTGCGCGTGAAGAACCCTGCCCGCAGCTCTCTCCACCACTGGAGGAGACCGAAGCACAACCAGGCCCCGCTTGATGCCAGTCCCCACCACGGCCCTGCCGGACCACCCGGCGGCGCCGTACCTATACGCCACATCCCCAGCGCGACCGCCACGGCCAGCAGTGGGTCGCCGATCAGCACTGCCACGAATCCGGTCCGAAATCCCATCAGGCGGCGCTCCAGAAGTAGCGCGAGCAGCCACAGTCCACCGGGTGTGACAGCAAACACCGCGGCCGCGGCGGCCCAGGGGCCGTGCTCCAGCGGAACGCCCAGCCAGGGAAGGTAGTATCCGCTCACGACGGACATGATCCCAAGGCGCGCCCGCACTGATGCCCGAGCACACCGACGTCGGAGCGAGCCGGCCGGACGAGAGGCCGGTGACTGTAGTCGGCAGTCACGTCTCTGGGTTCGCGGCCAGTGCCGGCCCGCCACCCGACCACTTGGTCGGTTGTGAGTCGTCCGATCACGGGCCCCACCCCCGGTGGCTCTGATCCCGTCGCGCCGTCGCGGATTTCAGCTTGCTGCGCGGTTCCCGCGGACAGAGTCGGACAGCTTCGCCTTTGGCCTGGCAAGTCGCTGTGCAACAACTGCTCCAGCAGCTGCTCTTCCTCCGCCGACAGCTCCGACACAAGCCGGGCGGGCACGGCCGCACGGTCCTCGCCGTCGTGTGTCGTGTGACAGCGGTCCCGGTGGTCGTCACCCCGCAGGTCACTGCTGGGGCCGAATGGGGCGGTGCCCGACCGACCAGGAAGGAACCGGCCGTCGGGCCCGAGCGAGCCAGTATGCCCGGCGACGAGGGCGGCCAGAGTACCGAACAGGATCCACCTGCCCAGGCCGGCGGCCCCTGCGGGGCGGGAGTGGTCGCGGCGGCTCATGCAGGTCCGGGGGAGCCCGCCAAGCCGCGTGCCGGTGAGCCGTCGTGACCGAGCCTTGGACCGCGGTTGCAGCACGGGTATCGGCGCCGGCGTCCCGAGCCCGGCAGGGATCCCCGTGGCGGCCGCCGTGATCGTGGTTGTCGCTTTCTTTTCGGGCGCCGCCGTCTACACGCCGGGGCCCTCGGTGGCCGACCGCGCACAGGGGACGATCACCGCTGCTCTTCCTCAGACTTGGCGGCCCGGCGGCCGCGCAGAAACTCCACGAGAAGAGGCGTCAGCGACACGACGACGATCAGCGCGACCATCGGCAGCAGGTAGTGGTCGACGTTGGGAATGGATGAGCCCAACGCATACCCGGCCAGGATGATTCCCATCGTCCAGACCAGGCCGCCGGCCACCTGCCACTGCGTGAAGGTCCGCGTGGGGACCTCCAGCGCGCCCGCGATCGGGTTGAGGACCGTGCGTACCACCGGGATGAACCGGGCCAGGACGATGGCCTTGGCGTGCCCGTACCGCTCCAGCAGTTCCTCGGCCCGTTTCACGCCGTGGTGCAGCCGCGGCGACCGGCTGCGGGAAATCAGGGCCCCGCCCGCCTTGCGTCCGATGAGGAACCCGCACTGCGCCCCGGCCAGCGCGCCCACGGCCGCCGTGACCAGTAGCGGCGCAAGGGACAGTTTCACGGGTCGGTCCGCCGCTCCCGTGCACAGTAGGCCCGCGGTGAACAGCAGGGAATCGCCAGGCAGGAAGAACCCGACCAGCAGTCCCGTTTCGGCGAACAGGACCACGCCGACGCCCAGCACGCCGAAGGTGGCCAGCAGTGACTGGGCGTCGAGCACGTTCACGGCGAGCTGGGTCGTGAAGTGCAGCGGTGGGGTCACAGGGGCCAAGCCCTTTCTGAGGAGAAGTGGGCACCCAGGAGCGGACAGGCGTGGATGACTACAGCCAAGTAGACCGCCTACTGAACCGTAGACGACGAGGGGGGTGAGGGACGTTCCCGTCGGCATGCTTCCGGCTGCGGCCATCCGTGGTCGCGTAGCGGACCGGTCGAGTAACCCCGGTCCCCGCACGTGTCGAGGATCATGGGCAGTGCGCCGAGGGCCGAGTGCCAGGCGCCGGGGGCGGAGGTGCAGTCGGAGTCGTGGAGGAGGATCGTGCCGCCGCCGTCCAGGTCGTCGGTGACGGTGCGGTGGACGGAAGCCGGGGTGGCCCGTGCGGTCCAGTCCTCTCCCCAGGCGGTCCACAGGACCGGGGTGAGTCCGAGGCGGCGGGTCGCGAGGTGGGCGGCGGTGGACATGACTCCGTACGGGGGGCGGAAGAGCGTGGGCGGCCGGCCGGTCAGGTCGGCGACGAGGTCGCGGGCCCGAGCGAGGTCGTCGTGGGTGGCACGCGGTCCACGCAGGAGCAGGGGGCGGTGCAGCCAGCCGTGGATGCCGATCTCGTGGCCGGCGGCTGCAATCTCCCGGACCAGGGCGGGAGAGCGCCGTGCCTCGCTGCCGAGGACGAAGAAGGTGGCGTGAACCCCGCGGTCGGAGAGCAGTCGCAGGAAGTACGGGGTGGAGCGGGGGTCGGGTCCGTCGTCGAAGGTGAGGGCGACGTGGTCGGGGCGGCCCCGGCCCGACAAGCGGGGCATCAGGCGGTTGCGCAGTGGCCCGAAGGTGGAGATCACGGGGGCGGCATGTGCGGCGGCGAGAGTGGGCAGGGCCGCGACCGCGGCCGAGCGCAGCGTCCGGGGGATGTTCACGAGTGCTGTTCCCCCTGCCGGTGGGCGTGGTGACCCGCGAGGCGGTCCACAAGGCCGTTGCCGATGGCGTGCATGAGGCCCGGACCGTCGTACGTCGTTGCCATCCCCGTGCCGACGGAGCATGCCCACACAGCGGTGGCCACCGCGGCGGTGGCGGCCAGTCGACGCGGTCGCCTCCGCCGCGGCAGCGGGGGCTTTTGATCCCCGTTGGAGAGGCCCGTTCGATGCACGCGTGCGATCTCGGCCGCGGGGCCGCTGTTCGGGGTCTGGGCGAACAAGGCGAGGCCGGTCGCGCGCTGCTGCTCGCCGAGCGGACCGTCGATCAGGTCGCACAGAACCGCTTTGAGGTCGGCCGGGTCACGAATCCATGCGGCCGCACCTGCTTCGTCCAGGGCGGCCGCATTGGTCAGCCCATGCCCCGGTATGCAGCGGTAGCTGGCGACGGGCAGGCCCGAGGCGAACGCCTCCAGTGACGTGAGTCCACCGGCGTTCTGTACGAGGACGTCCGCGGCGTGCATCAGGCTGGGCATGTCGTCGACCCAGCCGTAGGCGTGCTCGATGCCGTCCGCGCGCAGTTGCTCGGCCAGAGTCTCGTTCCGGCCGCACACGACGACCGGGACGGCGGCGCCGCAGTCGCGCAGCTCGAGCGCGACCTTGCGGACCGGTCCGACGCCCCATGACCCGGCGACCAGAAGGGCGAGCGGGGCCTGCTGCGGCAGCCCGAACGCCGCCCGCGCCCGGGCCCGCTGCTCTGTGCCGCAGGGGCCGAACCGTGGGTCGGCGACCGGGCCGCACACCCGCACGTCCCGTGCCCCTGCCGTCCGCGCCTGGGCAGCGGGTATGGCATGGGCGGCCAGGTGGACGTCGACACCGTCCGCCACCCACAGGGGGTGTACCGAGAAGTCGGTCAGGTACGTCAGGACCGGAATGTGCAGGCGCTTCTTCAGGCGCAGGTTGCCCAGGACCCGGCTGGCTCCCGGGTAGGTCGAGACCACCGCTCCCGTGCCCTGGGGAAGGGCCCGCAGCACCCGGTCCTCGGCCGTGCGGAGCAGTGCACGCGCGATCGGCCCGCCACCTCCGGCCCGCTCGGTGCTGGAATAGATCCGCTGATAGACCCATGGCGCGCGGACGAGCATCCGGTGGTAGCCCTCCTGGACGGCGCGGCCCAGTTGGGCCGGCAGCAGTTCCAGCAGGTCCAACCGGTCGACCGTGAAGCCGTCCGCAGTGAGGCGTCGGGCGAGTTCGGCGGCCGCACCGTCGTGACCGGCTCCGACGCTAGCGGAGACGACGGCGATCCTGCCTGCGTGACGCGTTGCGGCCCGCTGCTGCGGAATCGCGCCCGCGAGGGCGACTCCAGGCGCCGTGCTTCCGGCGTGGGGCATGGGCTTTCCTCCGCAGCATGAAGGGAGCGAGAGAACTCTACGAGATGTAGTAGTCCGATCTTTGAAGCCGGAGCATACCTCCTACAAGTAGTAGTTGGCCGACGGGTAGCCTGTACAGAATCGACCGGAGGAAGGCGGACGGTGGAGGACCTAAGGCACGGGGGCACCCGAGGGGCAGCCGGCAGGCGGGCGCGCGGTGAGCTGGAGAGCGATGTGCTCGCCGCGCTCTGGGCCGCCGACGGACCTCTGACAGCACGTCAGGTCCGGGAGCAGTTGCCGGGCGACCTGGCCTACACGACCGTGCTGACGATCCTGACTCGGCTTCATGAGAAGGGCATGCTCGTGCGACACCGTGAGGGTCGCGGATACGCCTACGAGCCCGCCCGCGATGAGGCGTCCCACACTGCCCAGCGCATGCACTCCCTGCTCGAGGGCGGCTCCGACCGCGAGGCCGTGCTGGCCCGGTTCGTGTCGGAACTGTCGGCGCATGACGAGCACCTGCTGCACCAACTGCTGTCCGGCCACGACGAAACACCCACTGAGGGTGAGCGCTCCCGCGGGAAGCGGTGAGTCGGATGCTGGTCAGCGTCTACGTCCCGTTCGTCGTCACGGTCGTGCTGGCCGCGCTTGGACCGCGGCTTGCGCGCCGGCTGCCCCCGCGTCCCGCCGCCCGGGCGCTGGCCTGTGCCGCGCTCGTGACGGCCATCGGCTGGGCGGGGGCACTCGCCCTGCTGGCCTTCACCGGCGTGGCTCAGGTTCCGCAGGTCGCGGCTGAGGGCCAGTGGTCCGTTGCCGCGCTGCGCGCCGAGGACCCGGTGTACCGCATCGTCGCGGCCGTGAGCGCCCTGATGCTGGTCGTCGGTGTCGTCTCGCTGGTCGTGGCCGCCGTACGTCAGGTCCGTCACCTCGTGCGGGCACGGCGGGAATGCGCCCACCTTCCAGGAGACACGGACCTGGTGGTGGTGGACGACGACGCCCCACTGGCCTTCGCGCTGCCCGGCACGCCGGGACGCATCGTGGTCTCGCGGGGAATGCTGCGCTGTCTCGGTGACGGCGAACGTGAGGCCCTGCTCGCGCACGAGCGGGCGCATCTGCGCGGCCGGCACCACCTTTTCCAGAGCGTGTGGCGGCTCTCGGCGGCCTTGAACCCGTTGCTGCGGCCGTTGGCAGTCGCCGGCGGCTTCGTCCTGGAACGCTGGGCCGACGAAGAGGCCGCCGAGAGTGTCGGCGACCGCAAGATCGTCGCCCACGCCGTCGGCCGTGCGGCTCTGGCCTCGGGCGGGGCGCCACGTCCCATCGCCATGGCCGTAACCGGCGGTGCGGTACCCCAGCGGGTGCGGGCCCTGCTGGCCCCGCCTCCCGCACGCCGGAACCTGCCCTTCGTGGCGGGTGGCATCCTGCTGGCCGTGTGCTGCGCCAGCCTGGCCAACGCCGCATCCGACAGCGACCACATGGTGGACAGCGCGCACTGGGCGCAGTGCGCGGTGCGCGCCGGCACCGCCGGCGTGCCGTCGCAGCATCGACACACGTCCGACTCCTGTTGCGCGGGTCACGAGCGTCAGGAGAGCAGGGAGGACCGACCGTAACCGGTACGAGTCCCGCGCTCACTCTGTCGCCGACGTGGTGTCGCCCTCGTCAACTGGCCGGACCGCAAGGATCGGCCGGAGGGGCCGTAGCCCCTCCGGCCGGTGCGTTAGAAGCCATCTCATTTGGTGAGCCTGCGGTAGCAGATGAGGGTGCAGGCGATGCTGGTGAAGGCGAGGAAGTGCTCGGCTTTGCGCTCGTAGC